>JBEHXL010000003.1:0-317472 GCA_048498715.1 Actinomycetota bacterium | reverse complement strand
GTTGGTCACGCCGTCGGCCGCAACGCTGACCTTGTAGTCGGTCGTCGCGCCGGACTGCGAGCCCAGCGACGTCGTCAAGCGATGCGGCACGAGGTCGAGTTCGTTCCACGACTTGCCGAGGTTGCCTGACACGTACATCGAATCGGGGCAGATGAATTTGCCCGCGATGGCTAGCGTCGTGCCGGCCGTGAGCCGGCAGGCGTCCAGACCGAACGTGACGAACTTCGATTCGTCCGCCGTGGATGGGAAGGCATGCGCGGGACTGAATGAACTCAGCAGCCCCGCAATCAAAGCCACCACCAGCAAAGCCCGGAGGCTTCTTTGCGCGTCGCGTTCCATCGCGCTCTCCCTTGTCCGCAGTGCCCCACCGATTTGTCGGGAGTCACCTTGGGGGTGCGAGCGCTACCGGTCGCCAAGTCAGCGACAACGGACGCACAACTAACTAGTTAGATCAGGCGGAGCGCTTCCTGAGTAGGCGTGGCCGCAACGATCACGTCGCCGATCTCTTCGCCGATCAGTTCCGTCCGAACCAGCAGCGCATCGCGCAGTGCTTCGACGAGGTGGCGGTTGTCCTCGAGCATCCGCTTGGCGTCGTCGTGCGCGCCACGTAGCAGCTTCTCGACGCGCGCTTGTCCGTCCTCGCTCGACGTCACCTTGGCGACGATGTTGGCGTGGGGCGACTGAATGGCCTCGTAGGAAAACAAGCTCCCATCCATACCCAGGCTGCCGATCATCATCGCGGCGTAGGTGGTCGCGGCCTGCAGGTCACTGCTCGGGCCCGACGTCGTTTCGCCGAAGAAGATCTCCTCGGCGACCAGACCGCCCATCGCGATGAGGATGAGGGCGCGTAGTTCGCTCTCGGATTTGAGGAAGCGCTCTTCGATCTCGGAGTGCGCCAACAGGCCGAGTGACTCCTTGCGCTTGATGATCGACAGCACCTCGAGCTTGCGTCCCTTGCCGGCAAGCCACGCTACGACGGCGTGGCCCGCTTCGTGGGTCGCAATCGTGCGGCGCTCTGCTTCGGTATATTCGATCGGCTGGCCGACGCCGATTTCTTCGGTCATCTTCGCCCGCTGCAGGTCTTCCCAGGACAGCTCTTGCGCACCCCGACGGAGCGCCCACACGAGCGCCTCGTCGAGGATGTGCTCGATCATGACGGGTGAGTAACCCGCGGTCATCGCCGCGAGACGGTCGCGCACTCTCTCATCGTCTAGTTGAGGTTCATGCGACTTCTTCGAGAGGTAGTAGTCGATGATTTCCCGTCGGCCAGCGCGCGTGGGCAAGTCGAAATACACCGAGCGATCGAAGCGCCCGGGGCGCAGCAGCGCGGGGTCGAGATCACCGGCGCGGTTGGTGGCGCCGACGACGAGGATGTTCGCCGCCTTCGGCTTTGCCTTCTTGAGTTGCCGATGCGGCGCCAGGAATCGGTTGATCTGGTCGACGATCCAGTTGTTGACCCGGACGCTCCCGGGCGGCTGATCGAACGACTGCAGCTGGATCAGCAGTTCGTTGACCACGCCCGTGACGCCTTCGCCCTTGCCCGAGCCCATGCCCGCGCGCGAACCACCGACCGCGTCGATCTCTTCGATGAAACCGATCGCGCCGCCTTCTTTGCGCGCCATCGTGCGCAGCGCCTTGAAGTACGAGCGAATCTTGCGGTTGGTCTGTCCGTAGTACATCGACTGGAAGGCCGACGACGAGACGAACAGGAACGGCACGCCGGCTTCCTTGGCCATCGCTTTGGCCATGTAGGTCTTACCGGTACCGGGCGGTCCCTCGAAAAGGATGGCGCGACGCGGCGTACCGCCCATGGAGTCCTTGAAGGTCTTGTGCGCCAGGAACAGGTTGAGGGTCTTGATGACTTCTTCGACGACGACCGGCGCGCCCTTCACATCCGCGAACGACGTGTCGATCTCGGACGAGCGGTACAACACATGAGGCGAACGGCCCGCCATGAGCAACGGCGCCAGCAACGCGACACCGAGAATGACGACAAGGAGCAGCAACGGCAACGCCGTCGCAATGACGGCGGGCATGTGCCACACCGGCCAGGGCGGATTGCCGCTCAGGAGGCGCGACCAGAGCCATCCGGCGACGAGCGCTCCGACCAGGAAGAGCTTGAACAACCGGCGCCCGCGCGATCGCTCTCGCGACACGGCGACGTCCGCCATGCCACCACTGATCACGCTGTTTTCGGCCAATACTTGGAGATCCACTGTCACTCCTTATTCAGTTGGCCCCAAACAGCAGGCGCGAGGTTACCCAAACGGGCTCACCGTTACTCATCGGCCGAGGTTCACGAAACGTGAGTCAGTGGCTGGAAAGGAATCGCGGCGCGATCGAGGACGTACTGGACGACGATGAGCGTCTCGTCGACGCCGACCGGGTGATCGCTTCCCGTCGTCGGTCCGTTCGCCACGTGCCCCGCGTTGGCTTCGTGCTCGCGGTAACCGACCGACGCCTGGTCGCGCTCAAGGCCAGCCCGCTGCTCGCGCGACCACAACACGTTCTGGCGAGCTGGACCTACGACGAAGGCGCCGCTCTCTCCCCCGCTCGGCTCGGCCGCGTGCAACTCGTTCTTCCCGACCGCTACGTCGTGACGCTCCGCCCCTTCGGACCACGCAGCGTCACGCACCTCGCTCGTCGCTAGACCGTCGGCTTCACCTCGGCGAAGTGGCACGCGACTACCTGGCCGTTGCCATGATCGACGAGCGGCGGCTCCTGTTCGGCGCAGATGTCCTGCGCCTTCCAACATCTCGTGCGAAAGCGGCAACCCGATGGCGGGTTCACGGGACTCGGCGGGTCGCCCTGCAGGACTATGCGATGCCGCTGTCGTTCCTTGCGCGGGTCCGGCACCGGGACCGCCGAAAGCAACGCCTGGGTGTAAGGGTGCATCGGCGTCTCGTAGACCGTCGTGCGGTCCCCCATCTCGACGATCTTGCCGAGATACATGACCGCCACGTCATCGCAGAGGTGCCGCACGACGGAGAGATCGTGCGCAATGAAGACGTAGGCCAGGCCCAGCTCGTCCTGTAAGTCTTCGAGCAGGTTCACCACTCCGGCTTGGATTGAGACGTCGAGCGCGGACACCGGCTCGTCCAAGACGATGAGGTCCGGTTCGAGAGCGAGTGCTCGCGCGATGCCAATGCGCTGGCGTTGACCGCCGGAGAATTCGTGTGGATAGCGGTTGGCGAACTCCGGCTTGAGGTGACAGCGGTCGAGCAGCGTCGAGAACCGGTGGTCGCGCTCTGCTTTTTCGACGCCGTGAATGCGCATCGGCTCCTCGATGATCGCCCGCACCGTCATGCGCGGGTTGAGCGACGCGTACGGATCCTGGAAGACGATCTGGGCTTTGGCTCGCATGGCGCGCAAGGCGCGACCTGACTTGCCGACCACTTCGTCGCCCTCGAACTGCACCGAGCCTGACGTCGCCGGAATGAGGCCGAGCAAGACGCGGCCCGTCGTCGACTTGCCGCACCCGGACTCGCCGACGAGCCCGAGCGTCTTGCCTCGGTCGACCGAGAACGACACGCCGGCGACTGCACTCACCGTTGCCACCTCGCGCTGCAGCAGTCCGCCCCGAATGGGGAACTCCTTCACGAGGTCATGGACTTCGAGGACGCTCACAGCTCTTCCACCGAGCCCTCGTCGGCGGCACTCGTCGCGCCGATGTCGGCCGCGCTCAGGACCGGTAGGTCTTCTGCGAAATGACACGCGGATCGATGGCGCGATTCGACGGACCGCAACTCAGGACGTTCGGTCGCGCAAGGACCGGGGAGCATGGCGTCGTTGCAGCGAGGATGGAACGCGCAACCTGACGGCACCGCGATCAGCGACGGCGGCTGGCCCTTGATGCGGTTGAGCCGAGCGAGGCGGGATCCGTCGACGCGCGGCAACGACGCCAAAAGCCCCCGGGTGTACGGATGACGCGGGTTGTAGAAGAGTTGATCCACATCGCCAAGCTCCACCTCGCGACCGGCGTACATGACCAGCACCCGATCGGCCGTTCCGGCCACAACACCGAGATCGTGCGTGATCAGGATCACGCTCGAACGGGTGCGGTCCTGGATGCGTTCGAAGACCTCGAGCACCTGAGCCTGGATCGTCACGTCGAGGGCGGTGGTCGGCTCGTCGGCGATGAGTACCTCGGGATCGTTCGCAATCGACATCGCGATCATCGCCCGCTGGCGCATGCCGCCCGAGTACTCGTGGGGGTACTGATCGATCCGCCGCTCGGGGTTCGGGATACCGACGACATCGAGAAGATCGACGGCGCGTTCGCGCCGCGTCTTCTTGTCGAGTTCGTGATGGACGGCGATGGCTTCTTCGATCTGGTCACCAACGGTGAAGACCGGATTGAGCGCGGTGAGCGCGTCCTGGAAGACCATCGCGATGCGCTCGCCGCGGATCGACCGCAGTTCCTTGTCGTCGGCGCCGAGTAACTCTTCCCCGCGCAGCTTTATGCTTCCGCTCACTTTCGCCGAGCGTGGAAGCAGGCCGAGGATCGCCATCGAGGTGACGCTCTTGCCCGAACCCGACTCGCCGACGAGGCCGAGCGTCTCGTTGGCCCGCACGCCGAAGGTCAACCCGTCGACCGCGTGGACCTCCCCGTCGTCGGTCGGGAAGCTCACAGTGAGGTCGCGCACTTCGAGAACGAGCGCGTCTTCGGTCATCGCCTCGCCTGCGGGTCAAACGCGTCGCGCAATCCGTCGCCGAGGAAGTTCACGCACAGCACCGTCAACAGAATCATCAGTCCCGGGTAATAGAGCAGGTGCGTGTTGATGGAGAAGTTGCCCTCCGCCGACGACAGCATGTGACCCCAAGACTCGTCCGGGATCTGGATGCCGAAGCCGAGGAACGAAAGCGTCGACTCCGTGATGATGGCGCCGGCAATCGCGAGCGTCGCGTTGACAAGAATTGGACCGATGCAGTTCGGAAGGATGTGGCGCACGATGATGCGGGCGCTGGACGCGCCGCTCGCACGGGCCGCTTCGACGTACTCCTTCTCCTTGATCGACAGGACCTGGCCGCGCACGATGCGCGCCACGTACATCCAGCCGAGCGCAGCAAGTACGACGATGATCCAGTTCACCGTGTGCCCGAACTTCTTGAGGGCGATGGCGAGCACGGCGATCTGTGGAACGACGAGGAACAGGTCGGTCGCACGCATGAGGAGCTGGTCCCAGACCTTGCCGTAGTAGCCCGCGATAGATCCGACGATGGTGCCGATCACGGTGGAGATCAGTGCGACCGTCAACCCGATCTTCAACGAGACCTGACCCGCATAGAGCAACGTCGTCAGCTGGTCGATGCCGAGTTGGTCCGTGCCGAACCAGTGCTTGGCGCCGGGGCCGACCGGGCCCAGCAGCAGGTCCTGCTTGCCCTTCGGGTACGGCGCGATCCAGTGGGCGCCGAAACACACCGCGATCAACAACACGAGCACGACAAGGCTTAGTACGGCCAACTTGTGGTGGAAGAAGCGGCGACGAATGAGCTGCCACTGCGTCCTCGGAGTCGGCTCGAACTCTCCCTCGGGCGTCGGCTCGACGGTCGCGCTGGCGAAGTCGGGGACGATGCTCATGAGAGGCGGATGCGGGGGTCGAGCACGCCGTAAAGAAGGTCAGCGACGAGGTTGAAGCCGATGATCATGACGGCGGCCACCAGCATCCACGCTTCGAGCACGTACGCGTCGCCCTGCTGGATGGCCGAGAAGAACACCCGACCCATGCCGCCGATCGAGAAGATCGACTCGGTGATGATCAGGCCGCCGAACAGCGCACCGAAGTCGAGCGCAACAACTGTGACGAACGGTATGAGGGCGTTGCGCAAGGCGTGCTTGAGAACGACGGTTCGTTGCGGCAAACCCTTGGCCTTGGCGGTGCGCACGTAGTCCGCGTTCAAGGCATCGAGCATCGAAGCGCGTTCGTAGCGACTCCACGACGCAACGATCTGGACGCACAGCGTCGCGATCGGCAACGGCAGATGCTTCAGATAGTCGAGGTCGAACGCTTTGCTGTCACCCGTGTGCAGGCCGAGCGACAACAACCAATGGTGTTGCACCGCGAAGAACTGGATCGCGATAAGACCGAACCAGAAGGGCGGCATCGCCACCCCGATATACGACAGCCCCGTGAACAAGTAGTCCGGTATGGAGTACTGCTTGGTGGCGGAATACACGCCCACCGCAAGCGCGATCACGCATGACACAAAACCGCCGATCACGATCAGCTGCAGCGTGTTGGTCATGCCACGTCGGATCGTTTTGGTGACCTCTTCCCGCGTGATCTCGCTCTGACCGAAGTCGCCCTTCACCGCGCCCTTGAGCCAGCGCGAGTACTGCGTGACGAGCGGGTCGTCGAGACCAAGTCGGTGCTGCTCACGGATCCGGACTTCCGGATCGCGTGAGGCAGCCAACCGAGCAGTGGGGTCGAACGTCGTCCGCACGAAGGCGAACAACAGAAACGACGCAATGAGAAGAACAGGGACCGAGTAGATGACGCGTCGTATCGAGTACGTCAGCAACTCGGTCCCCCGTTCTCTAGGACCTCACACCCCAGGTGTTCATGTTGACGAACGGCCCCGCGAGGGCGTTGTCTTCGACGTGGCCGACGATCTTGCTCGAGTCCCACAACAGGATGGTGGGCAGCGGGTCGATGGGCAGGCTGATGACGTTGTCGGCGGAGATCTTCGACGCTGCCTTGCCAGCCTCGGCCAACTTGGATTCGTCGAGTTCGCCGTCGGTCTTCTTCAACTGTGCATCGAGCGCCGCGATGCTGGTGCGGGTGTAGTTGTTGCCTCCCGACTGACCGATCGGCCCCATGTTCTTCGAGCAGAACAGGTTGCACGTGCTCGCCTGGAGCGACGTGAGCACCTGGGCGTAGATCGCGGCCTGGAAGTCACCGGTGGGCAGCGCCTTACCGAAGAGGTCACCCGCCTTGATGTTGTCAACGGTCATTTCCATGCCCGCGGCCTTGAATTGCGTCTGCAGGATCTGCTCGGTCGTCTCACGACGCTTGTTGCCTGCTGTCGTGCGAACCTTGAAGGCCAGGCGCTGGCCGCCCTTGGCCCAGATCCCGTCCGCACCCTTGGCCCAGCCGGCCTCAGTCAGGACGCTGTTGACCTTGTCGAGATCGAGCTTGTACTTCGAGTACGCCTGGGCGTCGGTGAACTGGCTCACGATCGGGCCGTTGAGGTCCTGCAGCGGCTGCGTGACGCCGAGAGCGCCGAAGAGACGTTTCACGATCGCGGCACGGTCGACCGCGTAGGCGACGGCCTTGCGAACCGCAACGTCGTTGAACGGCGCAACACCGTTGTTGAGCCACAGCGCTTCGAAGTTGCCGGTCTTGGACGAGATGTCCTTGCTCGTATTCGGCAGGCCTGCGTTGATCTGGTCGACCGCATCGAGCTGCGGCTGCGGCCAGATCATCGACACCTGACCCGACTTGAACGCCGTGAACTCGGCGGAGGTGTCGGCCTGAACTTTGAAGATGACCTTGTCGAGCTTGGGCTTCTCACCCCAGTACTTGGGGTTCGGTACAAGTGTGATGTTGTCGGTCTTGACCCAACCGGCCTTGCCGCCCTGCATCATCCAGGGACCGGCCGAGAAGTCGTAACCATCCTTCATCTCGGCATTGCGGTCCTTGCCCTGCAGGATGTGGCTCGGGTAGATGCCGTAGTTCGCGGTGAACAGCGACTTCCAGTCCGAGTACGTCTCGCCCTGCTTGAACGTGACGACCGCGACCGCGGGATCGGAGTCGTCGACGCCGGCGATGAGGTCGTAGCCCGTCTTGTCGTAAATGTCGGACGTGTTCGCGACCTGGTCCCACGTGTACTTGAAGTCGGACGAGGTGATCGGCTGTCCGTCGCTCCAGACGGCCTTCGGGTTGATCTTGTACGTGATCTTCTGGACCGGGCTCGTCTCGAGGGTCGGTTCTTCGGTCAACAAGCTCGAGTGCTTGTACGTGTAGCTGTTGCCGTTACGTACGAAGTCCATCGTCTTGGGCATGGTGTTTTCCTTCACCATGTAGTCACCCCACGTCGAGCCACCGCAACTGCCCATCCAGTCCATGCAGTCCGGCTCTTGCTCAGCACCGATGACGAGCGTGCCGCCCTTCGGGACATTGGCGACGGTCGTGTCCGAACTCGCGCCGTTGTCGTCGTTGCTGTCGGAACCGCACGCGGCCCCGATCATGCTTATGGTCAGCAGCGCGGCGGCTATCGCCGCTGCTCGCCCTGGTCGTTTCACTACGAACCTCCCTGGTTGATCCGTTCTATGGACCCCAGCGCACGTTGTGAAGAATGCTGCGCGTTACGACGAGTGGAACTTAAACACACGCGCGCGCGAACGTCGAGCATCTGCACCTCAACGCATTACCCACTATTTCGTGGTCTTAGTTGCGCCAACGCCAATCGCCGAGATTCCAGGCCGGTCCGGCGAGGCTGAAGCCGTTCGGCGCCACTCCCTCGAGCCCATCGCGGACGGCGATCACCGGGACCTCGCGCCACAGCGGCACCACGATTGCCGCGTCATGCATCTCACGCTCGAGGCGGGTGGCTGCGCCGGCGACGCGCGCGTCGGCCTGCGACGCAAGAGCGGCGTCCACCGTCGACGCCTCGCAGATCCAGCAGCGATCGGGCGTTGTCGGTTGCACGCGGACGAAGACGTCGAAGTCGCTGCGCGCGTACGCGCCGAGGATCTGATCAAACTCGCCTTGGCGGGTGTCGAACGTGATGCCCGTGATGCGCCCGCGCCGTTGCATGGCGTGTACGAATTGCGTGACCGGCGCCGATTCCACCGGCTCGCTGATCGACGGAACTGCCGAGGTGGGCGTCGGCTTGACCACCGGGGTGGAGCGACCCTCGAAGACGGCCTCGTCGTGCAGCACGACGTCCACGAACCGCTTCGCATCCACGATCGTGAGCAGCGACTGACGCTGCGGCGCCTCCAGCCGCGCCGGGTTCGCGACGAGCGCGACCGTCAAGCCACCTTTCTTCGGATCACCCCGCAGCACGTTCGCGTCCTTGATGCGCTCGAGGCGCGCGGTGCGATCGGTGAACGCGGTCGGGGTGATCACGTCGAGGTCGCCCCGCTCCATGAGGCGGATCGCGACCTCCCCCTGGGGCACGAGAACGAAATGCACCTCGCGAATCTGCGCAGGCTCGAAGTAGCGCGGGTTCGCGACGAGAACCGTTTCGAGGTTGGCCGTCACGTGATCGAGCTTGTAGGGCCCGCCATAGACGCCGTCCTTCGGCGGTGCGATCGCGTCGAGCCCGGACCACATTCGACGCCAACCCGGCAACTTCTGGGTGAAGTGCACGACGATCTCGCCTCGAGCAGTCGGCGCGTCGATCCTCGTGACGAAGCGCGGGTCGATGGTGCGACGGAGGTCGCGCACGCCGACACGCGTGCCGTCGCTCCACACGGCGTCGGGACGAATCTTGAAGCGGGCCGATTTCCCGTCGAGGGCGGTGCGGTCGGAGCCCTTGACCACGATCGACGGTTCCCACGTGCCGTCGGGCGTGGCCCGAAACAGCTGGGGGTAGATCAGCGACCGCGTCGCCGCCGCGCCATAGGTGCCGCCGGACGGATCCGCCGACTCCCACACGCCGACGCGCACGACACCGGTCGCGGTCGCTCGAGTCGCGCTTGGCGCAGTGACGGGACGATCGTCGTCGCCCTTACACGCGGCGAGCAGGAGCAACGCCGCGACCGCGGCCGGGAGGCCGCGGCGCTTACTGCATACGAAGGGCAAGGATCAGCGTGGTGAACCCGAAGGCCAGCGCTGCCGCAATGGTGATGCGGTCGAGGTTGCGCTCGACGACCGTCGAACCGGCCGCCACCGAGCCCATGCCGCCGAACATGTCGGACAGACCGCCGCCGCGACCGCTGTGCAGCAGGATCAGCACGATCAGCGCGATGGAGACGATCACGTGGATCGTCAGAATGCCTGCAGTGAGGACGTTGACGGCGAGAAGACCCATAGCGGGCGCCAAGAATACTCGGTGAGACCTAGTAACCAGCGATCGCGGCGAAGTCGTCCGCGTCGAGGCTCGCCCCGCCGACCAGCGCTCCGTCGATGTCGGGGCACGCCATGAGTTCGGCGATGTTGCCTGGCTTGACCGAACCGCCGTACTGAATCCGCACGCCGGCCGCCGCTTCCGCCCCGGCAACGTCGGCGACGGTCTTGCGGACCGTCTTGCACATGGCCTGCGCGTCCTCGCTCGTCGCGGTCTGGCCGGTACCGATGGCCCAGATGGGCTCATACGCGATGACCATGCGACCGACGTCGGCGGGGTTCACCCCGGCGAGGCCTGCGGTCACTTGGCCTTGGATCTTCGACTCCGCCTCGCCCGCCTCGCGTTCGTCGAGCGTTTCGCCACAGCACATGATCGGCGTCATGCCGTGCTTGAGGATCGAGAGCACCTTGCGGTTGACCATTTCGTCGGTCTCGCCGAACAGTTCGCGCCGCTCGGAGTGACCTGCAATCACCAACTGCACGCCCAGCTTGCTCAGGAACGCCGGACTCACTTCACCCGTGAAGGCGCCCTTTTCCTCCCAGTGGCAGTGCTGCGCACCGAGGATGATCTGCAGCCCGTCGACATCGATGAGCGTCTGCAGCGCGCGCAGATCCGTGAACGGCGGATGCACCGACACGTCGGTCTTCTTGTAGACCTCGTTCTCCAGCCGGAACGCCAGTTTCTGGATGACGCGGATCGCCTCGAGGTGATCGTGGTGCATCTTCCAGTTTCCGGAAATGAGCGGCTTGCGCTTCTCAGGCATGCGGGTGCACTCCGTTACGCAGGGCTTTGAGACCGGGAAGGTCGCCCTGCTCGATGAGCTCGAGGGAGGCGCCGCCGCCCGTCGAGATGTGGTCGATGTACTTGTCGAGCTTGAACTGCGCAACGGCTGCCGCGCTGTCGCCGCCGCCGATGACGGTGAAAGCGCGCTCGTTCTGCGCCATCGCGTCGGCCACCGCGCGCGTGCCCGCCTCGAACATCGGGTCTTCGAAGACACCCATCGGGCCGTTCCACAGGACCGTGCTCGCTTCGGCGACCTGGTCGGCGAAGTCCATCGCCGTGCGCGGACCGATGTCGCGGCCGCCATACTCGGACACCTGCTCGGGGCCGACCTCCATGAGTTGGCCGCCGCGCTCGGTGCGGAAGTCGTGGGCGACCATCACCTTGCCGCCGGCGAGCAGCTTCTTGCACTGCTCGAAGAAGTCGGGCTCGATGAACGGGTTGTCGATCGCGACGCCCTGGGCGGCCCAGAAGTTGAACGCCATGGCACCACCGATGAGGACCTTGTCGGCCTTCTCCGCCATGACACCGAGGACGCCGAGCTTGTCGCTGACCTTGGCGCCCCCCATCACGACGACGAAGGGGCGCCGCGGCTTGTCGAGCAGACCGCCGAGCACGTCGATCTCCTTGGCCAGCAGCCGCCCGGCCGCGCTCGGCAGGAATCGAGGAGGACCGACGATGGATGCGTGGGCGCGGTGCGAGGCCCCGAATGCGTCGTTGACGTACGCGTCGAACCCGTCGATCAGCTGGTCGACGAACTTCGGATCGTTGCCCTCTTCGCCCGCGTCGAAACGGAGGTTCTCGAGCAGTTCGACGTCAGGCGCCAGCTCTTTCAGCCGCGCCCGGATGGGGGCGACGGAGTACTTCTGATCCGGGAAGCCCTTGGGGCGACCGAAGTGGGTACACGCTGTGACCCGAGCGCCCTTGTCCTGCAGGAACGTGAGCGTCGGCAACGCCGCACGGATGCGCAGATCATCAGTGATGACCCCGTCGTGGACGGGCACGTTGAAGTCGCAACGAACGAGGACCCGACGACCGCTGAGGTCGCCGAGGTCCTCGAGGACGGGAACGCCGTCCGCCGGGTTCACTACTACTTCTTGACGTTGGCGCCGCCGACGATCTTCGCGAGATCGACGAGGCGGGTCGAGTAACCCATTTCGTTGTCGTACCAGCCGAGCACCTTGACCATGTTGCCCATGGCCATGGTGAGGCCGGCGTCGAAGGTGCAGCTGGCGGGCGAGCCGACGATGTCGGAGCTGACGATCGGATCTTCCGTATAGACGAGCACACCGGCCAGCGGGCCCTTGGTGGCCGCCTTCTTGAACGCGGCGTTGACTTGCTCGACGGTGACTTCCTTCTTCAGGATGCCGGTGAAGTCGGTGATCGAGCCGTCCGGCACGGGCACGCGCAGCGAGGTGCCGTCGAGCTTGCCCTTCATCGATTCGAGTACGAGAGCGGTGGCGCGAGCCGCACCGGTCGTGCTCGGCGTGATGTTGATGGCCGACGCTCGGGCCCGACGCATGTCCTTGTGGGCCAGGTCGAGGAGGTTCTGGTCGTTCGTGTAGGCGTGGACCGTCGTCATGAGGCCCTTCTCGACGCCGAATGCGTCGTCCAGGACCTTGATCATCGGGACGAAGCAGTTCGTGGTGCACGAAGCGTTCGACACGATCTTCATGCTCTTCTTGAACGACTTCTCGTTGACGCCGACTACGAAGGTCGCATCGACGTTCGTGGCCGGGGCACTGATGATGACGCGGGGTGCGCCGGCGTCGAGGTGAGCCGAAGCCTTCTCGCCGTCGGTGAAGATGCCCGTCGACTCGATCACGACGTCGACCTTGAGCTCGTCCCACGGCAGCGCCTTCGGGTCGCGCTCCTGGGTGTACTTGATCTTGTTGCCGCCGACCGTGATCGAGTCCTTCGTCGCACTGACCGCGACACCGAGGCGGCCGTGCGTCGAGTCGTACTTCATGAGGTGCGACGCGGTCGCAGTGTCCATGCCGGGATCGTTGACGCCCACGATCTGAATATCGGCGCCCGAGGCCAGGATGGCCCGCTGGAAGTTGCGGCCGATGCGGCCGAAGCCGTTGATGCCGACACGAATTGCCATGTGATGGGACTCCTTGAGATCGACTCGTCTGGCCCTATCCGACCAGATCAGCGAGGGCTTTCGCCAGTTGGACGGGGTCATGCGCTGGGGTATCGAAGCGAGCCAACGGGCACCGGACCACTGCGACGTCTGTCGGCAACGGCCCTTCGGCCATGTGGGAGTGCTCGTCGACCAGCACGACGTCGGGACGGACCCCGTGCGCGGCGAGCGAACGGAGGTGCCGAGCGAGGTCCCAGTCGTAGGTGCTGCGGACGGCCCGGAGGTTCGCAACGAACACTGTCGGAGCCCGACTTGCGGCCACTGCCTCAGCAATTCCCGGCACGGCAAGCACCGCCAGCAGGCTCGTGTGCAGCGACCCCGGCCCGATCACGACTTGATTCGCGGCGGCGATCGCGTCGAGCGCTGCTTGCGGTGGACGCGCGTCGGCCGGCTCGCACCGGATCGCGGCGATCGGCTGGGCGTGGTCGACGAGGACCTGCCCACGTACGGTCGTGCCGTCGTCGAGGTCGGCGGCGAGGCGAACCGGTCCGTCGGTCGCGGGCAGAACGGTGCCGCAAGCACCGAGCAATCTTCCGACTTCCTGCACCGCGCCGATGAAATCGCCTGTGGCCTGGGCAAGCCCGGCGAGCAGCAGATTGCCGACGGGGTGGTTGTGCAGCTCCCCCTCGCGGAAGCGGTACTCCAGGGACTGCGCCAACGGTGTGTCGAAATCGGCCAGCGCGCCGAGACAGCGACGAATGTCGCCGACCGCCGGCAGCCCGTAGGACTCGCGAAGACGGCCTGAGCTTCCCCCGTCGTCCGCCACCGACACGATGCCGGTGATCTCGCGGGCGTAGGCGCGCGCCGCACGCAACGTGGTGTCGAGGCCGTGACCGCCACCGAGCCCGACGACCGCAGGACCGTCGGCCGGCAACGTCACTTGGAGACGTCGCGGTGCGAGATGTTCGACAGGAAGCCGCGCTGTTCGATCCGGTTGTGCAGTTCCTCGGCGATCGCCACCGAGCGGTGCCGCCCCCCGGTGCAGCCGACGGCGATCGTGAGGTACGACTTGCCCTCGTCCACGTAGGCCGGCAGCAACATCCCCACGAGGTCGTCGATCTTGGTGAGGAACTCCTTCGCGGCGGGCTGCCCGAGCACGTAGTCGCGGACGTCACCGTCGAGGCCGGTGTGCGGGCGAAGCTCGGGAATCCAGTGCGGGTTCGGCAGGAAACGACAGTCCAGAACGAGGTCGGCGTCGCGCGGCAAGCCGTGGCTGTACCCGAACGACACCACGGCGATGCGGAGCTTCGAGTCGAGCTTGTGTTCGGTGAACACGTCGAGGATGCGGTTGCGCAACTGATGCACGTTGAGATCGGTCGTGTCGATCACGACGTCGGCCAGGTTGCGCACGGGCGCGAGCAGCGCCCGCTCGAGCGCGATCGCGCCCTCGACGCCGGCGCCTTCGACGGGGTGGCGACGCCGGGTGCCTTCGTAGCGACGGACCAGCACGTCGTCCGCAGCGTCCAGATAGAGCACGCGGAGTTGCGTGCCGGCCTGCCGCAGTTCGGTGATGGCCGTGGCCAATCCCTCGAGGTCGGTGCCGGCGCGTCCGACGACGAGCACGATCTTCTCGATCCCGTCCGGTCGACCGACCACGTCGACGACCCGGCCGGCGAGTTCGGCGGGCATGTTGTCGATCACGTACCAACCCGCGTCTTCGAACGTCGCCGCCGCCGTCGACCGCCCCGCCCCCGACATACCCGCCACCACGATGAGCTCGCTCACGCCCCGATTGTTACACCCCCCTGATTTACTGAGAGACACCACTCCCCTCGTCGATCCGAAGGGCCACGATCGACCAACCAGCGTTCACTGCGTGCTCGTTGGTCGGTAGCGGCCCCAGTGAGGTCCACCACTGACCAACGAGGACGGGTTGTGAACCACGAAGCAGAGAGAGCCCTGATGGCGCTGGCCGCCACGCAACTGGGGCTGTTCACCTTGACCCAAGCGCGAGAACTTCGGATCACGCGGAAAATGCTGCGGACTCGCGTGTCACAGGGCGCGTGGCGTCGCGTTCGTGCTGGCGTTTACTTCGTGTGCGGGCACGAGGCGGACGCCGCCGTACCGCATCTCGCCGCGGTGCTCGCCACCCACCAGGAAGGCGTGCGGGCTTCGCATCGGGCGGGCGCCTGGCTGTGGAATCTGACTCCGCACCCCCAGAAGCCCGAGGTCACGCTGGTGACCGACGCGCGGGTGCGGCTGACCGATGTGCGCGTCCATCGGACCACGACCAACCTGCTGCCCGCAGAAACACGAAAGGGCGTGCCGGTGACGACTGCGGCCGAGACGCTGCTCGACCTCGGTGCGGTCGTGCCACTCTGCAAAGTGCGAGACGCGCTTGACCGCGGGATCGCCAACAAGGTGCTGACGCCGATGTCGGCGTTGGCCGAGTTGGAGCGGCGGGGTCGTGTCGGGGTGCGTGGTACTGCCAGCCTCCGGGCTCTGCTCGACGACGCCGGGCTTTCGGGGAGTCATCATCCGTCCGTGCTGGAGGCCAAGACGCGGCGGCTGATCCAAAAGGCGGGATTGCCCCAACCCGTGTGCGAGTTGATCGTCGGCCGGCATGGCGAGTACCGGCTCGATTTCTGCTGGCCGGAGTTGCAGCTCGCTCTCGAGGTCGACGGATGGGCGTACCACTCGTCCGCCGCGTTCCACGGCAACAAGTCGCGAAAAAACACGTTGGTGGTCGAGGGCTACGTGATCCTCGAATACACGTGGCGGCACATAACGAAAACGCCCACGACGGTGATGCGCGAGATCACAGCTGCCTACGCCGCCCGAGCGAGCCTGCTCGTTGGTCAGTCACGACCCCTCTAGGGGCCGTCATCGACCAAAGAGCTACGGCAGCCGGGGTTTGTCGGCGCGGAGGTAGAGCAGGCGCGGGATCGTGGCGGCGTCGCGGTATTCGTCGGCGATGGCGAGGAAGCCTTCGGGCGGTGCGGGTTCGAGCATGCGGCCGAGGACGAGTCCGGCGTCGAGGATCGCGTTCACATAGACCGACATGGGCCGGTGCACGAACGGCAGGTTGACGCCCGGCGCGATCTCCTCGATCGAGTGGTCCTCGACGAGATACGGGCCGATGCGCCAGTACTCCTCCTCGAGATCGACGTCGATCACCCAGCCGGAGCCGGGTGTCTGCAACAGCGGGTGGTTCAGGAAGAAGCTGAAACGGCCGCCGGGGGCGAGAACGCGGGCGACTTCGTCGATCGCCGCTTGGCAGTCGTCGATGTGCTCGAAGACGAGACAGGCGACGACCGCATCGAACGATCCGTCGGCGAAGGGCAACGGCGCCGCCCACGAGCGGGCGTACACCGCTCCCCCGCCACGCTCCGCCGCAGCGACGAGTTGATTGTGTGTCGGGTCCACGCCTACCGCGAGCGTGGCGCCGTTCGCGATCGCGAGACGGGCGATCTGTCCTTCGCCACAGCCGACGTCGAGCACGCGGGCGCGGCCTGCGATCTCGTCACGCGCGAGAGGAAGGATCTGCTCCTCGTACTCCGGGTCGGCGCCCTCGGTGAAGCCGTCGACCCACCAGTCCGAGTTCTCTTCCCACAGGTCGTCAGCCACGACGGGTCAACCTAGGACGACTCGGCATCGACGGCGAAAGCAACCGCGGCCGGAATGGCGACGACGCCGATCAAGCCGAGATTGTCGGCGACGAAATGCGGAAAGCCCGCGAGCCGCGCGCCGACGGCCAGGAAACCAAAGGTGACCAACTGGCTCACGGCCATCGACGCCGGCACTGCCACCAGCGGGCGGGACCACCTCGTGACCACGGCGAGGGCAGCAAGACCGGCCAGCACGGTCGCAACGGCGGGCAGCACGTGCTCAGCACCGGAGAAGAGCGGTTCGAGGTACACGAACTTCGTCGTCAGCAGCAAGTACGGGCCGAAGCGGTCGAGGCCGCCGAGCAGGAACGGAACGATGAGCAGCGCCTGAACGAGCATGAGCACGACGGCCACCGCCACGGCCCGCGCCACACCGAACCGCCGCCCGACACTCCCGACCACGCCGGCCATCGCACTCCACGAATTGGTCCGAAAGTTGAAGGCAAAGCCGACCAACCCGACCGTCGCCCAGGAGAATCGGGACGCCAACCACAGCGCCGCCGAGGACAGCACCAGCCACTCGGCGACGAGGCCACCACCCGTGACCGCCTCGTGCCAGAAGAACGTCGACGCAGCGAGCACGCCGGCGCTGACAACGAGCGCATCGGCCGTCCGGGTACGACGGATGAGGACCCAGGCCGCGAGAGGCAGCGCAAGCACGATCTGCAACGCGCTGGTCCCGGCCGCAACGAACGGTGCGGCGATCACCAGCGAGCCGGGCAGGTTCGAGACCTTGTTCTCCGGAGCCACGTAGGTGCTCTTGTCGAACGGGTAATCCCCGTGGGCTGCGGCCCGTACGGCGATGTCGGCGGCGTCGTCACGATCGGATCCTTTGAGCGGCGTCTGGGTGTCGAGATGCGGGAAAAGAAACGCGAACGCCGCGATCGCGGCAACCACGAGTGTGACCACGATCCGCTCCGCCCACCGCCTCGACACGCGCGCGGCGAGGAAGTCGATGACCACCGCGGCCTGGCCCGCCCAGGCGAACGAGGCGGCGAAGCCCGGCCCGTGGCCGTAGACGATGAAGTCGCCCACCGAACCACACCACACCGCGACGGCAACCAGCGCGCCGCGCCGGACCCGGCGGCTACTGCATCGTGTTGCGCGGCCCCCCACGAGTGTGGAGTTTGTCGTAGACGGCGTCCGCCACGTCGTTCGGGAGGAACGAGAGCGCAGCCAAGTCCTCCCGGGACGCGTTCTGCACGGCCCGCACGCCACCCATGGCGTCGGTGAGGCGCTTCTTGCGCGCCGGCCCCAAGCCGGGGATGTCGTCGAGCACCGACTTGGTCATGCGCTTGTTGCGCAACTGACGGTGAAACGAAATCGCGAACCGGTGTGCCTCGTCGCGCACGCGCTGCAACAGGTACAGCGCCTCGGACTGACGAGAGATCCGGATCGGCTCGCTGCGGCCCGGAACGAAGACTTCCTCGAACTGCTTGGCCAGTGAAGCGACGGGAATCTCGTCGTCGAGCCCGAGGTCTTCCAGCACACGTACCGCCACGCCGAGCTGGCCTTTGCCGCCGTCGACGAGCAACAGCTGCGGCGGATAGGCGAACTTCTGACCCTTCTCCAGCGGACGGGCCCGCTCGGCGATCAGCGCCTTGAAGCGACGGGTGAGGACCTCTTCCATCGCCGCGTAGTCGTCGTTCTGGCCGACCTGTTTCACCTTGAAGCGCCGGTACTCCGACTTGCGGGGCAGCCCGTCCTCCATCACGACCATCGAGCCGACGTAATCAGAGCCCTGAATATGGCTCATGTCGAAGCACTCGATCCGCAGTGGCGCCTCGGGCAACGAGAGTTGCTCCTGGAGCTCGTTCAGCGCTTGGGCGCGCGAGTTGTGATCGGAGGCACGCTTCAGCCGCGACCGCTGGAATTCATCGGCCGCGTTGCGGGTGACGGTTTCCTGCAGCGCGCGCTTGTCCCCGCGCTGGGGCACGCGGATCGTGACGGGCCCGTCGCGCAACGCCGAAAGCCACGACTCGTACAGCTCGAGGTCCTCGGGCATCGTCGGAACCAGCACCTGGCGCGGCACCCCCAACGCGGGCGGGTCGTAATACAGCGTCTCGAGAATGCGCCCGACCAGATCGCCCGGTGTGAGGTCCTCGACCTTGTCGACCATCACGCCTTTGCGCCCCACTACGCGCCCGCGTCGTACGTAGAACACCTGCACGGCGGCTTCGAGCTCGTCGTCGGCCAGGCCGATGATGTCGAAGTCCTCCGGCGTGGTCGTGACGATCTGTTGCTTGGCGATCGCCTTGTTGACCGCGGCGAGGCGGTCACGCAGACGTGCGGCGCGCTCGTACTCCTGCCGGTCCGACGCCTCGAGCATCTGTAGCTCGAGGCGCTTCGTGACCGGGTCCGTGTTGCCGTCGAGGAAGTCGATGAGTTCGGCGACCATGCCGTCGTAGCCCTCACGCGTGACCTCGCCCACGCACGGGCCCGAGCACTGCTCGATGTGGAACAACAAGCAGGGCCGACCCGAACGGCGGTGTCGCTCGAGCTTGTTGTCCGAACATGTGCGGATCGGAAACGTGCGCAGCAGCAGGTCGAGCGTCTCGCGGATGGCGTACGCCTGCCCGTACGGGCCGAAGTACTTCACGCCCTTGCGACGGGCGCCGCGCATCACCATCGCTCGCGGCCACTCCTGGTCGAGCGTGATCGCGAGATACGGATACGACTTGTCGTCACGCAACCGGACGTTGAACCGCGGCTGATACCGCTGGATCAGCGAGAACTCGAGCAGTAGCGCCTCGAGTTCGGTGTCGACCTGGATCCACTCCACCGACGTGGCCGCCGTCACCATCTGCGCCGTGCGCGGATGCATCAACCGAGGATCGCCGAAGTAGTTGTTGAGCCGCTGCCGCAGCGAGGCCGCCTTACCGACGTAGATGATGCGGCCGTCGCGATCCTTGAACTGGTACGACCCGGGCGCGTCGGGAATGGTCCCGGCCGGAGGTCGCTGCACAGTCACCCCCAAAGAATGCCCGAAGGGTGTGACTTCACTGGAACAACTCGGCGTCGCCTACGGTTACAACGAATGGTGCGACTCCAAAGCCCACTCGCAGCGTCCTTCGTAGACGCAACGCCCGAGGAACTCGAGGCGCGCATTGCCGCCGCCAAGGCGACGCTCGGCAAGCGCCTGTTCATCCTGGGCCATCACTACCAGCGCGAAGAAGTGATGCGCTGGGCCGACGCCCGGGGCGACTCGTTCGGGCTGTCCCGCATCGCCGCCGACCAGCACGACGCCGAATTCATCGTGTTCTGCGGCGTCCATTTCATGGCCGAGTCCGCCGACATCCTCACCGGCGACATCCAGAAGGTCATCCTTCCTGATCTGAACGCCGGCTGCTCGATGGCCGACATGGCGGACACGGAATCCGTCGAAGAGGCATGGGACGCCATCGCCGACGTCACCGACATCTCGGCGGTGGTCCCGATCACCTACATGAACTCGTCGGCTGCGTTGAAGGCGTTCGTCGGCCGCAACGGCGGCGCGGTGTGCACGTCGAGCAACGCGCGCGCCGTCGTCACGTGGGCGCTCGAGCAGCACGGCGACGCCACGAAGATCCTCTTCTTCCCCGACCAGCATCTGGGGAGGAACACGGCGTTCCAGCTCGGCTTCCCGGCCGACGTCATGCACGTGTGGAACCCGCGCTTCGAGCTCGGCGGACTGAGCGAGGCCGACGTCAAGAGCGGCCGCTTCCTGCTGTGGAAGGGCCACTGCTCGGTCCACCAGCGCTTCACGACGGATCACATCGCCGCCTTCCGGGAGCAGTATCCGGGTGGCATCGTGATCACGCACCCGGAGTGCTCGTACGAGGTCTGCCAGGCGGCTGATCAGGTCGGCTCGACCGACTTCATCATCAAGGCCGTGGCTGCCGCGCCCGCCGGATCCGTCATCGGGGTCGGCACGGAGATTCACCTCGTCGATCGGCTCGCCCGCGAGACCACCGACAAGACGGTTGTCTCGCTCGACCCACTCGTGTGCCCGTGCTCGACGATGTTCCGCATCGACGCACCGCATCTGTGCTGGGTGCTCGAGGAGCTCGTCGCCGGCCGCGTCGTCAACCAGATCACGGTGGATCCGGAGACGCAGCAACAGGCGCTCGTTGCTCTCGAGCGCATGCTCTCGATTACCTGAAACGCCGAGACTGAAAGATCGTCAACGCACGACGCGCCGAGCGAGGACGACGCACGATCAGCCGAGCCACCATGACCGCCGCCGCCAGCGTGCCGCTCACGACGTCCCACGTCGCCCACCATCGACGGCCATAGGCGAGCGTCCCACGCCACCACTCGACTTCTCGGTCCCAGTTCGACGCGGACGAGGCGCCGCTGCGGTGTGCCGCCCACCGATCGGGCAACGCCACCAACGACCAGCCCGCCTCGCATAGCCGACGGGAAAGGTCGAGGTCCTCGCCGTACAAGAAGTACCGCTGCTCATCGAAACCACCGATGGCGTCGATCGCGTCACGACGCGCCAACACGGCAACCGCAGCGAGCGAGGACACATCGGTTGGCTCGTTCGGCGTTCGCACCGCGTGATCGGCTAGGGCCGGTATCCGCGCCGCGACGCGCCGAACCAAGGGTTGATCGAGCCAAATCCGCAGCGCCAAGGCTCGGCCCCACAGGTGAATGGGACGCATGGCGCCGGAACTGCGCTCCGGGCTCCCGTCGATGTCGGACTCGATGACGCCCTGCACGAGCGCGACGTCCGGCCGCGCGTCGAGGACCGCGACACCCCGCGCCACACCCACGGCGTCGATCTCCGCGTCGGGATTCAGCATCAGCACATACGGCGCCGCGCCCATCTCTCGACCGCGGTTCTGCCCGGCGCCATAGCCAGGATTCTCGGGGTTCGTGACGGCCTGCAGGCCCCGCTCCCGCGCGATGCCGGCCGATCCGTCAGCGCCGTGATCGACGACGACAACCGTCGCCAATCCGCCGATCTTCGCCGCCGCGTCGAGACAACGGGGCAGAACGTCGGCGCTGTTGTAGGCGACGACGACGACGTCGACGCTCATGGTTGGCCCGGACGAAAGCGACGGTGTCGCCACAGGAATCGGGTGACGGCCCACGCGTGACTCATGCCGCGGCGCGTGAGCAGCCCGCGAAAGCGACGACGCGGTGGGTGATCGCAGACGGCGTCACGCACCTGGAACACGCGCCATCCCGCCGTCTTCAATCGCATGCAAAAGTCCGCATCTTCGGGTCCGTAGAAGAACGACTCGTCGAGACCGCCGACAACGTCGAACGCGGCGCGTCGGAACACCTGGCACGCACCGATCGCGAAATCGACCGGCCAGACCTCCGTCGTCGTATCCGCCGATGAGCCGTAGGTGCTGGTGCGGTTGGACACGCGTTGGATCTTGCGAAGGAGCGTGGGCGCATCGCCCGCGCTGGCCGAGGGCGACTGGTCGGTAAAGACAGGCGCACTCAGTCCGCCCCGGTCGTCGGCTTCGAGCGCTGCGATCAGCCGCGACAACGTGTCGGGGTGCAAGCGCGCGTCGCTGTCGAGAAAGCACACCCACGGCGACGAGCCAATGCGCACGCCCTGATTCCGTCCGGGCGCAACACCGCGGTTTTCCGTGTTCACGACCAACGTGACGCGATCGTCGTCCGGCACGACGGCGGGAGGATCCGATGCGTTGTCGACGACGATGATCCGCACGTCGACGCCTTCTGACGTCAACGCCGATTGCACGGCGACGTCGAGCAACGGCCCGTCGTTCCACGTGAGAATGACCACATCGACGACCGGGTTGCTCACGACGAAGCCTGGTCCTGCGTCGGCGCGACCAAGTCGAGCAGCGGGCTGCGCCAGCCCGACGAGTAGCGCGCGTAACCCGGCAGCGAGGACCCGATGCGCACCGCTCGCCGCAACGGTGAGCGCGGCAACTCGCAGCGCATGCGAAGGTGCGCCACCTTCTGATCGAGAACTTCGATCGACTCGAGACGATCAGGTGCACGCGATCGCAGCCGCTGCACCATGGCTTCGTAGTGGCGCAGCTCGTCGACCTGACGACCGCGCCGGCGCTGCCGGACGCTGCCGGCCACATGCCGCTCCCCCATGGCCACCGCATTGGCCCCATGCACGCGGTAGTCGATGAGCAGTTCGGGCAAGGGGCGAAGCTCAGCCGTCGTCGCCAACAGGATCGCAATCCAGACGTCGTGCAGGCCGTGCGGATCCAACGGCAGCAGCAGCTCGCGCGTGCTCGCCGCGAACGCGAGGGTTGCGCCGGTCACGACGTTGCGACGCAGCAGTGACGGGACGAGCGCTTCAGAGCCGTCGTAACCGAACGACTCCCAGAGCGTGTGCGCCGTCGGGCGGCCACCGGCGTCGACCACGGCGCCGTTCGAGAAGACACCCGCCGGCGCACCCGAGGTGAATGCGTTCGCAATCGTCGAGAGCTTGTCGGCGTGCCAGAAGTCGTCCTGATCGCACAGCGCGATCACATCACCGGTGGCGGCGGCGATGGTGTGCTCAAAGTTCGAGACAACGCCGACTCTCGAAGGCTGTCGATGGAGACGCAGCGGCAGTTCCTCTTGCTCGCACACGCGCTCGACGATCGCGACGCTGTCGTCGGTGGACGCGTCGTCGCTGACGACGAGCTCGTCCGGCCGACGCGTTTGGGTCGCGATGCTGCGCAGCTGCTCCTCGATGAACTGCGCGCCGTTGTATGTCGCCAGCGCAACGCTGACGTTCACGCGACACCCCGCGTCGCGATCGCGACGAGCTCGTCACCCCGACCGCGCTGCATCCACGAGGTCATCGCGAGCAGTTGCTGACCGGCCTCCGACGCCAACCGCGCCGGCCAGCGCGGCGCCGTGGTCATCGAATACGAGCGGCCCCGCTTGTACGCGAGCGACGCGGCGATCGTGACGTTGGCCGCGCGCCATGAATCGCGCACGTCCGACACGGTGAACCCGCCGTCATGCAGGATGCGGCGCAGGCTCTGGGGCGAGTGCAACAACAGGTGACGTGGCGCATCGAGCGGGAACCATTCGGCGCCGAAGACACGATGCAGCGAACTGCTCGCATTCGGTGTCATGACGACGAGCTGGCCGCCCGGACGAAGCACGCGGCGGATCTCGGCGAGCGTCTCGGCGGGATTGGTGAGGTGCTCGATGACGTGGCTCATGGTGACCGCGGCGAACTGGCCGTCGGCAAATCCCGCATCCTGGATCGAGCCGTTGAACACCGGGATGCCTCGCCCGCGGGTCGCAGCCGCCGCTTCCGGGTCCAACTCCACGCCCTGCCCATCCCAACCGAGCGAGCGCAGGTTCTGCAGCAACAAACCGTCACCGCAGCCCACATCGAGCAGCGGTGCGCCGGACTGCACCGGCAGATGCGCCGCCATGTATGCCGCGTCGGCTCGACGGCCCGCCCACACAGCCACCAACCGGCGCAGACCGGCGCCTCCCTCCGGGTGCCCGGTGCCGCCGAAACGCGCCCGGGCGTAGCCGCGCTCTGCGTCGTGAAGGGCGCGAGCTCCTTGGTCGTGCGTGTCGGCAATTTGGGTGTCGGTGTGCGTGTAGTAGTTCTCGTAGATCCGGCCGAGGTCCTCGTCGATTGGGCGCGGCGTGAGCCAGACGGCCTCGCACCCGCGGCAGCGCATCGAGGCCCACTCGCCGGGCACACCGGCCAGCCGGTCGGTCAGCCTGCGGTGCAACAGGTCTCCGGGCGCGCCGCAGACACCGCACACGTCGACGTCGACGGATCGGATGTCAGGCCGGTTCATGCGCAACGATTCTGCCGAGTCGAACGACGATGAGCGCGAGCAACGCTCCCTGCGCGGCCAGCGTCGCGAGCGCAGCGCCGAACGCTCCCCATTGGGGAATCGCGATCGCGTTCGTCGCCAGGTTCACGACCATGCCGGTGACGGCCAGCGAGAAGACGTCGCGGTCACGCGCCAGAGCGATGTAGAGCGGATGTAGCGACGCTCCTAGCGCCATGATGGCAGCGGCCACCATCAGGATCAGGAGGGCGTTGCGCCCACCGCGATACGCATCACCGAACACGACAGGAACCAGCAGGTAGGCCGGCGCTGCGGAAACCAGCACCACCGCCGCGGCGCCCGTACCGAGACGCAGCGAGCGGCGCCGGATGGCGAGAGCGTCCGCATGCGACGCGTTCTTCAACTGCCGCGCAACCGGCGCAATCATGCCGACCATCACGAGGCCTACGAGCGTCATCCAGGCGTTGGGAATCCGGTAGACAGCGGCATAGACACCAGCGGCAGCGCTTCCCCGCAGGAACGCGAGCAAGAACGTGTCGGCGGAAATCGTGACCTGATCGGCGAGCACTGATCCGAGCATCCATCCGTCGACCCGCACCGGTGCACCCCCGACGCTTGTCACCGGCCGGGCGTGGTGGTTCACGGCCAGCGATACGACGAGGCCTAGGGCGTAGCCGAGGCCGATCGCGACCGCCGCCGCCAGCAGCGACCGGGCGAACAACGCGCACCCGAGTGTCCCGACGCCTTGCGCGAGCGAAGACGCACCCGACGACATGCCCCGCTCGCGGCCGAGCGCCAGCCAGTCCAGGTTCAGACCGCGGGCCGCGACAACCGCGCCCAGCACGGCGATTCCCGGGCCGTCGAGCAACGTGGCCGCCACGAAGAACAGAGCGGAGAGCACCACCGACGCGATGACCCTCCGTCGTATGAGCGCAGCCACCGCACTGTCGTCGTCGCCTCGCGCCACATCGCGCGCGCCGCGGATGGAGGCACCCCAGTCGGCGACGAGTCCGAGATACCGCGCGACAAGAAACGCGACCGACAGCCTTCCGAAATCGTGGGGCGCAATGGCTCGGGCGAGCACGACAAACGCAGCGAACTCGCCTGCCTGACCCATGAGCCTCAGCAGCAGAAACGGAAGACCAACCCGCAGCCATCCGCGTGTCGGCGTTTCGACCGCCGTCATCGGCCGGCCCGACCGAGCACATCGCGGAGCGTGCGACCCAGGATGCGTACGTCGAACGCCAGGCTCTGGTGACGCAGGTAATAGAACTCGTACTGCAGCTTTTCGAGCGCGTCGAGTTCCGTCGCCCCGTACGAGTACTTGACCTGCGCCCATCCGGTCAGTCCCGGGCGCACCAAGTGGCGCAGCCCATAGAACGGAATCTTGTTCGTGAGTTCTTCGACGTAGTGCGGTTGCTCGGGCCGCGGGCCCACGAACGACAAGTCACCGCGGAGAATGTTGATGACCTGCGGGGCTTCGTCCAGATGCGACTTCCGCAACAGCTTGCCGATCGGAGTGATGCGCGGATCGTCGTCGGTCGTCCACGTGCCGACTGTGTCCGAAGACGGCAGCATCGTGCGGAACTTGATGATGCGAAACGTCGTGCCGTCTTTGCCCGTGCGTTCCTGGCGGTAGAACAGCGGGCCGCGGTTGCCGACCAGGTTGGCGAACCACACCGCAGGCATGAGCAACAACAGGAACGGCAGTCCCAGCAGGGCAAGGGTGAAGTCGCCCAGTCGCTTCGTGCGGGCGTACACCGAGTCGTGCACCTCACGTACGTCGAAGAGCAGCGAGGCGCGCTCGAGTTCGCCGATCGGCAACTTGCCGAGCCACTGGTCGTAGAAGTCCACGAGCGACCGAATGCGTATCCCTCGTTCGTGCAACTCGGCGGCCTGCCGAATGACGTCGGGGTTGGTCTGTGCCTCTTGGGAAAGCAGCACGACGCTGGCCTTGGTGTCCAACACGGCATCGACGACGCTCACGTCTTCGGGCCCGTCGCGAGTGACGTCGGCCGGATCGAGCGTCCACACGACGCGCGCCCGACGTTCCGGATCACGGTTGAGGTCCTCGATCACGGCGAGGGTGTCGGGCTGCGACCCGACGACGACCAGCAGCGCCCGCGACTCCTGCCGCGCCCCCTCGTCGCCGGCGAACAACGTCAGCGCTGCGTACGCGGGAATGAGCACGGCGGCCGAGGCAAACACGACAAATCGCGGTAGGTGCGCCCCACCGTCGATGAACTGCAGCGCGGAGACCGCGACCGCCGCAGCCACGGTGGAGGCCAGTGCGGTCGTGAGCGCCGAACGGATACCGCGAGTTCGTTCGCCGTCAGGCAGGCCGGCGCCGTAGGCGGTCAGCATCAGTAGCGCGGCGTACGCAAGAAGCCACGGAAGGCGGCCGGTGTCGATGATGTCGTAGTGACCGAAGCGCGCCGCATGAAGCTTGGCGAAGCCAAGCACGACCGCAACCGTGACGGCGTACAGCAACCAGCGTGGGGACGGGGCCACTCCTTACCTATCGTCCCCTTCGGACCGATTCTTCAGTCCAACTCGATGTCAATCGTGCGCCAGCGGGTGTTTGCGACGGGATGGGACACGCCGGGAATGCCGCGCGGTCGTTCGTGCTTCGGATACACCAGGTACACCCGTCGCGCGCCGCGACGCTGGAGTCGATCGATCAGTGCCGCAACGTCGTTCAGCTCGAGCAGCCAGTTTCGTTCGTCATAGCGCCGCCAGTCGAGGCGCGGCAGTGCGCCGGAAACGGCAACCGGGACAGCTCCATCGGGCACACGAAGATTCGCAAAGAGAGCTTCGGTGCGCACGTGGCTGCGTCGTATTTCGACGATGCCCATCGAACTGATCGCAAGAGCGGCCACGACCACGGCGATTCGTACCAACACCGGCTGCGTCGCCATAGCAGCGACGGCCAACGGCATGGCGAGGGGCACGGCCAGAGCGAAGAACCGGCCGCCCCATTCGACGCCGCCGCCGTACGCGTACTGGGTCGCGACGACAGCGAGCACGAAGCCGCCGAGAACGAGCACCACGCGCGGGTCCGGACGAAACGTGCGTTGCTCGAAGGCCACGAGGCCGGCCCAAATTCCGGTCCACACGATCGGTGCGGCCACGAACAATCCGGGTACGAGGTTGGGCGGCGCGAGGGCCAATCGCAGCACCGTGCACGCAGCCGCGACAATTGCCAACGCAACGCCGAGCCGCCGGTTGCTCCGGCCGATCACGATGGCCGCGACGAAGCCTACGAGCGCGACACCGAGGAGGACATTCACGCGCACGCCGCCGTAGTCCGGACGGAAGAGGGTCAGCAGCGCACCGTCGATCCGGCCGCGAATGCCCCCACCTCCGAGAGCCGACGCGCGCTCCCGCGCCGCCTCTTCGGCGGTCAGTCGCAGCGTCACCGGAGGGCCGACGATGCTGAGAGCCCAGGCCCGCTCGACGAATCGCGCCGCAACGCCCGCCACGCCCACCGCAACGCCAAGCCAGCGCTGGCTCCCCCGCCCGCCGACGAGAACGACGAGCGCGATCACCGCAGCGAAGAGCACACCTTCTGTCCTCATGAAGACGAGGATTGCGCTGAGCGCGGCTGCGCCCAGTAGCGACACCCCGAAGTGCCGACTCGATCGGCGCGTCACGAGAAGCAGAAGCCCACCGGCCAACGCCGCGCCCACGGTGTGCGCGATGACGAGGTAGCTGTCGAACACGAGCGGAGAACCGAGCCCAAGTCCCCATACGGCAAACCGCTCGTATCGCGGATCCAACCGCCGAGCGAAGCGCCCGGCGATGCACGCGGCCCCAAGCGTTCCGGCGATCGAGAGCCCGACGAGCGCGTTGATGCCGCCGAGACGCCATAGCCCGGACAAGACCAGCGCGTACAGCGGGTGCTTGGCGAAGGGCGCAAAGCCGTCTTCCCCGCGAGCCGACAAGTGGTACGGGTAGTTGCGGCCCTGTGGATCCAAGGTCGGATAGGGGTGCTCCCGAATCCAGCTGTGGTGCTCGGCGAGTTGTCGCGCCTGCACGATCGCCGCACCTTCGTCGGCGGACAGGGACGCGTACGTGCCGACGAAGGCGGCGCCGGCGACGAGCACCAGACACAAGGCCGCGAGGTGAGCGGCGATCGGGGCCGCCCATACCTTCCGGACCTGTGTCATCTGCATCACCGCAACGCTACGCGGCGCTACCGACTAGACCGAGCGCATGGCTGATACCGAATCCGCTCCCGTCCTCTACGACGTCGCCGACCACGTCGCCACGATCACCCTCAATCGTCCCGATCGGCGCAACGCGATCTCGACCTCGATGCTCACGCAGCTCACCACGTATCTCGAGAAGGCCGACGCCGATCGCGACGTGCGCTGCATCATCGTCACCGGCGCCGAGGGCGGCGGCTTCTGCGCCGGACTCGACCTCGTGGACGCCACGTCGGGCCAGGGCATCGGCGGCGGCGGCGAGAACTCCGGCGGTGGCGGAATGTCCATGCAGACGCGCCACCTGCCCACGGTCGTGTTGTTCGAGATCGACAAGCCGGTGATCGCGGCCATCAACGGTGGCGCCGCGGGCTACGGCCTCGACCTCGCGCTCGGGTGCGACATCCGTCTCATGGCCTCGTCGGCCAAGCTCGCCGCCGCGTTCACCAAGCGCGGCGTGGTCCCCGAGTCTGGCGGCACGTGGTATCTGCCCCGGCTGCTGGGCTGGGGCAAGGCCGCCGAGCTCATCTACATGGGCAAAACCGTGCTCGCCGACGAGGCACTGGAAATCGGCCTCGTCAACGCCGTGGTGGACGACGGCGAGCTCATGAAGACGGCCCAGGACTGGGCCGCGCAGATCGCGGCCAACGCGCCGATCGCAGTGCAGTCATCGAAGCGCCTCATGCGTCATGGCATGACCGAGGACTTCGACTCCCATACGCATCACGTGCTGCTCCAGACCATCCAGCTGTTCGGCACCAAGGACTTCCGCGAAGGAATCATGTCCTTCATGGAAAAGCGCCCGGCCGAATTCAAGGGGCGTTAAGCCCCGCAATGTGACTGCAAGGGCAGGTAACGGCAGCGTTCTTGTGATGATTCGTGGCGCTAGAGCGCCCGAATCATCACAAGAACCTCAGTTGCGGCCGCCCGTCAGGAGCGGCAGCAGGAACTGGCCCGTGTAGCTCTTCTTGTTCTTCGCAACATCCTCGGGGGTGCCGGTGGCGACGATCGTGCCGCCGCCGGTGCCGCCCTCGGGGCCGAGGTCGATGATCCAGTCGGCGGTCTTGATGACGTCGAGGTTGTGCTCGATGACGAGCACCGTATTCCCGGCGTCGACCAGTCGCGATAGGACGCCCAGCAGACGACGAATGTCTTCGAAGTGCAGACCGGTGGTCGGCTCGTCGAGCAGATAGATCGTGTGACCCGTCGAGCGCTTGGCGAGTTCCGATGCCAGCTTCACGCGCTGGGCCTCGCCGCCGGACAGGGTCGTGGCCGGCTGACCCAGACGGACGTAGCCGAGGCCGACGTCGACGATCGTCTGCATGTGCCGCGAGATGACCGGCTGGTTCTCGAAAAACGTGGCCGCCTCTTCGCACGGCATGTTCAACACGTCAGCAATCGACAGCCCCTTGAAGGTGATGTCGAGCGTGTCGCGGTTGTAGCGCGCTCCCTTGCAGACCTCACACGGGACGTAGACATCGGGCAAGAAGTGCATCTCGATCTTGATCGTGCCGTCGCCCGAACACTCCTCGCAGCGACCGCCCTTCACGTTGAACGAGAAGCGACCCTGCTGGTAGCCGCGCACCTTCGCTTCGGGAGCCGAAGCGAACAGCTTGCGGATGTGGTCGAACACGCCCGTGTACGTGGCCGGGTTCGACCGCGGCGTGCGACCGATCGGTGACTGGTCGATCGAGATCACCTTGTCGAGCGCGTCGATGCCCTCGATCGACTTGTGCTTCCCCGGCACGTTCTTCGACCGGTACACCTTCTGCATCAGCGCGTTCAGCAGGATGTCGTTGACCAGCGTCGACTTGCCCGACCCGGACACACCGGTGACGGCGATGAACGTGCCGAGGGGGAATTCGACGTCGATGTTCTTGAGATTGTGCTCGCTGGCGCCCTTGACGGTGATCCAGTCGTCACCGGGCTTGCGTCGTTCGGCGGGCACTTCGATGCGCTTGCGGCCCGACAGATACTGCCCGGTGATCGACTCCTTGGACTTCTTCAACTGCGCCACGGTGCCGCTCACCACGACACGACCGCCGTGCTCGCCGGCACCGGGGCCGATGTCGACGACGTGGTCGGCCACGGCGATCGTGTCCTCGTCGTGCTCGACGACGATCACCGTGTTGCCCAGATCGCGGAGACGGATGAGCGTCTGGATGAGCCGTTGGTTGTCGCGTTGGTGCAGGCCGATCGACGGCTCGTCGAGGACGTACAAGACCCCGACCAGACCCGTGCCGATCTGTGACGCCAGACGAATGCGCTGCGCTTCGCCGCCGGCGAGGGTGGCCGCCGAGCGTTCCAGCGTCAGGTAGTCGAGGCCGACGTCGAGCAGGAACTGCAGACGGTCGTTGATCTCCTTGACCACGCGCTCGGCGATCATCTTTTCGCGCTCGGTCAGTTCGACCCCGCGCAAATACTTCGACGCCTCGCCGATGGACATGTTGGAGACGGTCGCGATGTTGGTGTCGCCGATCGTCACCGCCAACGAAGCGGGCTTGAGGCGGGCGCCGTTGCAGTCGGTGCAGGGCACCTCCCGCATGTAACCCTCGATCTGCTCACGCACCCAGTCGCTGTCGCTGTCGCCGTGGCGGCGCTGCAGGAACGGGATGATGCCTTCGTAGTGCGTGTTGTACGTGCGCTCCCGACCGTGGCGATTCCTGATCGTCACCTTGATCGGCGTGTTGCCGGCGCCGTACAGCAGGATCTTCTGCTGCGCCTTCTTCAGCGATTCCCACGGTGCATCGGCCGAGAAGTTGTAGTTCTCGGCGACGGCCTCGAGCAGCCGCTGGAAGTACTCGCCCGTTTGGCCCTTCCACGGATTGATCGCGCCCTCGCTGAGCGACAACTCCGGATTCGGCACGACGAGATCGGGGTCGACCTCGAACCGGGTGCCGAGCCCCGAGCACGTCGCACACGCGCCGTACGGGGAATTGAACGAGAAGTTGCGCGGCGCGAGTTCTTCGAACGACAGGCCGCACTTCGGGCAGGCCAGGTGCTGACTGAACGTGAGCGTGTCGTCGCCCTCGGCGATTTCTTCGCCCTCGCGCGGGTTGAGCTGAATCTCGATCACACCGTCGGCGAGCTTCAGCGCCGTCTCCAGCGAATCGGTCAGGCGTCGCTTGATGTTGTCCTTCACCACGAGACGGTCGACGACGATCTCGATCGTGTGGTTCTCGTAGCGCGCGAGTTTCACGTCGGCGCGTTCGGCGAGATCGATGACCTCGCCATCCACCCGGGCGCGGGTGAAACCCTGCCGAGCCATGTCGTCGAGTAGCCCTTCGTACTCGCCCTTGCGGCCGCGCACGATGGGCGCCAGCACGGAGAACCGCATCCCGTCAGGCAGTTCGAGGATCCGGTCGACGATCTGCTGCGGGCTCTGCCGCTTCACGACTGACCCGTCGTTCGGGCAGTGCGGAATGCCGATACGGGCGAACAGCAGACGGAGGTAGTCGTAGACCTCGGTGATCGTGCCGACGGTCGAGCGCGGGTTGCGGGACGCCGACTTCTGGTCGATCGAGATCGCCGGCGACAAGCCGTCGATGAAATCGACATCGGGCTTGTCCATCTGGCCGAGGAACTGCCGGGCGTACGCGGAGAGCGACTCGACGTAGCGGCGTTGTCCCTCGGCGTAGATCGTGTCGAACGCGAGGCTCGACTTGCCCGAGCCCGACAGGCCCGTGAACACGATCAGCTGATCGCGGGGCAGGTCGATATTGACGTTCTGGAGGTTGTGTTCCCGGGCGCCGCGCACCACCAGCCGGTCAGACATTTGGCCCACGGTACTACAGCGGTGTGACACCACGAACGTCTGTTCGGGGTGGGTTTGTCCTACTCCTCGGCACGCGGCTCAATCGGCGCCGACGAGCTCGGCCAGCTTCTTGCGCAGGTCGCCGATCTCGTCGCGGAGTCGGGCCGCGTATTCGAAGCGCAGGTCGGCGGCCGCCTCCCGCATCTCCTCTTCGAGGGCACTGACAAGGCGCTGCAACTGATCCTCGGGCAGATCCCCCAGGCCCTGCAGCACGTCGCGGTCACGCCGCTGCCGTTGCCCCTTGCCGGGTACGGGGGCCGTCGTCGACGGGCGCAGAATGGACAGCAAGTCGTTGACCGCCTTGCGAATCGTCTGCGGGTTGATGCCGTGCTCCTCGTTGTATTCGGTCTGGAGCACGCGCCGACGCTGGGTCTCGGTGATAGCCCGGTTCATCGAGTCGGTCATCTTGTCGGCGTACATGATCACCTGACCATCGACGTTGCGCGCCGCCCGACCGATCGTCTGCATCAGCGAGGTCTCGGAACGGAGGAAGCCTTCCTTGTCGGCGTCGAGGATGGCGACGAGTGACACCTCGGGCAGGTCGAGGCCCTCTCGGAGCAGGTTGATGCCCACCAGCACGTCGAACTCGCCGACGCGCAGGTCGCGCAGGATCTCGATCCGCTCGACCGTGTCGATGTTCGAGTGCAGGTACCGGACCTTGAGCCCCTGCTCGAGCAGGTAATCGGTGAGGTCCTCGGCCATCTTCTTGGTGAGCGTGGTGACCAGGACGCGGTCGCCCTTGTCGATGCGGCCGTTGATCTCGTTGATGAGGTCGTCGATCTGCCCCTTCGTGGGCCGGACCATCACTTCGGGGTCGATGAGACCGGTCGGGCGCACGATCTGCTCGACGACCGTGGACGACTGCTTGAGCTCGTAGGGCGACGGGGTCGCGGACACGAAGATCACCTGGTTGAGCTTCTCCGAGAACTCGTCGAACCGCAGCGGGCGGTTGTCGGCGGCCGAGGGCAGACGGAACCCGTGGTCGATCAGGGTTTCCTTGCGGGAGCGGTCGCCCTCGTACTGGCCGTGCAACTGCGGCACGGTCACATGACTCTCGTCGATCACCAGGAGAAAGTCGTCCGGGAAGAAGTCGATCAGGGTCGACGCCGGTTCCCCCGGGGAGCGACCGTCGATGGGCGCCGAATAGTTCTCGATGCCGTTGCAGTAACCGACCTCGGCCATCATCTCGAGGTCGTACTGGGTCCGCATACGCAGGCGCTGCGCCTCGAGCAGCTTGTTCTCCTTCTCGAAGAACGCGAGCCGCTTCTGCAGCTCGTCTTCGATGCGGACGATCGCTTCGCGAAGCCGATCGTTGCCCGTCACATAGTGCGTGGCCGGCCAGACGGCCAGATCGTCAAGTACGGCGAGAATCTCCCCGGTCACCGGATCGATGCGCGTGATCCGTTCCACTTCGTCACCGAAGAGTTCGATCCGCACCGACGACTCCTCGTACGCCGGGTGCACTTCGATGACGTCGCCCCGGACCCGGAACTTGCCGCGCACGAGGTTGGCGTCGTTGCGGTCGTAGCCGATGTCGACCAGACGGCGCAGCACCGAACGTTGATCGACTTCGTCACCCGGCTTGAGCAACAGCAGATTTCGCGCGTACTCCTCGGGTGAACCGAGGCCGTAAATGCAGGAGACGGAAGCAACCACGATCACGTCACGCCGGGACAACAGCGCCGACGTCGTCGAATGCCGCAGGCGATCGATCTCCTCGTTGATCGAGGAGTCCTTCTCGATGAAGGTGTCGCTCGAAGGGATGTACGCCTCGGGCTGGTAGTAGTCGTAATAACTGACGAAGTACTCGACCCGGTTCTTCGGGAAGAATTCCTTGAACTCCGAGGCCAGCTGTGCTGCGAGCGACTTGTTCGGCGCGATGACCAGCGTGGGCTTTTGCACCTTTTCGATGGTCCAGCCGATCGTCGCCGACTTTCCCGACCCTGTGATGCCGAGCAACGTCTGGAACTTCTCGCCCTCCTCGATCCCCGCGCTGAGCTGGGCGATCGCGTTGGGCTGGTCCCCCGCCGGCTGGTAATTGGCGGCCATCTCGAAGGCAGGCATCAAACGCAGCCTACCGAGGGGGTGTAACAGGCAGATTCAGGCCTCGAGGGTCTTGATCCACTCCCAGCAGGCGTTCACCGCGAGCTCGAGGTCGTCCTCGCTGCCGGAGTTGTCGATGACGAAATCAGCGAGCTCGAGCCGCTCCTCCCGGGTGATCTGCGCCGCGATGCGCTTGGCGGCGTCATCCGCGTTCATTCCTCGGGAGTTCACGAGCCGATCGAGGGCCACCTCGACGGGGCAGTCCACGACGATCGTGCCCTTCACCTCGTAGTTGTTGCCGGACGCGCCGAGCAGCGGAATGTCGAGCAGCACGATGTTGTCGGTCTCGGCATTGGCCAGGATCCGCTCGCTGATCGACTGACCGATCAACGGGAACATGATCATGTTGAGCTCGGTCAACTTTTCCTTGTCGGCGAAGACCATCGCCGCGATCCCCGGCCGGTCGAGCTCGCCGTCGGGGCCGACGATCGAATCACCGAACTTCTCCACCATGGCGACAAAGCCCGGCTCACCGGCGCGCTGCAAGTCCTTCGCGACCCGGTCGGCGTCGACCAACACCGCGCCGCGCGCCTCCAAACGTGAAGACGCCGACGACTTCCCCGCGCCGATCCCACCGGTCAAAGCCACCACGATCACGCCGAAAACGTAGTTACCCATAGCCCTCAGGGACTAGATGAATGACTCACCCGGGTCCTTCATGAGGACCTTGGTCCCGACGATCTATACGCCATGAAGCGTATGCGGGCTCAGCGGAGCGAGCGGGGGGTTGCCGTCCTCGAATTCGCCATCGTCGCAGTGATGCTGATGATGTTCATCTACGGCATCGCGGCCTACGGCATCCTGCTCGCCACCAAGAACAACATCACCCATGCGGCGGCCGAAGGAGCGCGGTCCGCCCTCTCCGTTTCTGACCTTCCTGCCGCGACGCTCGACGCCCGTCGCATCACCCAGGCGCAGAACACGGTTGCGACCCGGCTTTCCTATCTCGGGTCGAAGTACCAGGCGTCGGACACGTCGGCAACGATCGGACTCTGCAACCCGTCCGACGCTGCGGACACGTCGAAGTGCATCACGGTGACGATCACCTATCCCTGGTCGTCCCGCCCGCTCATCCCGACGGCCCCCGGCCTCGGGTTGGTGCTCCCCAACAACCTCCGCTCAACCGCCGTCGTTCGGCTCTCGTAGGAGGTTCAGTTGTTCAAGTCCCGTAGGAATGATCGCGGCGCCGTCATGGTGATCGCCGTCGGTGCCGTCGTGATGGCGCTCGCCGCCGCCGCACTCGGTGTCGACCTCGGCCGTGTCGAGGTGGAGAAGCGCAGCGACCAGAACGTCGCCGACCTCGCCGCCCTCGACGCCGCTCGCGCCGTCGGGTTCATCCTCAACACCACCGACCAGGCCGGCTACACCACCGCCGCCCAGTCGGCGGCAGTGGCGTCCGCAGCTCGCAACGGGTTCAGCGGGGCCGGCAAGACGGTCACGGCGACCGTCGGCTCGATGGACACCAACAACAGCTTTGTCACGACGGGGACAAGCGCCGTGCGCGTCGTTACGAGCTCCTCGGTGAAGTACGCCTTCCGGCCGGGCAGCAAGACCCTGACCGCCACGGCAGTCGCCTTTGTCGGTTCTCCAATCGCTGCGTTCTCCGTCGGCTCGACCCTGGCCAACCTCGACACCTCGAAGAGCCAGCTCGACCCGATGCTGCGCACCTGGCTCGGCAGCGGCAGCCTCAGCGCCGTCAGCTACAACGGCCTTGCGGGCTCAAACCTTTCGTTGAGCGCGCTGCAGACCGCACTGCTCGCCCAGGGCATGAGCGTCGGCACGACGCAGCAGTTGCTCGATCAGTCGCTCACCCTCGCCCAGCTGTTTTCGGCGACGGCATCCGCCCTCACCACGCAGGGCAAGAACGTCGCCGCCGCCGAGGTGAACGACATCATCAACGCCAGCATCACGAACTCGACCAAGGTCAAGCTCAGCGATCTGCTCGACGTGTCGGCTCCAACCGACAGTGCGGCGTTGGCCGGCGAGTTCAACGTGTACCAACTGGTCACAGGCAGCGCCCAGGTCGCCAACGGCACGAGCTTCGTCAGCGTCCCGCTCACCGGCATCAACCTGCTCGGTCTCGCCGGCGTCACTCTGTCGGCCAGCGTCATTCAGCCAGCGCAGACGGGCATCGGTCCGGTCGGCACCACAGCCTCCAATGCGCAGGTTGCCCTCAAGACGACGGTCAACGTCGGCCTCGGCGCTCTGCTGCCGGTCGTCAACGTGACCCTCACCTACACCGCCGGCAACGCCCTCGGCACGCTTACTTCCATCGTGTGCGGCGCCTCGCCGAGCATCTCGGTGAGCGACTACTCCTCGGGCGTCTCGGTCAGCGGCATCGGCGCCACGATTCTCGGTGACATGACGATCACATCGTCGATCGCCGCAACGTCGCCGACCACGCTCAGCTTCTCCAACCCGACCGAGTTCTCGCCGAGCTATCTCGGCAAGCACGTCGGTGCGACCACCACCGGGCTCAACCTGGCGTCGGTCACCGTCACCGGCACCGGAGCGACAGCCGTCCTCCAGCCCCTGCTGCAAGCGGCGCTGCCCACGACGCTGTCGACTCTCGACACCGCTCTGCAGCCCGTCATCCGTCCCCTCCTTCGTGGTCTCGGCATCGAGGTCGCGCAGACCGATGTCGAAGCCCTCGGCATCTACCCCTCTCCCTCGTCCTGCGGCGGTCACCCCCGCCTCGCCCAGTAACTCTCCCTTCGAGACCCACCAAAGGAAACCTCTGCCATGACTGCCATCGCCAAGAAACGGTCCACCTTCCTCATCGGCATCGGCGCCAGTGCGCTGGTCGTCTCGTCGGGGCTTGCGTTCCTCGTCACTCGTGACGGCGGGGATCCCAAGCCGACCGTCAACGCCAACGCCGTGGTGCCCACCACTATCGCCGCCGTCGGCTCCGTCGCCGCTCCCGCCGGCGTGCCGAGCTTCACGATCCCGAGCGGCATGCAGGCCATCGAAGTACAGGTTCCGGCCGTCGCCGGTCTCACCGGCTTCGTCAAGGCCGGCGACCTCGTCAACGTCTACGGCGCCCTGAGCCCGGTCAACGGCCAGCCCGCCGACAACGCCGGCAAGCTGGTACTCCAGAAGGTCAAGGTGCTCGCCTCGCAGGCGTCGGTCGACGGGGCCAGCACGATGTACGTCCTCGCCGTGAACACGAACGACGCCGAAGCGATCGTCTACCTGACGAACTTCCAGAAGGTGTACCTCACGCTCGCCCGTAACGATCAGGGCGGCCTCCTGCCGAAGGGCTTCAGTGGCCGCAATGCGTAACGACGCTCGCATCATCGTCATTGACCGGACGACTGAGCTCGCCGACGAACTTCGCTCGGCCGTCGAGGGTCTCGAACACCGCGCCGAAGTCATGGCTTGCCTCCGGGTGAGCGACGCCGTCGACCTGCTCGACGAAGGGCGCCCGGTTGTGGTCGTGGCCGGACCGGGAGTGGTCACCCGGTCTGGCCTGGCCCGCCTCGAAATGCTGCACGACAACTGCCCCAACCTGGTTCTCGTGCTGGCGTTCACTCGACGCCCGTCGGCCGCGATGCGCGACATCGTGCGGGCCGGCGCCGTCGACATGATCCAGCTCCCCGCCGACCCCTCGATCCTCGAGACGTCGATGGAGCGTGCACTTGGGCTCGCTGTTCGCAGCGCGGCCCAGGTAGAAGTCGCGGCTGTGCCGGTTGACAATGCGGAGGGTCAACCGGCACGCCGTCGCGGCACTGTCGTCACGCTCGCTTCGGCGACCGGCGGCTGCGGCAAGACCTTCCTCGCCACCAACCTCGCGTACATGCTCGCCCGTCAACCCGGGCATCGCGTCTGCATCGTCGACCTCGACCTGCAGTTCGGCGAGGTCTCGACGGCGCTGCACCTGCGCCCGCGCTACACGATCTGCGACGCCCTCGAGCGCCAGGCCGACGGCGACGATCTGTCGCAGGTCATCGAGGACTACATCGTGCGGCACGAGTCGGGCATTGCCGTGCTCGCTGCGCCGCGTGATCCGTCCGAGGCCGATCGCATCGAGCCGGGCGACGTGTCCCGCGTCGTCCAGGCGGTGCGTGACAACTTCGACACCGTCATCGTCGACACGCCGCCGTATCTCTCCGAAGTCGTGCTCGCCGCCTTCGACATGTCCGACTCGCTCTACGCGATTGCGACGCTGGACCTTCCGAGCGTCCGCAACATGGGCGTGTTCCTCTCGACGATGGATCGCCTCAAGATCCCGCAGGACAACGTTCGTCTCATCCTGAACAAGGCCGAGAAGGGCGTCGGCATCGACGTCGACCAGGTCACCAAATTGTTCCCCCAGGGCTTCTCGGCCGTACTCCCCTACGCCAAGGAAGTCAGCAAGTCGATCAACCTCGGCCTGCCCGTCATCGCGTCGAACCCGTCAGCCGAGATCAGCCGGCGCATCGTCGAAGGCTTCCGTGAGCTCACGGGTCATGTCGACGAGATCGAGTCCGCGATGGCATCGGCCCCGTCCGGGTGGCGCCGCCTCCTGCACCGCAACAGCAACCCGTCGCCCGCGACGCTCGCTTAGGAGTAACTGATGAAACTGTCCGAGAAGATCGCGGCAATCGAAGACGACGAGCCCATCGAAGAGGCTCCTCGTCCTGCCCGCCGCCCCACCGCCTCGCACGCCCGCAACGGCAAGCACACGCCGAGCACGTGGGAGCAGTCCAAGCGCAAGGTCCGTGAGCTCGTCCTCGCCGAGATGGCACCGAAGATGGCCGGCCTCTCCGAGGAGCAGCTCGCCAAGGAAGTCAAGGCCTGCCTCGACGCGATCATCATGCGCGAGGACGTCAAGATCTCCCCCGCCGAGCGTCGCCGCTTCGTCGACGAGGTCATGCAGGACACCCTCGGCTACGGCCCGCTCGATCCGCTGCTCGCCGACGAGTCCGTCACCGAAATCATGTGCAACTCGTTCAACGACATCTGGGTTGAACGCGCCGGCAAGCTGGAGCCCACGCTCTCGTCGTTCGCCGACGATCTCGCCTACCGCCAGGTCATCGACCGCATTGTCGGTGGCGTCGGTCGCCGCGTCGACGAGGGTTCCCCCATGGTCGACGCCCGTCTCGCCGACGGCTCTCGCGTCAACGCCATCATCCCGCCCCTCGCCGTGCACGGCGCCGTGCTCACCATCCGGAAGTTCGCCACCGACCCGTACCAGGTGAAGGATCTGATCGGGTTCGGCTCGCTCACCATGGATGCCGCGGTCGTGCTCGAAGCGTGCGTGCGGGGCAAGTTGAACATCCTCGTTTCCGGCGGTACCGGCACTGGTAAGACGACGATTCTCAACGTGCTCTCGTCCTTCATTCCCGAGGGCGAGCGTCTGATCACGATCGAGGACTCCGCCGAACTCCAGATCCAGAAGCCGCACGTGGTGAACCTCGAGGCTCGCCCGTCGAACGCGGAGGGCGCCGGTGAGGTTCGCATCCGCGACCTCGTCAAGAACGCCCTGCGTATGCGCCCCGACCGCATCCTCGTTGGTGAGTGCCGCGGCGCCGAAGCGCTCGACATGTTGCAGGCGATGAACACCGGTCACGAGGGTTCGATGACCACCGTCCACGCCAACAACCCGCGCGAGGCGCTGTCCCGCCTCGAGACGATGGTGCTCATGGCGGGCTTCGAGCTGCCCGTGCGAGCCATTCGCGAACAGGTCAACGCCGCAATCGACATCATCCTCCAGCTCGAGCGCATGCCCGACGGCCGCCGCATGGTCACCGCGATCACCGAGGTACAGGGCATGGAGGGCGACACGATCCTTCTCCAGGACGTCTACAAGTATCAGACCGGTCCGAACGGCACGACGGGCGATTTGGTGCCCACAGGCCTTCGCCCGCGGTTCGCACTGCGCCTCGAAGAAAAGGGCATCGAACTTCCGCCCGAGGTCTTCCGCACCAACCGCTCGGCGACTGGCGCGCCCCGTGTCGCACGTGCGACCAACCCAGCCAACACGGTCGACGGCCACGCGCCCCGCCTCAACGGCCCGGCCCTGACCGCCCGTCGCACACGGAAGGACGGTTAGTCGTGGCCCGTATCCTGCTGCCCCTTCTCGTCGGCCTCAGCTTCACCGCCGTCGTCGTCGGCTTCCTGCTTCGCGCCCGCGATCGTCAGTCGGCCATCGACGAACTCTTCGACCTGGTGCGCAACGAGCCGGCAGAGTTCGACGAGGAGACGGGTACCGTCACCGAAGCGTCACTGCTCGACCTGAGCGGTTTCGCCAACAACGCCGTCAAGCTCGCCGGCCGAGTCGTCGCCCAAGTCGACGCGCAAGGCGCGCTCGCGGCGGCGCTCGAAAAGGCCCGCATTCCGCTGCGCGCCGGCGAGTACGTCGTAGTCAGCGTCTGCGCCGCCTTCGTCGGCTCGCTGTTCATCGGCACGATCACCAGCAATCTCATCCTGGGTGTCGTCGCGCTGGCCGCCTTCGGCTTCGTCGCCATGAAGTTCCCGTACTTCCGCATCGCTCGTCGCAAGAAGCAGCTCGCGGCGCAGCTGCCCGACGCGCTCTCGCTGATCGCGTCGTCGCTGTCGGCCGGTCACACGTTCCTGCGTGCGATCCAGATGATGTGCGAGGAAGCCGACCCGCCCTTGTCGGACGAGTTCAGCCGAGTGGTCTACGAGGTCCGCCTCGGCGCTCCGCTCGTCGATGCACTCGACCGCATGGCGCAGCGCGTCGAGATCGCCGACTTCAAGTGGGTCGTCCAGGCCATCCGCATTCAGCAGACCGTCGGCGGCAAGCTGGCCGAGTTGCTGCACACGCTGGCCGATTTCATCCGGGCCCGTGACGAGGTGCGTCGGGAAGTCGACGTGCTCACCGCGGAAGGCCGGGTCTCGGCGTGGATCCTCGCCGGCATGCCGATCGCACTGCTGCTCGCCGTCCAGGTCATGAGCCCGGGCTACGCCGAGCCGTTGTTCCATGGCAAGGGACTCATTGCACTGGTCGGGACGGGCGTCTCGATCGTGCTCGGGTTCGTGACCATCCAAAAAATGGTGAAGATCGAGGTCTGAGATGAACGCCCTGATGATCATTGCAATCGTGACCGCGACCGCCGGTGCCGTCGCCGTCGCCGCGGGCTACTGGGAGAAGTTGGCCAGCAACAACCGGGCCGCGATGTACCTCGCCACGATGGAACAGCCCGACGACATCGAGGACGAGTTCACTCGCACCCTCGCCCAGCCGTTCCTCCAGCGGGCGTCGGCTTCGCTGCGCAACTCGCTCGCTCCACTCCTCGGCCGCATCACGCCAGCCGGTGCGCTCGAGAAGGCTCGCCACAACATCGTCATCGCCGGCCTCGGCGACTCGATGACCGCCGAAGAACTCGTTGTCGGCCAGGTCGTTCTCGGCGGTCTCGGCCTTCTCCTCGGCATCGCGGCGGTCGGCCTCGGCGGATTCACGGGCGGGCAGTCGGTGCTGATCATGGCGCTGTTCCCCGCCGTGGGCGCCCTCGTCCCGAGCGTCATCGTCAAGCGCAAGGCCACGGAACGTTCGACCTCGATCTTCAAGGATCTGCCCGACTCGCTCGACCTGCTCGCCATCTCGGTCGAGGCCGGTGTCGGCTTCGAAGCGGCCATCGACGTCGTCTGCTCCAACTTCGAGTCCCCGCTGGCCGACGAGTTCCGTCGCATGCTCCAGGAGATGGAGCTCGGCCTGAGCCGGAAGGAAGCCCTCGTGAACATGCGGGCCCGCACCGACGTTCCCGAATTATCCACGTTCATCATGGCCCTCACCCAGGCCGACGCCCTCGGCATGCCGATCGGTCGTGTGCTGCAGACCCAGGCGATGGAGATGCGCAACCGTCGTCGCCAGTGGGCCCGGGAGAAGGCGGCGAAGCTGCCCGTCAAGATCCTCTTCCCGTTGACGGTCTTCATCTTCCCCGCCGTGCTCGTCGTCGTCCTCGGCCCAGCCGCCTCGGCGATCATCCACGCCGGCCTGTAGTCCTCCGCACCACCTCAACCAACCCACTGAAGAAGCCGCCGGTCTCCCACCCGGTGGCTTCTTCGCGTTTGCGGCCGCACCCGACGACATGACGCCCGCGTTAGAAAGCGTCATACGGTCGTGATCGCGCCAACTTCTGGTTCGATCACGGCCCTTTCGCACTTACTAACGCCAGCGTCAGTCGGGTGCGCTGCGACGGCACGACGGACACGGTGCGCGTTATGCGCCTGTGGCGTGACCGCGCCGACGCGCTGGACGACGGCGAGCAGCCGGACGATCGCTGCGTCGCCACGCTCAGCCGCACGATGGACGACCGCGGCACCCTGCATGCCTCGCTCGACGCGGAGGGGTACGCGCTGTGGAACGAGGCGCTACGCCTGGCCGACTCCGAGGAGTTCGTCACGCCCGCTCCCCTACGCCGTGGCGATGCGCTGAAGACGATTGCTTCGTTCTTCATCAAGCACCAAACCATGAAGACCCCGCGTCGTCATGTGCCCCACATCAAGCTCATTGTCGACGCGGCAACGCTGGGCACCAACCACGTCCACGGCTACGACGAGTCGACGGGCATGACGTTGCCGCCCTCCACCGTCGAGCGCATCCTCTGCGACTGCGCGCTGCATCGCGTCACGCTCGCCGACGGGGTGGTGCTCGATTACGGCCGCGCCGTAAAAGAGCCAACCCCGGAATTGGCCCACGCCGTGGCGGCACGCGACCAAGGGTGTCGCTGGAAGGCGGGACCGGCCGGTGGGCTGGTGCGACGTGCACCACGTTCGCCACTGGATCAAACACTTCGGCCCGACGGCGCTGTGGAATCTCGTGTTGCTGTGCGACAAGCACCACAACATGCTGCACCGACGAGGGTGGTCAGCCCGCCTCGACGTCAATGGCAACTTCGAAGTCACCACGCCGTGGGGCGAGTCGTGGACGACGCAGGCTCCCACGCGAGTGCGAAAACGAGTACGACTCCCTGGGGCTCCCGGCGACGCCGGTGAGGCGAGCGAAGTGCTCGACCACCTCGAATTCTTCGAAAAGGTGATCGGCCACCCGAACCGTGTTACTGCGTTCGTTGCCCAAGCGCGAACCCGTCGCGGCGCGGCGTAAAGGCGGTTCAGCCGAAGTGCTTGTTCATGGTGTCGACCACGGCGCCGAAGTCGGCGGGCAGGTCGACGGGCTTGTTGGCCTGCGACGACGTGATGCCTTCGATCGAGCCCTCGTGGTAGCCGACCTTGAACTCGGTGAACTTCAGGCCTGATGCGGTGGAGATCGCCACGACCTTGTCGTCGTGCGGGATCGTGCCGTCGTTGACGAGTTTCTCGAGGACGGCCAAAGCCACGGCGGTGTGAGGGCACGTGTACATGCCGGTGCGATCCGCTCGGGCGGCGGCCTCAGAGAGCTCTTCTTCACTCGCCTGCTCGACGATGCCGTTCATCGCGTCGAGCGCCTGCATGGCGCGGGGCGCCGACACGGGATTGCCGATCTGGATCGCGGTGGCCAACGTGGTTTTCGCCTTGATCGGGTCGACTTCCTTCCGGCCCGCCTTCCACGCCCGATACATCGGGTTGGCGTTCTCGGCCTGCGCGATCACCAGGCGCGGCATGCGCGACACCACGCCGAGCTCGTGCATCATCGAAAAGCCCTCGTACAACGCCGATGCATTGCCGAGGTTGCCGCTCGGCAAGATGATCCAGTCCGGGACCTGCCAGTCGAACTGCTCGACGATCTCGATGCCGACCGTCTTCTGCCCCTCGAGCCGCAACGGGTTCATCGAATTGGCGAGGTACACGAGGCCTTCGGCCGCGAGTTGCCTGACGATCGCCATGCAGCCGTCGAAATCGGTGTCGAGGCCGAGCACCAATGCGCCGTGCGCGAGTGGCTGCACCAACTGTGCCGTAGAAATCATCCCTCGCGGCAACAACACGACGACGGGCAGGCCGGCCGCCGCGCCGTACGCGGCCAGCGCGGCCGACGTGTCGCCCGTCGACGCACACGCAATGGCTTTGACCTTGAGGCCGTCCTTGATGGCCTTGCGAACGACGGAAACGAGCACCGTCATGCCCAGGTCCTTGAACGAGCCCGAGTGGCTGTTGCCGCACATCTTCACCCACAGGTCTTCAACGCCGACCTGCTTGCCGTACCGCTCGGCCCAGAACAGATTGGTGCCGCCCTCGTACATCGACACGATGTCTTCGTCGTCGATCTCAGGCATCACCCACTCACGCTTGCCCCACACGCCTGAGCCGTAGGGCCAGACGTTCTGGCGGTAGCGCTCGTCGAAGAGACGCATCCACGCGGGACCGCTGCGGTCGCGCAACGCTTCGACGTCGTGCACCACCTGCAACAACCCACCGCACGTCGGGCATGCATAGATCGCTTGGGTGACGGGCCAGGAGCCAGGACAGCCGGCGAAGCAACGGAACTCAGCGTGGTAACGCACGCCGCCAGCCTACGGGGCCGACGCTTCTGACCCGGAACGCGAAGAAGCGGTCCCCGGGGAGGGACCGCTTCTCCGATTCTCGGGGAGAGAACTGGGCTTGGTTAGCCGACGCTGCTTCCGACGTTGTTGAAGGCGTCGCTGGCCTTACCGCCAAGCGCCTTGATGGCGACGATGCACACCACGGCGATCAGCGAGACGAGCAGCACGTACTCAACGAGCGATGCGCCACGCTCGGTGCGACCGAACCGAGCACGGATGTAAGACGCTACCCAGGTGTTCCAGTAGTTCAGAAGTTCCATTGTGGTTTTTCGCTCCTTGTGTATTCGGACTAGCCGATGCTGCTGCCGACGTTGTTGAACGCAGTGCTGGCCTTGCCGCCGAGGGCCTTGATGGCGACGATGCAGACCACGGCGATCAGCGAGACGAGCAGCACGTACTCGACGAGGGAGGCGCCGCGCTCGGTCTTGCCGAAGCGGGCACGCACCCAGCTGGCGATGAACGTATTGAAGTAGTTGATGAGTTCCATTGAGAATCCGCTCCTATGATTGGCCGCCCACTTCGCTGTGCGGCTGCATGACCTATCGACCGGAACGGCGAGGCCTTAAGCCTCCGAGCGAATTAATACAACCCAACGTTGCGCCAACTGTTGCGAGAAGGCGATGCGCCATCCAGCCTTGCGAAGCCGCCGGGTGACGGGATGGTCGTAGGGCCAGATCACAGTGTCGATCTTCCAGCGCTCCAGCGTCTGGAGCGTGCCGTGATCCTTCAGCAGCTCGAAGTACGAGAGCGGCACCTCTCTGGGGAACATATCGACGCGATCGTCGACCCACACGTCGCCTGACGGGCCGTGGCGCAACTCGAGGTAGTTTCCAACGAAGTCACGACTGAGTACGCGGTGCGGTGCACCGAAGCGACCGTGCCGCTCGGCCCAGCGCACTGAGGCGACCGGATACGGACGAAAGTCGAGCGCCGGCGACTGCAAGCTCGTGACGACGAAGAGCAAACCCATAACGCCGATTGCTGCTCCGATGATCGGATCTATGTGCCGCTCGAGAGGATCGGGCGACTCGACGCGCAACGCTTCTCCGAGGGCCCAGGCGAGCACGATCGCAAGCGTCGGCACGTTGCGTCGCGCCGACCACGAAAGCAGCACGAACACCGCCACGGGCAGCGCCACACGCCACGGGATCCGACGGCGGATGAGGATCGCGACCGCGATGGTGATACCGACGATGGCGATCGCTCCCTCGCGTGTGTCGAAAGAAAGCGTGCGCCATTCGACGATATGACGAAACACCTCGCGTTTGGACAGCGCCGTTGCCGGAAACAGGACCAGCTTCGGTCCCAAGGGGTTCAGTGATCCCAGAGCGACGCCGACCGAAAGCAGCACACCCGCCCACAACGCGCGATCGGCGCCTCGCAGCGATCGAGCGTCGATGCACGAGCCAGCCCAGAGCGCACCCACAAAGACGAGGCCGAGCGGGAACGAACCATGCGTCTGGACCCAACACCACGCGAGCGGGACCAGCCAGAGCAGTGACTTCTGACGCACCACGATGAGAACGGTCAGGCCGAAGCACAGCAGGCCCGCCATGAGCGGTCGGGGCGCCCAGTACTGGTCGGCAACGAGCAGAGTCACGGCCAGCGCGCCCGCGGTTCGTAGGGCCGATCCCGTTCTCGCAAGCCGCGCCATGACGAAAGCAACGAGCGAGGCCGTCACTCCCGCGAGCAACAGAACTGCGTGAGAACCGAAAGCTCGTTCGAGCACGCCGACAATCCAGGAAGACAACCAGCTCTGCACGACCCACGCATGACCGTGCGCCGTGAACGTGTAAGGATCGACGCGCGGGATGGCGGGCACCCACCCGTGCCGAACCATCTCGATACCGGTGGCCAGATGGGTGAAGGCGGAGTTGTCCCGGATCGGTACGAGCCCCACGCGCAAGCCGATCAGCGCGGCTACCGCAACGACGACGCCTTCGGTGAGTAGCGAGAACCTCCGCCGTGTGCGAACCACAGGCGAACAGTACGAGTTGGCTACAGACCGTGAGCGATGTTGAGGCCTGCGGGACCCAAGATCACCACGAGGATGGCGGGAAAGATGCAAAAGACCATCGGCACGAGCATCTTGACCGGCGCCTTCTGCGCTTTCTCCTGCGCCTGTTGGCGACGACGAACCCGAATCTCGTCCGCCTGGTTGCGGAGCATGCGACCGATCGAGACGCCGAACGTGTCGGCCTGCAGGATGGCCATCACGAACCCGCGGACGTCCTCGTTGTCGAGGCGGGCGGCCAACGCTCGCAACGCGTCCGCGCGCCGCGCGCCCGCCCGCACCTCACCGAGCATCAGTGCGAACTCGTCGGTCAGCGGCCCTTCGATGGATGCAACGACGCGGTCGACCGCCTGCTCGAAACCAAGGCCCGCCTCGACGGAGATCGTCAGGAGGTCGAGCACATCGGGCAGCGCGCGAGCGATGGCCGCGTTCCGGTCATCGGCCTTCCGCGTGACGATCGTGGTAGGACCGACGACGAGAAGCATCACGACGAATCCGGTGACGGCCAGACCAGTCAGCGAGGTGCCCATGACGGCGATCGTGGCCGGCAGCGCCGGCACGATCGCAGCCAGCGAGATGATTCGAATCGTGAGGAACCGATCAAGGGCTTCCTCGCCGGGCATGCCGGCCGACGACAAGCGACGCGCCGCCTTCTCCCGGTAACCCTGGGGTGTCAGCCGCCGAACTCGGTCGACGATCGACTCCAGCACGGGCAACGCGATGCGCGTGCGCCAGCCCTCGCTGAGTTGACGCTCGCGCTCGTCGGTCCACTCGTAGGACTCGAGCTTGGCGAGGGCCTGCTGACGGGCCTGGCGCTCCAAGAACGCGTTGGCGGCGACGGCCGCGATGATCATCGCGGCCACCAGAACGAGGACGGTGACTCCCATCACGCCGAACGACATCAGAGATCCACCTTGATGATCTTTTGCATCCAGAAGAAGCCGCCGATGGCCATCAGCGCCGACCCACCGAGCATCATTCGACCGATGGTCTCGTGGAACAGCGGGTCCAGGTATCCCGGACTCATCACGGCCATCGCCGCGCCGAGCGCCGGGGGCATGATCCCGAGGATCACGGCGCTTGCCCGGCCCTCGGCCGTCAACGCCTTCACCTCGCCGCGCAGGCGGCTACGAGCGCGCATGGTCTCGGCAACGGTGTCCAGCAGTTCGGCGAGATTGCCGCCGACCTCGCGCTGAATGTTGATCGCCATCACCACCCACGTGAAATCCGGACAGTCGACCCGGTCCGACGCCAGCTCGAGCGCCTCTTCGAGTGGCCGACCGAGACGGGCCTCGGAGAGGACGCGCTTAAGCTCGGCGGAGAACGGCCCGCCCATCTCGTTGGCGACCGACTCACAACCCTGCAGCAGCGAGTAGCCGGCTCGCAGCGAGCTGGCGAGAAGTTGCAGCGCGCTGGGCAACTGCTTGACGAACCGCCGCTGCGATCGGATCGCCGCCACCTGCAGTGCCAACGCGGCAGTTCCGCCGATCAAGACGAACGCAAGGATGCCGATGAGCACGCCCTTCAAGACGAACATCGCGACGCCGACGACGAATGCAAACGCGAGCGTGAAGAACGCGGCTTCGGCCGCACGCAGCGGTAGCCGAGCCACGGCGAGTCGCTTCTCGATCCATTCGTTGAGGCCGATGTTGCGTCCGGCCCCCGAAGTCCACTCGACGGCCTTGCGGACGAACTCGGTCGAGGCGATCTCGCCGTCACGCTTTGCCGTCGCCTTGGCCACCTCACTGGGTGAGCCGTAAAGGGCGAGCCGGGAGCGAATGGGGCTGGTGCGCTCCGTGGCCACGAGCGCGATTCCGAATGCAGCGGCGAGTCCGGCGCATCCGAACAGCAGGATCGCCATCATGCGCCCGGCCGAGCCACTGAACAGCGAATGACCGCCGGCGACGATCTTGGGCCGCACGGCGCTGCCCTCACTCGCTCCGCCCTTCGGCACGGCCCCGGTGGCGATGGCGCCCTGGAGCTGGAACGACACTTCGGGCGCGACGTCCTTGGCCGTCCACGACACCTGGAACTGCTGGTTCAGGTCCTGACGGATGGTGTTGAACATCGCCGCAAGATCAGCGGCTTTCGTCGACGCCTGGAAACGGCCCCCGGTGGCGGCTGCGATCGACGCGAGTTCCGAGCCGTCGTAGCCGGCGCCGGTCAGCCCGATAGCGCTGACCGACACGTGGGCGGCCTGAGCTGCGGCCTTGGCGTCGGCCGCCGTTGCCTTCGACACGGAGTCGGTTCCGTCCGACAGCACCAACACGTTGGGCTGCACGTCGGGCCGGTCGTGGAACAAACCGACCGCCAGCGAGATGGCGTCCCACAGCGCGGTCTCGCCGGCAGCCGTCTGGCTCGCGACGGCTTCCGCCGCGCCGTTGTCAGCGCTGAAGCCGTGGATGACGCGCGGAATGTCGGAGAACGTGACCAGCGCGATTTGCTCGTTGGCGCCGCGGCCCGCCACGAAATCGGCGACGGCCTGCTTGGCGAGATTGATCCGGTTGCCGGATCGCATAGATCCGGACGTGTCGAGCACGACGACGACTCCGACACTGGTTGCCGCTTCCGACAGCGGCACGACCTTCACATCGGGAACCAGACGGCCGTTCTCGCGGACGGTCACGTTCTTCACGGCGGACGTGAGCGGACCCGTGTACTGCAACACGGCCTTGACGTTCGGAGCCTTCGTATTGTCGAGGCTGCGCACCACCAGGCTCGCGCCGGTCTGAGCGGCCACCGGCGACGCCGACGTCAGCGCAACCGCGACGAGCGCGCATGCGATCAGCAGAGCGCGCCGCATCACCGTCGTGCCAGCCCGGAGCGCGAGCGCCCGTTCGTCTTCGCCGGCGACAGCCGCGCCGGCTTCGTGTACACGTCGGCGCCGAGGTGGATACCGAGGTCGGCCAACTTCTCCGAGAACTTGGGCCGGTTTCCAGTGGGCTCGAGCACACCGAGGAAACGCCCGTCCTCACCGATACCGGAGTGGAAGTCGAACAGGAAGATGTCCTGGAGCACGATGACGTCGCCCTCCATGCCTTGCACCTCAGTGACATGGGTGACGCGGCGCGTGCCGTCGCGGAGGCGGGTGATGTGCACGATCACGTCGAGGGCCGAAGCCATCTGTTCCCGGATGGCGCGGATCGGCAAGTCGAAGCCGGCCATCAGCGTCATCGTCTCGATGCGGCTCAACGTGTCACGCGGTCCGTTGGAGTGGACGGTGGTCAGGGACCCGTCGTGGCCGGTGTTCATGGCCTGGAGCATGTCGAGGGTCTCGCCCGAGCGGACCTCACCGACCACGATGCGGTCAGGTCGCATACGCAGTGCGTTCTTGACGAGATCGCGGATGGTGATCTGCCCTCGACCTTCGATGTTCGCCGGCCGCGCTTCCATCGAGAGCACGTGGTCCTGTCGCAGCTGAAGCTCTTTCGCGTCTTCGATGGTCACGACGCGATCGCCTTCGGGGATGAACGACGACAGCACGTTGAGCATCGTCGTCTTGCCGGTACCGGTGCCGCCCGAGACCACCACGTTGAGACGGCCCCGCACGCACGCCTCGAGGAACGGCACGACTTCGGGACACAGCGTGCCGAATCCGATGAGGTCGTCCACCTGGAAGGGGTCCTTGGAGAACTTACGAATGGTGAGGAAAGGCCCACCGATGGCGAGAGGGTGTACGACGGCGTTGACGCGTGAGCCGTCGAGCAAACGGGCGTCCACCATCGGCGAGGACTCGTCGATGCGTCGGCCCACTTGGGCCACGATGCGATCGATGACGCGCCGCAGGTGGTTCTCGTCGATGAAGCCGGACGGAATCTTGATCATCTTGCCGCTGCGCTCGACGTACACGGAGTCCGGTCCGTTGCACATGATCTCGGTGACGCTCTCGTCGGAAAGCAGCGGCTCGAGCGGTCCGTAGCCCAAGATGTCGTCGGTGAGCTCCTTGACGAGCGCGTTGCGCTTCGCGGCGGGCAGCGGCACCCGGTCAGCGTCGATGACGGCCACGAGCGAGTCGTGCACCTTGCGACGCGCCTCCTCCACGGGCACGTCCACGTCCGACAGCAGCGGGCCGAGTTCGGCGATGAGCTGGGTGTGGACGCGAATACGCATCGCGTCGAGAACCGGATCCCGCCCGGCGGCTCCCGCGAGGTGGTTGTCGTCGGTCTTCTTGGCCAGTCGTTGACTGAGCGCCACTGCTTATCGGCCTCCTGCTGAAATACGTCCCACCAACTTCGCCAGCGCCTTGGTGACGGCGCTGCGCGACAACTCGAGGGCGCCCAACTCCCCAGCGGATCCGGCTCGCCCGAAGGCCTCCTCGTCCGGCACGACAGCTTCGATGGGGCCGAGTTGGGACTCGATCTCGCCCACACCGAGCGCTGCGGTTTTGCTCGACACCTTGTTGAGAACGACATGCACTCGTTCTTCGGGGATGCCGAGCATCTTGAACGTCGCCTGCGCGACCTTCGTGTTCTTCACCGCCGCCAGGTCGGGCGAGCACACGAGAAGAATGTCGTCGGCGGCCTCGAGGATCGCCAGCGTGGCGTCGTCGAACGCGCACGTGGTGTCCACGAACGTGAGGTCGACCATCCCGCGCAGCAATTCCATGACCTTCGTGACCGTGGGCGCCGTGATCGCATCGGCACGCGCCGGATCGGGCGGCCCCGGCAGGACGCGCATACCGCTGGCATGGGTCGCGAGGGCGTTGTTCAACCGTTCGGCGTCCAGGTCGGCGCCGGTCAGGTCGGCCAGGCCGTTGCGGGGCTCGACCCCGAGCATCACGGCGACGTCACAGAACGGCATGTCCGCGTCGACCACGACGCACGATTTGTTCGCCGCGGCCAGCGCACCCATGTTGACGGCCAGCGTCGTCGTGCCGACACCGCCCTTGGCGGAGAACAGCGCGACGACACGACCCTCACGACCGCCGCGACCCGCGGTCGACGGTGTCGCGACGTCCCACGCCTGCTCGATCGCCGCCAACAGCTCCATGTCGTCGGCCGTCGAACTCAGCACATCGGAGACGCCAGCCCGGAGAGCATTCCGCAGCAATGTCGCAGTCGGTCGATCGGCGAGCACCAGAGTCGGCAGCTGCCCACGAATGCGCGCCAGGGCACCGAATTGCTCGGGTGTTGCGTCGGCGACGCCCAGGACGAGCATGCACTCGACGCCCTCTTCGACGAGCTTGACGGCATCGTCGAGGTGGTCGACGAGGCGCACTTCGTCGTCGAGGTGAAGCTCACGCATCCGTTCGAGCGCTCGGCCGTCGGTGTCGAGCACCACGACCATGCGTTCACTGACCGAGCGGTCAGCGACGCTGGTTTGAGAACGCCGGCCGAACACGTCAGCCCCCCGGCGTCAAGGCTCCGCTGAACAGGTTGCCCGGGGTGACGACTGGCACCTGAATGGGCTGATTGTCCGGCGGGACCAAGTTGAGGTAGAGCCCGCCTGCCTGCTGAGACGCAAAGGCAATTCGAACGGCTTCGGCGGCGGGAACGGCGAAGGTGATCAGGTCGCTACCCGGGTTGGCGACCGCTTGGGTCTCGCCCGCCTCGGGTGCAGCCGTGGAACCGATGAACAGCACCGGAACGTTCTGCAGCAGGAGATGCTGTGCGCCCTCGGTGGTGACCTGGATGTTCACCTTGTCACCGGGGACGAGAAGGCCGGCCACACCGTGGACGGGATCGGTCTGCACCGTGATCGCCACGTTGCCGGCCGGGATGCGCTGGGCTGCGGTCACCTGGGCGACACGAGGATCGACGAACATCCCCTCCACCAGCACCTGGTTCGCCGACAGGTTGGTGACGGCGACCTTGCCTCGAATCGAGTTGAGATCCGTGATCGCGGAGCCAGGACGGTACTCCTGCGGCATCGAGTCCGACGCGACGAACTCGCCGCTGATGGCCTCGTCGCCCCCAAATCCCTTGGGGACGTCCTTGTTCACCTTGAAGACCTTGACCAGCGTCGCGCCCTCATAGGCGCGAGAGTCGGCTCCTTGTAGGTATGCGTACGCGGCCGAGGCAGCAAGTAGACCAGCCAGAGCAGCGATAGCAACGATGAGTACGCGGCGACGCTTCACAATCTTTCCTCCACACCGACCTATCGGTCGGCGAATCTTTCTTCTGAACCGAATCTCAACGGTTCGTGAAATTCGGGTCGAATGGCCCTAGTCGGGCCGTTCTATTCGGCGTTGACGAGGTGCACCGGGTCGCCGGTGATCGTCGCGGTCCACACGGTGCGGTCGTTGGGCGAGTTGCCCGACGACACGCTGTTGAACTCGTAGAGCACCTTCCACCAGCAGTCGGTCGTGCAGGTGTAGGTCGTCGGGACGACGATCTGCAGGTCGAGCCACTTTCCGTTGTAGGTGTTGGTGCCACCCGACGTTCGGGTGTTGATACGGCACGGATTGGCCGAAACCGGGGTTCCACCGCGAACGGTGTACGTACATGCCGTCGTCGCGTTGCCCGGTTTGCGGATGTTCACGTAGTACGTGCCGGACTGGCCGTCGCCGGGGTCGAAGAGGCTGACCGACAGGGTCTTGCCGGCGTAGGTCGGCGCGATCTCGGCGAGGTAGAAGCTCGCCGTGAACGTCCCGGAGAGACCAGGAAGGTTGTTGAACAGCGAGATGTCGCCGTAACCGAAGACGCGGGGCTGGGTCGAGCCGCTCAGCGTCGCCTTCAACGAGAACTGGTTCCAGCCGTTGCCGCCGTCGGCGATGCCAGGAATGTTGCTGCTCTTGACCTGCAGGTGATACGTCCCCGCATCGGCGTGGGTGATCGTGCACAGCGTGACGAACTTGTTCTGATACGTGCTGGAGGACGCACCGTCGGCAATGATCCAGCGGCCCGCACCGGTGTTGCAGTGTCCGTTCAGGCTCAGGTCGGAGTCGGTGAAGCTCGTCGAGTCGAACGGGGTCGGCGAAGGCTCGAACAGTTCGAACTCGGTGTTGACGTCTCCGTTGTCGGCGTCCTCGACATTGGCGTAGTTCGCACGCTCGTAGTTGCCGGCGTCCCAGACCTGCACGGTCAGCGCCTGTCCGTCCGCCGCCTCGGGCACGACGATCGAATACGTGTAGCCGGTGTTGCGGTATTCCCCGCTCGAACCCGTGTTGCCCGAGCACAACGAGCCCGATGATCCGGCGCCGCACTTGGTCGAGTAGGGATCGCCGTTGTTCTTGTCGGTTCCGGGCCCGGAGATCGACGCCCAGAGATACTTCGTGTCCGTGTTGCTCTGGTTGCCCATCGTGTTGTCCGGGCTGCCGAGGGGCACCGGCAGGACGTACTCCGCAGTAGCGGCACGACTGATCGATTGCTTCGGCTTCACGATCTTGCCGAAGTACTGCTTGACGTTGGTGTCCGAGATCGTGACGTGGAGCTGATGGGTGTTGCCGGCGACCGCGGCGACCGAGACGGTGATCGAACCACCCGTCGTGAAGCCGTTCTTCGTGGCCGCGGCGGTTGCCGCCGTAGTGGCCGAAGCGAGGTTCGGCATCCACACGACGCCGGCGAGAGCTGCGGCGTCCGCCGCGCGCTGCATCTTCGACGCCCGCGCCTGCCACGAGCCGAGATCGACCGAGAACGCGGCGAAAATGGCCAGGATCGACACGCACAGCGCGGTAATGATGAGGAAATAGCCCCGCTCGTTGCGCGGGTCGCGCGAGATGAACCGGGTCATGTCAACGGCTCCAGTCGCATCACAGCCGAGTCGGTGATCTTGACCGGGTTCTTGTACATCTTCCCTACCAGGTTGTGTTTGACGCGGATCCAGACGCCGAGATAGTCCGGGCCCGTACCGAGCAGGTTGACCCGCGTCGTGGGGCACCACGAAAGGTCGAGAGAGCCGAGTCCGCAGCCGAACTGCGAACTACTGAGCGAGGCGAGTTGTGCGCCCGTGTAGACGTTGCACGTGGCGACCACGCTGATCGGGATCGTGCCCGAACACAGCGCCGGCACCGCGCCGTCCGACGTCGTGGACTTGTAGATGACGACGTATTCGATGTTCGAGGCGCCGACGTCGTGGAGCGACGAGTTCACGGCCGCCAGGATGTTGTAATCCGCCAAGCTGTTCGTCGTGAGGCTGCTTCCGACGCGCACCCCGGCGCGCGCCGCGGTCTGCACGGTCAACCGGTCCTGCCATCCAAGGCCGAACTCGATGATGCCGAAGGCAAAGGTCACCAGCAGCAGCGAGACCAGGGCGAATTCGACCAGCGCCGCCCCGCGCTCACCACGATGACGTGAACGCCGCATCATCCGAGCTTGAGCGGTTCGATTCGAATGATGGTGTCCGACTTGAAGTTGTAGCCGGACCCGATCAGCTTGGTCAGGTTGTTGTGGTGCGCTTCGACGTACACGCCGATGTAGTCGGGCGGACCGTACGTGCCCGTGAGGGCGTACTTGCGGTCCGACGGGCACCAATAGATGTCGATGTTGCCGGTGTCACAACCGAAGTAACTGTCGGCCTTGTCGAGATCGGCGCCGACGTAGCGGTTGCACACGTTCGTCTGGCTCGCCGTCAGACACGCGCTCGGGACCGACGCGTTGTAGCTCGAGGCCTTGTAGACCACGACCTTGGCGATCTTGCTGCTCGGCATGTTGATGTGTTTCTTGACGGCTTGCAGGATCTCGTAGTCCGCGAAGGCGCTGTTGCCTTCGCTGGAACCGATGCGAGCGCCGACGAGGCTTGCGTCCTTGACGGAGAGGCGATCACGGAAGCTGTAGCCCCATTCGATGACGCCGAAGAACAGCACGAGGAACACAGGCGTCAGCAAAGCCGCTTCGACCGCTACGGCTCCGCGGCTGGTCCACTTCCTTCGCACGCATTGCCTATCGGCCGCGGTCCGCACCCACTTGAGCCGTTACGCCCGATTCCGCCCACCTCTTCTAGCGATGGGGGCTCGGCTCGTACCGGCTGAGGAGACCAAGCGCCACACCGAGCATCATCAGCGCCAGACCGACGCTGACCGTCCAGGGCGTGTTGGAGCCGGTCCGGCTCAGCGTTTCCCCCAACACCTGCGATCCGACCGTCGTGGTTGTGGACGGGATCGTTGTCGTGGGCGCCAGGGTGGTGGTGGTCGACGGATCGGTGGTCGTCGTCGTCTCCGCGACCGTCGTGGTCGTCGTCGCCGGCACCGTGGTGGTCGTCTCCGGCACCGTCGTCGTGGTCTCGGCCACTGTCGTGGTCGTCGTCGGCGGGACCGTCGTGGTCGTCGTCGGCGGCACCGTCGTGGTCGTCGTCGGCGGCACCGTCGTGGTCGTCGTCGGCGGCACCGTCGTGGTCGTCGTCTCCGGCACCGTCGTGGTCGTCGTCGGCGGCACCGTCGTGGTGGTCGTCGGCATCGTCGTTGTCGTGGTCGGCATCGTCGTCGTCGTCGGAACTTCGCACTCGCCGGGCAGGCTGACCGTGGCCGTACGCACGACGTCTTGTGGCCCCGGACTCGTCCACTTGGCGTGCATCGTGAGCGTCACGTCACCGGTCGTCGACGCCGGCAAGGTCGTGGTGCCGACGAGGGTGCTGCCCGCCATGGGTTGGGGCGGCGCCGTCATGTCGGCGGCGATCCCGTCGACGGTGCCCGCCGTGACCGCGACGGAGATGACCGTCATCGTGCGGTTCGTACCCGACACCGTCTCCGAGTTCTGCGCCTCCCATGTGACGACGACCGTCGCACCGTTCGGTGAACACGACACCGTCCCGCTCAGGACGGGATGGTGGGCGTACGCGTTCGTGGCAACACCCACGAGGATGCCCCCGGAGATGACCGCAGTCGCAGCGACGGAGCGGACCAGCTTGCGATACCCGCGCGGCACTCCGAGGGCGTGATAGCGAACAACGGGTGCGGGAGCCTGGGGAGTCGTCACACGACCACGTCACACCTCCAGCGTCACCGCCAGCACGCGCTGCGCCCAACGGCATCCCAACTACGCAGTCGAATGCTCAAGATTCCGCCGACTGCCGCCAAGGCACTCCGCCGGTCGCCGTAGGCCGGGCGCGACGATGCCCGGGCTTACGCCCGGGCATCGTGATCGTGAAGTCGGTTTATTCCGCCGGCGCGTCGGCTGCCGGGGCGTCCGTCGTCGGCATGAGGTCGGCCCACGCCGCCTGCGAGTCGTTCTCCGGCTCGAAGGTCGAGTAGTCGACGCCCACGTAGTTGCCGGAGTCGTCGTAGGCGTGCTCACCGAAGTGCTCGCGGTACTCGGCCGCAACTTCGCCGCCCTCGGCCGCCTGCTTGATCGACAGGCTGATGCGGCGACGCTGCAGGTCGATGTCGATGATCTTGACCCAGAGCTCGTCGCCGGGGGCCACGACCTGGTCGGGCAGGTCGACGTGGTGCACGGCCATCTCGGAGATGTGCACGAGACCTTCGATGCCTTCGCCCACCTGGACGAACGCGCCGAACGGCACGAGCTTGGTGACCCGCCCGTAGACGAGTTCGCCGACGCGGTGGGCCGACGCGAACTCCTGCCACGGATCCTGCTGGGTGGCCTTGAGCGAGAGGCTGATGCGCTCGCGGTCGAGGTCGACTTCGAGGACCTGGACGGTGATCTCGTCGCCGACCTGGACGACCGAGCCGGGGTGATCGACGTGCTTCCACGACAGCTCGGAGACGTGGACGAGGCCGTCCATGCCGCCGAGGTCGACGAACGCACCGAAGTTCACGACGCTCGACACCACACCGGAGCGGATCTCGCCCGGCTTGAGGTTGAACAGGAACTCTTCGCGCTGTTCCTTCTGCGTCTCTTCCAGCCACGCTCGGCGGGACAGGACCACGTTGTTGCGGTTCTTGTCGAGCTCGATGATCTTGGCCTGGATGTTCTTGCCGACGTAGGGCTGGAGGTCGCGCACGCGACGCAGCTCGACGAGCGACGCCGGGAGGAAGCCACGCAGGCCGATGTCGATGATCAGACCGCCCTTGACGACCTCGATCACCGGACCCTCGACGATGCCGTCGGCTTCCTTGACCTTCTCGATGTCGCCCCACGCACGCTCGTACTGCGCACGCTTCTTGGACAGGACGAGACGGCCTTCCTTGTCTTCCTTCTGCAGCACGAGCGCCTCGACCTCTTGGCCAAGGCTCACGATCTCCGACGGGTTGACGTCGTGACGGATGGACAGCTCGCGGCTGGGGATGACGCCCTCAGACTTGAAGCCAATGTCGAGCAGGACTTCGTCCTTGTCGACCTTTACAACGGTGCCGGTGACGAGGTCACCGTCTTCGAATTCGACGATCGTCGCATCCATGGCGGCCAAAAGGTCTTGGCCAGCGAGATCGTTTTCGACGATCGTCTTGGGGACGTAATCGTCAGTGAGGGTGTCAGACATAGGTAGGTAGTGGTGGCTTTCCGGACAGGCCGCGATGGAGCGGGAATGCTTATTTGCGGCCCGGAAAGCGTACTAGACCTACCTGAAGAACGCGCCCTCGGCGGCTCTCGCACGCCGAACGTCGCGGACCCTACGAACGCGACATTGGTTTCGAAACGATTACCAGCCACTCGGGGTGGTCGACGTCGGCCGGGCGAGCTGCGTAATCCCCGGGCGTCACGGCGTAGATCGCGTCGACGGCTACGCCCGACGCCGCGCAGAGGAGGCGAAGCTCGCGCGGGGTGAAGACGCTGGTGTGCAGTTCCGCCGCAAGGGCCTCCCCGGCCTGGTTACGCACCTCAGTTATTTCGGTGTTGACGCCGCGCGCCGCGTCGAACGTGTCGAACGCCTCCAGGTGCTGCACGAGGAAATAGGCGGAGAACGCAGAGAACGCGGCGCGGCCACCGGGCTTTAGGGCCCGCGCGATGCCGTCGAGTACGGCGCCGTCGTCGTCACCGACGAGGCCGAAGCCGCCCTGACACAGTGAGATCGCGGCGTCGAACTCTGCGTCGAAGGGCAAGGCACGCGCGTCGCCGCGCACGAACGTGGCGCGGCCACTCGCATGCGTTGGCGGCGCGTGTTCGGTGGCGAGGTCGACGAAGCGCTGCGCAATGTCGACGCCGACCACGTCGATGCCTCGATTCGCCAACGCATGCGAGTGGCGACCGGGCCCGCAGCCGACGTCGAGCACGCGCATGCCCGGCTCGAGGCCGAGCTCCTCCACGATGAAGTCGACCTCGTTCTCCGTGCCCTTCGTGAACGAGTAGCGCAGGTAGGCCTCGCCCATGTGGTCGGCCAGCGGCTCGAACCAGTGATCGCTCATGGTGTCTCCCATTGCTCGTGCAACCACTCGACAGTGATGTCGAACTGCTCGCGCAGCACGCGCGCGGCGACCGACTCGAACGCGCTCGGCCACTCGAATCCGTAGTCGGCGTAGAGCTTGCGCCCGATCGTGACGACGCCTTCGCTGATCGCGAGCTCAAACCGGAGCAAGGCGTCGAACGTCGGGGTCACGGGCGGCAGCGCCTCGATAACGGCGAGCGCGGACGGCGACAACTCGTTCGCCGGTTTCCGTGGGTTCATCGGTGCGCTCTGCTCGGCGAGGAGCACGCACTGCAGCAGCGAGAGCGTGTGACCGAGGCCGCTGAAGTGGGCGACGTGTTCACCGCGGTGCAGGAACTTGGGCAGCGGCCCGCTGATCCCGCGCAGGGTTTCCTTCACTGCGTACTGAACCGCGCTCGGATAGTCGTGGAAGCGCTGCCCGCTGAGGAGGCCGACGGCCAGGCCCGTCGGCAGCGGAAACTTGGGCATGGCTTCGGGCCAGAACGACACGTCGAAGGTCAGCCCGTCGGCGGTGACCGTGTTGATGACGAACGGCGCAATGGGCCGTTCCTTGAACACCGTGGGCGTGATCGCGTCGATGAAGCCTTCCCACTCCTCGACGATCGAGGCGTGGGCGTCGTCGCGCACGATCACCTTGAGGTCGAGGTCGCTCCATCGGTCGGCGGTGTCGGTGGCCACCGATCCGTGGACTTCGACGCGCAGCACGCGGTCGTCGGCCTCGAACACGGCCCGCGCCCGGTCGTAGAGCGGTTGGTAACGCGCGTCGATCGTGGAGAAGTCGGCCACGTGCGGTTCTTAACACCATCGGGCGGGCATGACTGCGGCCGTGCGGCCGGCCGATCGACATCGCATGCACCTCCGCGTGCTCGTCGCGGTGCGCGTCACGGCCTCGCTCATCGCGATCCCTCTGTTCCCGTTCCTCTACCGCGACCACTACTTCGTGCTCGCGTTGCTGCGCCCGAGCCCCGCGGTGCTCGCGGGCGGCGGTTTCCGCGCGCGGCAGACGGGCGTCGGGCTGTGGGAGGTCGCCGCCGCGTCGGTGCCGATGCAGTTCCTCGCGGTCTGGCTGTACTTCGCGATCGGGCGGGCGTGGACCAAGGAGATCGGAGGCGACGATCGCCTGCCGCTCTTCGCGGCGCGCTTCCTCCGACCGAAGCGGATCAAGGAACTCCGCAAGGTCATGCGGAAGCGGGGCACGCTCGTCGTGTTCCTGAGCCGCTTCGCAATCGTGCCGGTGGGCTTAGTGGCGGCTTCGGCCGGTGCGGCCAAGCTCGAGCCGCGGCGCTACTTCGTCACCGATGCGATCGCGGCCACATTGCAAGCCGCGATGGCGATCGGCGCCGGCTACCTGCTCGGGTTCGCCGCCGACCGGGCCAACCCATGGGTCGCCGTGCTCGGCACGCTCGGCCTCGTGGTCCTCAGCGGCGCGCTGACATTGTTATGGCACCGCCTGAAGTAATTGTTGTGGCGCCGGCTGAAGTGAGGTCCCTACTTCGCGTCGGCCCAGGTGTCGCCCCAACCGAGGTTGACCTCGAGCGGCACGTGTAGTTCGGCGGCGCCGCGCATCGCTTCGAGCGTGGCCGCCTCGGCTGCTTTCTCTTCCTGCTTCGGCACCTCGAGGATGATCTCGTCGTGCACCTGCAGCACCACGCGCGACTCGAGGCCTTCGTCTTCGAGCCGCTGGTCCAGGGCGACGAGCGCGACCTTGAAGATGTCGGCCGCCAAACCCTGAATCCCGGCGTTCATCGCCTGGCGCTCCCCCGCCTGACGAATCCGGAAGTTCGGCGACGACAACTCCGGGATCGGGCGGCGGCGCCCGAACAGCGTCTCGGTGTAACCGCGGTCGCGGGCTTCCTTCACGGAGTCGTCCATGTACTGCTTCACCGCCGGGAACGCGTCGAAGTACGCCTTGAGGATCACGCTCGCTTCGTCGACGGGGATGTTGAGGCGTTGCGCGAGGCCGTAGGACTCCATGCCGTACGCGAGGCCGTAGGACACCATCTTCGCCTTCGACCGTTGGGCCACCGTGACATCGGCGGGCTCGACGCCGTAGATGCGCGCGGCGGTCGTGGCGTGAATGTCGTCGCCGTTGGTGAACGCCGTGGTGAGCCCGGGGTCGTTGCTCAGATGGGCGATGACCCGCAGTTCGATCTGGTTGTAGTCGGCCACGAGCAACCGGTGGCCCTTGCTCGGCACGAAGGCCCGGCGGAACTGACGGCCTTCCTCGGAGCGCACCGGAATGTTGTGCAGGTTGGGTGACTCGCTCGACAGCCGACCGGTGCGGGCGACGGTCTGGTTGAACGATGCGTGGATGCGCCCGTCCTCCGCGATCTCATGGGCCAGCGCTTCGCCGTACGTGTTGCGCAGCTTCTCGACTTCACGCCACCGCAGGAGCTTGCCGACGATCGGGTGCTGATCGATGAGCTTCTCGAGCGACTGCGCGTCGGTCGAGAAACCGGTCTTGGTCTTCTTCGACGGAGCGAGGGCGAGCTTCTCGAACAACACCTCACGCAGCTGGGGCGTCGAGTTGACCTTGAACGGACCGCCCGCCAGCTCGTGGATTTCGGCTTCGAGTTCGCCGACCTCTTTGGTGAGCGCGGTGTTGAGGTCGTGCAACCACTCGCGGTCCACGGCGATACCGGCAACCTCCATGCGTGCCAACACGCGCACGAGCGGCCGCTCGATCTCCTCGTACAGCTTCGTGAGGCCGCGCGCTTCGAGGGCGCCGCTCAGCGGCTCGATCAAACGCGCGAGGGCAACCGCTCGCGTGCCGGTGATGTCGGCTTCCGACGGACCGGTGTCTTCCAGCAGGAGCTGCCCCTGGGATGACGCCGCAGCCGCGGCATCCAGCGTGATGCCGAGGTAACGCAGCACCAACTCGTTGAGGTCGTAACTCGATTGCGCCGGATCGATCAGATAGGCCGCGATCTCGACGTCGAGGCCGAGGCCCGGCGCGTCGATACCGAGAGGCAGCAGCGAACGCAGCAGCGTCTTGGCGTCGGCGGCGGTAACCGCGCCCGGTGCGCCGAAGAGCTCGTTGAGCGACGCGGCCACCGCGGCGTCGGCCAGCAGTTCACCGGGGATAAAGGTGGCGGCGTCGGTGGCGTCGGGCGCACACACGGCGAGGCCGGCGAGCGGGCTGCGCCCGGGGCGGCCCTGCCACGAGGCGACAACCGCAACTCCCCCCGCGAGTTCCTTGGCGCGCGCCACAACCGCGGCCGCGTCGGCGGCGACCGTCACTGAGACGTCGATCGTTTCCTGCGACACCGTGGCTGGGCTCGGCGTGGCCGCCGCCGTGCCGCCGCGGCCGTCGGCCCCGAAGGCCTCGATGAGGCGTTCGATCGGACCGCGGAACTCGAGGAACGCGAAGAGGTCACGCACCTCCTGCTCGTCCCAGCCGCCCCACTGCACGGCGTCGGGATCCAATTCGGGCAGCTCGACGTCGCGAATCAGCGGGATCACTTCTGCGTTGGCGCGCACGGCGTCTTCGGCTGCCGCCAGGTTCTCGCGCAGCTTCGGCGTGAGCTTGTCGAGGTTGGCGAAGATGCCGTCGAGCCCGCCGTATTCGTTGATCAGTTTCGCGGCCGTCTTCTCGCCGACGCCCGGAACGCCCGGCAGGTTGTCGGAAGGGTCGCCGCGCAGCGACGCGTATTGCGGATACAGCTCGGGCGTGACGCCCGTGCGCTCCTTGATGCCGGCCTCGTCGTACAGCGCGTAATCCGAGACGCCGCGCTTGTTGTACATGACCTTGATGTAGGGATCTTCGACGAGCTGATAGCTGTCGCGGTCGCCGGTGACGATGATCACTTCGTCGCCGCGGTCGCGGGCCTGCGTAGCCAGCGTGGCGATGATGTCGTCGGCCTCGAAGCCGACCACTTCGAGCGTCGGCACCCGCAGCGACTCGAGCACCTGGCGGACGAGGCCCATCTGCTGCTTGAGAATGTCGGGCGCAGCCTCCCGACCGGCCTTGTAGTCGTCGACCATGCCGTGGCGGAACGTGGGCTCGGGCCGGTCGAAGGCGACGATCACGCCGTCGGGCCGCTGCTCTTTCACCACGAACGTCAGCATCTGCGTGAAGCCGAGGACCGCGTTGGTGACCTGGCCGGCTGCCGTGGCCAAATCGGTTGGCAGCGCGAAGAACGCTCGGTATGCGAGGGAGTTGCCGTCGAGAACAAGCAGCCGTGCCATGTCCCCGTGACGTTACGCCCTCGGTGTAATGACTACGGTCCCGAGCCATGTCTGTAGAGGTCGACGCTTCCGATCACGCCCTGGCCGCCGAATTGGCGACGGGCGCCGGGGGCCTGCTGTTGGAACTCCGCCACCGTCTCGACGAGGGCGAAGACCCAAAGTCCGTCAAGGACGCGGGCGATGCGGCCTCGCACAACTGGCTCGCCGGCCAACTCCAACAGCGCCGCCCGAACGACTTCGTGTTGTCCGAGGAAGCCGCCGCCGACCCCGAGCGCGTCAACGCGGAACGCCTCTGGATCATCGACCCGCTCGACGGGACCCGCGAATTCGGCGAGGTCGGCCGCACCGACTGGGCCGTTCACGTCGCGCTGGTCGTCGGAGGCGAACCTGTGGCCGGCGCCGTTGCACTGCCCGGCATGAATCTGACGCTCGGAACCGCCGAACCGCCGAGCGTGCCGGGCAACCTCGGCCGGGCGCCCGTGGTCGTCGTGAGCCGCACCCGTCCGCCCGCCGCCGCGCAGGCCGTCTGCGATGCGCTCAACGGCACGCTGCTGCCGATGGGCTCGGCCGGGGCCAAGGCCATGTCGGTCGTGCGCGGCGAAGCCGATGTCTACGTCCACACGGGCGGCCAGTACGAGTGGGACTCCGCTGCGCCGGTCGCCGTCGCCCTCGCGGCGGGACTGCACTGCTGCCGGGCCGACGGATCGCCGCTCGTCTACGGCCAACCGTCGACCTACCTGCCCGACCTCGTGATCGTCCGCCCCGAGTTGGCCGAGGCGACGCTGAGGGCTGTCGCTCCGTATCTCTAGACTCGTAGGTCTTATGAGCGGCAGCGATCACCAGGGCTTCCATCCTCCGTTGGAGGAATACCTCGAAGCGATCGCCGAACTCGAGGAAGAGAACATCCCCGTCATCCAGGCTCGCCTGGCCGAGCGGCTGGAATACACGCCGGCTTCTGTGTCGGAAATGATCCACCGACTGCGCGACGAGGGGTTCATCGAGATCGCCGGCCGTTCGATCACCTTGACCGACGACGGCCGTACCCGCGCCGAGAGCGTCGTGCGTAAGCACCGTCTCGCCGAGCGCCTGCTGACCGACATCATCGGCCTGCCGTGGTCACAGTCCCACCTCGAGGCCTGCCGCTGGGAGCACGTGATCTCGGACCAGGTCGAGGAGCGTCTCGTCGAGCTGCTCGGCAATCCGACCACGTGTCCGCACGGCAACCCGATCCCGGGTACGACGCCGTCGACGGTCGAATTGATCCCGCTGAGCGATTGCGAAGTCGGCACCGTCGCTCGTGTCTCGCGCGTCACGGAGCGCGTCGAAATCGACACCGACTCCCTCGCCTATCTCGACGCCGCGAACCTGCGGCCGGGGGCTGACGCCAACATCACGGCCAAGGCGCCCGACGGCACGCTGACCATCGAGGTCGACGGCGTGCCGGTCTCACTGGGCGCATCGCTGACGTCGCAAATCTTCGTCGACGCTCCGTAGAGCAGTGGGCGCGGTCCGTCGCGTCGACGCGATCGACGATCCCGACCTCGCGCCCTACGTCGGCATGTTCGGCGCCGACGAACGCTCCGATGACCTCTGCATCATCGAAGGGCGCCTGACGGTCGAGTCGCTCCTCGACTCTCCGTACGAGCCGGTTTCGCTGTTGCTGGCCGAGCGCCACGTCGATCGTTACGCCGCGATGATCGAGACCTATCCCGGCGACGTGTTGATCGCACCGCAGTCCGTCATCGACGCCACCGTCGGATTTCACATGCACCGGGGAGTCGTCGCGTGTGCGCGACGAGGCGCGCCGCGTTCGGTCGACGATGTCATTGCCAACGCAACCCGGGTCTTGATCTGCGAGGCAGTCACCGACCCGGAGAACCTCGGCGCACTGTTTCGCAATGCGGCGGCCTTCGGCGTCGACGCGCTCGTACTCGATCCGGCGACGTGCGACCCGCTCAGCCGCCGCACGATCCGCGTGTCGATGGGCCACGCGCTGCGGGTGCCCTTCGCCCGCGCGTCACTCAACGACATACTCGCCATCGAACTCCCCTTGATCGCGCTCACGCCGTACGCGTCGACCGATCTCGACGAGCTGTCGCTCCCCAACGGCTACGCCCTGATGGTCGGCAACGAGGGCGACGGTTTGAGCGAGGCGATACTGCGCGCGGCGGGCGTCATTCCCGCGCGCATCGAGATGGCGAAGGGCACCGATTCGTTGAACGTCGCAACCGCCGCGGCGGTCGCGTTCGCCCTCCTCAGGCGGTAGCCGTCGAATTACTGCTGCGGCGGTAGCAACTCTCCGTCGATCACCTGCTGCGCGATGACGCCCATCTTCACGCGCTGCTGCATGGCGGTCTTCTGGATGAAGTCGAAGGCGTCCTTCTCTTTCATCGAGAAGTCGTCCATCAGTTTGCCCTTGGCGCGATCGACGATCTTGCGCGTCTCGAGCTGCTCTTCGAGGCTCGACACTTCGCCTTCGAGCGCCCGCATCTCCTTGTGGCGGCCCAGCGCAACCTCGATGGCGGGAATCAGTTCGGAGCGCTGGAACGGCTTTACGACATAGGCCAACGCACCAGCGTCGCGTGCTTCCTCGATGAGGTTCCGCTGCGAGTACGCCGTGAGCACGAGCACGGCGGCGAGGCGATCGCCGGTGATCTCGCGGGCGGCAGAGAGGCCGTCGAGGCCCGGCATGCGGACGTCGAGAATGGCGAGGTCGGGCTTGAGCTCCCGCACGAGGGCGACGGCTTCGTCGCCCCGACCGGTCTCGCCCACGACTTCGTAGCCCTCTTCTTCGAGGGTCTCCTTGAGGTCGAGGCGGATGATGGCCTCGTCTTCAGCGACAACGACGCGGATGGGCACAGAACTCCTAGAGCGGGTCAGGGACGAGTCGGTTGAGCAACTCGTCCTGTGATCGTTGCAAATCTGCGATGCGTTTGGCGAGTTCGTTCCGGCTCGAGTCCATGGCGTCGACGTGACGCTGGGCGTCCCGGTGCTCCTTCGCCGCGCCGGGAGTCTCCGCGACGAGCGCACGAATGCGCAGGTCATCGGCATTTTCTGCCAGCGCGGCGCGCTGCTCGTCGAGAATCGCCAGCTCCTCACGGGCGCGCTTGAGGCGCTTCGTGACGTCGCCGAGGCGTCGCTCGATGAGTGACCGTGCCATGGTCGATCAAGTCTACGGTGCAGGCGTGCTGGTTCGTTCCGTCGCCGCCGCGTTGTTGGTTGCCGTCTCCCTCGGCGCGTGCCGCGGCAGTGAGGAAGCCGCGTGCGGGAAACCCTTCGCCGAGCCGATCGACCAGAACAGTTCGATTCACATCCTGCCCGGCCAACCCGATCTGCCGTACACGACGAACCCCCCGACCTCCGGCGCCCACCGCGTCGCGGAAATCCCGACCGGCACGCAGCTCCAGCCGATTCCCAAGCCCGAGCAGGTCAACATTCTCGAGAGCGGCCGCATCCTCATTCAGTACAAGGGCTTGAAGGCGCTCCAAGTGGCCGAGGTGCAACGCCTCCAGGGCGACGACGTGATCGTGGCCCCCAACAACACGCTCGACGCACCCATCGTCGCGACGGCGTGGCTCTTCAAGATGGAGTGCGCATCGGTCGACGCGACCGCGCTCAACCGGTTCGTCGAAGCGCACGCCGAACAACACGAGGGCCACTGATGCCCCAACCCATCGTCGAAGGCATCCCGCTGTGGGTCGCGGGTACCAACGCCTGGATCGTCTCGGCCCAGGGCGCCGGTGGTGAATGCGTGTTGATCGACGCGCCGCCGGACCCGTCCGCGATCATCAACCGGCTCAACGAGCACGGAATGCGACTCGTCGCAATCTTTGGTACGCACGGCCACGTCGATCACGTCGGCGGCATCGGCACGGTTGCCCGCGGCGCCATTGCGCACGACGGGCACACGCACGAGGAAGGCGTGCCGGTCCACATCCATGACGCCGACAAGCACATGCTGCTCGATCCCGTCGGGACCAGCGGAGGCTTCGGTCGGATGATGGATCCGTCGTTGGACCTCCGCGCGCCTGAGATCATCGAGCCCCTCGACGACGGCATGGTCGTGCAAGGCGCCGGCATGAAGTTCACGACGCTGCACACGCCCGGCCACACGATGGGCTCGGTCTGCCTCCGCCTCGACCTCGACGGCGCCCCGCCGATCCTGTTCAGCGGCGACCATCTCTTTCAAGGCTCGATCGGGCGCACCGATCTGCCGGGTGGCTCCTACGACGCGCTGATGCACTCGATGGCCGAGAAGATCCTGCCGCTCGACGACGAGACCGTCGTGCTTCCCGGCCACGGCCCCACGACGACGATTGGGCGTGAGCGGATAACCAACCCCTTCATCATCGAGTTGTTGTCCTAATCTGAGCGCCCCTTCGGGGGACGCTTTACAAACTGCATATCCATGCACTCGCCCGGATGGCGGAACGGCATACGCTGACGGCTCAAACCCGTCTGTTCGAAAGGACATGTGGGTTCGAATCCCACTCCGGGCACTGGTGTAACACCCCTTCCGTACAATCCGGAAGGTGACGTACCCGTTGACGACAGTCGAATCGGCCCTTCGTCTCTATGCAGAAGGCATGAACCCTCTGCAGATTTCGAAGCAACTCGGGGTCTCGAGAGCGGCCGTTCGAGATTGGATCGCGAATCCAGAACGCCGACGACAGCGACTCACGAAAGTTGCGGTCCACCGCTCGTCGTCCTGCAGCCTGATCGACACCGCTCCTTGGCCGGAATATGCGTACCTCCTTGGCCAGTACCTGGGAGACGGCTGTTTGTCCGAAATGACGAAGCGCGTCTACCGCTTACGCATCGCGACCGCAGACGACTACCCCGCCATTCGGCAGAGAACCAAGGACGCGGTCGCAGCCGTCATGCCAACCAACAAAGTCAGCACGACCCAGAGCATTGGCTGTGCCGAGGTGAACTCGTATTCAAAGCACTGGCCGTGCCTCTTCCCTCAACATGGCCCCGGCAAGAAGCACGACCGCGACATCGAGCTGACCGATTGGCAGTACGACATCGTCGAAACGCACCCGGATCAATTCATCGCCGGCCTCATCCACTCCGACGGCTGCCGTGCCATCAACCGGATCAAGAAGAACGGCAAGGTCTACGAGTATCCGCGCTACTTCTTCAGCAACGTCTCCGAGGACATCCTCGGGATCTTCACGAACACATGCGATCAACTCGGGCTGACATGGAAACGCAACCGCTGGAATTCGGTCACCGTTTCTCGGAGTGACGACGTCGCGTACCTGGACCAGTTCATCGGCCCCAAGACCTAGATTCGGGACATGGCCAAGCAGCCGAAGCAGAAGTCGAAGATCCGCACGATCATCAAGTGGGCACGACGTATCTCGTTCGTCGCCGGCGTGATCGGCGCGATCCGTCAGTACCAGATGGAACGGAACGAAAACCAGCCTCCGACCCAGTGAAGCGGGTCCTTCTCGCCGTCGGCCTACTGCTCTTGGTGACGGCGCGGCCCGCGCATGCAGCCACGTACCAGGTCGGGATCGCCAATTTTGGCTACCACACGGGCATGTGCCCAACGCCGGCCGGCAGCAACCTGATCAGCATCAAAGTCGGCGAGACGATCACCTGGACCAACTGTGATGCCGCCGTGACCCATACCGTGACGGCGGACGACGGCAGCTTCGACAGCGGGAACCTCACGACGAAGTCGTTCTCCTGGACGTTCGTCAAGCCGAGTCTGGGCATCGCCTATCACTGCACGATCCACCCCGACACGATGAAGGGAACCGTCGTGGTCAAAGACGTGCCGACGCCGTCGACCAAACCCACCGCTCCCCCGGCGACCACGACGACGGCCCCAAACCTCACGACGACGACATCCCCGTCGACCACGGCCACCCTCGGCAATGTCTTCGAGGACACGACCACGACCTTCGCGGACGAGTCCACCACCACGTCGGAACCCGACACCACGCCCATCGAGAACAAAGACGGCGGGGCCAACGGCGCGCTCGTAGCGCTCACCCTGGCCGGCATTGCCGCCGTCATCGGCGGAGGGTTTTACGTCGTGCGCCGCATGCGCAGCACGAGCGCTTAGGCCGAAGCGGCCGCCTGCTCACCTACGGGTAGCCAAATCGTCACCGTGGTGCCCTGGCCGCGGACGGAGTCGATGTCGATGCATCCGCCCGCGCGGGAAATGACGCCGTGCACGGTCGCGAGGCCAAGGCCGGCACCGGCGCCGAGGTCCTTGGTCGTGAAGAACGGTTCGAATGCCTGGGCGCGCACCCCGTCGCTCATGCCAACGCCAGTATCGGACACTTTCACTTCGACGCCGGCCACCCCGCCCCGCGCGGCGTACCGCGTCGTCAGGGTCAAGGTGCCGCCGTTGGGCATCGCCTCCTCGGCGTTCTCGATCAGCGAGAGGATCACATCGGCCAGCTGCAGCGGGTCGACGGAGATCATCGGCAGGTGTACGGACAGGCTCGCGGTAGCGGCGATACGACGGTCACACCGGAGGTCGCGCATGATGTCGCCCACGACGGTGTTGAGGTCCACCTGCCGTTCATGCGCCATCGTCCGGCGGGCGAAGGCCAGCAGCTGCCGCGTGCGAATCGTCGCTCGCTCGGCGGCCGATGCGATCTGCTCGATGTCGCGGCTCGCTTCGCCGAGTGGCGTCACGTCGCCCGTCTTCAGAGAGATCTCGATCGCGCCCGACACGAAGGCGGCGTAGTTGGAAATGACAGCGAGGAGGTTGTTGAAGTCGTGCGCGATACCGCCGGCAAGACGGCCGAGACTCTCCAGACGATCGTCATCGACGCCCTCAACAGCCCAACCCTGATCGATCAACCCAGTCACTCCAGTCCGGATTTCGCCTCTGTCCTGAAACGAACCCTCGGTATGAAATATCGGGTTTCTGACCAGCAACCACCAGTGCGGTTTGGCTGATCTTCGAGCGCCGATCGGCGTAGTCCGGTTTTGCCTAGGGTGCGGCATGGCTGACATCAAGACCGACCCGCGCATCGATCCCCGCATCAAGAACGTCTTCGGGATGATGCCGACGAACGGCGGCGGAGGCGCCCGCAATGCCGAGAGCCGCGAGCAGATGATCGCCGCCGCCAACTCGCCCGAGGCCCAGGCGGGCATGGCGATGATGATGCAGATGCTCGAGATGGCCGACAACGACGACATCGCGCCCTCGAAGGGCCTCAGCGTCACCGAGCATCAGGTGACCTCGCAGCCCGACGGCAACACGATCAACATCAGGGTGATCCGCCCCGACGGGGCCACGGAGGCGCCCGGTGTCTATTACATCCATGGCGGCGGTATGGCGGCGCTGTCCTGTTACTACGGCAACTACAAGGCCTGGGGTCGCATCCTGGCGGCCAGGGGCGTCGTCGTCGCGATGGTCGACTTCCGCAACTCAGTCTCGCCGTCGTCGGTCGAGGAAGTCGCCCCGTTCCCGGCCGGGCTGAACGACTGCGTGTCCGGCCTCAAGTGGTTCGTCGAGCATGCGGCCGACTTCGGCGTCGACCCGTCCCGCATCGTCGTGTCCGGCGAGAGCGGCGGCGGCAACCTCACTCTCGCGACGGGTCTCAAGCTCAAGCAGGACGGCGACATCGGCCTCATCAAGGGCCTCTATGCGGTGTGCCCTTACATCGCCGGTGAATGGCCGCAGCCCGAGCTGCCGTCGTCGACGGAGAACAACGGCCTCGTGCTCGACCTGCACTCCAACAGCGGCGCCGTCGGTTACGGCATCGAAGCCTTCGAGGCCAAAAACCCGCTCGCGTGGCCCCTGTTCGCGACCGAGGACGACCTGCGCGGCCTGCCGCCCGTCTTCATCAGCGTCAACGAATGCGACCCGCTGCGCGACGAGGGCATCGTGTTCTACCGCCGTCTGCTCGCCGCCGGCGTCGGCGCCAAGTGCCGCCAGGCCATGGGCACCGTGCACGGCACGGAGGTGTTCGCCTTCATGTGTCCCGACATCTCCCGGGACCTCGCGTCGTCGATCGCGACCTTTGCCGCAGAGTAACTAGCCGAGGGCTTTGAGCAGGTTCGCCGGCGTGTCCTTCGGCGACACCTTGTACCAAGCCTCGGCGATCTTGCCCTTCTCGTCGACGAGGAACGCGGAACGCAGAATGCCCATGTACTTCTTGCCGTACATGCTCTTCTCGGTCCAGACCTCGAACGCTTCGGCGACTGCGTGATCTTCGTCGGCGAGAAGGGGGAAGCCGAGCCCGTACTTCTCGTCGAACTTCAGCTGCTTGGCCGGCTTGTCCGGTGAAATGCCGAGCACGGCGGTGTCGCCGATCTGTCCGAGGATGTCGCGCATGCCGCAGCTCTGCTGCGTACAGCCAGGCGTGTCGGCCTTCGGATAGAAGTAGATCAAGACCTTGCGCCCTTTGAACGACGACAGCTTCACGGTCTCCCCGTGCTGGTCGAGAAGAGAGATGGCAGGCGCTTTGTCACCGGGCTTCAGAGGCATGCGCTGAATCTATGCGCGTCGAGAAATCGGAACGACCTCATGAAACGCGCCACTGCGCCGATTGATAACAAATGCCCGTTGGAGGTCGCGGCCGGTTTTCTCGCGCCTGTCTCGCCGCGCTGATGCTTGCGGCGACGCTGGTCGCCTTCGCGACGCGCGTAAACGCGTCGACGCCCTCGAATCTCGGAATCGCGAAGTTCGGCGCGTTGGTCGTCGACCCCACGACAGGCCGCGTGTTTGTCTCAGGCGACGACAAGGTGGTGGTGCTGACCGCGGACGGATCGGTCATCACCACGCTGACTGGCTTGTCTGGTGCGGCGGGCATGTCCGTCGACGAGACGAGCCTCTGGGTAGCCGAGCGCGACGCGGGGGCGATCTCGCGCTTCGACCTTCGCAGCCTCGCCGCCACGGGTCGCTTCCTGACCGGTGTCACGATGAAGGGCGCGGTCTTGTCGACGGCAAACGCCGTGTGGTTTCTTGCTCCGGAACCGCAGTCGAACAACGGCACCCTGTGGCGACTGGACCCGGACACCGGCGACGTGACTCGGCAGGACTCGGGTTGGCAGTGGTCGCAGCTTTCGAAGATCCCGGGCACGCCGACCCGTCTTCTGGCCGGAATGAGCATCGTCGACCTGACGACGAACCCGGCGACCACGATCGGTGGTCTCGGCAACCCGACCGATCTCGCGGTCACCGACCACGGCACAGTGGTCATTGCGAACGGGTGGCCCTACGCGTTCTACGAGTACTCGCTCACGTTGGAACGCCAAACCACGCCCCGTACCGGCGTCGTCTACCCGGGGATGTACTACCCGAACGGCGTCGCCTTCTCGCCCGCGTTCGGAGGCATCATCGCCGGCACAACCGACGCCTCGGGCCGACTGTTCGTCGCGCGCGATGGCATCCCGGTGAGCACGCACGAGTTCCGCATTCCGGGCGACGCCGCGCCTGCCGGCGTTCGGCTGGCCGAAGACGGTTCGCGGGCCTACGTGGTGATGAAGCCAGCCGACGCCGATGCTTTCTCGCTCGTCGCGTTTCCGCTGGCCGCCGCGATCTCCGCTTCCTCGCACGACGAAGTCGTGGCGCACGCGGACACGAGGGTTGTCCTGAAGGGCCCGGGCCTGCCGGGCGCGACCGCGGTCCGGTTCGGTGGCGTCGACACTCCGTTCGCGCCGACCGAGGACGGGCTCGAGGTCGAGATCGACACCGATGCCCCGCCCGGCCCGACTGACCTCGTCATCGACACGCCGTTCGGACAGGCACACAAGTCTCTCGACGTTGTCGCCGACCGAGGCGCCGAACTCCGGGGCACGATCTCGCTCGGGAAGGTTCCCCTCGTTGGAACCACCGTCTCCCTGAGTGGCGACGAGATCACATCGCGTACGACGATCGTCGACGCCACCGGCACGTACCGCTTCACAAATCTGCCCGCCGACGGATCCTTCGCCATTTCGGCCCGGCTCGGAACGTTCCAGGCAACGAAGCGCCCGATCGAACTGCAGGCCAATGCGGTCACGACCGCATCGATTGACTTCGCCAAACCACCGACGGCAACGGCGGAGGTTCGTCGACGGGCACTCCCGCACGGAGCTGTCCGTGACGTCGCGTCCGATCCGAGGACTGGACGCCTCTTCGTCGCCGTGGGAAATGAAGTCGATGTGTTCGATGACGCCGGCTCACCGCTCGCGCGGATTCCGCGGCAGTGGGGAGCCGACGGAATGGCGTTCGCGGACGGCCTGCTCTACGTGAACCTCCTCGGCTCGGGCACCGTCAGTGTCATCGATCCGGTCACGATGACCGAACGCACGCGCCTGCACACCCGCGCCGCAACCACGGGAACGCTCGCCGTCGCCGGTGGCCGCGTGTGGGTGAGCGACGACGATGACCAATGGGTGGGCGCCGGCGCGATCAACCCTGCAACGGACGACTACACGCACGTCGAGTATCCGTACATGAACTACCGCACGGTGTTCCGCAACATCGAGGACGACGGAGATCGGTTCTTGACGAGCACCTACGGCATCACCTCGGGCTCCGTGCAGGTGATGGATGCGACGGTGGTTCCGCCGATCACATTGGTCGACAGGACCACCGGGGTGATCGACGGCACCTCCGATCCGATCGGCTCGTCGACCAAGAATCGTGTGTGGGTCCAGGGTGGTGCCGAATACCGCATGTCGGACCTGCAGCTCACAGGCACGACGTATCCGGCGGGTGCCGGTGCTGGGGTCGCGCACTCAGGCGGTCACGGCGGCCTGCTGATGTTCGGCAACAAAGTGTCCCGGGAGGGACTGGCCTGCGCGACGCACACATTGTCGGCGACCCCGGTGCGCCGCGGCGTTGCGCTCGACGCCAGCGGCGACACCGCCTACATCGCAGGAGACGACGGCCGCCTGCACACCTACGACCTGCATCCTCAGATACTCGGACTGACGATTGACGTCACGGCGCAACCCCCGGCGATCGACGTGACGGGACTCGGGCTGGCTTGCGCGAAGTCCGTTCGGATCGATGGCCAAGCCGTCACCGTGTCGGCGGGCAGCACGTCGATCACTATTGCGTCGACCGGGCTCAGCGTCGGCTCTCACGTGATCTCGGTCGAGACCGCCTGGGGAACGGCTGTTTCGACCGGATTCGAACTGAGCGCCGCGGTCGGTCCGACGATTTCCGGCCTGCCTCTCACGGGTGCCGTCGGCGGCGGTCTCGTGCGGATCGACGGGGCGGCGCTGACCGGTGCCACCGCCGTGACGTTTGGCGGCGTTGCAGTGCCCTTCGCCGTCATGTCTGATTCCTCGATCCTGGCGCTCGCCCCGGCCCATGTACCGGGGGCGGTCGACGTCGTCGTGACGACACCGCGTGGGGTCAGCAGCAGTGCGACGTATCGCTACGTCGATCCGACTGCCCCTGGTCAACCGACCGTGGCGCGAGTGGAGCTCGACGCCGTACCGAACGGGTCGGTCCCTGTCGTCGGTGATTTCGACGGCAACGGTGTCGACGACATCTTCTGGTACGGCACCGGAAGGATCTCCGATCAACGTTGGCTCTTCGCAGCTGACGGCAGCCACACCACCGAGGCCCACGTTGTGCGAGGCGACTATCGCCCCGTCGCCGGCGACTTCACCGGCGACGGCGTCGACGACATCTTCTGGTACGCCCCCGGCCCCGATGCCGACTACCTGTGGGACTACGAGCCCGGTGGCGGCCGCAGCATTACGAAGCGCTCGGTCGCAGGAGATCTTCAGCCTGTGGTCGGCGACTACACCGGCGACGGCGTTGACGAGATCTTCTGGTACGCCCCGAGCACCACACCGGGCGGACCGCTACGTCCCGTCGCCGGTGACTTCACGGGCGACGGGGTCGAGGACATCTTCTGGCACGGGCCGGGCTCGGCGACCGACACATTGTGGAATTTCACTCCCCGAGGAACCCTCGTGAAGACCGTCATCGACGTCAGGGGCTCCTACCAGCCTTTTGCTGGTGACTTCACGGGTGACGGCGTCGACGACATCTTCTGGTTTGTGCCGGGACCGGCCAACGACGCGATGTGGGATTTCGAGCCGGGTGGCGGCTACACAGCCTCTCGCGCCAGCCGCGGCGACGCTGCTCTCCCGGCGGTAGGCGACTTCACCGGCGGCGGAGTCGACGACGTCGTTTGGTCCACTGGCGGCACGACGGCGCTGTGGTTCTTCTCCCCCGTCGTGCGCGAGGCGTCCTAACGGTCCCGTAGCCAGGCCAGGAACAGGTCAGTCCAGAGGTCCGACGGCATCGACTGCTTGACCAGACCGAAGCCGTGCTGGCCGCGTGCGAACACGTGCAGCTCGGACGATCGCTCGGCCGCCGACCAGTCGGCGTGCACGCCTTCGACGATCTTGCACAACACGTCGTCCTGCGCGACGGCGAGGAACATCGGCGGCGCGTCGGCCGGTACGGGCGCACCGCGCGTTTCACCGCCGTAGATCGGCGCGATCCAGGCCAACTGTTCTGCTTGCGGGTCGAGCGCGACGTCCACCGCGAGGAATGCACCGGCCGAAAACCCGATCATGCCGAGGCGTTCCGGGTCGACACCGAACTCCTCCGCACGCTCTCGCACGATCGCAATGGCGCGACGGCCGTCTTCGGCGGCCGCGTCGCGCGCGGCAACGTACGCGTCGGTCGAGATCAGATCCGCGATCGCCCGGGGCTTCTGCGCGTTCGGGATCGTGCCGCTGTGCACGCTCGCGTCGGTCGCCGCCATCATCGCCTCGAAGTCGGCTTGCGAGACGTTGCTCGCTTGCACGCGGTACTTGAGGACGAAGCAGGTGTAGCCCTCGCTGCGCAGCCAGTTCGCGATGTCGACGCCTTCATGGGTCCACATGTTGACGGTCCACCCGCCGCCCGGGACGACGATGATGCCGATGCCATTCCCGTCGCCCTCGGGCGGCATCACAGTCAGCGTCGGCTCGGCGATGTTGCGCAGCGACGTCGAACCGGCGGCGATTCCCGCTTTGTTCTCGTAGGAGATCTCGTCACCGGCGGTGTCGATGACCGTGGGCGGACCGTCGGGCCACAGAGAGATGACTTCAGCCATACCCGAGGTTAGATCCGGTGACAGACGCCCATAATTTCTGCGCCTGTTCCGACAACGCGTAACTTTTCGGCATGCAGGCGTCTGATCTGGAGCGGGGGGCATTCTCGAACAGCGGCCCGTGGGTCGTCCCGGAAGAGGCGATGGAGTGGCAACACGGCATCGGAGCGCTGCGGCGCGAGGTGGCCGCCCAGGTGCCCGAACTCGTCCGCCGCCGGAAGGTTCCGCCGATCCAGCGCGCCGCCATCACCGGCTGGCATCTGGGTGGCGCGCTGCTCGGGTGGAAGTTCATCGACAAGCGCCGCAACCCGGACACTGCGCGCGCAGGACTCTCCCGTCGGCTGCGGGTTGCCTTCTCCAAGCTCGGGCCGACGTACATCAAGCTCGGGCAGATCCTCAGCTCGGGTGAAGGCATCTTCCCGGAAGAGCTCGTCCGCGAGTTCCGGTACCTCCGGGACCGCGTACCCGCGGAACCGTTCGACGTCGTTCGCCGCACCGTCGAAGAGGAATTGGGCAAGCCGCTCGAAGCGGTGTTCGACAACTTCTCGGTCGAGCCGCTCGCTGCGGCGTCGATCGCGCAGGTGCACACCGCCAACCTGAAGACGGGCGAGCCGGTGGTCGTGAAGGTGCAGCGCCCGACCGTCGCCACTCGCGTGCGCGACGACCTCGCCGCGATGGCGTGGATCTCCCCCGTTCTCGTCGGCCGCATTCCGATCGCTGCGCTGGCGAATCCGCCGGCGCTCGTCGACCTCTTCGCCGAGACGATCGTCGAAGAACTCGACTTCCGTCTCGAAGCGCAAAACATGCTCGACGTCGCAACCGTGCTTGCGGCGAGCAACCAACGCTCGATTGTGGTCCCCCGTCCCCACCCGAAGCTGGTCACGAAGCGCATGCTCGTGATGGAGCGGCTCGACGGATTCAGCTTCGAGGACGTTGCGGGCATGAAGGCCGCCGGCGTCGACACCGAGGCTGTCGTGCGTGCCTCGATGGTCGGTTTCCTCGAGGGCGCCATCCTCTACGGCGTCTTCCACGGCGACCTCCACGGAGGCAACCTGCTCGTGCAATCCGACGGACGCGTCGCGCTGCTCGACTTCGGCATCACCGGCCGCCTCGACGAGAAGAAGCGTCTTGCGTTCCTTCGTCTCATCGTGAGCGCCACGATGAACGACCTCAACGGTCAGCTCAGCGGACTGATCGACCTCGGCGCGCTGCCCGAGGGAACCGACATGCAGCAGCTGATCAAGGACCTCGGTCTCGATCGGCCGCCGATCGATCCTTTGTCGATCACGCCCGAGCAACTTCTCGACGAGATGCGCGACGTCGTAAAGAAGCTGCTCGGCTACGGCGCCCGCCTACCCAAGGAACTGATGCTGTTCATCAAGGACCTGCTGTTCCTCGACGCGGCGCTCGCCACGCTTGCGCCCGACGTCGACATGTTCGCCGAGATCCAGCACGTCGCCGAGCACCTGGCCACGCACCACGGCGACACCATCGCCCGCCAAATCGGCCTCGAACCGGGCGAGTTCGAACTCGACTTGTCCGGCGTGAAGAACAGCTTCGGAGTCGAGGGTGCTCAGTCGCTCACGCACCGCGAACTCCAAGAGCGCCGTCAGCTCATGCAGAAGCGGATGGAAGCGCACCAGCAGAGCGTGAAGAAGTCGAAGAAGAAGTAGTCCTCGTGCAATGCGATCTTTGTGAGGCCGCTCGCATGACGACGTGGCATCACGAAGACGACATCTGCTGGATCGCCGACTGCGAAGTCTGCGACATCCCGATGGTCGTGTGGCGCTCGCACGGCACCGCGCCTCCTCCCGAAGACGTGGAGCACATGATGGCTGCGCTCACACGCGTCGCCGACGTCGTGTTCGCCGGCGCGGAATGGTCAATCGACCGCAACATGCGGCAGATCCCGGACCACTTCCACGCGCACGCACGCGACAAGAACTGGTACTTCAGGCGGTTCAGGCAGTAGCGAAGGGGTCCCACTCCGCGAGGTTTTGGAGACGGGCGTCATTGGAGAAGACCTCGGGCATGGGCTGCTTCACGCCGATGCGCTTCTGCAGACGCTCGACTTCGAGTTCCTGGTTCCACAACACGAGTGTCACCACGACGCCGCTCTCACCGGCGCGGGCCGTGCGGCCGGAGCGGTGCAGGTAGGTCTTGTGATCTTCCGGCGGGTCGTAGTGGATCACGACGTCGATGCCGTCGACGTGGATGCCGCGGGCGGCGACGTCGGTCGCGACGAGCACGGCGAGCTTGCCGTCGGTGAACTGCTCGAGCGCCCGCTCGCGGGCGTTCTGACGCATGTCGCCGTGGAGGGGTTGCGCCTTGATGTCGATCGCCTTGAGGTCGGCGACGAGCCGGTCGGCGCCGCGCTTGGTGCGAGTGAAGATGAGCGTCCGGAACGCGTGCTTGGCGATCGTGCCGGCGACCTTCGCCTTGTCCATCTCGTGCACCTTCAAGAAGTGGTGCGTCATCTCGTCGACGGTGACCGTCTTTGACTCGACGGTGTGCACGACCGGATCGGTCATGTAGGTCTTCATGAGGTGGTCGACGTCGTTGTCGAGCGTCGCCGAGAACAGGAACGTCTGGTGCTCCTGGTCCATCCGGCGCAGGAACCACTCGACCTGGGGCAGGAAGCCCATATCGGCCATGCGGTCGGCCTCGTCGAGCACGATCGTGCCGACGTCGGATACGTAGATCTCGTTGCGGTTGCCGAGATCGATGAGCCGACCGGGCGTTGCGATGACGACATCGACGGACTTGTTGAAGGCGCGAATGTCGGCGTCGAGATCGGTGCCGCCGTACACGGCGCGGAGGGTGAGCCCCATCGCTTTGGCGAGCGGTTCGAGCACGTCGGCCACCTGCACGGCGAGTTCTCGGGTGGGCACGAGCACCAGCGATCGCGGATAGTGCGGGCGCGAGCCGGGCGCAGTGCGCTGCAGCATGGGCAAACCAAATCCGAGCGTCTTGCCGGAGCCGGTCTTGGCTTGGCCGCAGACGTCGCGTCCCGCCAGCGCATCGGCGATCGTGAGGCCTTGAATGGCGAAGGGCTCAGTGATGCCTGAAGCCGCGAGGGCGTCGACGAGTGCTTCGTCGACACCGAGGTCTTTGAATGTCATTTAGCTTTCCGCACCGTCTCTACACGGCATTGTCCAGTGCGACCCGCATGGCACGGACCGCGTCCCCGACGGCGTCGGGGCCTTTTCCATCAAGCAACATCCGCATGAGGGCGGACGCCACGATCACGCCATCGGCGTGGTTACTTGCTTCGACTGCTTGATCCGGCGTCGAAATCCCGAAGCCGATCAAGACGGGCGTGTCGGTCACCGCTTTCAAGCGGGACCCCATCTCCGCAGCCGACGCAGCAAGGGTACCGCGCTCGCCCGTCACGCCCATCAGCGAAACGCCGTAGACGAAGCCGCGCGAGCGGGCGCCGATCTGCTTGAGGCGATCATCGGGGGTGACCGGCGACGCAAGGAGGATCGAGGCGATACCAGCGTCGGCCGCAACCTTCTCCCAGTCACCGGACTCTTCGAGCGGCAGGTCCGGAAGAATCGCGCCGGTGATCCCGGCGTCGAGCAACGTGGACGCAAACCGCTCATGGCCCATACGGAAGGCGATGTTGTAATAGGTCATCGCCACCAGCGGCACACCAACGTCGACGCCGCGCAGCGAGTCGAAAATCTTCGCCGGTGTCGCGCCACCGTCGAGCGCCGCCTGTGACGCCTCCTGGATGGTGGGTCCGTCCATCACCGGGTCGGAAAAGGGGATGCCGATTTCGATCGCGTCGGCCCCGTTGGCCGCCATGGCGAGGAGGCCGTCGATCCAATCAGGGCCGCCCAGGCCACCGGTCATGTAGGGAACGAGGAGCTTCCTGCCGCCGTCGCGGGCGGCGCGCAGCGTCGGCTCCAACGACGGATTCACTTCTTGACCTTGTCGCCGAGGATCCCGAACACCGTTTCGGCGTCTTTGTCACCGCGGCCCGACAAGGTGATCATCACCGTGGAGTCCTTGGGAAGTTCGCCGCGGCGTGCCGCATCGGCGACCCACGCGACGGCGTGCGCGGATTCGAGCGCGGGGATGATTCCTTCGGTGCGCGCGAGCAACTGCAGCGCGTCGAGCACCTGCCCGTCGTTGGCGGGCACGTACGTCGCCCGACCGATCGACGCGAGATACGCATGCTCCGGACCCACACCCGGGTAGTCGAGGCCGGCACTGATCGAGTGCGCCTCGAGCACCTGACCGAATTCGTCCTGCAGCAGCATCGACTGACTGCCGTGCACGACGCCGGGCACCCCGTGCCCGATCGCGGCGCCACCGGCCGGCTCGACTCCGACGAGCTTGGACGTCGAGTCCACGAAGCCGGCAAAGGTGCCCGCGGCGTTCGAACCGCCGCCCACGCAGGCGACGACGTAGTCGACGTCACCGCCGAGAATGGCGCGCACCTGGCCCAGCGCTTCGTCGCCGACGACGCGCTGGAACTCACGCACCATCCACGGGTACGGATGCGGGCCCATCACCGAGCCGAGGCAGTAGTGGGACGACTCGACGTTGGCCACCCAGTCACGCATGGCCTCGTTGATCGCGTCTTTCAGGGTGCGTGAACCAGAGCTCACCGGACGCACTTCGGCGCCGAGCAGTTCCATACGGAACACGTTCAGCGCTTGGCGTTCTACGTCGACCTCACCCATGTACACAACGCATTCGAGACCGAAGAGCGCGGCCGCCGTCGCACTGGCAACCCCGTGCTGACCGGCACCGGTCTCGGCCACGATGCGTTGCTTGCCCATGCGCTTGGTGAGCAGCGCCTGGCCGATGACGTTGTTGATCTTGTGGCTGCCGGTGTGGGCAAGGTCTTCGCGCTTGAGCAGCACGCGAACGCCGAGTTCCGCCGAGATGCGCTTGCACTCGGTGACGGGTGTCGGGCGGCCCGCGTAGTCACGCAGCAGCGTGCGGTATTCGTCGAGGAACGCCGGATCGGCCCATGCCTCGCGGAACGCCTTCTCGAGCTCGATGCACGCCGGCATGAGGGATTCGGGGATGTAGCGGCCACCGAACTGGCCGAAACGACCGTCGGGCGACGGCTCCCCCATCAACGATTCTTTGCTCACTGCGATCCCTCATCTGCCCAGTCGTAGGGCTGGTCCTCGACGCCGCCGCCGAAGGCGCCGGGGCCTTCGCGATCGAACGCCGCCTTGGCGTTCGCGATGAACTTCTGCACCTTGCGCGGATCCTTGCGGCCCGGCGACGACTCCACACCCGTCGACACGTCGACGCCCCACGGATGGGTCGACGCGATGGCTTGCGCGACGTTGTTCTCGTCCAGCCCGCCCGCCACGATCAGTTTGGTGCGGTCGGGCACGCCGTCGGCCAGGCGCCAGTCGAACACCGAGCCCGACCCCGGTGATGGTGCGTCGAGCAACACGGCCGACGCGCGGTACGCGCCTGCATCGCTGATGCCGCGGTCGCCGGCGACAAACGCCTTGATGACGAACGGGATGCGCTCGCCGACCCACCACGTGATTTCGGGCGTCTCGTGCCCGTGCAGTTGGGCGCCGCGCAGACCCGCACGGTGCACGGTCTCGACCACGCGCTCGGGGGCTTCGTCACGAAACACGCCGACCGTCATGACTTCGTTCGGCAGGCGCTTCACGATGTCGGACACGACGCTGGCATTCACCTGACGCTTCGACGGTGCGAACACGAAGCCGATCGCGTCCGCACCCATCGCTACGGCGAGCAGGGCGTCCTCTTCGGTGGTGACACCACAAATTTTCACCCACATCGCAGGCTCCGAACCATCTCCGACGGATCACCGGCCGTGACCACGGTCTGCCCGACCAGGATCGCGTCGTAGCCCGCGTCGCGTAGCGACCGCGCATCCTCGGGCCCGCGCACGCCCGACTCGGCCACGCGCACGACGTCGGCTGGAATCTGTGCCGCCATGCGTAATGCCCGGGCGTGATCGACCTGGAACGTGTGGAGGTCGCGCTGGTTGACGCCAACGAGCCTGGCGCCGACCGCAAGGGCCCGCGCAAGTTCGGCCTCGTCGTGAATCTCCACCAGGGCGTCGAGACCGACGTCGATCGCGACGTCGTGGCACCGACGCAGTTCGTCGTCGCTCAACACCGCCGCGATGAGCAGCACGCAATCGGCGCCCATCGCTCGAGCGACGCGCACGTCGGCCTCACAGACCGTGAAGTCTTTCCGGATGACGGGAAGGTCGACCGCCGCCCGCGCCGCCTGCAAGTCGTCGGCCGAGCCGCCGAAGTAGTCGGCGTCGGTGAGCACCGACAGCGCGGACGCACCGCCGTCCGCGTAGGCCTTCGCCATCAATGCCGGGTCGAGGCCGGCGTTGAGCTCGCCCATCGACGGCGAACGACGCTTGATCTCGGCGATCACCGCCAAGCCCGAAGCGGCCCGCAGCGCAGCGGCAAACCCGCGCGGCGTCGGTGCCGCAGCGATCTCGTCGTCGGTGACCGTCGGTTCGGGATAGGCCCGATGCGCAGCCACGATGTCGTCTAAATACGTGGCCATCGTGGCTTCTAGGTTACGCGCCGGAGTGCGTCAGTCCTGTGTTGTCGGCGTGACGACCGTGACGTCGGCCGTCGTCGTCGTCGGTTCCTCGCTCGGGTCCACGCAGTTCTCAACGTCGAGAGGGATGGTCGTCGAGCCGACTTCAACCGCCAGAGGCTGCGAACCGGAGCGTCGACACCGCAGTGTCCACTCCGCCTCGCCCGACGCATCGGTGAACGCGGGGTTCGATGTCCGCACCACCCAGGCGCTGCCACCGATGAGGTTCACGCGCACGCCGGGAATCGCCTCGGCCCGCACGATGCCGTTGTCGTCGACGGTCTTCTGCGCCACCCGAACGACAAGATTGGTGTCGCGATCGGTGCGCGGAGATACCGGCGCGAAAGAGGACGTGACCGCGGTGCCGCCGATCGTGCGCACCTTCAGCTCGAGCGTCTTGGTCTCGGTCTCGCCGAGGAACAACGCAGTGGCGGTGGTCTGGGCCAAATCGGGTGCGCGCCAAGCCCGGACGCGATAGCGGCCACCCTTGATCATGGGCAACGACCACGTGCCGTCCTCCGCCGTGAGCAGGACGACCTGGCCGACCTGCCCGCTCACGACTCGCTCGATGTCGACCTTGGCCCCCGCAACGGGTCCTTCGTCACCAATGACGCTGCCGTTGAGCGTCGCCTGGCCCGGCTGCACGACCACGCTCGTCGACGGGGCCTTGCCCGGAACCGCCTTTATGTCGACATTGCTGTAGTCGATGTCGGTCGTCGTGGTCTTGGCCGGCGTGAAATCGGGCACCTTCGGCAGCGCGCCCGGGTCGCTCGAGCACGCTCCCAAGACACAGAGCGCGACGAGCAGGATCGCCTTACGCACCGACCGGTCCGCGCAGCTGCACCGGTTCGCCGTCCGCAGTCGCGTCGCCCTCGAGGGCCGTGCCCCGCTTCACGTAGCCGAGCCCGAGCCCGTCGACGGCACTCGTGACGCGGCCGACCTCGGCGCCGTCGACGCTGATCGCGGCGCCCGCCGCTACCAGACCCTCGATGCGCACGAGACGACGCGGCGGCTCAGCCACGCGACTGTCCATACGAGCCACGAGTTCCTGGCCCGTGTAACAACCCTTGGTGAACGACACCGACTCGGCCACCCAGCCCGTTTCGGCCGGCACCGTGCGCTCGTCGATCTCGTTCGCCATCGACGGGATGCCCGCCTCGATGCGCGCTCGCTCGTCGACGGCAAACGGGGTGCCGCCCCCCGGCTCGAGGGTGACGTCGGCCTTGGTGCGCAGCAGGAACCGGGTGAGGCGGGCCAGCAGCCTCTCGCCGCTGCCTGCTTCGACGTCGACGGCGAACTGCTGCTCGCCGATGCGGATCACCTGACCGAATGCGTCGATGTGGCCGGTGGGATCCAGCACGAAGGTCCAACGGCTCTCGTCGAGCGCGAGGGACTCGACGTCTTGGGACAGCTGGCCCTGCAGATAGGAAGCCGCGTCAGGTCCGGCGATGAGGACACGATCGGCCATGACATTCATCCTGCCGTGGCGGAGCGGCGTTGTGCGGTCATCCGCCGTGCGCCCGGCACGGCGGCGAGGAGCGCGGCGGCCTTGTTGGCGCACTCGAGATCCTCCGACGCCGGGTCGCTGTCGACGACGATGCCGGCACCCGCTTGCACGTAGGCGCGCCCGTTCGGCGACACGAACATCGTGCGGATCGCAATGGCCGTGTCGAGCTGACCGGTGAAGTCGACGTAGCCGACGACACCCGCGTACGGACCGCGGCGCGTGCCTTCGAGTTCGTCGATGATCTGCATGGCACGAACCTTCGGCGCGCCCGACACCGTCCCCGCGGGCAGCGTCGCTCGCAGCACGTCGATCGGCGTGAGCCCGTCCCGCAGGTCGGCCGACACCTGTGACGTGAGGTGCATCACGTGGCTGTAGCGCTCGAGCGTGAACAACTCGTCGACCTTCTCGGTGCCGAACACCCCGACGCGGCCCACGTCGTTGCGGGCGAGGTCGACCAGCATGATGTGCTCGGCGCGTTCCTTCGGGTCTTCCATCAATTCGGCGGCCATGCGCCGCTCGTCCGCCTCCGTGCGTCCACGACGACGGGTGCCGGCGATGGGTCGACTGATGACGCGCCCGTCGAGCAACTGCACCATCGGTTCGGGCGACGAACCGACGACGGTCACTTCCGGATGACGGATGAAGTACATGTACGGCGACGGGTTGACCTGGCGCAGGCTGCGGTACATGTCGAAGGCATCGGCCTCGAGATCGAAGTCGAAGCGCTGGGACAACACGACCTGGAAGATGTCGCCGTTGAGGATGTGCTCCTTGGCGACCGACACCATGTCGGCGAAGCGTTCCTTCGTCGTCGTGCGGACGACTTCGGGCAACGGGTCCGTTGCGTTCGGCGGATCGAAGACCGGCTCGTCGAGCGCTTTGGCTCCGTCGGCCAACAGCCCGTTGACCTTGGCCACCGCTTCGTCGTAGAGCGCGTCGAGGTCGGCGCCCGGCGTGACAAACGCGTTGGCGAGCAGGACGACCCGCTGACGCCAGTGGTCGAAGGCGGCGACGGATCCGATGATCGACATCACCGCGTCCGGCAGATCGCGGTCGTCGTGAGGTGCGTTCGGGAGCTTTTCGACTTCCCGCACGATCTCGTAGCCGAGATACCCGACGACCCCACCGTGCAGGGGCGGCAGGTCCTCCAGCGTCGGCGAGTTGTACGCGGCGAGGATTGCTTCGACCGCGGCGAGCATTCCGCGGTCGGTCGGCACTCCATCGGGAAGTTCGCCGTCGACGGTGATTTCGCCGTTGCGCGCCACCAGGGTTGCCCGCGGGTCGCGGCCGAGAAACGACCACCGGCCCCAGCGCTCACGGTCGACCGATTCGAACAGGAAGCCCGCCTTGTCGCCCACGAGACGGGCGAATCCGGCGACCGGGGTTATCTGATCGGCGAGGACCTCGCGCCAGACGGGGACAACCGTGTGAGAAGCCGCGAGTACGCGGAACTCTTCCCGACTCGGCTGCATCACGGCGCTAATTGTCGACGGAGTCGAACGTACGGAAGAAGCAGGAGTAGTTGCCCGTGTGACACGCGCCTGCACCTTCCTGCTCGACCACGAACAGCAGCGTGTCGCCGTCGCAGTCGTACGAAGCCGAACGCACGTACTGGCGATCGCCCGACGTCTCGCCCTTGCACCAGTACTCCTGGCGGCTCCGGCTCCAAAACCATGTCCGACCCGTCTCGAGCGTCTTACGCAGCGACTCGTCGTTCATCCACGCCAGCATCAGGACCTGGCCGGTGCCCTCCTCCTGCACGATCGCAGGCACGAGACCATCAGCGTTGTAAGTGACGTTGGCGAGATTCGCCTCGGTGAACGGAACGGGTGCGGCGGTCGGCATCGACAAAATCTACTTAGAGGTAGAGCCCGGTTTCACCGTCATAACGGTCCGCCGCGACGGCGTGGATGTCGCGTTCACGCAGCAAGAGGTACTCCTCGCCTTGCACTTCGACTTCGTAGCGGTCTTCGGGACTGAACAGCACCTGGTCGCCGGCCTTGATCGTTCGGACGTGCGGGCCGACGGCTTGGACCTGGGCCCACGTCAGCCGCTTCGAGATCTGCGCGGTGGCGGGAATCAGAATGCCGGAGCGGCTCTTTCGTTCACCCTCGCTCGCAGGAATCTGCACAAGCACGCGATCAGCGAGCATCGTGATCGCTTTGTTGTCTGACACGCCGTCAACGGTACTAAGACGGAGTTGGAACGCCGTCATCGGGTACGACACCAGCATGGCTACACACGTGGTGCGCAACGAAGCCGAGAGTCGTTACGAGTTGCAGATCGACGGCGACGTCGTCGGCGTTGCCGACTACTCGCTGAACGACACCGTCATGACGATTCCGCACACCGAGATCAGCCCCTCGATGCGAGGCCAGGGTCTCGGCGAGCAGATGGTACGAGGCGTCCTCGACGACATCAGGCTTCGGGAAGAAAAGGTATTGCCCGTGTGCTGGTTCGTGCGCGAGGTGATGGACGCACACCCCGAGTACGCCGACCTCAGGGCCTGAGAAACGCCACGATTTCCGGCCACAGGGTGGTCCGCGCCGTCGTTCCCACCACCATCGACACGTGACCACTGGCCACGTTCACGACACGAACGTCGAGCGAGGGAATCGACGTAAGCGCGTGCGATGAGCCGCTCGGCACGATGTGGTCGCGTTCGGCGATGGCCACGAGCATGGGAACGTCGATCGAATCGAGTTCGCCGGGCTCCATCAACCGGTTGGTTCGATAAAGGTCCACGATGTCGAAGAAGAGCGCGCCGGGAAGCCATCGGTGCGTCCACGCCCAGCGCGCCATGCCGGCGTAGAACTCGCGGTACTCGGGGTCGGCTCGGCGGGCCCACCGCAGCCGAATGGCCGCAATCGCCTGCGGGCGAAGTCCATGAAACGCCTCTCGAACGACTGTCGCGGGGACGCCGCCGCGACCGTCGAGCAGGAACGACGGCGGCAACAGCGGATGGCTCATCACCCGCTGAAAACCACCCGACACCGAGAAGTCGACGGCAGGGGCGATCAGCACCATCGAAGCGATGTGCGCCGCCGTGCCCCGCGTGCGCGCGTGCAGCGCCAGCGTCGAAGACATGCAGTACGTGATCTGGTGCAGCCGCTTCGCGCTAGTCCGCTCGAGAACAGCCATTTCGGCTCGTCGGAGCACGGCGGCGTAGTCGTCGAGACCGCGGCGCGCATCGGCCACGTCGGGATCACCCCAGTCGAGCAAGAACACGTCGAACCCCTCGTCGCGAAGCATCCGCACGAGTGAGCGGGTCGGCGTGAGATCGAGGATCCACGGCTTGGTCACGAGCGAGTGCACGACGAGGACCGGTTCGCCATCCGTTGGCGGCCCGTCCAGACGCGTGAGCGTGGTCTTGCCATGCCGCCACACCACGGTGCCCGGCGACGGCGTCGGCGTGTGTGCCGCGCCGAGCGCGAGGTCGACGAGATGCGGCCAGCCGACGGGCCACGCTGCGAGCTGGATCAACGAGCTGCGGTACGACCGCCACAGCCGGCCGAGTGGCCCCGCCGATAGCCGTCGCTTGTCGGTGTCGCGCGGTGTACCCCAGAGGACGACGCCCCAGAACGCGACGACGAGCAGCATCAGCGCAACGAGGGACAGCACGACCATGGTTACGGCCTGACGACGACTCCCGCGGCGGCCATCGCCTGTTTGGCTTCGCGCACCGTCACCTCGCCGAAGTGAAAGATGCTCGCGGCGAGTACGCCGTCAGCCCCGCCGTCGACCGCACCTTCGACAAGGTGCGCGACGTTGCCAACGCCCCCGCTCGCGATGACGGGAATGTCGACGGTCGCCACGACAGCACGGGTCAGCGGCAGGTCGAAACCGTCGCGGGTGCCGTCGCGGTCCATGCTCGTGAGCAGGATCTCACCCGCTCCGCTTTTCGCGACCTGCTCGGCCCAGGCGACGGCGTCGATGCCTGTGGGCGTGCGGCCGCCGTGCGTGTACACCTCGAAGCCACCCTCAGGCGTGGCCCGCGCGTCGATCGCGACGACGACGCATTGTGCGCCGAACTCCTCGGCGATCTCGGCGACGAGTTCCGGGCGGGTGACGGCCGCCGTGTTCACACCGACCTTGTCGGCTCCGGCGCGGAGCAGACGACGAGCGTCGTCGACGGTGCGCACTCCGCCTCCGACGGTCAGCGGGATGAAGACCTGCTCGGCGGTGCGAGCGACGACGTCGACCATCGTTTCGCGCTGGTCCGACGACGCGGTGATGTCGAGGAACGTGACTTCGTCAGCACCCTCGGCGTCGTACCGGGCCGCGAGCTCGACGGGGTCACCCGCATCACGAAGTCCTACGAAGTTCACGCCCTTGACGACGCGGCCGGCGTCGACGTCGAGGCATGGGATGACCCGGACTACCCGCATGCGGCCACGCCCTCGGCGACGGTGAACTTGCCCTCGTAGATCGCGCGACCGGTGATGGCGCCGGCAACGCGGCGACCGTTTACATCGAGCGCAGCGATGTCGGCGATGTCTTTGGCCGAGGCAATGCCACCCGACGCGATGACCGGTACGTGAGTGAGCGTCATGACGCGCTCGAGTCCTTCGAGGTCGGGACCGGTGAGCTTGCCGTCGGTCGCGATGTTGGTGACGACGAACGCAGCGACATCCACGTCGGCGTAGGTGACGATGACGTCGTCGATCGTCTGGTCGCTCTCCTGTTGCCAGCCACGAACGGCGACCTTGCCTTCGCGGTGGTCGAGACCAACCGCGACACGACCCGGATAGGCGCGAATCAACGCCTTGGCGCGATCCGGATCGCTGATGGCGAGCGAGCCCAGCACGATGCGGCGCACGCCGGCCTTGAGCGAGGTGTCGTCGACCTGCCCGCCGCCGGTCTGCACCGGAACGTCCACGGCGGCGGCGATCGCCTTGATCGTTTCGGCATTCAACGGGCCGTCGCCCTTTGCCGCGTCGAGGTCGACGACGTGGATCCACGGCGCTCCCTGCTTCTGGAAGTCGAGCGCTACCGCGACGGGGTCGTCGCCGTAATGCGTCTCCTGGTTGAAGTCGCCCTCGGTGAGGCGCACGACGCGACCGCCGCGCAGATCGATAGCGGGAAACAGATCCATTACAACGACTCCGCAAACGCACGGAGCAACGCCAGTCCGGCGGTGCTCGACTTCTCAGGATGAAACTGGGCGGCCCACACGTTGCCGTGCTCCACGGCAGCGACCACTTCGCCGCCGTAGTCGCACACCCCAACGACCTCGTCGCTCATCGGCGCTGCGAAGGAGTGCACGAAGTACACCCACGGGTCATCGCCGAGCGCGTCCATGAGCGCGGACGACGAGTTGCGCCCCGCGGGCGGCACGACTCGGTTCCATTGCATCTGCGGGTGCTTCACCCCGGCCGGAAGGCGGCGGAGCTCCCCCGGCAGAATGCCGAGCCCTTTGGCACCGGGTGACTCCTCCGAACCGTCGTACAAGAGTTGGAGGCCGACGCACACGGCGAGCAATGGGGTGCCGTTGGCGACGGAGTCGAGCGCGACCCGATCGAGTCCACTGGCGCGCAGTGCCGTCATGCACGCGCCGAAGGCGCCGACGCCGGGCAACACGATGCCGTCGTACCCCACGGCTGCTTCCGGTTGGGTGACGAGGTCGGCGGTGGCGCCCACGCGGTGCAGCGCATTGTTGACCGAGCCGAGGTTGCCGATGCCGTAGTCGAGGACTGCGATCCTCTTGCTCACAACGTTCCCTTGGTCGACGGCACGCCCGTGCCCTCGACCCGCACCGCGTCGCGCAGCGCGCGGGCCACGCTCTTGAAGCTCGCCTCGATGATGTGGTGGGTGTTCTTGCCGCTGCGCGTCCGGATGTGCAGCGTGAACATCGCCGCCATCGCGAAGGCGCGCCAGAACTCCTCGGCCAACTGCGGGTCGAACCCGGGCGTGCCGATGAGGTTGCGGTCGTCGAACGCGAAGTCGACTTCGTAGACGAGGAACGGCCGACCGGACAGGTCCAGCGCCGTCTCGATGAGCGCCTCGTCGAGCGGCACGAGGTTCGACGCGAACCGGCGCACGCCGGCCTTGTCGCCGAGCGCTTCACGCACACACTCGCCGAGCGCGATGCCGACATCCTCGACGGTGTGATGAGCATCGATGTGTAGGTCGCCCTCGCACTCGACCGACAGGTTCATGCCGCCGTGTTTGCCGAGTTGCTCGAGCATGTGGTCGAAGAACGGCAGACCCGTGGACGCGTGGGCATTGCCGTCGCCGTCGATCTCGACGGAAATGTCGATCTTCGTTTCCTTCGTTTCCCGCGAGCGGGTAGCCGAGCGGCTCATGCCAGCGCCTCTTTCAGTGCGGTGAGGAATCGATCGTTTTCGTCGTGGGTGCCGACCGTGACCCGCAGACAACCCGCCAGCCCCGGCCAGGTGGAGCAATCCCGGACCAGCACGGAGCGGTCGACCATGGACTGCCAGACGGCATCGGCATCTTTCTTCGGGCGGAACAGGATGAAGTTGGACTGCGACGGCCATACGTCGAGAGCCAGATCGCCCATGCCTTGGAGCAGCCGACCCCGCTCTTCTTTGATCGACGCGACGCGCGCTTCCATCTCGGCTTGGAATTGGAAGGCGAGCACGCCGGCGGCCTGCTTGATCGCGTCGAGGTGATACGGCAACACGACGGCGTCCAGAGCGGCGACGACGTTGGCCGGAGCGATCGCATAGCCGAGGCGCAGCGCCGCCATGGCCCACGTCTTGGAAAACGTGCGCACGACGACGACCTGACCGTCGTCCTTCACCCGATCGATCGCCGACCACGACGAGAACTGCCCATAGGCCTCGTCGACGATCACCAGTCCGTTCGACGCGTCAACGGCGGCGTCGAGCACCTCCGGCGACTCGATCAGCCCGGTCGGGTTGTTGGGTGAGCACAGGAACGTGATCGTCGGATCGTTCGCCCGCACCGCAGCGGCAACCGCGTCGGGCGACAACGTGTAATCGTCGTTGCGTACCTCTTCGACGACCTTCGTGCCAGTGATGTGAGCGATATGGCTGTGCAGTGCGTAGGTCGGCTCGAACACGAGCACGCTGCGGCCCGGACCTCCGAAGCCCAGCAACAGACACTGCAGCACTTCGTTCGACCCGTTGGCCGCGAACACGTTCTCGCGCGGCACGCCGTGGAAGGCGGCGATGGCACCCCGGAGGTCGGCGGCGGCGCGATCGGGATAGCGGTGAAATTCGACGTCGCGCACCAGCGATGCGAGCGCGTCGGCGAACGCGGCGGGCGGCGGCTCGGGCGACTCGTTGGTGTTGAGGCGAACGTCGACCTCGACTTGCTTCGAGTGGTACCCCGTCATCCGACTCAGGTCGGAGCGGATCTCGGCGGGCGTCATCGGTTGCCTCGCATCTTCACGGACTGCGCGTGCGCGCCCAGCCCCTCGGCTTCGGCGAGCGCAGCGACGTGCGGCGCAACGCGGTTCAACGTTGCCTCGTCGAGGGACACGACGTGGACCGCGCGGATGAAATCGTCGACGCGCAACGCCGAGGCGAATCGAGCCGAGCCGTAGGTCGGCAGCACGTGGCTCGGACCCGCGATGTAGTCACCCACCGAGGCCGGCGCGAAGGACCCGCAGAAGACCGCACCGGCGTGACGCACCATCGGCAACAGCGACTCGGGATCGGCCGACATCAGCTGGAGATGCTCCGGCGCGATCGCGTTGGCGACGGCGATAGCGGCTTCGGGATCGTCGACCAGAGCGACGTGGCAGTTCGACGCGAGGTTCGCCTCGATCACGTCTCGGCGCGGCGCGTCGGCCACCAGACCCGATACCGCCCCGAGGATGCGATCGGCCGCCTCCTCGGACCACGTGATGAGCCACGCGAGGCCGTCGGGTCCGTGCTCGATCTGCACGATGAGGTCGATGGCGGCGAGGTCGGCGGGTGTGGTCTCGTCGGCCACCACGACGACCTCGGACGGGCCCGGGAATGACGACGGCACTCCGACAAGACCACTTGACGCGACCTGCCGCTTGGCCTCGCTCACGTAGATGTTGCCGGGGCCGACGATCACGTCGACGGGCTTGATCGTCTCGGTGCCGTACGCCATCGCGCCGATGGCCTGGGCACCACCGATGGCGTAGACCTCGTCGACATTGGCGAGCGCGGCGGCGGCAAGGATGCCTTCGTCGATCCGGCCGTCGGGACCGGGCGCGGCACACAGCACGACCTCGGGCACCCCGGCCACGCGCGCCGGGATCGCGGTCATCAGCACCGTCGAAATCAAAGGCGCCAGCCCGCTGGGCACGTAAACGCCGGCACGGTCAACCGGCCGAAACAGCTCGCGCAACACGATGCCGTCGGATTCGTGGCGGGTGTCCTCGCGCAGCTGGCTGCGGTGGTAGCTGACGATGTTGGCGCGGGCCGCCTCGAGCGCTTCGCGCAGCAACGGCGGGATCGAGGCCAGCGCGGCCTGCAGATCGTCGTTGGGGACGAGGAAGTCGTCGAGCTCGACCTTGTCGAACTGTTGACTGAATCGCCTGATCGCAGCGTCGCCTTCGGTCTGCACCGCATGCAGGATCGCAGCCACGGCCTCGGTCGGCGGTTGGGTGGCCGCTTGCGGACGAGGCAGGGTCGTGCGCAACCCGTCGAGGGACGCGCCGCGCAGATCGATCCGGGACAACATGAGGGCCACGAGTCTACGGGCCGCGCCTGTAAATCCCGGAACGCATTTCGAGGCAGACTGCGACTGTGCCTGAAGCTGAGCTTTCGTCCCTCCACGCCACTCTCGACGAGGTGCGCAAGCGCGTCGTGAACCTCGCCGACGCGAAGGAGTCGGGCGGCCAGGGCGACATGGCCCACGAGCTCTACGAGGTCGAGCGCTCCCTGAACGCGGCGATCCGCCGCATGTCCCGCCTGCTCCGCTGAACTGCGCTGCTTCAGGCGCGGGTCGGTTCGGCGCTCGGGCAGAAATCCACGAGCGGGCACGACGAGCACTTGGGCCGCCGGGCGATGCAGATCGCGCGGCCGTGCAGGATCATCCGGAGTGAGAATTCGCCCCAGTCGGCCGGCGGCAGCATCTTGCCGAGCGCGTGCTCGACCTTGACCGGATCGGTCTCCGTCGTCAGCCCGAGCAGCACGCTGATCCGCCCGACGTGCGTGTCGACGGGTAATCCCGGCAGGTTGAACGCGACGGACCGGACCACGTTTGCGGTTTTGCGCCCGACGCCCGCGAGCTTGGTGAGCTCTTCGTGCGAGGTCGGCACCTCACCGTCGTGCTCGGTCATGAGCGAGCGGGCCATGAGCGCGAGGTTCTTCGCCTTCGACCGGAACAGGCCCAGTGTCTGGATCAACGGCTCGATGTCGCCGGGTTGCGCCGTCGCCATCAGCTGCGGCGTCGGGTAGACGGCGAACAGCCCGGGCGTCGCCTTGTTCACCATCTCGTCGGTGCACTGCGCCGACAGGATCGTCGCCACCAGCAACTGGAACGGGTTGTCGTGAACGAGCGCGCAGATCGCTTCGGGATAGGCGGCCTTGAGTCGCTCGTTGGTGAGAGTCGCCCGGCCCTTGGGCGAACGCGGCTTGCCCATCTACGACGTCGACACACCGACGATGGAGCCGATGCCGTACGCGATACCGGCGCTCACCGCCGCGAAGAGCACCTGGCGCAGCGCAACACGCCACTTCTCCCGACCGGTGAAGCGGGCGAGGACGGCGCCCACCGCCACCGCGGCACACGCGGCGAGCACGCACGACAGGATCACGGCGGTGTTGTTTCCGTTCGACAAACGCAACCACGGGATCAACGGCACGAAGGCGCCCGACACGAACGCGACGAAACTCGCGCCGGCGGCCTGCAGCGGCGCCCCGAGATTGTCGGGGTCGACGCCGAGCTCCTCGCGCGCGTGCACCTCGAGCGCCTGGTCAGTGTCGGCCATCAGTGCGCCGGCGACTTCTTCGGCGACTTCGGTGCGGACACCGCGTGATTCGTACAGCGCGACGAGTTCGGCCTTCTCCTTGCCCGGACGGTTGACGATTTCGTGGCGCTCGATACGAAGCTCACGCTCGGCCAACTCCACTTGGGCGCTCACCGACAGGTACTCCCCCACAGCCATCGAGCAGGCACCCGCAATGAGGCCTGCGAGACCGGCGAGGCGGACAACCGAGGCGTCCGGGTGTGCGCCGGCGACCCCGAGGATCAGTGACACGTTGGACACCAATCCGTCACTCACACCGAACACGGCGGCGCGCGCCGCGCCGCCGTTCACGTCGCGGTGATGGTGCTCCGGGGCCATTCCCATGCCGAAACTCTGGCAGAGTCGAGAGCGTGGCCGTGACACGACACGACCTGACTTTCGACGAACTCGCGGCGCTGCCGGTGCTGGCCGACGCGCCCGGGTACCGATCCAAGCAGGTGTGGGACGGCATCTACTCCCAGCTGGCCGACCTTGACGACCTCACCTCGTTGCCGAAGGCGTTACGCGCCGAGCTTCTCGCGACGCCCGAACTCGGCCTCGCGCTGCGGGAGCGCATGCGCCAGGAGGCCGACCGGGGCACCACGGTGAAGTGGCTGTTCGAATTGGCGGACGGGCAGGCCGTCGAAACGGTGCTCATGCACTACCCCGGTCGCACGACGGCCTGCGTTTCGTCACAAGCGGGCTGTGCGATGGCATGCGGCTTCTGCGCCACCGGGCAGGCCGGCTTCAAGCGTCACCTCACCACGGGCGAGATCGTCGAGCAGGTCGTACTGGCGGCTCGCGAGGCGCGCCGCACCGAACGACGGCTCTCGAACATCGTGTTCATGGGCATGGGCGAGCCCCTCGCCAACTACGACGCAACCTGGGGCGCAGTCGAACGCATCCACGGCGACATCGGCCTGTCCGCTCGGCACATCACGATCTCGACGGTCGGCATCATCCCGGGGATTCACAGACTCGCCCGCGAGTCGCTGCCGGTCAGCCTCGCCGTGTCGCTGCACGCCGCGAACGACGAACTCCGCAACGAGCTCGTGCCGGTCAACAAGCGCTACCCGCTTGCGGCGTTGATGGCAGCGTGTCGCGGGTACATCGGCAGCCACAACCGCCGCCTCAGCTTCGAGTGGGCCTGCATTGCCGGCAAGAACGACCGCATGCGCGACGCCGATGAGCTTGCCGAACTAGCGCGGCCGCTCGGCGCGCACGTCAACCTCATCCCGCTGAACCCGACGCCGGGCTATCTCGTGATGGGTTCGACCCGAAAGGCGGTTCACACGTTTGCCGATGCGCTGCAGGACCGCGGCGTCAACGCGACCGTCCGACAAACACGCGGACAGTCCATCGACGCAGCATGCGGTCAGTTGGCGAACCGGTCCTGACACAATGTCGGCGTGCAAACACGCCGCTGGATCAACCAAAGTCAGCCGCAGACGCTGGTCATCGCAACGTTCCTGCTGTACTTCGGCGCGGTGTTCATCGTGCTGGGCGACGGGCCGGGCATCGGTCCCGCCATCGCCCAGAGTGGAACCCAAGCGCAATCGATCGAAAACTTTGCGCGTCTGTTCGTGGCCGTCGGCGGGGTCTATGCCGGCTTCCAGATCGCGCAGGAGAAAAAGCTCGGGTGGTACCTCGGCATCGCGGTCGCCGCCCTGCCACTGTTGGCCAAGCTGATCGCGATGATCCGGTTTCACATCGGCCTGTTCGACTTCGACCTCGTGAACCTCATGTTCGAGATCGCCCTGCTCGCGTTGATTCTTCATGACCAGACCCGGAACTACGTCCGCATCTGGTTCAAGTAGCCCCGCTACTTGGTGAAGTTCTTCGAGATCTTGGCCAGCAACTCGATCGTCGTCGTGTCCGGGTAGTCGCTCGTCCACGGGAAGAAGCCCGTGCACCCCAGATCGATGTAGCCCTGGATCTTCTCGGCGACTTCGTCGACGGTGCCGACCAGCGCTCCCTTGCGCCAGTCGTCGAGGGGCTGACCCCACAGCGACTTCGTGCCGACGGCCTGCAGCTCCGCTTCCGTCTCGCGAATCATGCACTCCCCCGAAATCGTTTTCTCGATCTCGTCGTAGTCACGACCGACGTCCTTGCAGTGGCCCTTGAGCACCTCGGCCTTGTGGGCCCACTCCTCGTGGTTGCCGTTGAAGTTCGAACGATCGGCGAGCTTCGCCACGACCTTCAAGGTGAGTTGCTCGCCACCACCACCGATGAGGATGCGCGGCCGCGGGGTTTGCAACGGCTTTGGATCGCAGTGCGCCCGCTCGAGCTTGTAGTACTTGCCGTCGTAGGAGGTTTCCTCCTCGGACCACATTGACTTCACAATCTCGACGCACTCGCGCAGCATGCCGATGCGGTCCTTCGGCGCCTTGAACTCGAAGCCGTAGCCCTTGTATTCGTTCTCGTACCAGCCCGCGCCGATGCCCCAGTCGAGGCGGCCGCCGCTGATCACGTCGATCGTGGAGGTGATCTTCGCCAGCACGCTCGGTTCACGGTACGAGTTGCAGCCAACCATCTGACCGAGACGGATACGGCTGGTGCGCTGACTGATCGCCGCGATGGTCGTCCAGCACTCGAACACCGCTTCGTGCGCCGGTCGCGGCACGTTGTGGAAGTGGTCGTAGGTCCAGAGCGAATCGAAGCCGAGCTCCTCGGCGAGCACCGCAATCTCGACGGCCTTGTTCCACTTCGCCTCGGCACCCTCGATCTCCGCGAGCTCCATCTTCCAGCCCTGCGGAATGAACACACCAAACGTCACCGGAAAGGTCATGACTCGAACCTACCCCGACCCTGTCCCCACTTTTTACGTGTTCGTGACCGACGGGGGTCACAAACACGTAAAGGGTCGGAAGCGCTACGGGTAGCTGTAGGTCGCGGCGGTTGTGGTGGTGGTCGCGAACGGGTCGTACTCGGTCGTCGACGTGGTGTCCTCGGGAACCGTCGTGTCAGTCGTGTCGGTCGTCGCCGGCGTGTCGTCGCCGGACGGCGGCGGGACCGAACCGGTGATGCGCGCGTCGTCGCGCAGGTCGCCCCACATCGCCGCAGCCGCTTCCGTCGGGAACACGACGGACTGGCCGCCCGACGCTGAACCCGTCTTGCCCGGCATGACGACGTTGTTGAGCGCCTCGGGCGACAGGCGACGGGCCAGCGCCGCGAGTCCGTCGAGTTCGCCCATCGGCACGTCGAGTTCGGCGTAGTTCGCGAGCACGCCGAGCCAGCGATGCAGCCCGTCGTCGTCGCTCACCTCGGCCCGCATCTTCTGCAGCGTCGCGAGCATCAGGAGTCCCTGATTCTCCGAACGCGTGAAGTCGCCGTACTTGACCGAGTGCCGGTCGCGGCAGAACGCGAGCGCCTGTTCTCCGTTGAAGTGGTGGTACCCCTGGGCGAAGTGGGCGCCCGAGTAGTTGTCGTCCATGTTGCGTGGGACGTACACGTCGACGCCGCCGAGGTCGTCGACCATCTTGGCGAAGCCTTCGAACCCGGTCAGCACGTAGTACTCGATCGGCAGGCCCGTGAATTCCCGCACCGTCTGCATGAGCAGGGGCGGGCCGCCGCTGCCCATCGCCGTGTTGATCTTTGCCATCCCCTTGCCGGGGATGTTGACGTAGGTGTCGCGCGGAATGCCGACGATCGTCCCTGACCGCGTGGCCGGATCGATGGCGACGACGTGGAGGGAATCGGTGCGCGTCTTGTGCAGGTTCTGCCCGGGTCGAGCATCCGAACCGACGATCAGGATGAAGACCAGTCCATCCTTGATCGGGATGCGGCTGTTGAACGCGAGCGCTCGCCCGTACGCCGAACCATTGGCGGCGAGCAGCGACGACGAGTTGCGCGGCGCCGGAATGGGACCACGGCCGATGTCGGGTTCAGGGATCGCGACGGTCGGCCGCGTCGTCACCGTCGTGAGCGGCACGCGACCGATGACAACGGACTTGTTGTCGTTGGACTTCACGACGATGCCCGCGGCGATCATGCCGACCGCGGCGAGAACCACGGCCCCATAGCGAAGACGAGTCAGAAGTTGTTGTTGGCGGACCGCCCGGTCCGGCCGCCGTTTCAGTGAGTGCGCCACGGCAACCCCGCCCTGATGCGGAAAAACATTTGGCTCCAACGTAGTTTGAGGTATGGCCCGCGCTACGGCACCACTGCCCGAAGGCGAGGAAAAAGTTCACGCCATCGGCGAGATGTTCGACGCCATCGCGCCGCGGTATGACCGCGTCAACCGCATCATGACGTTCCGAATGGACGTCGGCTGGCGGCGTCTGACGCTCGACTCGCTCCAACTGCCGCCCGGCGCGTCTGTGCTCGACATCGCCGCGGGTACCGGTGACCTATGCCGCGAAATGGAACATCGCGACCTGCGACCCATCGCACTCGACCTGTCCGCCGGCATGTTGCGCAACGCCCGCACTGACGCCCCACGCGTGCAGTCCGATGCCCGCTACCTGCCCATCGCCACCGCGTCGATGGACGGTGTCACATGCGGGCTCGCACTTCGCAATCTCGTCGACCTGCCGAAGGTGTTCGGCGAGATGGCGCGTGTGCTGCGACCAGGCGGCTCCCTCGGCATCCTCGAGGTGTCGGCGCCGACCAACCCCATCCTGCGGATGGGGCACAGCTTCTACTTCGGCAAGGTCGTCCCGGTCATCGGCGGTCTCTTCGGCTCCGACAAAGCGGGATACCAGTACCTGCCGAAGTCGGTCGCGTATCTCCCTCCGGTCCCGGACCTCCTCGCGATGATCGAGCGGGCCGGTTTCACGAACGTCGAGCGTCGGCAGCTTTCTGGCGGTATCTCGCAGCTCATCACTGGACGACGGACCTCGTAGTGGACCTCACCAAACTGCTCGCCGGGCTGCGCGACGACGACTTCGTCGTTCTCGGCGGACACACGGGTGGATTCGTCGCTCGCGGTGAGCGGGCACGGATCGATCTGCCGGCGGGCGTCTCCCCGGGCGACCTCGGTGAGAGGGTGGGCAACGAACTGTCCGCACTTGGTGACGCAGCGATTGCGCTCGGCGCGTTGCCGTTCAATCGAGTCGTCGGGGCATCACTCGTGGTTCCCGAAGAGGTCTGGTTCGCGGCTGACGGCGTTGGCCCGGAACCGGCCGACGGTGAGGCGCCCCTCTCACCCGACGCATTCAATCTGACCCCGTCGTTGTCGCATGCGGACTGGTGCGACCTCGTCGCCGACGCCACCGATGCGATCGAGCGCAACGAATTTCAAAAAGTCGTTCTGGCGCGCGCCGTCGAGGTGATGGCGAACCGCCCGATCGTGGTGGCCGACGTCTTGCGCCGTCTGCACGATCTCTACCCGTCGTGCACCACGTTCTCGATCGACGGTTTCGTCGGCGCCAGTCCGGAACTCTTGGTGAGCAAGCGCGGTAGCGACGTCGTGTCGTACCCCCTCGCGGGCACGACGGCGCGGGTCGGTGATCCTGACGCGGACGCCGCGGCCGCGGCCGCGCTTCTTGCATCGGAGAAGGACCGCGCCGAGCATCGGCTCACGGTGGACGGGGTGGCGGAGGTGCTGCGCCCGTGGTGCTCGTCGCTCGACGTGCCGGACGGTCCCGGCGTCGTCGCGTTGCGCAACGTGACGCACCTCGGCACGAAGATCAGCGGAACCCTTGCGCAGGACACGACCTCGGTGCTGGATCTTGTCGCCGCGCTCCACCCCACCGCAGCGGTCGGAGGCGCGCCCAACGACGTCGCCTTGAAGTGGTTGGCCAATCACGAACGTCTCGATCGCGGCCGCTACGCCGGACCCGTTGGTTGGATCGACGCGGCGGGCAACGGTGAGTGGTGGGTCGGCATTCGCTGCGCCGAGATCGACGACAACCGCGCCGTCCTGCGGGCCGGTTGCGGCATCGTCGCCGGCTCGGATCCGGCGTCGGAGCTGATGGAGAGTCAGCTCAAGCTGCAGGCTCTACTGGCTGCGCTCGTTCGCCCGTAGGTACGAAGCAACCGCCGCGTGCGCGGCTCGATGCGTCGCCTTGGCCGCGCCGGTCTCGAAACGAATGATTTCGACGTTCGGCGCGGTGGGCAGCTCCAGGTTGTGGGGCGTGGTGAAAAGCCGGTTGAACGTTTCGGCGTCGAGACCTGTCGCCTGTGGGAGGAAATCGAAGATCGCGCCCCCATTGTTGTCGAGCACGACGACCTTCAGGTTGGGCTGCTCGGCAGCCACGCGCAGGCCGCCGATGTCGTGCAGGTACGCGAGATCGCCGAGCAGAGCGGTGACGGCGCGAGTCGGCAGGGCCCAGGCAACACCGGACGCAGTCGAAATCAGCCCATCGATGCCGTTCGCACCGCGGTTGCTCAGCACGGTCACCCCATCACGAGGCGCGCCGAACCACTCGAGGTCGCGCACCGGCATCGACGAGGCGACGAACAACACGTCGTCATCACCCAACGCCGCGAACCGTTCGCGTACGACGGCTGGCTCCCGCGTTGCGTGCTCACCCACGAACGTTTCGGTGATCGCCACTTGCGCAGCGGCTTCGGCCGCGGTCCACGAATCGGTCCACCCGTCTTCCGGCGCGTCCTCGGCGACGGGCGACACGTTCCCGCGCACGATGCGTCCGGCAACGCGCGCCGGGTCAGGCCATACCCCGTGAGGGTCCACGACGACGTGTTCGGCACCACTCGACGCCAGCCATTCGTTGACGACGCGACTCGCCCAGGGCTCGCCGACGTGCAGGACGACGTCGGGCTTGTGCGACTCGGCGAAGGCCGCGTCACGCAACAGCGCGTCGGCGGCGCTGATGGTCAGCGGGTGCGGCGTACGCGCCCCGGAGCGCGGGTCGGCCAGGATCGGCCAACCGAGTTGGCGCAGCGTTCCGACCTTCGGCGAGCCCGCACCAGCCACCACCAGGCCGCGACGGCCGGCGAGCCCGAGCGGTGTCAGCCCGGCGGGCGCGGCGTCGACGCGATGCCAGGGTTTGCCGTCCACGCGGCCCGGCACGACGGCGACCCGACCATCGGGCAGCAGCGGTTCGCGGAAGGCGAGGTTCAGATGCACGGGGCCAGGACCGTTCACGCTCGTAGAGGTCTCGAGCAACGCGCGCGAGGCCAGCGACCGCCACGCACCCGACGACGTCTCATCGGGAACGCCCGGCGCCGCGGAAAAACGCGTCAGGCCGTCGAAGATGCGGATCTGTTCGATGGTCTGCGGCGCCCGAACGTCCATTGCTTCCCAGGGACGGTCGGCGGTCGCGACCAACAGAGGCACGCGCGCTTGGTGCGCTTCGACCACGGCCGGCATGAGTTCGGCGACCGCGGTGCCGCTCGTGGTGATGACGACCGCGGCGCGACCCGTCGCCAGCCCGACGCCCAGCGCCACGAAACCGGCCGATCGCTCGTCGAGGACGACCTTGATCGACAGCTCCTCACGCGCGGCGAGCGCAATCGCGAGCGGCGTGGAGCGACTGCCGGGCGCGATGACGGCGTGGGTCAGTCCGCCGCGAATCCACTCGTCGACGATCGTGGCGCAGAACGAGGCCTGTACGGTCATGAGCGATGTCCCGCCTGATCCTCGTGCACGGCTTCACCCAGTCCGCCGCGTCGTGGGACCCGATCGAGTTCCGGCTCGGCGCCCTCGGTCACGATCCCGTTGCCCTCGATGCGCCGGGGCACGGCGCGCACGCCGATACCCATCTCGGGCTGTGGAAGAGCGCGGATCTGCTGGCCGCGGAGGGCGGACGCGGCACGTGGGTCGGCTACTCGATGGGTGGTCGCCTTGCGCTGCACGTGGCGCTGGCCCATCCCGAGCTGGTCGAGCGACTCGTCCTCGTCGGCGCGACACCGGGCATCGAGAGCGCCGCCGAGCGGCTGGAGCGACAGGCGTCGGACGAGTTGCTCGCCGAGGAACTCGAGCGCGACGGACTCGAGCCGTTCCTCGCGCGCTGGCTCGCCAACCCTTTGTTCGAAACGCTGAGTGACGACAACGCCGGCATGGATGCTCGACGGGTCAACACCGTGAGTGGACTGGCCGCGAGCCTTCGTTTGATGGGTACCGGCGCGCAAGAGTCGCTGTGGTCGCGACTGGGAGAGATCCACGCCCCGACGATGCTCGTGGTCGGAGCGCTCGACGAGAAGTTCACCGCCATCGCGAACCGCATGGCCGAGGCGATGCCCGAGGCGCATGTGACGACGATGAACGGCTGCGGTCACGCCTGCCACCTCGAAGCGACCGACGCGTTCGTCAGCATCGTCGACGACTTCGTCAACGAACCAGCAGACCGATAGTCAGCGCGGCCCCACCGATCATCTGCACCGTCGCCGTCTTCTGCAGCACGGTGATCAGATCACGCCCGAGCGCACCCTTGCGCACAGCGCCGATTGGCTGCGCCATGGCCGCGACGGCGATCACGGAGATCCAGGTCACCTCGACCGCAACCAGAAGGCCAATGAGGAGACACGCGACGTAGAGGATGCGAGTGTTCTTGTCGCCGAGGCGAACAGCGAGGGTCTTCTTGCCCGAGCCCTCGTCCCCGACGCGGTCACGCAAGTTGTTCACCACAAGAAGGGCGGTTGCCCAGAGTCCAACTGCGACGCCGGCCGCAACGCTTTTGCCCGTCACCTTCTCGAGCTGTACGTAGGTCGACCCGGCCGTCGCCACGAGGCCGAAGAACACGAAGACGAACAGTTCACCGAGACCGGCGTAGCCATAAGGCTTGGGACCACCCGTGTAGAACCAGCCCGCGAGAATCGCCGCCGCACCGACCAGGGCGAGCTGCCAGCCGGCCGCGGCGCACAGGGCAAGCCCGAAGCCGGCGGCCACGGCGAAGGACAAGATCGCGGCGCGCTTCACCGCGCCCGGCGATGCAAGCTTCTGCCCGACGAGTCGGACCGGACCGACGCGTACGTCGTCGGTACCGCGGATCCCGTCGGCATAGTCGTTGACATAGTTGGTGCCGACCTGCACCGCGAGCGACACGATCAAGGCGGCGACGGCGCGCCACCAAATGACATCGCCAGTGGCGTTGTAGGCCGCTGCGGTGCCCGCGGCAACAGGGACGATCGCGGCCGGCAACGTGCGCGGTCGTGCCCCGGCGATCCACTTGTTCATAACGACCCTTACGCTAACGGTCGTGCCCCGACTGGTAGCGATCGACGCGGAAGGTCCCGCCTTCGTCGACGCGATGCGACGCGCCTGGGACGCCGGCGATGCGGTTGCTCCGATCGATCCCCGCCTACCCGCCGCAGCGCGCGAGTCGGTGCTGCGCGCACTGCGTGTCGATGAACCCATCGAAGACGGCGACGCCCTGGCGATCGCGACGAGCGGGACCAGCGGTCAGCCCAAAGGCGTGGTGCTGACGCACGACGCGATCGCCGCAATGGCCGACGCATCGAACGCGGCGCTCGAGGTGACTCGCGACGACAAATGGTGGCTCTGCCTGCCCCTCGCCCACATCGGTGGGCTGTCGGTCGTGTTGCGCGCGTTGCACGCCGGCACGCCCTTCGCGTTCGACGACGACGGCGCGTCACTCGTCTCGATGGTGCCGACGATGCTGACCCGTCACGACGTCTCACGATTTCGTCGGGTTCTGCTCGGCGGCGCCGCAGCACCCGAGGCGCTGCCCCCAAACGTGGTTCGCACCTACGGCATGACCGAGACCGGCAGCGGCATCGCGTACGACGGCGTGGCGTTGCCGAACGTCGACATTCGCATCGTCGATGGTGGTGAAGTGCACGTGCGCGGACCGATGCTCCTGCGTTGTTACCGCGACGGCATCGACCCGAAGAGCCCCGACGGATGGTTTGCCACTGGGGATGCGGGCTCGATCATCGACGGCGTGTTGTCCGTCACCGGACGCATCGGCGACGTCATCAACACGGGCGGCGAGAAGGTGTGGCCCATTGCCGTCGAGCGCGCTCTCGAGAACACGCCCGGCGTTGCGGAGCTCGCCATCGCCGGGCGCCCCGACCCCGAATGGGGCCAACGCGTCGTCGCCTTCGTGGTCCCGACCAAGGAGCCGCCGACCCTCGAAGCCCTGCGCGACAAGGTCAAAGAGACCCTGCCCGCGTACGCAGCCCCCAAGGAACTCGTCCTACTCGACGCTCTCCCCCGTACCGCCTCCGGCAAGGTCCGGCGTTCGGCGCTTCCCTAGCCGCCGCCGTTGAGGAGGGCGCCACCGTCGACGACGAGCGTCTGACCGGTTATCCACGACGCGGCATCGGACGCGAGGAACGTCGCTGCGCCCGCGATGTCGGACGGTTCGCCGAGCCGCTTCATCGGGAGGCGCTTCGCCATCTGCTCGCCAGCGGCGTCGACCAGCGCCTTGGCCATGTCGGTCTTCACGAGACCCGGGCAGATCGCATTGACGCGCGCCTTCGATCCGAGCTCGAGCGCGAGGTTGCGCGTGAGGTGAATTACGGCGGCCTTCGTGACGTTGTACCAAGCGATGGCGCCGCCGGCGCTCATGCCGCCGATCGACGCGATATTGATGACCGACGCGCCTTCACGGGCACCCAGACCGGCCTCGATCGCCAACTGGGTCCAATGCAGCACACCCCACTGGTTGACCTGCACCGTCTTGTCGGCGCGACCGTGGTCGATGCCGAGCAGCGGCCCCATGTACGGGTTCGTTGCGGCGTTGTTGACGAGAATGTCGATGCCACCCATGCGTTCGACCGTCGCGTTGACACACGCCGCGGCCTCGTCGTCGTTACCGGCGTTCGCCGCGAACCACTGCGTGTCGTGGCCAATTTCCTTGGCCGTCACTTCGAGGTCCTCGGCCTTGCGCGACGAGATCATCACGTGCGCCCCAGACTCGGCCATCGACGTCGCAATCGCGCGCCCGATCCCCCGCGAGCCGCCCGTGATGAGAGCGACCTTGCCATCAAGTCGTAGATCCATCCGGCGGACCTTAATGTCGGTCGGATGGAGCCCATCTTCCACATCGCGTCGCAGGTCCAGTGGACGATGGCGGCGGCCAGTGGTGTCTACCTGCAGTCCACCCTCGACAAGACAATCGAAGAAGAGGGCTTCATGCACTGCTCCTTCAGGGACCAGATCGCCGGCGTCGCCGAGCGCTACTACAAGGGCGTCGACTTCCCGCTGGTGTTGCTGACGATCGATCCGGAGTTCGTCGACGCCGAGATCAAGGTCGAGAACGGGTATCCGCACATTTACGGCCCGCTTCACACGAGCGCCGTGGTCAACGTGGAGCCGTTCTTCAATGTCACCTAACCGCCTCGCCACCCAAGCCAGTCCGTATCTGCGCCAGCACAACGACAATCCCGTCGACTGGTATCCGTGGGGCGAAGAGGCCTTCACCCTTGCGGCGGCGACCGACCGGCCGATCCTGTTGTCGATCGGGTACGCCGCCTGCCACTGGTGCCACGTAATGGCGCACGAGTCCTTCGAGGACCAAGCGACGGCCGACGTGATGAACGAGTTGTTCGTCAACATCAAGGTCGACCGCGAAGAACGCCCGGACGTCGACGCCGTGTACATGGACGCGACCCAAGCGATGACGGGCCGGGGCGGCTGGCCGATGACGGTGTTCATGACCGCCGACGGGCGGCCCTTCTACTGCGGGACGTACTTCCCGCCCGAGGCGCGGCAGGGCATGCCGAGCTTCACGCAGGTGATGCACGCCGTGAACGACGCGTGGGTCAACCGACGCGCCGAGGTGCTCGGACAGGCCGACGAAGTGACCGAGTCCGTGCGAGAGCGATCGAGCGGCGGCTTTCGCGTGAAGTCCGCAATCTCGCTCGCCGAACAACGCAGCGAGGCCGACCCGTTTCCCGCCGCCGTGCAGCTGCTGCTCGCCAACCACGACGACCGCCTCGGCGGCTTCGGCGGCGCACCCAAGTTCCCGCAGCCGTCGATGCTCGACGCATTGCTCGTCGCCGGGCTGGAGGGCGACGGGGAAGCTGAGCATGCGGCGGTGTACACGCTTAACGCAATGGCCGCCGGAGGGATTCACGATCATCTCGGCGGCGGCTTCGCCCGCTACTCGGTCGATGCCCGCTGGCTCGTGCCGCACTTCGAAAAGATGCTCTACGACCAGGCGGGCTTCGTGCGGGTCTTCACCCACGGATTCCAGCTGACGGGTGATCCGTGGTACCGGACGGTCGTCGAGAACACCGTCGAGTACGTGCGCCGCGATCTTCGTCTGCCGGGCGGCAGCATCTCCTCGGCGGAGGACGCCGACTCCGAGGGTGAGGAAGGACTGTTCTACACGTGGACACCGGAGGAGATCCGGCGCGCGCTGCTGGACGACGCGCTCGCCGACGAACTCATGGCGTTCTACGGCGTCGAGCCCGGCGGGAACTTCGAAGGCCGCAACATCTTCTTCCGACCGCTCGGCGTCGACCAGTCGATCCCGCCCCGTGTCGCCGAAGCGAAGGCCCGCTTGTTCGCGCATCGCTCGACGCGCGTCCGTCCGCTGCGTGACGACAAGGTCATCACCGAGTTCAACGCGATGTTCGTCTCGGCGCTGGCCGAAGCCGGAGCTGCGTTCGGTCGCGACGACTGGATCGACGACGCCGTCGAAACGGCCAACTTCCTGCTGGCGAATCTCCGGCGAGGCGACGCGCGTTGGATGCGCGCCTGGCAGACCGAGTCGGGCGCGCAGCATCTGGCGGTCGCCGGCGACCTTGCGTGGCTCACCGACGCCTTCACCCGTCTCGCCGAGGCAACCGGCCGGCCGCGCTGGATCACCGCGGCGCGCAGCACCGCCGACCAACTCCTCGATCTCTTCTGGGACCCAGCCGTCGGTGGCCTCTTCACTGTCGGCAAGGACGCAGCCCCACTCGTCGCGAACCCGAAGGAAACCTTCGACGGCGCCACCCCGTCGGCCAACGCCGTCGGCGCGCTCGCGCTCACGCGGCTCGCCGCCCTCACCGGTCATCGAACCTACGACGACCGTGCACGAGCGATCATCGCCGGGCTGCCCGTCGCCGAACATCCGGCCGGGTTCAGCCACGCAGCGTTCGTGGCGCACCTCTTCGCGAAAGGCACCACCGAAGTTGTCATCCCCGGACGCAACGCCGACCTCGTCGACACGTACCGCTCGGAGTGGCGGCCCTTCAGCGTGATCGCGTGGGGCGACCCGTACGACTCGCCGCTGTGGGAGGGACGGAGCGAGGGCCACGCGTATGTGTGTCGCAACTTCGTCTGCAACATGCCAGTGTCGGACCCCGATGGCCTCAGGGATTCGCTTACTCGCAACTGATCTGGACGGAACGCTGCTGCGTTCGGACCTAAGCGTCTCGCCCCGTACGTCGAAGGCCATTGCGGCTGCCGAGGACGCCGGCATTCACGTCGTAATCCTCACCGCTCGACGGGCGCGCTCCTTTGTCGGTGTGATCGGTGACGCAATTCCGCGCGGCCTCGCGGTCTGCTCGAACGGGGCGATCGTCTACGACCTGGCGACTCACACCACCGTCCGCTCACACGCCTTCGAGCTCACCGAGCTCCGGACCTTCCTCGACCGAGCCGCGGCCCACGACGTGGTCTACGCGTGGGAGACGCCCGACGAAGGCTTCCGAACACACGCGTATGCCGAGGTCGCGTTCGCCCAGGAGGGGCCGCCTCCGGCGATGCTCGGCCGCATCGACGTCGTGGATGACATCGCTGAGGACCACGTCGTCACCAAGGTTCTCCTGCGCCACGCAACGCTCAGCCCCGAGGAGTTGTACGAACTCCTCCTCCCGGTGGCGCACCCCGTGAGCGTGGTGATCTCCGGCGGACCGTTCGTCGAAGTCATGGCGCCGGGGATCACAAAGGCCTTCGCCCTCGAGCAGCTCTGCGCCGACTACCGCATCACGTCCGACGAGGTTGTCGCCGTCGGCGACCACACGAACGACCTACCGATGCTGCGCTGGGCCGGCCGCGGCGTCGCCATGGGCAACGCCCATCCGCACGTCCTCGCCGAGATTCCCGAAGTCACAGCTACCAACGACGAAGACGGCCTCGCAATGGTTATCGAGTCACTGCTGTAACACCCCTTCGCTGCGTAGCGAACCCGCCGAAGTGCGAAATAACCGGCAATAACGAGCGGTCTTTGGTCGATCGTGGCCCTACAGGGTGCCGCCGCTGACCAAGGAACGAGGCCTTCCCGCTCGTTGGTCAATCGTGGCCCGTAGCGCACTAGTGCCGCTTTTCGCGCGGGTGCGCGATCCGAGTTGCGTACCGTTGGAGCGCGGTGCTGGTCAGCGTCGGATCGCCGTTCTTGTGACATGGGGCAAGATCTTGCCGAGGCTGCCGCTCACGAAGACTCACCCGGAGTGGCTGGCAAGCGATCCTGCCGCGTTGGCGCGTTACCACCGCCTAAGCCCGTTTCGGAGTCATCGTCGGCGGGGTGCTTCTGATTGTCGGAGTGGTGACTCTCTTCTAGACCGCGCATCAGTGCCGATCTCGTGCGGCCAGTTTCCGGCAGTGCCGTTGGTCGCGTCGTTCGCGTCGAATCTTTGCTCTGACCCGACCATCCACCACGAACGTTGTCCACAGGACAAACATTGTTACGTGGCTGTTGCACAGAGCCCGCGCCATCCGGCGTTCCATAAGCCAGTCGTTCCCGTCGGTGCACGGGTCCGACTGCTGTTGCTCGCGCCCGGCGACGGCGAGGCGGCGTGCATCGACTTGGACACCGGTGGCCTGGTTTGGGCGACCTGGGACGTCGAGAACTCGGCCGTCGTGCCCATCCGGCTTCGCCCCCTCGACGTGGTCAGCGGCCGCAGCGTCATCAATCCGTCTCCGCTCGATCCGCTTCGCCCCGAGACTGTCGAACTCATGGACGCACCCGTGGCCATCGGCAGGCTCCGTGGCCGTCGCGCCCAGAAACTGCTGACGCCTCTGCATCACCCCGAGAAGGATCAGATCCTCGGCTTCGCCGGCCCGGCCACTCCGTACTGGACCCTCGCCGGCGACCACCCGTCGATGACGATCGTCAACCCGTACGGCGAGATCGTGCTGTGCCCGTCGGACGAGGGGGTCGCAGTGCGATTCCGGTTCCGCGGCGTCGTGCACGAAATGCCCTGCACCGACCCGGTCGCGTACGACGCCGTCGAGAAGAAGCGGGGCGCAGTGAAAGCGAAGCGGCGCCTGCTGGTCACCTTGAGCCCGCCCTACCTCGGGCATTGCTACAAGGTCGTCAGCGCTCTTCTGCCGACGTAAACGTCAGGCGGCGAAGGCTGCCGCGAAGCGCTCGGTGGTGAGCGCCTTGGCCGTCGCCTCGTAGGCGAGCTCGGCCACTCGTTCGAGCCCGTCCGGGCGCATGAGGTTGACGCCGTGGTGACGAACCTCAGAGGCCGACGGACGGAACAGCAACACGTCGACGTCACGTCGGCGAGCCAGCGCCATCTCGGCCGACAGCGCGCGGGCCGGGATACGGCGAGCGATCTGGCCGAGCGGGCCGGGCGGCGTGGCCGTGTCGAAAGCCATCGGGACGACGCCGATGATGCGATCGACGCCGTACTGCACACCCAGATCCAGATTGGAGGTGGAGTGGGTGCCGCCGTCGATCAGGTTGCGGCGACCCACCTGCACCGGCGGGTAGATCCCCGGCACCGCGGCCGAAGCGAGCACCGCGCGCGGTAGGTCGACTTTCGGGGAACCGGGACGACCAAGCACGAGCCGACGGCCGCTCACGATGTCGACGGTGGTGAGCCAGAGATCCTTCTGGGGCCATTCGTTGGGCAACTCTTCGGTGAAGCGGCGCCGCCCTTCCTCCATGGCGAACAGTCCGCCGGGAAAGACCGACTTCAGAAAGCCCGGAGGCTGCAGCGGGAACGGCGAGATCGCCCGGCCGAGCACGTAGGCCGACCCGATGGCGTGACGCACGATGCCGATCGGACCACCGAAGCGCGGCACGAACAGCTCGGGCTCGTGCTCGGCGGAGCGACCGAGCGAGCCGAGGTGCGGGTGTTCACCCCGCGCCAGCAGCCACATGTCCTCCGTCGTCATTCCGGTGCGCAGATACGCGCCGATGACGGAACCCGCGGACGAACCGACGATCAACGAAGCGTCGTCGGGCGTGAACCCGGCTTCGACTTCGAGCGCCCGAAGAACGCCGGCGTGATAGGCGAGCCCGACGGTGCCGCCGGCACCGAGGACGAGAGCTGTCTTTATGGCCTAAACCGCTACTTGGGCAGCTTGGCGCCGGCGAGATCTTCCGCCATCGCCCAACCGAAGGCGATCAGATGATCACCCTTGGCCAGGTCGAGCGGCTTGAAGAACTCGGCGAGCTCGGGCTTGACCGACTCGGGCTTGAGCGCTTCGTGATCGAGCACACCCGGCGTCGTGTCGTCACCCGACACGATGAAGGTGCGGTCGTCGATGCGGCCCTCGGCGCCGAAGCGCTTGGCCAGGCGCCGCGACCAGGCCCGCTCTTCGCCGGTGGTCTTGTGGCCGGGCTGTAGGCAGATGTCCTCGAGGCCCTTGAACGCGTTGTACGCGCCGGCGTCGATCATCTTGGTGCCGACGACGACGTCCTCGTCGGGGAACGCCATCAGCGCACGGCGGTACATGTTCGCCATGAGTGCCTTGAGCGCCGTCTCACGCTTCGACGAGCGCTTGACCGACGCCAGGCCGATCAGCAGGCACGGCGTGCCACCAATGCGCTCGAGCGTGCAGAACGCGAAGCCCTGAAGCTTGCCTGCGTCGCGGGCCTGGCTGACCAGGACCCAATCTTCCCGGTACTTGGAGAGCACGCCGATTTCGTAACCGGCAGGCCCCCCAGCACACATGTCGGCCAGTTCGGCCAACTCTGCATCGCTCAGCGCGGTGCAGTCCTTGGTTTCGACATCGATCGCCATGGACCTCAAATCTCCTCGGCGGTAGTTACTTGACCGCCCGGTCAGTTTATTCGGTCCGGAGGCCACTTTTCACATGGCGGCTCACATCAAGACGTTGGGCCCGAGGAGCACTTTCAGTTCGGAAACCAGGACAGAACCCGGATTGACCCGGAAATTGGGGCCTAAACGGACCTTCATCTCGCCGCTGTGGATAACCACGTCGGAGTCGCCGGGGTGGTCCAGGAGCAGGGCTTTCAGCTTTTCGACGAGGCTGTCGGTCATCACGCTCGGCGAGATCTTGAGGTCGAGCCGGGTCTGCGCCTCGAAGTTGATCTCGGGCTTGCGGACCTCCATGCACATCAGCGAGAGCTCGTCGTCCCTACGGGACACGCGCGCTTTCAGGCACACGATCGAGTCCTCGGTGAGCAGGCTGCCCCACTCCTGATACGTCTTCGGGAAGACCATGACGTCGATCGCCCCGTCGAGGTCTTCGAGGACGAACGTGGCCATCTGATCGCCGCGCTTGGTGTACTTGCGCACGAGGTTCGTGACCACGCCACCGACGGTGCGCACCGCGCCGTCCTCCAGTTCACGGGCTTCGGCCACGCCGCAATCGACCAGGCGACGCAACGTTGCCTCCGCACCCTTGAGCGGGTGGTCCGAGACGTACAGGCCGAGCATTTCCTTTTCGAAGCCGAGCCGGATCATCTTCGGGAACTCGATGTCCTCGATCGGTAGACGCGTGTCGTCCCAGTTCGCCTCACCGGTGTCGTCGATCTGGTCGAACAGGCTCATCACGCCGACGTCGCGTTCCTTCCGCCGGGCGACGATCAGATCGACGATGCCTTCCGCCGCGAGGCACAGGCCCTGCCGGGGATGGCCGAGTTTGTCGAACGCGCCCGCCTTGATGAGCGAGTCGACCGAGCGCTTGTTCAACACAACGGGGTTCACGCGCTGGCAGAAGTCGTAGAAGTCGACGTAGTCGCCGTTCGCCTCGCGCTCGTCCACGATCATCTGCACGAGGTTCTGGCCCACGTTGCGCACCGCGGCCATGCCGAACGGAATGGTGCGTTCCTTGGCGCCGAAGCCGGCGACCGACACGTTGATGTCGGGGACGAGCACTTCGATACCGAGGTTGCGGCACTCCGACAGGTACTTCGCGGTCGCGTCCTTGTCGTCACGCACCGAAGTGAGCAGCGCGGCGAAGTATTCGACGGGATGGTGTGCCTTGAGCCACGCCGTCTGCCATGACACCAGCCCGTAGGCATACGTGTGCGACTTGTTGAAGGCGTAGTCGGCGAACGGCTCGATGATGTCGAACAGCGTCTTGCCCAGCGCTCGGCCGTAGCCGGTGTTCTCACAGCCCTCTTCGAACTTCTCGCGCTCGGCCGCCATGATTTCGCGGACCTTCTTGCCCGCGGCCTTACGGAGATTGTCCGCCTCACCGAGCGAGTACCCGGCGAACTTCTGCGCGACGCGCATCATCGACTCTTGGTAGATCATGAGCCCGTACGTGTCGCCGAGAACTTCGGCCATCTCCGGATGCGGGTACTCGATGGGCTTCCGACCGTTCTTGCGGTCGGCGTAGTCGTAGTGCATGTTCGCCGCCATCGGACCGGGCCGGTAGAGCGCGAGCAACGCGGACACGTCGTCGAAGCAGGTCGGGGCCAGCGCGCGCACGAGCGCCCGCATGGGCCCGGATTCCAACTGGAACACGCCGATGGTTTCGCCGGTGCGGAGCAGTTTGAGCGTGTCCTCGTCTTCGAGGGACACCTTGTCGATGTCGGGTCGCTCGCCCGTGTTCTCCTCGATGAGGTCGAGCGCCTGCTCGATCACGGTGAGGTTGCGCAGGCCCAGGAAGTCCATCTTCAGCAGGCCGAGCTTCTCGATGGCCGGACCTTCGAACTGGGTGACGATCGGCGCTTCGTTGATGTCGACGCCCTGTTCCGGCTTGCGCTGGACCGGGCAGTACTCCATCAGCGGCTCCCGCGAGATGACGACGGCCGACGCGTGGATGCCGGACTGGCGGCGCAGACCTTCGAGGCTCGCGGCGACGTCGATGACCTTCTTGGCCTCGGGGTCCGTCTCGTACATGGTGCGCAGCTCAGCGGCCATCTTGAAGCCGCCCTCGTGCATCGGGTCGAGCTTGAGACATGCACCGATCGGCGTGTCGCGGCCCATGATCAGCGGGGGCATCGCCTTGGCGATCTTGTCGCCCACGATGTAGGGGTAGCCGAGCACGCGAGCCGCGTCTCGCACGGCCGCTCGGGCCTTGATGGTCGAGAACGTGACGATCTGGGCGAGGTGGTCGCGGCCGTACTTGTCGGCGACGTACCGGATCATTTCGCCTCGGTAGCGTTCGTCGAAGTCCATGTCGATGTCGGGCATCTGCTTGCGACCCGGGTTCAAGAAGCGCTCGAAGAGCAGATCGAACCGGATCGGGTCGAGGTTGGTGATGCCGAGGCAGTATGCGACCGCGCAGCCGGCCGCCGAACCACGGCCGGGGCCGACGCGGATGCGGCGTTCCCGGGCGTGACGGATGAGGTCGCCCACGATCAAGAAGTACGCCGAAAAGCCCATGGTGGAGATGACGCTCAGCTCGTAGTCGAGCCGTTCGGTCACCTCACGGGACAGATCGTTGCCCCAGCGCTCGCGCGCCCCCTCGTAACACCAGTGACGCAGGAACGAGTCGTCGTCGGTGAACCCGTCGGGCAACGGGAAGCGCGGCAGCTCGGCGCGGTCGAAGTCGATCTGCACGTTCGCGCGCTCGGCGATCCACAGCGAGTTGTCACACGCCTCGGGGATGTCCTTGAACAACGCCCGCATCTCCGCTGACGACTTGAAATAGTGCTCGTCGCCATGGAAGTGGAACCGGTTGGGGTCGTCCATGGTGGCGTTGGTCTGCACGCACAGCAGTGCGTCGTGGCCCGCCGCGTCGGCCCGGTCGGTGTAGTGCGAGTCGTTCGTGGCCAGTAGCGGCGCCTGAATCTCCTTGGCCAGCTCCAGCAGCATCGGGTTGGTGCGGACCTGCTCGGGCAGGCCGTGGTCCTGCAACTCGATGAAGAAGTTGTCACGGCCGAAGATGTCCTGCAGCCGACCCGCCAGCTTGGTGGCGTTGCGCACGTCGCCCTGGAGCAGTGACTGCAACACCACGCCGCCGAGACAACCCGACGTCGCGATGACACCGTCGGCGTAGCGCTCGAGCAACTCCCAGTCGAGACGGGGTTGGTAGTAGTAGCCCTCGAGGAACGCGTAACTCGAGAGCTTCATCAGGTTCTGGTAGCCGTCGTTGTTCTCGGCCAGCAGGGTCAGGTGGTAGTAGAGCTTCTGCTTGCCGTCGCCGGTGTCGCCGCCGCCGTCGTCGATGCGACCCCGGCGGGGTGGCCGGTCGTAGCGGCTCTCGCCGGCCATGTACGCCTCGAACCCGATGATCGGGTTGATGCCGTTCTTCCGGCACTGCTCGTAGAAGTCGATCGTGCCGTACATGTTGCCGTGGTCGGTCATGCCGATCGCCGGCTGCCCGTCGGCCGCGGCGGCCTTCACGACGTCGCCGATGCGCGCCGCGCCGTCGAGCATCGAGTACTCGGTGTGCAAATGCAGGTGGGTGAACGAACTGCCCACGACGGCTCCAGGCTGTCCACAGGCTGTGGACGAACTACATACGTGTGATTACTTGCACGGTATCGCGTTGGCGGCGGCGCGCGCCGAAGAGTGAGATCTGGAGATGGCCACCCCTCCGCCGCCGTCGTTCGACGAATTCGAGCACTACATCGATTGGACGCTGTGGGTGCTCGACAACGGTCTTCCCGATCTGCCGCCTGCGCTCGAGAGGGGCATGTCGGTACCGGTTGCTCGTTGGCCGGGTCGGCGCTGGGGCGCGGTGCTACATCTCCAATGGAACTGGAGCGAGGAGGAGCCCGAGGACGCGTACGTCGCCACGGAGATCCAGACGGCATGGCGCACCCACAATGGCTGGCAGCTCGCCGACGGCAGTGGTGGCTCGAACTGGCTCGACGCCGAGGAAGACCCGGCCCACACATTTCTGCGCCCCGAGGCCCCCGACGACTACGTCGGCCTGGGCGGCATACACACCTGTGGCGGCGCCGAGTTTTCGAGTGGGGCCATGGAGGGGATCGTTGGACGAGCCGCCCGTCACCTGATTGTCGACAGCGGCGGCAACGCTGAGGCGCACCCTATCGACAGCCCGCTCGGCATCGCACTCGGCGCGTTCGACGCGAACGAACCGGCCACGCTGATCGTCACCGATGCCGATGGCCTCGAGTTAGGGCGACGGGCTTATCGGCCGCACTTCTGAAGCGTGCACCTTTCGGCGCACGAATCGGCCGAAGTTTGCGCCACAAGGTGCAATCAGGCGACGCCGAGGATGCGGAGGCGACGGGACCAGGCCCAACGCAGGAGCGAGACACTGAACATGATCGTGACGACGTTGATGGCCAGTTCGATGATGCCGCCGCCGTTGGCGAACCACACGCCGTGCTCGATGTCGTACAGCACGTCCATCGCGAACAAGTACACGCCCGCTCCCCCGCCGGTCAGCAGCCAGAACAGGGCGACGGGCGAGCGCCGGCGCAGCGACACGATCGCCCCGATCAGGCACGCCGTGAGCCAGCCATCGGCCAGCGGAAACGCGTTCTCGAAGTCGTAGTACGCCTTTGTCGACTCGGAAGCGACGGTGCTGCGGGCGGCGAACCACAGCGTCCAGTACGTCACCATGATCACGACGCCGATCGCCATCGCGATCGTCACCGTCCGGGTTTCATCGGGCTTCACGCCCGATGTTCTACAAGTACTGACCGGGGCGGCCGTCGACCGCGGCGCCGTCCTGACTCGGGCCGATCTGGCGCTGCATCTGCTCGAGTTGGCTCCGGGCCGCCATCTGCTGGGCAAACAGCGTCGCCTGGATGCCGTGGAACAGGCCTTCGAGCCAACCGACGAGCTGAGCCTGCGCGATCCGCAGCTCGGCGTCGGACGGCGCCTCGTCGGCGAAGGGCAACGCCAGGCTGGCGAGTTCGGTCTGCAGGTCGGGAGACAAGCCGGCGGCCAACTCCTTCACCGACGTCTCGTAGATCTCCCGAAGACGCAGGCGAGCCTTCTCGTCGAGCGGGGCGGCCTTGGCCTCGTCGAGCAATTGCTTCAGCATCGACCCGATGCGCATCAGCTTCGCGGGTTCGCTGACGGTCTCCGACTCAGGTTCGTTGCTGGGCGCGTCGACGACTTCGAGGGGTGTTACGGGGGTCTGATCTGCGTCAGTCATGGCGAAGCAAACGTAATGCCCGTTCCTGCCACGTACGATTCGTCCTGTGAAGGTGTCGACCCGGGGCGATTACGCGAGCCGAGCACTACTGAGCCTCGCGCTGCACGAGGCTGCGGGACCGACGTCGGTGCGCGACATCGCCGAGCGAACCGGGCTCCCCCAGCCCTATCTCGAACAGATCCTGCTTGCCCTCAAAGGCGCCGGACTCGTTCGTTCCAAGCGCGGCGTCGGCGGCGGCTACGTGCTCGCCCGCACGCCCGCCGAGATAACGCTCGGCGAGATCGTCGCCGCAGTCGACGGACCGATCGTCGCCGGTGACTTCGGCGAGCCGCACCAAAACGGCGCATGCGACCACGAAGGCCAGTGCGTCCTGCTCGGCGTCTGGGCCGACGTCGGCCGCCACATGCGCCACCTGCTCGACAGTTTCACGCTCGAGAACATGGTCGACGCGGCCAACGGCAAAGCCGTCGTCAACGTCGCGCCCTAGAGGCGTTCAGCGAACCTTCGCCTGGACCTTCACGAGGTCATCGGGCAGCGGCACGCTCCACTCCATCGGTTCCTGCGTAATCGGATGGTCGAACGCCAGGTGTTCGGCATGCAGGAAGGGGCGGTCGCAACGGATCGCCGGACGAGCCCGGCCGTAGCGCGTGTCGCCCACCACCGGATGTCCGATCGACGCGAGATGGACGCGGATTTGGTGCGTGCGGCCCGTTTCGAGACGGCACCACAGCAGGGTGAACTTCTGCGGCATCGTGAAGCGGTCGAGCACTTCGTACCGCGTGCGCGACTCACGCCCGTCCCGCACGATCGCCATCTTCGTCCGCTCCCGGGTCGAGCGACCGATCGGCGCATCGATCACGCCTTCTTCGCCCTCTACCTCACCCCATGACAACGCCCGGTACTCACGCGTGACTTCGCGGTTGGACATCATCGCAACGAGTTCCTCCCGAGCCCCTTCGGTCCGGGCGACGACCATCAGGCCTGACGTACCGCCGTCGAGGCGATGAACGATGCCGGGACGGTCGGACTCCCCGACACTCGCGAGCTCGGGGTAGAGCGCGAGCAAGCCGTTCACCAGCGTCCCCGCCGGATTACCCGCACCGGGATGGACCACCAGACCCGCAGGCTTGTTCACGACGATGATGTGCTCGTCGTCGTAGACGACGGGCACCTCGATCGACGGATCGGCGAGAACCTTCTCCTCTTCGCCGGTCGGAATGGTCGCCTCGATCACATCGTCGAGCGCCACGCGGGCCGATGCCTTCCGAGCGACACCGCCGTTGACGGTCACGCCACCGGCGTCGATGAGGTCCGAGACCACTTGACGGGTCAGACCGGACTCGAGAGCGACGACACGATCGAGTCGCTCGCCCGCCACAACGTCATTGACTACGACGCGCATCGCGCTCCTCCCGGAAGGTCAGCCACAACATCAGCACGACGCCGAAGAACAACGACACGTCCGCGACATTGCACACGGGATACCACCGGGCGAACTCGATGAAGTCGATGACGCCACCGTTGCTGCGCACCAGTCGATCGACCAGGTTGCCGGCGGCTCCGCCGATGATGAGGCCGAACATGATCTGGCGCGACAACGGCTGACGCTTCCAGACCGAATACGCGGTCAGCGCCACGACTGCGATCGACGCCAAGACGGTGAAGAACCCGCTTCGCCCGGCGCCCACGCTGAACGCGGCCCCCGAGTTGTAGGTCAGCACGAAACGCATGCCGAGGAACAGATTGATCGGCCCGTCGCTCAGCCCGTTCTGGGCGATGGTCTTGGTTACTTGGTCGACGCCGATCGACAGCGCCGCAACGCCGACGGGTGTCAGCGCCGAGACAGCCCGCGGCGCTAGCGCCGAGACAGTCCGCCGGTTTTGCATGCGATGCACTGACGCGCGTACGGCAGCGCTTCGAGGCGAGCCTTCAAGATGGGCTGACCGCACGACTCGCAGGCGCCGTAGGTGCCGCGCTCGAGCTTGCGCAGGGCGTCGTCGATTTCCTCGACAATGCCCTGGGCCTGCAGGGCCAAGGCGAGATCGCGTTCACGTTCGAGGGCGACGGTCGCGCCTTCACCCGACTCGTCGTCGAACTGCACGTCGCCGGGCTCGGCGTCGCGCATCATCTGGTCCGCCTCGTCTCGCAGTTCGGCCGCCTGCTGGAGGTATTCGGCCTTTTCTGCTTCGAGCAGCTCCTTCTGCTTGAGCTGCCACTTGTCCAGGACGACCTTGCCGCCCTTCTTGACGGGCGCGGCCACCTTCTTGGCGGGTTCCGCCTTCTTGACGGGGGCTGCCGGTGCTGCTGCTTTAGCGGGCGCCGCCTTCTTGGCGGCGGGCGTCTTGGCTGCGGGAGCCGCCTTCTTTGCTGCAGGCGCTTCCTTCTTGACGGGTGCCGCCTTCTTGGCCGGTGCCGCCTTCTTTGCCGTTGCCACTACGCCCCTCCTTCCTCACTCCCAGAATTTGGAAGCGGCGAAGGGTAACAGGTTGCGGCCGAAACGTATTCCCTAGCGTTTTCCGCCCTCGCGAGCGTGGGCCATGGCCAGCTCGAGGCAGCGGTCGACTTCGGACTGCGCAATCCCGTCGATCTGCACCTTCTTGGCCCGGCTCGTCTGACCGCTCGTCAGGCTGACCGCAGCCAGCTTTACGTCGAAGGTCTGCGCGATCAGCGCGACGACCGCGTCGTTGGCGCGGCCGCCTTCGGGCGGCGCGGCGACGCGCACCTTGATCGCATCGCCGTGGCGACCCACGACTGCGGTCTTACCCGCCCCGGGCTGCACGTGCAGCCGGAACACCGCGGTGCCGTCTTCGTCGTTCTCGCCCGCGGTGTAGTCGTAGAGGTCATCAAACATAAGGACGAAACCCTAGGTCCTCGTAGAATCCGCACCTCATGTTTTCGCCACTTCCCGACAAGCCCGACCACAACGCGCTCGAGCTCGCGATCCTTTCGCTGTGGGACGACGCGAAGACCTTTGACCGCCTCCGCCAGCAGAACGCCGAGGGACCGAAGTTCCGCTTCATCGACGGTCCGGTCACCGCGAACAAGACCCTCGCCGTGCACACGGCCTGGGGTCGCACGCTCAAAGACGTGTTCCAGCGCTACAAGGCGATGAACGGTTTCCATCAGCGCTACCAGAACGGCTTCGACTGCCAAGGCCTGTGGATCGAGGTCGGCGTGGAGAAGGAACTCGGCCTCAACTCGAAGCGCGACATCGAGGAGTACGGCCTCGACAAGTTCGCCGACAAGTGCCGCGACGTTGTGAAGTGGTCGAGCGAACAACTCACTGCCGGTTCGATCCGCCTGGGCCAATGGATGGATTGGGGCTCGGACTACTTCACGTTCTCGGACACCAACATCGAATACATCTGGCGGTTCCTGCAGATCGTCGACGAGCGCAACTGGCTCTACAAGGGCCACCGGTCCACGGAGTGGTGCCCGCGCTGCGGCACGTCGATGAGCGCGCACGAGCTCGCCGGCAGCTACATCGATCGCACCGACCCCGCCCTCACGGTTCGCTTTCCTCTGAACGATCGCCCGGGTGAGTTCGTCGTCATCTGGACCACGACGCCGTGGACGCTGCCGGCCAACGTCGCCGCCGCCGTGCATCCCGACGCGGACTACGGCCGCCTCGCGAACGGCGACTGGATGGCCGTGGCGCGTGCGAACGGCCAGGAGATCGTCGAGACCAAGAAGGGCTCCGAGCTCGCGGGCTGGACCTACACCGGCCCCTTCGACGAGCTTCGCCCGCCGGTCCCCCACAAGGTCATCGAGTGGGAAGAGGTGTCGATGGACGAAGGCACCGGCATCGTCCACATCGCGCCGGGTTGCGGTACCGATGACTTCGAGCTCGCCAAGCCCAACGGCCTCGAGATCATCACGCCCGTAGACGAGTCAGGAAAGTTCTACGCCGACTTCGGTTGGCTGGCGGGCCGCGGTGCGCACGAGGCCGCCGAAGACATCACCAACGACTTGCGTGAGCGCGGCCTGCTCGTGCACGCCGGCACGATCGACCACCGCTACCCCGAGTGCTGGCGCTGCCACACGCCGCTGATCTTTCGCATCTCGGACGACTGGTTCATCGCGATCGACGAGTTGCGCCCGCAGCTGCGCGACGCCAACGCCAAGGTCGAGTGGACGCCCGAGTACATGGGCAAACGGATGGACGACTGGCTGTTCAACATGGGCGACTGGAACATCTCCCGCCGCCGCTACTACGGCCTGCCGCTCCCCTTCTATCCGTGCTCGTGCGGCCACGTCACCGTCGTCGGATCGAAGAAGCAACTGGCCGAACTCGCCACGACGTCACTCGACGGATTGAAGGAACTGCGTCGTCCGTGGATCGACGCCATCAAGATCCGCTGCTCTGAATGCGGCAACGAAGAGGTCGAACGCATCACCGAAGTCGGAGACGTGTGGCTCGACGCGGGCATCGTGCCCTTCTCGACGCTCGGTTGGGAAAACGACCGCTTCATCGAAGGCGGCTACGCGACCGGCGCGGCCGCGGGCCTCACCGATGCCGACCTGCCGAACCACGAGTACTGGGAAGAATGGTTCCCGGCCGACTGGGTCTCGGAGATGCGCGAGCAGATCCGCCTGTGGTTCTACAGCCAGCTCTGCATGTCGGTCGTGCTGACCGGCGAGGCGCCGTACCGCAAGGTGCTTGGCTACGAGAAGATGCTCGACGAGACGGGCCGGGAGATGCACGGCTCGTGGGGCAACATGATCGACGCGCCCGATGCGTTCGAGCGCATGGGCGCCGACGTCATGCGCTGGCAGTTCTCGGCCCAGCCGCCGAACCAGAACCTCTTGTTCGGTTTCGGTCCCGCGTACGAAATTCAGCGTCGCCTGCTCACGCTGTGGAACTCGACGGCGTTCTTCATCCAGTACGCCAACATCGCGAACTTCGCGCCGTCCTACGACGAGTTGGCCACCGGGCCGTCCGGCGACCTCGATGCGCTCGACGAATGGATGATCGCCCGCACCCGGCGCCTCGTCGCCGACGCCACCGCGTCCTACGAAGAGTTCAACTCACCCAACGTGCTGCGCGCGTTCGACGAGTTCGTCGACGACATGTCGAACTGGTACGTGCGTCGCTCGCGCCGCCGGTTCTGGAACGGCGACGAGGCCGCGTTGCGCACGCTCTGGTACGCGCTGGTGAACTCACTGCGCGTCGTGGCTCCGGTGATGCCGTTCCTGTCGGAACACCTGTGGCAGAACCTGGTGACGGGCGCGGTCACGGGTGCGCCGGACTCGCTGTTCCTCGCCGGCTGGCCGCAGGCCGCGGCAATCGACGACGAACTCCTCGAAGAGGTCGCCGCGATGCGCACCGTCGTCGAGCTTGCTCGTCGCACGCGCAAGCAGGCTGGTATCCGCAATCGTCAGCCGCTTCCCCGTTTGATCGTCGACGGCGCGCCGCGCGCCGAACGGCACGCGCAAGAGATCGCCGACGAACTCAACGTCAAGAGCGTCGTCTTCGGCGAGATCGAAGCAGCCGAGCTACGCGTGAAGCCGAACCTGCCCGTCCTCGGTCCGCGCTTGGGCAAGGAACTCGGCGCGGTTCGCGCGGCGCTCCAGAACGGTGAGTTCGAGCAACTCGAAGGCGGCCGATTCCGCGTCGGTTCGCACGAACTCGAACCGAACGAGGTGCTCGTCGAGACGGCGCAGGCCGAAGGCTGGGCCATCGCGTCGAACGAGGGCGTCTCGGTTGGCCTCGATACCTCGCTCGACGATGCGCTCGTACGTGAGGGTCGCGTCAACGACCTGATCCATCACGTCAACAACCTGCGCAAGGAAACGGGTCTCGAGATCACCGACCGGATCGCGCTCGAACTGTCTGCGGACGACGCTGACCTCCTGGACTACAAGGACCGCATCATGGCCGAGACCCTCGCCGTCGCTCTTGCGACGGGAGTAGACGAACTAAAGATCACGAAGCAAGACCGCTAGGCCGCAGGATCCGGCTTGGCCGGTCCGGAGGCTCGCGATGCGTGAGCACCAAACTCGGCTCGCAACCTCTGGTTGCGAGCCGAAGGCCTTAGGCCTTCTTGGTACCGGCCGCCTTCTTGGCCGGGGCCTTCTTCGCCGCCGTCGCCTTCTTCGCCGGAGCGGCCGCCTTCTTGGCGGGCGCCGCCTTCTTGGCCGGAGCTGCCTTCTTGGCGACGGCCTTCTTGGCCGGCGCCGCGGCCTTCTTGGCGGGAGCTGCCTTCTTGGCGACGGCCTTCTTCGCCGGGGCCTTCTTGGCGGCCGCCGTCTTCTTGGCCGGCGCCTTCTTCACAGGCTCGGCGGCGCCGGGCAGCGGAGCGTGAAGCAGCTCTTCGATGCGGTCGAGGATCGCACCGCGATTGGCACCCGAACGCTCCCGATCGGCGACGAGCTCGAGTTCGTCCGCGTAGAGCTGCGGAAGCAGCGGCATGATCTCGCTGGCGCGCAGGTCGTCGTAGTCCTCGATCGGGAACGGCTCCTCGTCGGCGTCCACGGCCGAGACCGCTTCGGTGACCGCCGGGGTAGCCATCGTCGGCTCGTCGATCTCGTCTTCGTCCTCGTCGAGAGTCAGAACGGAAGCGGCCGGAGCCGAGCGGCTCTCGAGCTCACCGTCGATGCGACGCAGAACGCTCGCGCGCGCCTTGCCGCTCTCTTCACGAGCCCGAACGGCGTTCAGCTCGGAGACCGAGAGACCTGCAAGAAGCGGCACGACTTCGGTGACAAGGAGCTCGTCGTAGTCGGCGATCGGGAAGCCGTCACCTGCGGCCGGAGCGAGGTCGAGCGGAGCCGGGCTCGAGGCCGTCGTGACCTTGGCCGCACCGCTGTTCCGACCAGCGATGATGAGGATCACCGCCGCAGCGACGCTGCAGCCGATCGACACGTAGATCAGGCCGACTGCGTCTTGGATGAAGCCAAGCGCAAGCGTCAAAGCACTGACGATGACGAGTCCGATTGTGACCAATAGCACCACGACAGAAGCCTCCGGGGGGTTGGGTGCGAAGCGGCGACAACCCTAGTCGCCGGTCATTACAGGGCCAGTTTTACGAGCCCGTTCCATGCTGCGGAGGACGTATCCCCGCATCGGCCGCTCCCCAGTCATCCTCACGCGGACCCAACGGCGTCTTGTCGTTCATGGCACGGCGCAGTTCGGCGAAGTACGGGTCGTCGTCCAGCGCGTCCGAGGCCGCCGCCGGCGCCGGCACAGCACGCGCCTGACGAAACACGGAATCGTCATTGCTCGCGGTCGGAGGCGCCGGTGGAGCCGGACGTTCGACGGGCCGCGCCGCTTGGGCTTCGGGCTTCGGCGCCGGCTCGAAGCGCGGCAGATCCAGCGGCTTCTCCTCCGCCTTGACCGCCGGCTGACCCTCGGGTGGCGTCGGCTGTCGCGGTGCCGGTGCCGCCGCGGGAGGCGTTCGAGGCTGACCGCGCGGCGGTGTCGCCTCGCGCGCCGTCGGCCGTGACGCCGTCCTCTCCTTCGCCTTGTGCCGAGGAGGCGCAGGGACGCTCACGCCCTTGGGCGTCGGCGCGTCGGCACCTTCCTTCACGTTGTCGAGACGATCCGCCACGTCGACGAGCGCTCGACGGATCCGGCCGCGCTCTCCCTCGAGCCACGAACCGAGCGTCTTGACCTCACCGAAAAGTTGGTCACGCGCAGCCTGGAGCCGTTCGAGGTCGGATCGAAGCTCGGCCTGGGCTTCCTCGGCAACGTGCACCGCAGTCTCCTCAGCCGTACCGACGATACGTCGCGCCTTGTCCTCGGCCGCCTTGACGAGGCGCTCAGCCTCGAGCTTCGCCTCGCGCACGGCGAGGTCCGCGGTGCGCTGTGCAAGCGACAGCGTGCGGACGGCCTCGTCGGGATCGGCCTGGGGCGGAGGGGCCGGTTGGGCGGCGCGGGCGCGTTCGGTCGCGTCACGCAGGCGAGCCAGCAACACTTCGAGCCCGCGCGCGACCGACTCCAGAAACTCGTCGACGTCGTCGGGGTGGTAGCCGCGGAGCTTGTCGCGGAAAGTTGCCGAGCGGAGGGTGTCCGGCGTCAGGTCCATCGTGGAACCGACGTTACCCCCGCACCAGTGCCTGGCCGAGTAACTGCAGTCCGATCACGACAACGATTGGCGAAAAGTCGAAGCCGCCCATCGCCGGCAGCGCCCGACGGACCGGGCCGAGCACGGGCTCGGTGATCGCATAGATGGCGTTGTAGATCGACTCCATTGCTCCGCCGCGCGAGATCGGGAACCAGCTCAAGATGATGCGGGCGAAGATCACGTACGAGTACAGACGGATCAGATTCGCGATGACCACGAGACCTCCGCGGTTCGCTTAGTTGTAAAGGCCGCGCTCAGCCAGGCGCGCCTTTTCGTCTTCGGGCATCTCCGAGTCCGTCGGACGAAGAAGGAACACCTTGGCCGCCGTTTTCTCCATCTTGCCGCCGAGCGCGAACGACACACCCGACATGAAGTCGATGAGACGACGAGCCAACTCGGGCGGCACCGCCTGCAGGTTCACGATGACAAAGTCACCGTCCTTGGCGTGCGCGCCGATCTCTTCGGCGTCCTTGAAGTCCTGCACGTTGACCGTGTGGACCTTGTTCGAGCCCTTCGGCGCCGACACCGGTCGGACGACGGGGCGCGGGATGACACCCTGGGGCAATGGCGTGACGGCCTCCTCGCGCGGGCCGAGCGTACGGATCGATCCGCCCGCTACCGGCTCAGGCTCAGCAGTACGACCGACGCGGACCGGTCCACTAGGGATCGGCTCGTCATACGGTTCGAAATCGTCGTAGTCGTCATCGGCCAACCCGAGAAACGACATCGCTTTTTGGAAGCGGCCCATCTGATCCTCCTCAGAGACCTTCAGTGTAAGTGGCGCGGGTCGTTTTGATGCGGACGCCCGCCGGAGGCGGGCCCATGTCACGGGGCGGGCGGGGCCCAAACAAGGCCGAGCCCACGCGCACCATCGTCGAGCCGCACTCGATCGCAACTTCAATGTCGTCGGACATCCCGATGGAACGCACAGGAAGCCCCAAGACGTCCGCCGTTTGTACGAGACGGGTAAAGCCGGGTCGCGCCGCTTCGGCGCCACCCAGCGGTCCAACCGCCATCAGGCCGCGCACGCGCAGCCCGTCAGCAGTGAGATCGGAAACCAACCCGGGCACGTCGTCGAACGACGTGCCGCCACGGTTGGGGTCATCGGTGAGATTCACCTGCACGAGCACCTCCGCACCGGGAGCGTGCTTGGCGATCGCGGCGCCGGCCTCGGCCCGGTCGACCGACTGCCAGAGGGTCACGTGCGGAGCAACGGATGCGACCTTGCGCCGCTGGATCTGACCGAGCAGATGCCAGTGTGCGTTCGGCGCGAGCGGCGCGCGTTCGACCAAGGCCTCGGGGCGGTTCTCGCCCAGCTCCGTGAGCCCGGCCGCGACTGCCGCTTCGATCACCTCGACGGGCTGTTCTTTCGTGACCGCGACGATCGTGACCGCGTCGGGGTCTCCCCCGGCGCGCTCGATGCGTTCGATGACGGCGGCAACGTTCACGACAACCATGCGACCGTCGCCTGTCGTTCCTCGTCCTGGCGCGCCCGGTGCGAATAGAACCGGGGCGAGCACGCGGTGCATTCGTCGACGGTCTCGACGAGATCGACGCCGAGCTCGGTCAGCGCGGCGCGAACGGCAGCGACCATGTCGAGCGCGGGCGTGCCGTCTTTCGTCGTGGAGCGCACGGTGTCGCCGAAGCGTGTGGCCACCTTGTCGAGATCGTCGCTCGAGAATTCGTAGCACTCGGCGTGGATGCACGGACCGAGCGCGGCGCTGATCGAACCAGCGCCCTGCTCCTGCATCGCGGCGACGGTCGCCGCGATCACGCCGTCATACAGGCCGCGCCATCCGGCGTGGGCCACGGCCACCGAACCACCCGCGTCGTCGACGAGGACGACGGGGGCGCAGTCGGCGGTGACCACGGCTACGGGCGCGCCGGACACGACGGCCACCGCGGCATCAGCCGCGGCGCCGGCGTGTTGACCGGGCGCGTCCACTACGACCACGTCAGCGCCGTGGACCTGCCGGAGCCAGGTCCAGGGGAAGTCGGCGCAAACGTGACGGGTGACTTCCGGGTCGCCTCTTTCGAAGCGTTGGGAAGGCCGGAAGTCCCCGTCAGAGGTGTCGGTGAAGCGGACCTCGGCGGGGCCGAGCCGCATCGACCGCAAAGCCGTTACTTCAGGAAGCTCGGGACGTCGAACTCGTCGTCGCCGTCGTCGTCGTCGAAGTCGTCGCCGGCTGACAGTCCGAGACCGCCACGAGACGAGCTAGAACGGCGTTCGCCGCCACCCTTCTCGTCCCAACGTTCGAAGCCAGCGGCGATGACAGTGACCTGCACCTCGTCGCCCATGGAGTCATCGACGACGGTGCCGAAGATGATGTTGGCGTCGGGGTGCGCGTGCTCGTGCACGATACCGGCCGAGCTCTGCACTTCGAAGAGGCCGAGGTCGCTGCCGCCCTTGATGTTGAGCAGGATGCCGCGGGCGCCCTCGATGGAGGCCTCGAGCAGCGGGCTCGTGATCGCGGCGCGAGCGGCCACAGTGGCACGGTCGTCACCGGACGCGGTGCCGATGCCCATGATCGCGGTACCGGCGTTGCTCATGACGGCCTTCACGTCGGCGAAGTCGGTGTTGATCAGGCCCGGCGTCGTGATGAGATCGGTGATGCCCTGCACACCCTGGAGGAGCACCTCGTCGGCCACCTTGAACGCGTTGACCATCGAGGTCTTGTCGTTCGAGACGGTGAGAAGGCGATCGTTCGGGATCGTGATCAGCGTGTCGACCTTCTCCCGGAGGCGCTGGATGCCCGACTCGGCCCGGACCGCACGTTGGCGACCCTCGAAGCCGAACGGACGGGTGACGACACCGATAGTCAGCGCGCCGAGCGACTTGGCGATCTCGGCCACGACCGGCGCACCGCCGGTGCCGGTGCCGCCGCCCTTGCCCGCGGTGATGAACACCATGTCGGCGCCCTTGAGCATCTCTTCGATCTCGTCGCGGTGTTCTTCCGCCGCCTGGCGACCGATCTCAGGATCGGATCCGGCGCCGAGGCCACGGGTGAGCTGACGACCGATGTCGAGCTTGACGTCGGCGTCGCTCATGAGCAGCGCCTGGGCATCGGTGTTGATCGCGATGAATTCGACGCCCTTCAGGCCGGCATCGATCATTCGGTTCACCGCGTTGACGCCGCCGCCGCCGATTCCGACGACCTTGATAACGGCGATGTAGTTCTGAGTTGCGCCGGGCATGTGTCCGGTGTCCTCCTGCGAAGTTTTTGGGAAGTTGCCGAGAGAACCCCCAGGTCAGCCCCTAACCGACCCTCAACCTCAACCTTAGAGTCAGTGTTATGTCAAGCTCTCGTGGCGGTCGAGACAATACTGATCTGTAACCCTGAGGTCAAGATTCCTAGGGGCTAACGCTGTGACTTACGGCTGGAGATCGCGGAACTCGGACGTCGATAACCGTCCCCGAGGCATGCTCCACGGCGTACACCGCCTCCGCGGCGGTCACCTTGGCGGGCAGGTCGTCGGCGTCGCCGAAGCGGATTGTCACTCCCCCGCTCATCCCCAGCTCGTAGGTCGGTGTCCTGCCGGGAAGCCGGTGGATCGACTCCGCTTTCTCGGCCAGCGCCTTGCTGAGAGAGTGCAGGACGAGCAGCGAACCGCGTAGTCCGCCGCCGACGACCGTGCCGGGCTTGCCCACCTTGTCGTCGCTGATGACGGCGACGGTGCCCTTGGGCTGGTTCTCGACGACGCCGAGCACCCGACCCGTCCCATCGAGCAAGGCGATCCCGCCCGGGGCGCCGATGGCCCCGATGGGAACCCGCTCGGTGATCCGAATCCGCAGAGTGTTCGGCCACTTGCGGTCGACCACGGCGGTGTCGACCCACGGCAGCCGCTCGATCTTGCCGGCGAGCACGAACCGATCCACGGCAATCATCGGGTGACCCTTGGTCTCGATACCGGTCGCCGACAAGATCGAAGCGACCGTGGTGTGCTTCGCACCCTTCACCTCGACCTTCTTGACGTCGAGCAGCGGCGAACGAAACAGGCCGACGAGGGCGAACCCGCCGACGACGACGCTGACCACGACGAGCAGCATCCGGAAGCGGCGCTTGGTGTTCGCCTCGGCCACGGCCTCGCGGCGCTTCGCCATGCGGGGGTCCATCTTCGGCTTCGGCTGCTTCTTCGGCGCCTTCTTCTCAGCCATTGGTGAATCCGATCATTCGAACTTCGGTCGTGAGGTCGACGCCCGTTGCCTCGCGGATGCGGCGCTGCACCTCGACGATGAGGGCACGCACGTCGTCGGCGGAACCACCGGGATCGGCCTGGATGAAATTCGCGTGTTTGGGCGACACCTCGGCCGTGCCGATGCGCAGCCCTTTGAGACCGGCCACGTCGATGATCCGCCCGGCGCTGTCACCTTCGGGGTTGGTGAACACCGACCCTGCGTTCTGACCACCCGGCTGATTCTCCCGACGCCAGCGCACGATCTCGCTGATCTTCGCTTCGGCCGCGGCGACATCGGTCGGTGTGGCGTTGAACGTGGCTGACGTGACGACGTGGGTGCTGGCCACGCTGGTGCGCCGGTAGGTGGCCGCCAACTGCTCGACGCTGCGTTCGCCATCGGGGCCACCCACGAGGTCGACGAACCGGAAGGTGCGCAGGCATTCGGCTACGTCGTTGCCGTGGCCACCCGCGTTCATGCGGACGGCTCCCCCGACCGAACCCGGAATGCCCACGGCCCATTCGAGACCGCCCAGGCCGGCGGCGGCCGCACGCCGCGCCATGGTTGGCAGCGAGCACGCACCCCCGGCGGTGACGTGGTCGTCACCGAAGACCACATCGGTAAAGGACTCTCCAAGAGTGACGGCGATGCCGTCGAAGCCCGCGTCGGCCACCAGCATGTTGGAGCCGAGGCCGATGACGAGAACGGACAAGTTCGTCTCCATCACCGCAGTGCGCACTCGGCGCAGGTCGGTCTCCGAGTTGGCCGTGACGAAAAGCGCAGCCGTGCCACCGACGCGATACGTCGTGCGCGCTCCGAGCGGTGCGTCACGTTGCGCCAGAGCACCGAGCAGACGCGCGGCAGCCTCCACCGCGGTCGAACTCATGGGATAGCGGCGACCTCGTCGGGTAACGACGTGAGGTCGCCCGCCGACAGCACAAGACACAACTCGCCCGGGCGCATCACCCCGGCGAGGTGCGCGGCGAGATCGGCTCGACCCGGCAGCCAGGTCACGCCGAGATCGGGACGAGCGGCGCGGATGGCATCGACGACGAGCAGGCCCGTCACGCCCGGACGGGGCGCTTCTCCCGATGAGTAGATGTCGGTGACGATCACGTGGTCCGCGCCGTCGAAGGCGTGCGCGAAGTCGGGCGCGAGCTGTTGCGTGCGCGAATAGCGGTGGGGCTGGAAGACGACGACCACGCGATCCCACTTCCCGTCACGCGCTGCGGCGATCGCGGCTTCCACCTCCTCGGGAAGGTGGGCGTAGTCCTCGACGTAGTCGACGCCTCGCTGGGCGCCCCGGAATTGAAACCGACGAGCGACGCCGGCGAAGCGACCGAGCGCGGCCTGGGCCGCGTCGACGGGCACCCCCATTTCCAACGCCATGGCCGCGGCGACGCCGGCATTGCGCGCGTTGTGGAGACCAGCGGTAGGCACGTTGAAGGCACCAATCTCGCGATTGCCGCGCCGCAGCACGAAGCGAACCATCGCCCGTTCGCGCTCGATGTTGTCGATCACGTAGCGACTCGACCCGCCGAGGCCAACGGTGACGATGTTCTTGGCGCCCTCGGTGAGTTCGGCGAGATCAGGCGCGTCGCCGATGACGACGGGCCCATCGGTTTCGCGGGCGAACCGTGCGAACGCGTCGCGCAGATTGTCGTAGCCGCCGTAGTGCTCGAGGTGGTCCGGCGCGACGTTTGTGATGATGGCCCCCTTACGGGGCAACTCGAGGAACGTGCCATCACTTTCGTCGGCCTCCACGACGAACCAGTCACCAGTACCCCACGCCGCGCCACCGCCGATTTCGTTGACCTCACCGCCGATGATGAATGACGGGTGCCATCCGGCCTCGACGAGAATCAGCGACAGCATGGACGACGTCGTGGTCTTCCCATGGGTACCGGCAACGGCTGCCGTCGCCCGTTGGGCGCAGATCGCCGCGAGAACCTCAGCCCGGCGCACGACCGGGATGCCGGCCGCCTTGGCGGCGACGACCGCGGGGTTGTCGTCGCGAATCGCTGTGCTCACCGCGACGAGGTCGGCGCCGGTGACCTCGTCGGCGTCGTGGCCGACCTTGGTACTGACGCCTGCGGCTGCGATGCGATCGAGGACCGGGCTTTCGCGCTGATCGGACCCGCTGACGGCGTGGCCCATCGCGCTGAGCACGACCGCAATGGCTGACATGCCGGCACCGCCGACGCCGACGACGTGGATCCGTCGTGGCGGTGAGAGGTCGATCACTACTTGGCCACGCGCGACTGGCGGGCGATGTTGATCAGAATGCCCGCCGCGGCCATGCCGAACATCGTGGAGGTACCGCCGACCGACACGAAGGGCAGCGGCACACCCGTGACGGGCAACGCGCCGACGACCGTCGCCATGTTCAACGCGCCCTGGCCGACCAGCCACGCCGTGATGCCGCCGGCGACCAGCGCACCGAACGCGTCGGGAGCACGGCTGGCCGCGCGGATGCCGTACACGCCGAGCGCGAAGAACAGACCGATGACGCCGAGTCCGCCGAGCAGACCCAGTTCCTCGCCGATGATCGCGAAGATGAAGTCGGTGTGGGCGTTGGGGAGGAAACCCCATTTGGCCCGGCTGGCGCCGAGACCGAGACCGCGGATGCCGCCCGAACCGAGACCGACGAGGGACTGCGCGACCTGGTAGCCGCTGCCGGAAGCCGACTTGAACGGGTCGGAGAACGACTTCAGGCGTTCGACGCGGTACGGCTCCACGAGTGCCACCAACGAGCCCATCATCACCGTGCCGGCCATGCCCCACGCCAGAAGTTGGCCGGGAATGCCACCGAGAATGAGTACCGCCAGCACGGTGCCGCCCGTCACCATGGCCGTGCCCATGTCGGGCTGGGCCATGATCAACACGATGAACGCGGCGAGCGTGCCGCCGACCACGTACACCGACGTGGGCCCTTCACGCGACGGTGGGTGCCGAGCGAGCAGGTCCGCGGAGAAGATGATCAGCGCGAGCTTGCCCAGCTCGGAGGGCTGGAACTGCAAGGGCCCGGCGCCCAACCAACGACGAGCGCCGTACACCGTCTGCCCGATGCCCGGAATGAGCACGAGGAACAGCAACCCCGCGCAGCCGATCACCATCGGCACGGCGAACTTGCGCCACCAGTGGTAGTCGACGCGCGACGTCACGAAGAGCGCCACGCAACCCAGCAACACCGACACGAACTGGCGCGTGAAGTAGTGCCACGGACGGCCGTACGTGTGCAGGGCGTCGACCGACGACGCCGAAAGCACCATCACGAGGCCGACGATGCACAGCGCAGCGACGACGATCAGCAGTGGACGTCCTGCGTCCTTGCCCGGCTCTCGCTTGAGCGACGGCTTGGCGGGCTTCTTCTTGACCGAGAGGTCGCGCTCGGTCTTCATCGCGACGCCAACTCTCGAACGGCGCGGGCAAAGTCGTCGCCGCGTTCGGCGTAGTCCTTGTACGCGTCCCATGACGTGCAGGCGGGCGACAACACAACGGCGTCGCCCGGCTCCGCCAGATCGGCGGCGTGCGCAACTGCCTCGTCCATCGACGCGGCGCGCACGACCGGACGACGGCCTTCGAACGCCGCGACGACTTCTTCTTGCGCGGCGCCGATGGCGACGACGGCGCGTACGTGATCGCTCGCATCGCCCAGGACCGACAAGTCGAGGCCCTTGTTCTTGCCGCCGGCGATGAGCACCGCCGAATCGAACGCGTTGAGCGCCGTCACGACCGACGCGGGCGTCGTTGCCTTGGAATCGTCGAAGTACGGCACCCCACCAATGTGGCCGACCAGCTGGATCCGGTGAGGGAGCCCCGGAAATTCGCGCAGGACCTGCGCACATGCTGCGGCAGGTGCGCCGACCGCGAGGGCGGCGGTGGCGGCGGCGAGTCCGTTGGCCAGCTCGTGCGGGAAGGGACGGGCCATGTCGGCGATCACGCCGAGGTCCTCACCCTGAGGGCCGACCAAGTTGCCGTCGCGCACACGAGCATCGCCCGCGGCAACGCCGAAGGTCACCACGCGGCCTGCGGTGAAGTCAGCGGCCTGCATCACGATGGGATCCTCGGCGTTGAGCACCGCGACGTCGGCTTCGGTCTGATTGCGGAAGATCTGCAGCTTCGATCCGACGTAGTGCTCGATGCTCGGGTGCCAATCGAGGTGGTCCGGCGACAGGTTCGTCCACACGCCCACGATCGGATGGAACGCGATCGTGTCGGCGAGTTGGAAGCTCGAGAGTTCGACGACGTAGTACTCCGCGGGCCGCTCTTCGATTGCGTCGAGGATCGGGTAGCCGATGTTGCCCGTCTCGACGGCGCGATGACCGCCGGCCGTGATCATCTCGGCGATCAACTTCGTCACCGTGCTCTTGCCGTTGGTACCCGTGACGGCAATCAGCGGCGTCTGCGTGTGACGCGACGCGAGTTCGACGTCACCGAGCATCGGGAGCTCACGCTCGTCGGCGAGCGCGCGCAGCGGGTGCGCGAGGGGAAATCCAGGGCTCACGATCACTTCGTCGACATCGCCGAGGACGCGGGCGAGGAACTCCGTCGTGCAACCGAACCGCTCGACGCCGAACTCCGCCGCGACCCGCGCGAGCGATGCTTCGTTGTCGTCGTACAAGACGACGTCCGCACCATCGCGGCGCGCCATACGCAGGACCGACTGGCCGGTGCGGCCGGCGCCGGCGACGAGGTAGGTCATATGTCGATGCCGCCGTGCGTGATGAAGGTCGCGTAGAACAGCCCGAGCGCAAACGCCGTCGTCATGGCGACACCGATCCAGAAACGGATGGTGATCGCGGTCTCCGCCCAGCCGCTCAGTTCGAAGTGATGGTGAATGGGCGCCATGCGAAAGACCCGCTTCTTGGTGAGCTTGAACACACTCACCTGCAGCATCACCGAGAGGCTCTCGACAACGAAGAGCGCTCCGACGATCGGCAAGAGCAGCTGGGTGCTCGTCATCAGTGCGAGGGCGGCCAACCCGGCGCCGATGCCGAGCGCGCCGACGTCACCCATGAAGATCTTGGCGGGCGCGGCGTTCCACCAGAGAAACCCGGTGCAGGCGCCCATCATCGACGCCGCCACCAACGACAGATCCAATGCCTGGGGCACGTGGTAGTACTCGACGTGACGGAACTCCCAGAAGCCGACCACGACGAACGCGGCAAAGCAGATCGCTGATGCGCCGGCGGCCAGGCCGTCGAGCCCGTCGGCCAGGTTCACGCCGTTGGTGGTGCCGGCGATCATGAATACGGCGAGCGCAACCCAACCGATACGGCCGAGGTTCCAGCCGGGCTGGGCGAAACTCGTGAACGAGAGCGTCGTGTGCACATCGGCGAGACGAATCGCGAGCACCGCGAAGGTCACGGCAACGATCAGCAACCCGATCATCTTCGTGCGGGCGCGCAGACCGAGATTGCGCTGACTGCGCACCGAGATGAAGTCGTCGAGAAACCCGACGAACGCCGCGCCCAGCACGACGCCCATCGTGAGCAGCCCGCCCTTGGTGAAGATGGTGCCGCTGCGGACGTGCGCGGCGATGTAACCGGCGGCGGCACCCACCACGATCAGCACGCCGCCCATGGTGGGGGTGCCCTGTTTGTGCTCGTGCAGATCGACCTCTTCTTGGATCGACTGGCCGACGCCCTTGGCGACGAGGAAACGAATCAGCAGCGGCATGCCGAACAACGGCACCGCCAACGACACGGCCCCAGCAATGAGAAGCGCAACCACTAGCGGCTGTACCCCATCTCACGCAGCGCGTCGCGGGCAACCTCGCGATCGTCAAACGGCAGGATCTCGTCGCCGATGGTCTGGGTGGTTTCGTGGCCCTTGCCGGCGATCAGCACGAGGTCACCCGCCTCGGCTCCTTCGAGCGCGCGGCGGATCGCGCGCGCACGATCAGCTTCGAGTTCGACCCGGTCCGGGTCGCGGAGGCCCACTTGCATCTGCTCCAGAATCGCACGTGGGTCTTCACTTCTTGGGTTATCCGAGGTCAGAACGACGCGATCGGCCAGTTCCTCTGCGATGGCGGCCATCTGGGGCCGCTTCGCCGGATCGCGATCGCCGCCCGCGCCCACCACGATCGTCACGCGCCCGTCGGGGCCCGCCGCCAGACGCGCCGCGCGTAGCGCCACCGCCACGCCGTCGGGTGTATGGGCGTAATCCACCACGACGCCGAACGGCTGGCCGGCCTCGACGTATTCGAAGCGCCCCGCCACGGTGGTGAGCGATCCGATGCCGTTGAGAGCGTCTCCCGACGACAGACCGAGCACTTCACCGATGTTCGCAGCCACGACCGCGTTCGCCAGGTTGTGTTCTCCGGCGAGGTGGATCGTGCCGCGAGCCTCGTGCCACCGCACCGTCGTGTGCGGGCCCTCGACGTATTCGATGACGACGTCACGTACTGAGCAACGAGTCACGGGTACACCGAGATCTTCCGCGATACCGGCCAGACGCGCTCCCCAGTCGGTGTCGATGCAGATCACCGCGTGACGAGTCCGCTCGGGCGTGAAGAGCTGGGCCTTGGCCGCGAAGTAGCTCTCCATCGTCCCGTGCACGTTGAGGTGGTCTTGGCTCAGGTTGGTGAAGCCGGCGACGTCGTAGGTGATCGCGTCGACGCGTGCCGCGTTGAGTCCCTCACTCGAAACCTCCATCGCCACGGCGTCGTAGCCCTCGTCGCGAAAGGACGCGAGCAGCTTTTGCAGATCCGAAGAATCCGGCGTGGTGGGCGGGGCGTCGGGCAAACGGGCCGCGAGCGTGCCGAGCGTCGCCGTGCGGATGCCGTTGGCTTCGAGCATCGCCTGGATCATCGCGACCGTCGTCGTCTTGCCGTTGGTGCCCGTCACCCCGACCATCCGCATCGCATCAGAGGGACGGCCGTAGGCGTTGGCCGCGACGATCGCCATGGCGCGTCGCGCGTTCGGCACGATCACCTGCGGCACTGCGATCGGCAGCACGTGCTCGACGACGAGCGCGACCGCGCCGCGTTCCACCGCCGTCAGGGCGAAGTCGTGCCCGTCGACGGTCGCGCCCGGAAGACAGCAAAAGAGCGTGCCGGGCTCGGCGCGGCGTGAGTCGTGCGTGACACCCGTGATGTCCGGATCACCGTCCCCGACGACGGTGGTGGCGCCGGCTCCGTCGATTACCTGGTGGAGCAGCACGCCGTCGTCACAGTGCTCGACGTGGTGGAAGAGGCCGGCGCGTCGCCGTCGCCGTGGGCCGCTTGCTCGTTGATCGACGCATTGGGCGCTTTGGTCGCCATCGCGTCACGCGAGGGCGGGATGCGCAGCTCGCGCAGGACGGCACGGGCCAGCTCCGAGAACACCGGCGCCGCTACGAGGCCGCCGAAGATCGGGGTGGGCTCGTCGAGCATGACGAGCGCGGAGATCTCCGGGCGATCGGCCGGGGCAAACCCCGCGAAGCTCGACATGTACTTGCCGTCGAGGTAACCGGTACCTCCGGGCGCCGGCTTACGAGCGGTACCCGTCTTGCCAGCCACGCGGTAGCCCGGGATCTGGGCCAGCGTGCCGGTGCCGTCGCGAACGACGGCCTCGAGCATGCTCGTGACGGACTTGGCGGTGGCGTCCGAGACGACGCGTCGCGACGGCAGCTGATCGATGGGATGCGATTGACCGTTCCCGTCGATGGTCGCCTTCACCAAACGGGGAGCGACGTACTTGCCGCCGTTGGCGACAGCGTTGTAGGCGGCGAGCATCTGCAGTGCGCTCACCGAGACACCCTGACCGATCGGGATCGAGCCCATGTCCGTGGAGTACCACTTCGACGCCGGCCGGAGAATGCCGCCCGACTCGCCGGGAAAGCCGAGTCCCGGCTTCACGCCGAAACCGAAGTCGGTGAGGTAGTTGGCGAGGCGATCCTTGCCGAGCTTCTGTGCCACCAGGATCGAGCCGATGTTCGACGACTCGCGCATGATCTCGGTCGGGCTCATGCCCATGACTGCGTGCGGATCGTGGTCGGAGAACATGTGGTTGCCGACCTTCAAATGGTCCGGCACCGTGAAGTTGTCGTCGACCTTGACGACGCCGTCCTCGAGCGCGCCGGCCATGGTGATCAGCTTGTTGACCGAGCCGGGCTCGTACACGTCGGTGACGGCCATGTTCCGCGTGGCCTGGTTGACCTCGCCCGTCTTGGGGTCGGTCGTGAGGTTGGCCATGGCGAGGATGTCGCCGGTGTTCGTGTCCATGACGAGGGCAATGCCGCCCTTGGCGTGGCTGGCGACGATCTCCTGGCGCAGGGCCCGCTCGGCTTCGTACTGCAGACCGCGATCGAGAGTGAGCACAAGGTCGTTGCCGGCGACGCTGGGGTTCACGCGGCGCTCGCCCGTCGCGATGCGACGGTTGAGACGATCGGCGTCGACTTCGACCGACCCGGGCTTGCCCTTGAGCGACGCCTCGTACTGATGCTCGATTCCACCGAGGCCCTCGTTGTCGAGCCCGACGTTGCCGAGGATCGGCGCCGCGAGATCCGCCGACGGGCGCAAGCGGGTCGACTCCTTGATGCTCGCGATACCGGGCAGCTTCGCGGCCTTGACCTTCGTGGCGACGTTGTCGTCGACCTTGCGGGCCAGATAGACGAATCGGCCGGACTGCGTGAGCTTCGCCTGCAACGTCTTGACCGGCAGGTCGAGCATGGGCGCCAGCACCTTGGCCTCGCGGAGCGGGTCCTCGACGAGCGACGGGTCCGCGAAGATCGTCGTCTTCTCGACCGACATCGCAAGATCGCGACCGTTGCGGTCCAGAATCGAGCCGCGCATCGCGGCGAGATGGAATGTCTTGCGGGTTTGGTTGGCCGACATGCCGGCGAAGCGGTCGTGCTGCACGCCCTGGATCACGACGAGTTTCACGACGACAACGCTGAGCAACAACGCCAGTGCCACCCCGAGGGCGAGGAAGCGACGGGCGTCGGGCATGACGTCACCAGCTTGGTACCGGCGGATCGCACGATCGCGGACCACCGGCTTCGCGGCGCGCGGACGCGGCTGCGGCCGAGGCGGACGCGGCTGCTGCGGCTGGCGGTAATCCGAAACTCGGCCGCGTGCGCGCGCGTTCGGACGGGAAGAGGTGTACGTCGTCACTTGGCCGCGAGCTCAGACTTGACGTTCTGCCAGTCGGGCGCGTTCGCAACGTCGTCGTCCGTCGACGCCGTCGCGTTCTCCGGCGGTGCCACGTAGTTGACCTTCCCCGGCTCGACCATGCCGAGCTTGTCCTGCGCCGCTTGCGCGACGCGCTCGGGCGACTCGAGCTCCGCGACCTTGTACCGCAGTCGGTCGTAGCGAGCCTGCTGCTCGGTCACGCGACGGTTGAGGTGGTCCAGTCGGTCCTGGTTCTGGGCGACGAAGACCTGGGCGGCCACCACGCTGAACGCGAGACCGACCGTCAACAGCGTGCACAACGTCACGAGCAGCCGACGGTTCTGACGCGCCGAGCGGGCCCGGGTCTTCGGGGGCTGGACGACGCGTACACGCGCGTCCTGCGATGGACGGGGGGAACGGGAACGTGCGCCAGCAGTTCCTGTTCTCGTTCCCCCGCGTGGAGTCGGGCGTGGGGAAGTACGCCCGAGTTCCGCAGCGCGCGTCGCCATTACGCCACCGCCTCGCACGCACGAAGGCGCGCACTTTCGGCACGATGGTTTCGCGCAAGTTCTTCCGTCGAGGGCTTCCGCGACCCACGGAACACGAGCGCAACTTTGGGCTCGGCGCCGCAAACGCACGGGAGCTTGGGCGGGCAAACGCAGCCGCCCGTCACCGCTTCGTTGAAACGTTCCTTCACGATGCGGTCCTCGCCGGAGTGATACGCCAAGACGACGCAGCGGCCTCGCGGCGCGAGCGCGTTGATGGCGTCGTCGATAGCGCCGGGAAGGATCGCGAGTTCTTCGTTGACCGCAATGCGCAGCGCTTGGAACGTGCGCGTCGCGGGATGCCCACCGGTGCGACGGGCTGCCGCCGGAATGGCGTTGCGCACGATCTCGGCCAGCTGACCGGTCGTCGTGACGGGCCGGGATGCAACGATCGCCGAAGCGATACGCCGGGCCCAGCGGGTCTCTCCCCCGTCACGCAGAATGCGGGCGAGGTTTTCCTCCGACTCGTCGTTGACGAGATCGGCCGCGCTGGTCCCGGCGGTCGGGTCCATGCGCATGTCGAGCGGTCCGTCGTGACGGAACGCGAAGCCTCGCTCGCCGCGATCCAGCTGCGGCGAGCTCACACCGAGGTCGAACAGGACGCCACTGACGGGCCCCTCCACTACCTCGGCCAATGCGTCGAAACGCACGTGATGGACCACCGCCCGGTCGCCGTAGGGCGCCAGGCGTGCGGTGGCGGCCGCAATCGCGTCGGGGTCGCGATCGAGGCCGATGATCGAAAGATGCGGGTGGGCGTCGAGCAGCGCGGTTGCGTGACCTGCCCCACCAAGCGTGGCGTCGACCACGGCACCGGCCGGGACCGGAGCGAACAGCTCGACGATCTCGTCCCGCATCACGGGCTCGTGAGAGAAGTCGGTGCGCGTCATCAGCAACCCCCCGGTCGGGGGGAAGGCGCCCGGTTGTATGCCCGGACTACCGCCGGCGGAGCGGGCGGAGTTGAGATCTCCACCGGTTCCGACCGGAGGGCTGCTGATGACGCGACCACTAGCTCGCATCTCCCGTGAACTGCGCTTCGGCGTCAGCCGCAATGCGCTCGTTGTAAACGGCGGGATTCCAGACGTCGATGTGGTTGATCGCGCCGTTGAGAACGACGGGCTTGCCCGCCTCGAGCTGCGCGTGCTCGCGGTGCTTCGGCGGAATGGTGAGGCGTCCCGTCGACGCATCGACGGTCACCTCTTCGACACTGGCGGCCCAGAACTTGGCCTGCTTGACGAGTTCGGCGTCCTCGGACTCGAGCTTCTCGAGCCACTGGTTGGCCTGACGCTCGTAGTCGGTGCGGGTCCAGAGCGCGAGGGCGCGGTTCTTGTCCTTGGCAAGAAAAGCGCCATCGGCGAAACGAGCGCGGTACTTGGCGGGCACGATCACCCGTCCTTTGGCGTCGAGCGTGTGCTCGCTTTGCCCGCTGAAGAATTCCGCCACATCTCACTCCGCGTTGGTGCGAGCCCTCACTCGCCTCCCCACTTCGCGCCACTTTACGGGTCACTCGCGCCACTTGCAACCACAACGTGACCAAAACTGAAGAAAACTTCGGGGTGAACACGGTCGCAACGGGGTTAGCGGAGGTTGTCGACGACGACTGCGGCGGTGGCGGCGTCGAGGGTGGCGACGTGAGCGTCGCGAGCGGGGTCGGCCGACGGGCCGAGCAGCGCAATCAGGGGTTCGGGATCCCATCGCAGCGGGATCGCACACTGGAACAGCGCCCAGTCACGGGTGCGGCGCTGGGAGATACCGACGAGCTTGGCTCCGTCGCTATTGAGCACCTCACCAGGGCCTATGCCCGCAAAACACACGGTGTCGTAGCCCGGCAGCTTCCGCATTCCCGTGCGGTGGACCTTGCAGCCCGACACGCCGGCGGCTTCGAGCGCGGCGACCCACTGGTCCCCCATCCAGCAGCCGGCCTTGCCGATGTCGTCGTTCCAGCCGTCGGCGTCCTTGGCCACCACGACGTCGACCCAGAGGCACTCCCCCGGACCGACCATGACCGCAGTCCCACCCGAGACCCGCCGTGCCACTTCGACCCCCGCCTCGCCCGCGCGCGCCACAAATCCGTCGTCGAACTGCTGGGCGCGACCCAACACGACCGCGGGATGGGTGGCGAGCAGCTGATTCAGGCGGTTGGCGGGGCGGATCGGGCGACTGTGGAGCGCAGTGGCGCGTCCCGCCCAGCGGGTCATGCGCATGGGGCGCTCAGGCCGACGCGAGCGCCGGAACGCCGAGCCACTCTTCCCAGTCGGGACGGTGGCTGCCCGTGGCGGCAATCGCCCAGGAGCGGGCGTGGGGAGTGACCGGCTGCCGGCGCAGCTTCATGGTGCTCAGTTCCGAGAGCAGTCGGTCTTCCTTGCGGGCGTTGCACGGCTTACACGCTGCCACGACGTTGTCCCACGTGTGCGTTCCGCCTCGCGAGCGGGGGATCACGTGGTCGATGTTCTCGGCCGGCGCGTTGCAGTACTGGCACTTGTGGTTGTCCCGGGCGAACACGGCGCGGCGGTTCAAGGCGACGCGGGTCGTGTACGGAACCTTTACGAAGCTGAGCAGCCGGACGACCGACGGCGCCTCGAAGGAGGTCGTGGCCGACCGGAAGAGCTGTTCGGATGCGGTGATCATTTCGGCCTTCGAGGCGAGGATCAGGTTGAGCGCCCGGCGAGAAGTGACGATGCACAGCGGCTCGAACGTTGCGTTCAGGACCAGTGCACCGGACACCGAGCTACCTCGGTTGCCTTGTCAATGTTGGTGCTGGGCGCCCCGCAAGCATCGACCGCGACGCTAACCGACGCGGTCAATGCATTCGCGGCAGTTAGTCCTCGGCCAGCTTGCGCAGCGCCTCGGCGATCTTCTCCGGCGGCAGGTCCTTGAGCTTGTCGGCGAGATCACCGCTCACCGTCAGCGACCCGCTGCGCGGATCGACCCGCACGGCTTCGGGCTCGCCGTCAGGCACGTTGTCGGCGACGAGTCGATCGGCGCGAGCAGCCAGGTCCTCCGGGAACACGACGCCTTCCATGAGACGACGGAAGTGCGTGGCACGACCTTCGGCCATGGCCACGAGCAGGTCGCCGGTGTTCAGGGCCCGGTCACGACCAGCACGGCGGAACGCGTGCTCCATCGCATGCTCGACGCCATGGCTCCGCCGGCCCCGCATGACTTGCCGAACTTCGCGGCGCATCATGCGCGGCTCGTCGCCGAACGGACCACCCCGACCCCGGCGGCCGCGTTGAGGCGGTGAGTAGGTCCGCAGGAACTCCCGCGCCGTTCCGTAGCGCAGCGTTGTCGCTTCGATCGTGCGCGCCAGGGGTCCGTCGGCCGAGCGCAGGATTGCCAGCAGGAGGTGGTCGGCGCCGATGTAGTTGTGGCCGAGCGACAGCGCCTCCCGCAGCGCGAGCTCGATCGCCTTCTTGGCTCCGGACGAGAACGGGAACTCGCCTCGAGCTTCATCTGACAACGACGCCTCGGACTCCTTCAAGGACTCGAGCACCTTGACCTTGAAAGCGGCAGGATCGACCTGCGCGTCGGCCAGCATCAGCGCCGGCACGGCGTCGGGTCGCTCTTCGGCGTCCTCGAGCAGGGCGTAGAGCAGGTGGTGGCGCCGAATCGCCGGGCTGCGCTGCTCGTGGGCGAGCGCTTTGGCGTCGGCCATGACCTGGCGGGCGGCGTCGGTGAATCGTTCGAACATGAGATTTCTCCTCGTAGTTGTACAGTGTTTGAACACTGTTGTCGTATACTGTTTGGCATGACGGTACCAGAAGAGAAGTGGGTGACGTTGCGCGAGGCGGCGGACGCGACGAATGCGAGCGTGGCGGCCCTTCGGCGGTGGTACCGGGACGGACTGATCCGGTCCACGACCGTGCCGGGCACGCACGGCGACCAGCGCCTCGTCGACCTCGATGAGGTCATGGCCCGCGCCAGTGCCTCCCCCAACCTCGGCCGCAAGCGCGGCGCGGTGCGCGACGAGCAGAACGCGGTGCTGGAGGCGTTACTGGATCAGGTTGCCGCGATGGCGATGGAGATCGCCGAGTTGCGTGAGCGAGTTAGTTCGCTCGAAGCCGACGCCGCTCGGCCCTGACCCATTCCAGGTACTGCACCGTGTCGTCGCCCGTCGGCGATCCGCCGTCGCCGCCGTACTGGGTGACCATCCGGAAATGCAGGTAGTCCTTGGCGCCCGGGCGCAGGATCACGAACGCCTGGCGCAACGCGGTCGGCCACAGCATCGGCCGCTTGATTACTTCGACGACTGCGCCCACGAGCCACCGTCTGCTTTCGGTTCCTTCGGAAGCCCCAGCACCATCTCTCCGACGATGTTGCGTTGGATCTGACTGGTGCCGGCGTAGATCGTCTCAGCCCGCGCGTGGAGGAATTTCGTCGTCCACGACATGGTCGAGTTCGGTGCGCCCAACTCGTCGGGATTGAAGGCCGAGCCTGGCATGCGGCCGACCGGCACGGTCGATGCCATGCCGTGGATCGCAACGGCGAGTTCAGTTGCCTTGAGGTGATACTCGCTCCAGTAGAGCTTGGCGATCGACGACGACGCCCCCGTCTCTTTGCCGCTGAGCCAGCCGGTCAGCGTCTGCAGACCGAGGTACCGCATGATCTCGACCTTCGAGTAGCACCACGCCAGCTTCTGACGGATGACGGGATCGTTCGCTTGGCCCGATTCCGTCGCCAGCGCGAGCAATCGGTCCAGCTCGACGCGGAACTGCAACGGCAACACTGCGGCCGACGAGCCGCGTTCGTGACCGAGCAGCGTCATGGCGACGGCCCAGCCGCCATTGACCTGACCGACGACGTTGTCGGCCGGGCACCGCGCGTCGTCGAAGAACACTTCGTTGAACTCCGACTCCCCCGTCAGCATCTTGATCGGGCGAACCTCGACGCCAGGCTGATCCACCGGGCAGAGCAGGAACGTGATGCCCTTGTGCTTGGGCGACTCAGGATCGGTACGGGCGAGCACGAAGATCCAGTTGGCGAGATGGCCGTTGGAGGTCCAGATCTTCTGGCCGTTGATCACCCACTCGTCGCCGTCGCGCACGCCCCGGCATCCGAGGTTGCCGAGGTCGGAGCCGGCGTTGGGCTCCGAGTACCCCTGACACCACATGTCCTCACCCGACAGGATGCGCGGCAGAAAGTGCCGCTTCTGTTCCTCGGTCCCCCACTGCAACAGCGTGTTGCCGAGCATCTGGATACCGAACACGTCGTTCGATCCACCAGTCGGAACGCCCTTCTTGGCGAACTCCTCGGCGACCACGACCTGCTCCAGCGGGGACAGACCGGCGCCGCCGTACTCGACCGGCCACGACACGGCGAGGAGGTCGTTCTCGGCGAGGGTGACGCGCCACTTCTTGGTGAACTCCTCGCCCTCTTCGGTGCTCAACGCACCGAGACCCTCCCAGTCGCGCGCCAGGTTGGCGTCGAGGAACTGCTGGACCTTGGCGCGATACGCCTCGGCTTCGGGTGACCACCGCACGTCCATTCGACTAAGGCTATGTGTCGAGGGGGTACGCAGATCGCACCAGTGCAGACCACTCACCTCAGCCGCTACAAGGACATCGGCACCTTGCTCGTGAAGCACCGTCGGTTGCTGTCACCGTCGGACCACGAGGCGTCCATCGACGACGCACGGGCGCTCGCCGATCAGCTCGAATCGATGGGCCCCACCTTCATCAAGCTGGGCCAGCTGTTGTCGACGCGAGCCGACCTGATGCCGCCGGAATACATCCAGGCGCTCTCACGACTGCAGGAGAAGGTCGAGCCGTTCTCCTTCGAGGACGTACAAGCGACGTTCCGTCGGGAGTTCGGCGCCCGGATCTCCAAGGCCTTCGCCGACTTCGACGAGCGACCGATTGCGTCGGCGTCGCTCGGCCAGGTCCATCGGGCGCGGCTCCGGGACGGCCGGCTTGTCGCGGTGAAGGTGCAACGACCCGGCATCCGCGATCGTGTGATCGACGACATGGATGTCGTCGAGCAGCTCGCTGCGTTCGCCGACTCGCACACCGAGACGGGACGTCGTCTGGGCTTCGCCGAAATGGCCGACGAGTTCCACCGTTCGCTGCTCGCCGAGCTCGACTACCGGCAGGAGGCCGCGAACCTCGCGCTATTTCGGGCGAACCTGGCCGACCACGAATCCCTCATCGTTCCGGCCCCGATCCAGGACTACACGGCGACGACGGTGCTCACGATGGACTTCGTCTCGGGCTCCACGCTCGGCAGCGTCAGCCCGGTTCGCCTGGTCGAAGTCGACGGACCGCGACTCGCGCGCACGTTGTTCGCCGCCTACATGGACCAGATCCTGCTCCACGGTCTGTTCCACGCCGACCCGCACCCCGGAAACGTGGTCATCACCGAGGACGACCGGCTCGCGCTCATCGACCTGGGCATGACAGCACGTGTCGAGCCGGTGACACAGGACGAATTGATCAAGTTGCTGCTGGCCGTCGGCGACGGCCGGGGCCACGACGCGGCGACTGTCGCCATCCGGCTCGGCCGCCCGCTCGACGAGTTCGACCCCGACGCCTTCGAGCGCGGCGCCGTCGCCCTGATCAACCGCAATCAGGGTTCGACGATCGGCGAGGTGCAAGCGGGTGCGGTCGTCGCCGAACTCACGAAGCTCGCCGGGCAGTCCGGGCTACGTCTGCCCTCGGAACTCACGATGTTGGGCAAGGCCCTGCTCAACCTCGACGAGGTGGCCCGCCGTCTCGACCCCCATTTCGATCCGAGCCGCGCCATCCAGGACCTGAGTAACGACCTCATGCGCAAGAAGGTCCTGCAGTCCGCGAACTCGAATTCCGCGTTGTCTCTGGCGATGGAAGCGAAGCAATTCGCCGAGCATCTCCCGGCTCGCCTCAACGACGTTCTCGACGCGGTCGCGCAAGGTCGCTTGACGCTCAACGTGCAAGGCATCGACGAGCAGAACCTGATGCGGTCGGCACAGAAACTCGCGAACCGCGTCACCGCCGGCATCGTCGTGGCCGCGTTGGTGATCGGCGCGGCGCTGATCATGCGGATCCAGACCAGCGCAACGCTGTTCGGCTATCCCGCGTTCGCCATCGTCTTGTTCGTCCTGGCGGCCGCCGCCGGGATCTGGCTGTTCGTCAGCATTCAGCTCAGCGACGTGCCGCAGCGTCGTCGGCGTGGAAGGCCACCGCGGCCGCTCCGATGAGCGGACCGTCCGCACCGAGACCGACGGGTTTCACAACTGCACCCCGAGCGAACACGATCCGGCTACGCGCGTCGAGTTCTCGTTGCGCGGCGGCGAAGAAGGGGTCGCCCATTCCGAGCGCGACCGAACCGCCGATCAACGCGAGCTTGAGGTCGAGCAAATTGACCACCGACGCCACGCCGCGGCCGACGAGCGTGCCCGTCCGTTCGATTGTCGCCGTGTCCGCCTCCGCCGCAGGCTTGCCGGTGCGCTTCGCGATGGAGGGCCCCGACGCTTCAGCCTCCAGACATCCGCGTGCGCCGCACAAGCAGGTCGCTCCGTCGGGCTCGACGATGACGTGGCCGATGTGGCCGCCGTTCGCGGTCTCTCCGTGGAGCAGTCGACCGTCGAGCACGATGCCGCCGCCAACCCCGGTCGACACCACCATCGCGATGAAGTGGCTGACGCCTTGCGCGGCACCGAACATGCCCTCCCCGAGTGCCAACGCTTTTGCGTCGTTGTCGATGAACACCTCGAGGTCCGTACGTTCCCGCAGCCGAGCCCGCAACGGGAACTCGTACCAGCCGGGAATGTTGAGCGGCGACACCGTCTCACCGCCCGGCGTCATCGGACCGCCCGTCCCTACGCCCACTGCGACCGCGCCGGCCGTGTCGATGCGATCCAGCAGCATCGACAACGTCTTCCATGGATCGTTCACGTCGGTGGCGGCGCGCTCGCGTACTCGGATCTGTCCGTCGGCACCAATTACCCCGACTTCCATTTTGGTTCCACCGATGTCGATCGCGATGACGGTGTGCACGCCGTAAAAGTAGGGGCGCGTGACGCCTAACCTCTGCTGCCTATGGCAGTGCGTAGACGAGCAGGCGGATCCGACGCATTTCAGGCGGTCTTTGAGGCGGTGTCCGAGAACGTCGCACACGCCCTCGTGGGCAAGGCCGATGCGATCCGCTTGTCCCTGGTGTGTCTTGCCGCCGAGGGCCACCTGCTGATCGAGGACGTGCCCGGCGTCGGCAAGACGACGCTGGCCAAGGCAATGGCGGCGTCGTTCGCGTGCGAATGGAACCGCATTCAGTTCACGCCCGACCTGCTGCCGTCCGATGTGACCGGCGTAACGGTCTTCTCCCGCAGCGGCAACCAGTTCGAGTTCCGTCCGGGCGGCGTGTTCGCCAACATCGTGTTGGCCGACGAGATCAACCGTGCCTCGCCCAAGACGCAGGCGGCGCTGCTCGAAGCGATGGAAGAGCGTCAGGTGACCGTCGACTCGACGACGTACTCGCTGCCCGATCCCTTCATGGTCATCGCAACGCAGAACCCGGTCGAGCACGAAGGGACCTATCCCCTGCCCGACAGCCAACTCGACCGCTTCCTCATGCGCATCCCGATGGGGTATCCGGCCAAGCGCGCCGAAATCGCGATGCTCGACGAGCACGCGAACGACAACCCGGTGACACACCTTCGTGCGGTCGCATCGATTCATGACGTCGCAGCGCTCGTCGACGGCGCAAAGGCCGTGCATGTTGCGCCCCAGCTGCGCGCCTACATCGTGGACCTCGCCGATGCGACCCGTCGTCACCCGAGCCTGACGCTTGGCGTGTCGCCGCGCGCGGCGCTGGCCTTGCAACGCACTGCGCGCGCCTGGGCGGCCGCACACGGGCGCGACTACGCGAACGCTGACGATGTGAAGGCCGTCGCGCTGCCGGTGCTCGGTCACCGCCTGGTGCCGACACCGGAGGCGGAGTTCGACGGCATCGGCAGCGACGCCGTGCTCGAGGATCTGCTCGCCCGGATCCCGGTTCCCTCCAGCAAGGCCTGACGACGTGGTCACGCGACGCGGCCTCGCCGTGATCGCCGCCAGCATCGCCATCGCGATCGCCGGTCGCACGATCGGCCTCGGCGAGTTCTACGGGCTCGCGGGCGGTGGACTTGCGCTCGTCGCCGCCGCGTTCCTCATGACGCGCAATCGCGGCGACAACATCGTCGTGACACGCACGATCACCCCGAACCGGGTACACGTGGATAGCCCGTGGCGGGTCGAGATTCGCGCCGTGAATCGCGGTACCAAGCCGTCGCCGTTGCTCGCGGTGAGCACGACGTTCAGCCTCGGCCAGCGCTACGCGCGGTTCTCGCTCGCACCGCTGGCACCCGGCGCTGGTGCCGAGGCCGCGTTCCGACTTCCCACCGAGCGTCGCGGCGTCTTCACCCTGGGTCCGCTGGTACTGGAACGTTCCGACATCTTCGGCCTCGTGTCGCGCCGCACCGAGGTCGCGCCCGGCAAACAACTCACCGTGTATCCCCGCGTCGACGCCGTGACCTCGCTCGACGGCGTCGGCGTGTCCGACCCGTTGGCCGAGGTACACGGCCCGCGTCGCGTCGGCGCGTCGGGCGGGGACTTCTTCGCGCTGGTCGAGTACGAGCAGGGCGACGACATGCGCCGCATCCACTGGCCGTCCGTCGCCCGCACCGGTCGCCTCATGATCCGTCACGAGGAGACACCGTGGCGCGGCCGCACCACGGTGGTGCTGGACCTGCGCGCATCGGTGCACGACGGCACGTCGTTCGAGGATGCCCTCTCCGCGGCGGCATCGGTTCTCGTCGCCGGCGGCGCCCGCAACGGCTTGATCCGTCTTGTGACCACCGGCCCGTACGACTCGGGTTTCGGCGCCGGCCGGACGCACCTCGACCATCTCCTCGAAGTGCTCGCGCTGGCCAACCCCCAGGCGGACTCGGACAAGGCGGGCCTCGCCGCTTTGAGCCGGGCGACGGGACGCGCGACGGCTGCGAGCGCTGCCCGCGAAGGACCCTGCGTCATCACGACCGCCGCGGCGGCGAAGGAAGTCGGCCCGTTCATCGCACGCGACCCCCACGCGGTCGGCGTGGTGTTCACCTTCGGCGACGAAACGATTCCGGCTGCCTCGCGCCGCCGGAGCCAAGTGGTGAGCGTGCCCGTCGGGTCCCGCCGCTTTGCCACCGAGTGGGCCAAGCGGCCGACGAGCGGCGCCCGCAAGAAGGTCACGCCGGTGTCGTCGTGATCGAACGCCTGCAGGCTCAGGCACCCACTCTGGGCGCACTCGTCCTGCTCGACCTCGTCGCGGCGGCATGCCTGGGTCGGCTGTTCTCGACGCCAGGTCCGCTCGTTCCGATCCTGATCGCCGTTCTCATCGGCCACGCCCTTGCGTTCGCCTGCCGTGACCGAGCCTTCTCGGGCCCGATGACGATGGCCGCCCTCGGCGTCGCGGCGCTCTTCCTGATGGTGTGGCTCGTCATCCCGAGCACGACGCTCCTGCTGATTCCCACCGGCAAGTCGTTTCACGCGCTCAACGACGGCCTACGCGCCGCGCGGGCACAGTTCAATGTCGCGGTCGCGCCGACGAAACCCACCGATGGGTTCACGATGGCGTGTGTCGGCGCCGTCGTCGTGCTGGCGGGCTTGGCCGACTGGGGAGCCTTTCGCATCAAGGCCACGATCGAAGCGACAATTCCGGCGTTCATCCTGTTCGTCTTCGCCGCCGTACTCGGCACGACCGAGCACCGCGCGATCTCCACCTTTGCCTTTGCCGCCGCGCTCGTGACCTGGTTCGTCACTCACAACGCAACCGTTATCGCCACGACTCGGCCATGGTTCAACGGCACGGCCGAGCGCGGCCGGCGCGCCTTGTCGCGAGCCGGTGTGGGTGTTACTGCGCTCGCGCTCGTCGGCACGACGCTTGGACTCGCCGTGCCTTTCACCAAGGACCCGCCCGCCGTTGCGTGGCGGAACAAGGGCGAGAGCAACGCCCGCACGACCGTCAGCCCACTCGTCGACATTCGGACTCGCCTCGTGAATCGCACCAACGTCGTGGCCTTCACCGTCTCGTCTCCGACGCGTGCGTATTGGCGCCTCACCTCGCTCGACGACTTCAACGGCCGCATCTGGTCCTCGAAGGGCGACTACGGCGACGTGAAGTCGTCCAAGGGACTGAAGGGCCGCGCCGGCAACAAGGTCACCCAGCAGTTCTCCATCGCCGATCTGCAATCGATCTGGCTCCCGGCCGCGTATCGGCCCGAGACGACACCCTCCGTCGAGGACATCAGCTACGACGACAACGCCGACGCGTTCATCACCGCCAACGAGACCAGTAATGGTCTGCAGTACCGCGTCACCTCGGCGATCCAGGAGTTCACACCGGCGCAACTCCGGGCGGCGCGGCCCGTCGGCGTGAGTGGAGACGAGACTGCACTGCCACCGGTCGACCCGCGCGTCAGCGCCCTCGCCGCGCAGTTGGCGGGAGGCAAGAACTCTGCGTACGACAAAGCCCTCGCCATCCAGAACTTCTTCCGGAGCGGGTCGTTCCGCTACGACCTCAACGTCGAACCCGGTCACAGCACCGACGACGTCGTGCACTTCCTGTTCGAGACGCGCCGCGGCTACTGCGAACAGTTCGCCGGCACGTTCGCGATCCTCGCTCGCCTCGCCGGGCTACCGACCCGTGTGGCCGTCGGCTTCACCCCCGGAGACACGGACGGCGCGGGTAACTACACCGTGCGCGAACTCCATGCTCACGCGTGGCCCGAGGTGTTTCTCGGCAGCGCCGGCTGGGTTGCCTTCGAACCCACGCCGGGACGCGGCATGCCGGGCGCCGAGGGCTACACCGGCGCGGTGGAATCCCAAGCCGATACGGCGCGCCCATCGTCGCCGAGCACCGCAGTGCCGACCACCCAGGTCACGACGCCGAGCAACGACCAGGGCGGCGGCACCACGACCACGACGGCCGCAACTCGGCCGCCCGCCGCAACCGATCCCAGCGGACGTTCGTGGCTGAAGATCGTCGCGATCGTGGTCGGCGTGATGCTGCTCATCGCGGCGGCCATCGCCATCGTGCCGCTGCTGGCGCTGCGGCGGCGCAACCGGCGCTGGACGAGCGCGGCCGACGCGGCCGAGCGAGTCCTCGTGGCCTGGAGCGACACCAACGAAGCGCTGCGGTTTGCCGGCGCCCGCATACGTCCGTCGGACACCCCAGCCCAACGCGTTGCGGCCGTCGATGAAACCCTGGGCGGCGCGGTCGCCACCCTGGAACGACTCGCCGTCACGGTGGACATCGCCGCCTACGCGCCGCCGCGTCTCGACGAGACCGACGCAGCCACCGCCAGAGCGGACGCTCTCGAGATCCGCCGACTCGCGTTCGGCACCCAGCCGCGCCTGAAGCGCTGGCTCTACCTGATCAATCCCCGCCGGCTGCGGCGGTAGCCGCCCGAATCGCTGCGGCGGTAGCCGCCCGAGTTGCTGCGGCGGTAGCCGCCCGAGTTGCTGCGGCGGTAGCGGGACTACTCGTCGTCGGAGTCGTCGTTGCGGAAGCGGCGGCCGCGGAGCCGACGACTCGGATCCGCCACGATCGAACCGAGCCGACCGGCCGACGACCGCAGGCGATCACCGCTGACGCGACGCAGGCCGTCGACCAGCGTGGCGCCGGTGGCCACCATCACCAGGAACATCACGGCACCGAAGGCGAAGTTCGCCGCAAAGCCGACGAGGAGCAGCACCAGCGAAACGGCAAAGCCGACGGCCGCCAGGCGCACTCGGCGCACGTCGGCGGAGTGCTGCGTACCGGAGCTACCGGGGGCCTGATTGCCCGCGTAAAAGCTCCGCTCGATCTCGTGGAGAATCCGTTGCTCTTCTTCTGACAGAGGCACTGCCACTCAGTTTCGCAGATAGTCGTTTTCTTGACAACGCGCCTTTCAGTTGGCGTCGCCGTCGGGTCCCCATTGTTGTTGGCCAAGTCGGCGCCGCTTAATCCCGTCCTTGGACACCAAACTCGCCGGAGCGACCGCGTTGTCGCCGAATTTCTGCCTGATTGCGGCGACGGCGGCTCCGGTCTTGTCGTCCAGCTCGCTCAGCATGTCGAGCTGTTCGGGTTGGCGCTCGCTGAGATTCATCACTCCGACGCCCAACAACCGCACCCCTTCGCGCAGGTCGACTGCGTCGAGGAGTTCGTTCGCCACCTTGGCTACGGTCACCCCGTCGCCGATATAGCCACCGGGTGTCTTGTTGCGGGTGATCGAGGTGAAATCGCCGTAGCGGACCTTCAACACGACCGTGCGGGCGACCATGCCGGCGTGCACCATCCGGGCGGCCACCGCGTCGGCCTGACGAACCACTTCGCGATGGAGACGGCCACGCTCCGTGATGTCGTGGGCGTAGGTCTCCTCGTGGCTGATCGACTTGGCCGGGGCCTCCGGCACGACGACCCGGTCGTCGGTGCCCGTGGCCAGCTGATGCAAGTGCACACCCATTCGGGGGCCGAACGAGCGCTCCAGCGCCTCGACGGGCAACGCGGCCAACTGGCCGACCGTGAGCACTCCCAGCTGTTTCATCTTCTTCTCGGTCTGCTCCCCGATCCCCCACAGCGCCCGGATCGGAAGCGGGTGCAGGAAATCGGTTTCGGTACCGGGACGGATCACGCACACCCCCGGCCCGGGCCTGATCTCACCGGTGGGCATCGCCTTGGGTTTCGCCGCGACCGAGCCGAGCTTCGCCAGCAGTTTCGAGGTGGCGACGCCGATGCAGCAATTCAGATTGAGTTCATCTCGCACTTTTTGGCGTAGCGCGACCGCCACCTGTTCGGGCGTGTCGGTGCGTCGCGTTGCGCCGGTCACGTCGAGAAACGCCTCGTCGAGCGACACCGGCTCGACCAACGGGGTGACGTCGAGCATCAACGCGCGCAGTTGGCGACTGATCTCCTCGTAACGATCGAACCGGCCGGGTAACACGACAGCGCGAGGGCACAGACGCCGAGCTCGCACCATCGGCGTGGCGGACCGGATGCCATAGACACGGGCTTCGTAACTCGCGGCCGCGACGACACCGCGGTTGCCGGTGCCGCCGACGATCACCGGCTTGCCGCGCAACGACGGGTTGTCGAGCACCTCGACGGCTGCGTAGAAGCAGTCCATGTCGAGGTGGAGGATCACCTTGGGCCAAGGCGTCACTGGGTCGAGAGCAGCTCCACTATCAACCCATCACTGCGGTTGCCCTCAACCGAATAGGAAAAGTGTCGCGGTTCCACCCACCGCTCACCGAGCCAACCCAAAAGCGGTTCTCGCGTCGGTATCCACGTCGCCGCGAGCGCTTCGGTTGCTTCATCCAGGGAAAAGTACCGGGCGGCTGTGACAATGCCGTCCGGATCGTCGATGGCGATGTCGCCGCCCACCGCGTGAGCGATGTAGGTGTGGGCAATCAGGTCGAAGCCCATCGAGTTGCTCAGTGCCTTCGTGGTCCACAAGCGCGGGCCCCACAGCTCCACGACGAGGCCGGTCTCCTCGAGCACCTCGCGCTGCAGGCCGAGCATCGGGTCTTCGTCCGGTTCGATCACCCCACCAGGCATCGACCAGTCGACGCGTCCGTCGGCCCGCTTGTTTTCGACGAGCAGGATCTGCCCGTCGAGCTCAATGACCGCGCTTGCTACCTGCCAGGCTCGCACCGCTCCAGTTTGGCCGGTGGAAGACCCGAGCGACGCGCTCGCGCGCGTTGTGAGCGCGTTCGCCGAGACCCCACTTGGTCACCAGCTTGAGCGCCTCTAGGACGATGTTCTTGGACATCTTCGACTCGCCCGCCAGACGGTCTTCGAACCGGATCGGGACCTCGACGATGGTCGCGCCCGCCCGAGCCGATTTCCACGCTCCCTCGATCTGGAAGCCGTAACCGGCGGCGCGAAGGTTGAGGAAGTCGATACGACGAAGCAGCGTGTTCCGGTACGCCCGGAACCCGGCCGTCGCATCGTGCACGCCGAGATGGAGCATTCGCGACGCGTATTCGTTGCCGCCGCGGGACAGCGCCTTGCGCGAGAGCTTCCAGTTGGGGATCTCACCGCCGGGGACGTACCGGGAGCCGATGGCGAGATCGGCGCCGTTGCCTATCGCGCCAAGGAGCTTCGGCAGGTCTTCGGGACGATGGCTGCCGTCGGCGTCCATCTCCACGAGGACCTCGTAGTCGTGGTCGAGCCCCCACGCGAATCCGGCCCGATAGGCAGCACCCAGGCCGTTCTTCTCGGTCCGCTCCATGAGATGCAGGCCACTGATGCGGGGCATGACCCAGCGCACCCGGTCCGCCGTCCCGTCCGGGCTGCCGTCGTCGACAACCAGGATGTCGACCGACGGGTTGGCGTCGCGCAGCCGCTCCAGAATTGGGACGATGTTGTCGATCTCGTTGTAGGTCGGGATCACTACCAGGACGCGGGAGGACCCTTCACTACGATCGACCTGTGGAAAGTCTGCCGCGAAGGCCATCTGCGCTCCCGTCAACCCGGGCACGTGCCGTGGCGTTCGCCGCGATCGTTACTGCCGGACTCTGTGGATCACTTATCGGCTGGTCGCTGGCCAGTCTTGAGTATGACGGGGCAAGTGCCCTTCCCGAGGCGATTGGGATCTTTGTCGGCGGTGTCTCATTTGCGATCGGGGTGGCCGTTGTGGCCGTGTTGGGATTGCGGGCCATGGCCGAGTGGCGCGGGCAGTTGGAGCTCGAGGACTAGCGGCTCTGCTCGTCGAGCCTGAAACTTCTGCGGGTTCGCGGCTGGCCGCGATGTACCGCACGATCGCGGTCCAGACCGCCGTCCGCCTCGCCGGCTCCAACATCGTCGGCGCAGCGGTCACCTTCTCGTACGTTTCCTACGTCATCCCGATCGGTGGCCGCCAAGAGGTTCCGTCGATCGATTACCTCTACATCCTCATTGCGTACGCGATCTTCGTGACGCCGATCGTGATCTTCGCCGGGCTGCGTTCCGCCCGCGAGGTGGAACAGTGGATCGAGGCCGATCGCGATCCGACGCCCGAGGAGAAGGTCGCCGTCCTCGACCAGCCGTATCGACAAACGCGGTTCTCGTTCCGAGCTTGGGTGGGCGCCGCCGTCGTCTTCACCGCCTTCGGTGTGACGCAGGGAGTGGGCGCGTTCGACTGTGCGCGTATCGCGCTCGGTGCCGTCCTGGGCGGGCTGACCACTTCCGCCTTCTGCTTCCTGCTCGTCGAGCGCATGCACCGACCGGCCTTCGCGGCCGCACTCAGCGACGGCATCCTGCCCGAGCGCCACGGCATCCAAATCCGTCAGCGGCTCTTGTTGATGTGGATGCTCGGCTCGGGCGTGCCCTTCGTCGGCATCATCCTCGCCCCGTATGGCCGCGACGACGCGTCACGGGGCGAGATCGTCGCCCCGATCGTGGTGCTTGCGATCATCGGCCTCGTCGTTGGCCTGCTCGTGACAGCGATCTCGGCGCGGTCGCTGACCGATCCCCTCGACGAGGTCCGCGACGGCCTCGAGCGCATCACCTCGGGCGACCTGGACGCGACGATCCCGATCGACGACGGCGGCGAACTGGGCGCCCTCGAAGCGGGCTACAACCGCATGCTCGAAGGACTGCGCGAGCGCGAGCGGGTGGCCGACCTGTTCGGCCGCCACGTCGGCGTCGACGTCGCCAAGAAGGCGCTGGAAGACGGCGTGCAGCTCGGCGGCGAGCTACGGGAGTGCAGCGTGTTGTTCGTCGACCTGATCGGGTCGACGGGCCTGTCGCTGAGCCGGCCCGCCCCGGAAGTCGTCGAGTTGTTGAACGCGTTCTTCGGCGTGATCGTCACCATCATCGAAAACAATCACGGCACGGTCAGCCGCTTCGACGGCGACGGCGCGCTGTGCGTTTTCGGCGCCCTCGAGCACGATCCGCTTCATCCGACCAACGTCTTGAAGGCCGCCCGCGAGCTGGCCGCCGGGCTACGAGTGCTCGGCGCGAAGTACCCCGAGATCCAGGGCGGCATCGGCGTATCGACCGGCACCGTCGTCGCCGGCAACATCGGGGCGCGTCAACGCTTCGAGTACACGGTCATCGGCGACGCCGCCAACGAGGCATCACGCCTCACCGACTTGGCCAAAGGCACCTCGAGCCGCGTGCTGGCGTCGTCGAAGTCCGTGCACGCCGCGCTGCCCGTCGAGTCCCAACACTGGGAACACGTCGGCGCCGTTGCGCTGCGCGGCCGGAACGACCTCACCGAGACGTACGAGCCGTCGGGGCCTGACCGCGACTAGTCGGCGGCCCGGATCGCCGTGATGGCGCGGTCCACGTCGTCGTCGTCGACATTCGCGTGGGTCACAAACCGAGCGACGTGGGGCGCAATCGTGCCGGCCCGCACGCCGTGTTCCTCCAACTGCTTCAGCAACGTGTCCGTGTCCGAGTGGGCAAAGTTCACGATGTTGGTCTGCACCGTCGACGGATCGAGCGAGTCAGGCCAACGCTCGGCCACCGCTTGCGCGAGGCGTTGCGCGCGCATGTGGTCGTCGGCAAGTCGTTCCACCATGTGTTCGAGCGCCACGATCCCGGCGGCCGCGAGCACACCCGCTTGGCGCATGCCCCCGCCGAGTCGCTGGCGCTCGGTGCGCGCCTGCGCGATCACGTCGGCGGGGCCGGCGAGCAGCGAGCCGACCGGCGCCGCCAGGCCCTTCGAGAGGCACGACATCACCGTGGTGACTTGCGATGCGTAGTCGGCCACCGGGATACCGGTTGCGACGCTGGCGTTGAACAAACGCGCCCCGTCCATGTGGATCGGCAGTGGCCCCGCCGCGTTGTTGACCGCTCGAAGCTCGTCGAGCGTCCACGGCCGTCCGCCGGCCGGCAGATGGGTGTTCTCGACGCACACCAAGCTCGGCGCGATGTAGTGGTGATACGCCGAGGCTCGATGGTGCTGCACGTCCTCGGGCGACAGTGCGCCCTTGGCGTCGTCGACCATGAGGAACTGCGTTGCGCTGTTGAGACCCGCGGCACCCCCCTCGTAGATGACCATGTGCTGACGGGCACCGGCGATGACCCCCGACCCGGGCGCGGCCAAGAGGCGCAAGGCAATCTGGTTCGCCATCGTGCCCGTCGGCACGAACAACGCCGCCGGCTTGCCCACACGAGACGCGTAGAGCTCCTGCAGGTGGTTGACGGTCGGGTCCTCGCCGTACACGTCGTCGCCCACGACTGCGTCGGCCATCGCCCGGCGCATGGCGGGCGTCGGCTGGGTGACGGTGTCGGAACGAAGGTCAACCAGGCCGTCGGACATGGACGCGTACGGTAATCGCACCATGCCCGCCCCAAATCCAAGCGAACTTCGTCACATCGCCATCGACATCGCGATCGACGCCGCGCAGTTCGTCGCCTACGAGCGCGCCCAGACCGACTGGAGCCACAGCGCCGACACGAAGTCCACGCCGACCGACATGGTGACGGCCGTCGACAAGGCGAGCGAAGCTCGCATCGTCGAGGCGATCACCGCCCGTCGCCCGGACGACGGGGTGATGGCCGAAGAAGGCACTGGCAGCCCGAGCCGCTCGGGGCTGAAGTGGGTGATCGATCCCATCGACGGCACCACGAACTTCGTCTACGGCTATCCCGCCTTCGCCGTGTCGATTGCGGTCGTCGACGCCGATACCGACGAATCCATCGCAGGAGCCGTCGCCGACGTGGTGCGTGGCGAGGTGTTCAGCGCCGCCCGCGACGCCGGTGCCTTCTTGGGTGAAGCACCCATCTCGTTGAGCGAGGGCCCCGCCGACTTCGGTCGCGCCCTCATCGGCACCGGGTTTTCGTACTCGCCTGCCCGGCGGGTCGAGCAGGCCGAAGTGCTCGCCCGACTGTTACCGGTCGCCCGCGACATTCGCCGGGGCGGATCGGCCGCGCTCGATCTGTGCTGGGCGGCGTGCGGACGCCTCGACGCGTACTACGAGCGGGGCACCGCACCCTGGGACCGTGCCGCCGGCATGTTGATCGCGCGCGAGGTCGGTTTGCGGGGCGACTTCGTGGGCGACCTCGTCTGGGTTGCCCACCCGTCGATCACCGACGAATTGCTGTCGATCATCACGCGCTGAACAGATCGGCGATCTCGAGCAGGGTCGGGTCGACGAGTTTCAGTTCGCCGACGGCCTCGAGCAACGGGACGCGGACGATCTGGCCGTTCTGCAACGCCACCATCTTGCCGAAGTCGCCGTCGTGCACGGCCTCCACGGCGGCGACGCCGAAGCGGGTGGCGAGGACGCGGTCGAACGCCGAGGGCGTACCACCGCGCTGGATGTGGCCGAGCACGGTGGCTCGGGTCTCGAAGCCAGTGCGCTTCTCGATCTCCTTCGCGAGCACGTCGCCGATGCCGCCGAGCCGAACGTGGCCGAATGCGTCGAGTTCGCCGTCGGCCAGTTCGAGCTGGCCTTCCTTGGGTGACGCCCCCTCGGCGACAACGACCACCGAGGCGTAGTTCCCCAACTCGTGGCGCGCGATGAGCGAAGCCGACAGGGCCTCGAGATCGAACGGACGCTCGGGAACGAGCACCGCGGCCGCACCTCCGGCGATGCCGGCGTAGGCCGCAATCCATCCGGCGTGGCGCCCCATCACTTCGCAGACAAGGACGCGGTGATGCGACTCGGCGGTGGTGTGCAGCCGGTCGATCGCGTCGGTCGCGATCTGCACGGCGGTCTGGAAGCCGAAGGTGAACTCGGTTGCGTTGAGGTCGTTGTCGATCGTCTTCGGAACGCCCACGACCGGCGAGCCCGCCTCAGTGAGGCGATGCGCCATGCCGAGCGTGTCCTCACCACCGATTGCGATGAGCGCATCGATGCCGTGGCGCTTCAGCGTTTCCTGACACGCCTCGGTGCCGCCGTCGATCGCAGTCGGGTTGGTGCGGCTCGATCCGATGATCGTGCCGCCCTTGGGAAGAATGCCGCGACAGGCGTGAACGTCGAGTGGCATCGACTTGTCGTCGACCAGCCCTCGCCACCCGTCAAGAAAGCCGACGATCTCGTCGCCGAACTGCTTCTCGCCCTTTCGCACGATGGCTCGAATCACTGCGTTGAGCCCTGGGCAGTCCCCTCCGCCGGTGAGTACCCCAAGTTTCACGCTGTTCTCCTTGGCCTATGCCTCGCCGACGCGTCGGGGCGCCTTCGGCTCGCTCTCCTTGGTGAGATTTCGCACTTCACGCGCGAAGTCACCAGCATCGTCAAACCCTTTGTAGACGCTGGCGAAACGTACGTACGCAACTTCGTCGAGCTGGCGCAGGCCCTCGAGCACCGCCAGACCGACAGATTCGGTCGAGAGGTCGCCGCTGACGAGACGCGACTGCTCCTCGACCTCGAACGCGAGGGCTTCCATCTCTTCCTCGGAAACCGGGCGGTTCTTCGACGCCGCCCGGATGCCCTCGATGATGCGCGCCCGCTCGAACGGGACAACGGCGCCGGAGCGCTTCACCACCACGAGCGGCACTTCTTCGACGCGCTCGAAGGTCGTGAACCGGCGTCCGCAGGCAAGGCATTCACGGCGGCGACGAATGGCGCCGCCGTCCTCAGCGCCGCGTGAATCGATGACCTTGTCGTCATCGACTCCACACAGCGGGCACTTCATGTGCCCAAGGCTACTGCCCGCTTTCTACGGAATTTCGATCGTTTCCCCGACGTACAGCGGATGGCCGCCGTACTGGTCGATCAGAGCCGACACCAACGGACGCACGTCGCCGGTGGGCTGGACGCGACGAGCGATGGACCAGAGCGTGTCGCCTGGCTGCACGACGGCATGGGCACGCGCCACCAGCTGCGGCGTGCCGACCGAACGTCCGGCGGTGCTGAGGGGTGCACCGCCAGACGTGTCGGCAAGCTGGCGCAAGCCCGACCAAGCGAGGAAGGAAAGGGCAACGATGAAGAACATCGCGACGAGGCGCCGGCGCCGGTAGACGGCCTTGGAGGGACGGCGAAGGGAGTGAGGCTTCGTCGGCACTCGCATGGTCATCTGACCGGGGTGGATCGCTTGCATCTCGAAAAGTCCTTTCCAGGAGCCCGTTTGGCTGACTGGTGTGTGTTGTACAGAAGGGGTGTAACACCCGAACGACTGTTCGAACGATACCGAACACCCGTTCGTTGTCAAGCAAAGAATCGAACGGATGTTTGCAATGACATACCTGCGTCGTTACGGTTCCCAGAACACACGTTCGCCACAGGAGAACCCTTCTATGACACCCAGCAGCGACCAATCACTCACCGGGAAGCGCCGGGAGATTCTCGAAGTGATCGAGGCGTCGTTGCGTGATCGCGGCTATCCCCCGTCGGTCCGCGAGATCGGCGAGGCGGTCGGGTTGACGTCGTCGAGCTCGGTCCATGCGCACCTCTCGACGCTGCAAAAACAGGGTTTCCTCCGCCGCGATCCCACCAAGCCGCGCGCCATCGAGGTGCGCTTCGACGTGAACTCGGGCTCGCAGGTCGACAAGGCCCGCGTCCGCCACGTCCCCCTGGTAGGCGATGTCGCGGCCGGCACCGGCGTGCTGGCGGACGAGCGCGTCGAAGAACTTCTGCCGCTACCCGAGGACTTCACGGGAACCGACGCAGCATTCGTGCTCCGAGTTCGGGGTGACTCGATGATCGATGCGGCAATCCTCGACGGCGACTACGTCGTGGTCCGCAACATCCCCGAGGTGCGCAACGGCGACATCGTGGTGGCCGGCATTCCCGGCGGCGAGGCAACGGTCAAGACGTACCGCAAGAAGGGCACCACCATCGTGCTCGAGCCGGCCAACGAGCGCCTCTCTCCGATGGAGTTCAGCGCCGACCAAGTCGTCGTCTACGGCAAGGTCGTCAGCGTTTTGCGCAGGCTGTAGCTGAGCATCAGCGCCGCTCCGGCGAGCGAGCCAAATCCGACCACCAGCACGAGCGGCGGCACCCCGTCGCCGTTCGACGCCTGATTCAGCACGATTGCCGCTTGCGGCGCAAGGGTGGTTGTCGTTCGACGACGTCCTCCCGTGCCTGCGTCGAAGCCGAAGTTGCCCACGAGCGTCGAAGTCGTCGCAGCCGGAACGTTTGTCGTCTTGCTGCTGTTCTTGGTGCCGTTGCTTGGCGGCGTCGTGTTGTTCGTCTTCGGAAAGTTCTCTCCGGCGATGACGGAGTTGTCCGTCGTGGTGACGCCGAGCGCCTTCGCTGCGTTCAGTCGTCCGGCGCAGTTCGAGCCGCATTCGACGGGATCCGTCGTCGAAAGCAGCGTGTCCACCACGGCTTGGCGCGGCACGCCTCGTGAGAACAGCATCGCCGCGACGGCGCTGACGTGTGGTGCCGCCATCGACGTCCCCGCCAGATAGGCGTAGCAGTCCTCCCCGTCGGACGGCTTGCACAGCGAGCCCTTGTAGGTCGACAAGATCATGCGGTCGACATCGGAGTTGTTCTGCGGATCGCCGCCGGGAGCGACCATGCCCCACTTCGCATTGCCGATCGGCGTCGAGTACGACGCGACGGTGTCGCTGGGCCCCACCGCCCCGACGACGATCGCGTCGAGATCGCCGTAACCCTTGGACGAATAGACCTGGCTGTTGCCCGCCGCGATGACAGGAAGCGCGCCCGCCTTCCAGATGTCTTCGACGGCGCCCTTCAGCGGGCTCTGGCAACTCGAGAACACCGAACACACGTCGAAGCCCGTGTCCTCGGCGCCGATGCTGAGATTCACGACCTGCACGCCCTGGCTCAGCACCCAGGCGATCCCCGCCTTGACGTCGTCGAGCGTCGCCGTCGGTTCGCCGTCGGAGCCCATCGAGAACACGCGCGCCTCGACCAGCGACGCCCCGGGCGCGACACCCATAACACCCCGACCGTTGCCGGTGTTCGCCGACATGATCCCCGCGACGTGGGTGCCATGCCCGTCGATGTCGTCGCCGTACTGGGCGCCGGACTGGCATTGCGACGCCGAGCCCGACGTGCCGACGCATGTGGCGCTCGCCACGACGCGGCCCGCGAGATCCGGATGGTTGCGGTTGACGCCCGAGTCGATGATGCCGATCTTCACGCCCGAGCCCGTCGACACCGACTGCGCGCTCAGCGCATGAATCTGGGTCATGTTCCACTGCAAGTTCGCGTAGGGATCGTCGGCGGCCCGGACGGGCGCGAAGCCGGAGATCATCACGATGAGCAGCGCGGTTGCCCCCACAAGCCGCGTCGAACGACGGGAGAAGTGCAGCATGGGGTCCCTATCGTGGCACGGGAGGCCCCCAAATCCCTGTCACGAAGCGGTCGTGACGACTCCCACGATCGTTGCCCAGGCTGCGTCCAGCTGCGCTTTGGTGACGTATTCGCCCTGGGTATGGGCCAAAAGCGGGTCACCGGGCCCGAAGTTGGCCGCCGGGATCCCCTGCTCGGCGAAGAACGCCACGTCGGTCCAGCCCAGCTTGGCGCGGGGTTCACGGCCGCTGCGCGCAACCAGCGACGCCAGCAGCGGGTGCGTGAGCGACGGAAGCGCGCCCATCGACACATCGATCTCGTTCCAATCGTCTCCGGCCGAGGAGTCGAAGGCATCCCCGATCACGTCCCGCACCGAGCGGCGCGCCGCTTCGAGATCGTGGTCGGGTGCGAAGCGATGGTTGACCGTGATCGTGCAGCGGTCGGGCACCACGTTACGGGCGACGCCACCCGTGACGAGCACGACCTGCATTGCTTCGCGGTACTCGCAGCCGTCGATGACCGGCTGACGTCCCGGCCATTCTCGGATCCGATCGATCGCGACGCCGGCGCGGTGAATCGCGTTCACGCCCGTCCAGGGACGCGCACTGTGGGCTCGCTCTCCGACGAAGGTCAGCTCTACGGAGAACGCCCCCTGACAGCCGGCCTCGATCCAGGCGTCGGTGGGTTCCCCGAGAATCGCCGCCCCGCACTCGGTCAAATCGGGCCGCTGCGCGAAGAGCTCGAGCAGGCCGTTGTGGTCGCGGGCTACTTCCTCGCACGCGTAGAAGACGAAGGTGAGATCGACCGTCGGCCTGATCTCGCCGCTGCCGACCGCCAGCGCCAGTTCGAGGAAGACCGCGAGTCCGCTCTTCATGTCGGATGCCCCGAGGCCGTACAGCGTGTCGCCCTCGAGGCGCGCGGTGTCGTTGCCGTTGACCGGCACGGTGTCGGTGTGGCCGGCCAGCACCAGGCGTTGTGGGTGACCGAAGTTCGTCCGCGCCACGAGATTGAGACCGACTTGCTCGACGGTGAATGCGTCGAGGCCGTCGAACAGCGTTGCGATGTGCTGGGTGATCGCCGCTTCGTTGTGGCTGACCGACGGGATGTCGATCAGCTCAGCCGTGCGCGCCAGCAGATCCACTAAACGTTCACGCCCTGGTCGCGGAGGATGTCGTTGAGCTTGGCCTTGTCGTGGCGTTCACCTTCGGTGAGCCGCTTCACGATCAGCACGATCGGGGCTCCGAAGGTACCGCCCTTGAATTCCTTCATCCGCCAGCTCTGCACGGCGACCGACCAGTCCGGAATCACACCGCGCGAGATCTCCTCGCCGGTGTCCGCGTCGACGACGGGGATCGTCGGGTTGAGCATCGTGCCCTCACCGACGACACAGCCGACGCCCACGCGCGCGCCCTGCGTGATCATCGACCGGCTGCCGATCATCGACTCGTCGCCGATGATCACGGGCGCAGCCTGCGGCGGCTCGAGGACACCGCCGATGCCGACGCCGCCGGACAGGTGCACGTTCTTGCCGATCTGGGCGCACGAGCCGACCGTCGCCCAGGTGTCGACCATCGTACCGCTGCCGACGCGAGCGCCGATGTTCACGTAGCTCGGCATGAGGATGACGCCCGGCTCGAGGTAGCTACCCCAGCGGGCCGAGCCACCCGGCACGACGCGCACACCCGACTCGATGTAGTTGGTCTTGAGCGGCAGCTTGTCGGCGAACTCGAAAGGCCCCGCCTCGATGGTCTCCATGCCGCGCAAACGGAACAGCATGAGCACGGCGCGCTTGAGCCACTCGTGCACGACGACCTTGTCGTCGACGATCTCGGCGATCCGTGCGTCTCCCGTATCAAGGAGGGTGATCGCTTCGGTGACGGACTCGAGCGCCTCGGTGCTCGACGGCGACAACTCGTCGCGCATGTCCCAGAGTTCGTCGATCGTGGACTGCAGGTCTGCCATGACGGCCAACGCTAAACGCCGAGACGCTGGGCCACTAACTCGATTCGGTCATCAGGCTGCACGACCGCGACGCGTACGTAGCGCTGCCCCGCTTCGCCGAACGTGTCGCCGGGCGTGATGAGGCAACCGCCCTCGCGCGCGAGCCGGTCCACGAGCGCCCAGCTCTCTGCCTCGGGAGCTTCCGCCCACAGGTAGAAGCCACCCTGCGGCATGGTGGCGTCGAGGTCGACGGCCTTGAGGATTTGCGCCATGCGCTCGAGTCGGTGCCGGTAACGCTCGGCCTGCTCGTCGACGTGCGCATCGTCACGCAAGGCTGCGGCACCCGCGGCCTGCGCCGGGCCGGGCACCATCATGCCGACGTGCTTGCGCACCTCGGACAGGTAGTGCACGAGTTCCGGGTCACCCGCGTAGAACCCGACCCGCAAGCCCGCGAGGTTCGACCGCTTCGAAAGCGAATGCACGGCGACAACGCCCTCGGTGCCGTGATGGAGGATTGTGCGCTTCGGCCCGTCCCAGGTGAACTCGACGTAACACTCGTCGGAGAACACGGGGACCTTCCGCGCCCGACCCCACGCGGCAGCCGCGCCAAGGTCGTCGAGTTGACCCGCAGGGTTTCCGGGAGTGTTCACCCAGAGACACAGCGCCCGAGCCGCGTCCTCCTCGGAAATCGCGTCGAGTCGAAGCGTGAAGTCGGCATTCACCGGCACCGGAACGGCGCGACACGACGCAAGCGTCGCGCCCATCTCGTAGGTCGGATACGCCAGTTCCGGATACAGGATCGTGTCGCGTGACGGATCGCGCAGCGCGAGCCACTGCGGCAGCGTGCCCACGAACTCCTTGGTGCCGACACACGCCGCGATCTGGTTCGTCGCGACATCGACGCCGAGACGACGATCCATCCAGCCGGCGATCGCGTCACGCAGCGCCGGCGAACCGATCGACTGCGGATACCCGCGCTCGGTGTTGCTGGTGGCCAGCGCGTCGAGCACAACCTGCGGCGGTGGGTCGCAGGGTGTGCCGATGGACAGATCGACGATGCCTCCGGGCAACGCTTCGGCCGCGGCCTTCGCGTCGTTGAGCCGGTCGTAGGGATAGACCGGCGGGACGAACGGCTCGCGCTTAGTCACCAACCACCCAGTTCTCGAAGCGGGCGGCGCCGGCCTGGTCGACACGGACCTGCACGCGCGTGCCGCGTTCGCCGTGCTCCTCCATCAACACGTCGCCTTCGCGGTGGACCGCGGCGAGCACATCGCCACGCGCAAAGGGAATTTCCAGCTCGATGACCTTCGAGTGGGCCCGCAGCCGCTCGCCGAGCATCTCGAGCATGTTGTCGATGCCCTCACCGGTGACTGCGCTCACCGCACAGGACCCGGGATGAGCGCGCACCAGGCGTTCGGCTTCTTCCGGATTGAGGTCGGCCTTGTTGAAGACGAGGAATTCCTCGATCTCGCCGCCGCCGATCTCGCCGACCACCTCGTGCACGGTCGAGATCTGTCCTTCGGGGTTCGGCGCCGACGCGTCGACGACGTGGAGGATCAGTTCGGACTCGAGCACTACCTCGAGCGTCGAGCGGAACGCCTCGACGAGTTGGTGGGGAAGCTTGCGGATGAAGCCGACCGTGTCGCTGATGAGAATCGTTTCGCCGCCGGGCAACGCCAGCCGTTTCGTGCGCGCGTCGAGGGTCGCGAACAGACGGTTCTCGGCGTGCACGCCGGCGTCGGTCAACGCGTTGATGAGGGTCGACTTGCCGGCGTTGGTGTAGCCCGCGATCGAGACGTTGTGCAGCCGCGAGCGCTGTCGCTGGGCGCGCTGCACGTCGCGCCGCTTACCAAGCGCCTTGAGTTCCTGTTCGAGCGCAGTGATGCGGCGCATGAGACGGCGGCGGTCGACCTCGAGCTGGGTTTCACCGGGACCCTTGGTGCCGATGAAGCCGGAGGCACCACCCTGCTGCGACAGCGACTTCCCTCGACCCTTGAGCCGGGGAAGCCGGTGGCGCAAGAGGGCGAGTTCGACCTGCGCCTTGCCTTCCTGGGTGCGTGCGTTCTGGGCGAAGATGTCGAGAATCACGTCGGTGCGATCGATCGCCGTACGCCCGAAGATCTTCTCGAGGTTGCGCTGTTGGGCGGGGCTCAGCTCGTCATCGAACACGACGGTGTCGGCATCGACCACCTCGGACAGTTCGTGCAACTCCTCGGCCTTGCCCTTGCCGACGAACGTCGCCGGGTCCGGCGCGTCGCGGCGTTGCAAGACACGCGCCTCCACGTCAGCACCGGCGGTGTCGACGAGGAGCGCGAGTTCGTCGAGGTGCGCCTCGACTTCTGCCTGATCGCCTCTCCCGAACACCACGCCGACCAACACGATCTTTTCGCGAAAACTTCGGTCGATGAGCGTCATGCAGGGTGCCTCTTACTCGGGAACTTCGATGGTGCCGATGTAGCTCACCGGACCGGACAACAAAACGTGATCGGTATCGGTGATGTCGACCGCGGCGTCGCCGCCCGGCTGGCGCACTGTCACCTGCGGTCCGGTGACGAGGCCCCATTTGGCAGCAGCGACGGCGACCGCGCACGAACCGGTGCCGCACGCCAGTGTCTCGCCCGCACCTCGCTCGTGCACGCGCATTTTGATCAGGTCGCTACCGGCGCCCGGGGCGATGACTTCGAGGTTCACGTCGAGGTGGTCGGCGCCGGCCGCGTCGAGGTCGTAACGATCGGGGTCTGGTACACGACGGACGCGGTGCGGGTTGCCGACGTTGAGCAGCATGTCGTCGCCGTCATTGCCCTCGATGAGGACCGCGCCCATGTCGACGCGGATGAAGTCACCATCGACCCAGGCCGTTCGCACGCCGGCGTCGGTCACGACCGTGACCGTGTCACTCGCCCAACCAAGACGTACCGCAGCTTGTACGAGACAACGCAGGCCATTGCCGCTCATCTCCGCGAGCGAGCCGTCGGCGTTGTACAGCCGCATCGTGAGATCGGTCTCGGTGCCCTTGCCCAGAAGGAGCAGCCCGTCGGCGCCGATCCCGAAGCGGCGGTCACACACCCGCCGAGCGAGTTCGGGTGAGCCCTTCTCCGGGTCGGCGAGCACGAGGAAGTCGTTTCCCCACCCCTGGTGCTTCGTCAGCTGCAACACGCTCGCCAGTTTTGCGCACGCACGAGCGCAGCCACGTCACTATCCGCGTCGAACCACGAAACGCGTGGGTCGCGGCGAAACCAAACCCGTTGCCGACGAGCAAATTGCCTTGTGATGCGCACAGCCTCAGCAACGCACTCATCCAGCGGACGATTCCCCTCGACGTGCTCGAGCAACTGGCGATAGCCGAGCGCCTGGCGCGCCGTCCGAGAGATCGGCTGTGTCGCCAGCTGGCGCACCTCGTCGAGAAAGCCGTTCGCCATCATCTGGTGAAACCGCGCTTCTAGCCGCTCCCCGAGGGCCTGCCGAGTCGGCCACAAACCGATCAGCCGGAACGGCGTCGGCGGGTACGCGTCAAGACCAGGGCCGAAGCTCGAGAACGGTCGACCGGCGCCGAGGCACACCTCGAGGGCCCGAACGATGCGCCGCCGATTGTTGGGTTCCATCTTGGTGGCGCCCTGCGGATCGATTTCCTGGAGCCGTGCGTACAACGCGAGCGTGTTCGGCTCCGTCTCGAGTTGCGCAACCACCTCGGGGAAGCGCGGCGGCGCGTCCAGCCCGTCGACCGCGGCTCGCACATAGAGCCCGGTGCCACCCACGAGCAATGCACGTTTGCCCCTCCTTTCGATGTCGTGCACAGCCGCCGCGCAGTCCGCTTGGAATCGTGTGACCGAGTAGTCGTCGGACGGATCCACGACGTCGATCAGATGGTGACGGACGTGCGCCTGGTCGGCGGCAGACGGTTTGGCGGTGCCGATGTCCATGCCGCGGTAGACGCACATGGCGTCAACCGAGACGATCTCGAACGAAGGATCGCGCTCGGCCAATTCCATCGCCAGCGCTGACTTACCCGAGCCGGTCGGCCCGAGGACGACAACGTGGCTAAAGCGCGGCAACCGGGATGCGGGTCTTGTGCTTCGGTGCTGCGATCACGGCGACGATCTCGCCGAGCAAGTGATGCCGGCCGCCGTGGGTGATGCGCGCTTGCGCGTACGCACCGGTCGCAATCCCTTCGATCTTCTCGAAGTGCACGAGCTTGTTCTGCGACGTCCGCCCCGACCAGCGCGAGTCGTCGCGCTTCGACGGACCCTCGACCAAGATCGACTCGACCCGGCCGACCCGCGCCTCATGCGTGGCGTGCGCGCTCGCGTCGAGGACAGTCTTGAGGCGATCGAAGCGATCGGCGATGACGTCCTCGGCAATGAACTTGTCCGTCATCGTGGCCGCTTCCGTGCCCGTGCGCGGCGAGAAGATGAACGGGTAGCAGCTGTCGTAGCCAACCTCGGCCGCGACCGCGAGGGTGCCCTGAAAGTCCTCCTCGGTCTCGCCCGGGAAGCCGACGATGATGTCGGACGTAATCGCGAGGTCCTCGATCGTCGCCCGTGCGAGGCGCACCTTCTCGAGGTAGCGCGCCGCGTTGTAGCCGCGATGCATCGCCGCCAGGACGCGATCACTGCCCGACTGCAGCGGGAAGTGCAGGTGGTTGCAGACGGCCTTGGTGTCGGCCATGGCTTCGAACACGTCCGGACGCATGTCCTTGGGGTGCGGCGACGTGAAGCGAATGCGCTGCAGCCCGTCGATCGCGCCGACTTCGCGCAGCAGCTGCGCGAACAACGGCGACCGCTTCGTGAGATCGCGGCCGTAGGAGTTCACGTTCTGGCCGAGCAGTGTCACCTCGGTGACGCCCTGCTCGACGAGGCCCGCCACTTCAGCGACGAGTTCGTCGATCGGGCGGCTGATCTCCTTGCCGCGCACCGACGGCACGATGCAGAACGCACAGGAGTTGTCACAGCCGATCTGAATCGTGACCCACGCGGCGTACGACACATCACGCTTCACCGGCAACGCCGACGGGAACGCCTCGGACTCTTCGAGGATCTCGGTGATCGGACCGTGCTCGGCCGCCTCGCGCAACAGCTCAGCGGCACGACCGACGTTGTGCGTACCGAAGACTGCGTCCACGTATGGCGCCTTCTGCTGGATCAGGTCGCGGTCCTTCTGCGCCAGGCAGCCGGCGACTGCGATCTGCATGCCGGGCTTGGCTCGCTTGGTCGACGCGAGATGGCCGAGCGTTCCGTAGAGACGGTTGTCGGCATTCTCACGGATACAGCACGTGTTGAGCACGACGACGTCGGCGTCCTCGGCCGAAGCCGCCGCCACGAGACCGTCCGCTTCGAGCAAGCCCGCGATGCGTTCGCTGTCGTGCTCGTTCATCTGACACCCGAAGGTGCGCACGAAATAGGAACGGGACTCACTCATGACACCCAAAGGGTACTGAGCGAGTCCCGTTCCGAACTCAGTCGAGGCCGAGAGGACTAGTCGAGTTCGGCCAGCTCGATCGGCTCGTCGTCGCCGTCGCCCTCACCGAGCGCAATGTCCTCCACGTCGCCGATACCGACCGCCTTGCAGATGCGGTCGTAGAGGGTGACCATCAGCTCGGGGTTCTCGAGCAGGAAGTTCTTGGCGTTCTCACGACCCTGGCCGAGCTGTTCGCCTTCGTACGTGTACCAAGCACCGGCCTTCTTGATGATGTTGTGCTCCACACCGATGTCGATGACCGAGCCTTCGCGGCTGATGCCCTTGCCGTAGACGATGTCGAACTCGGCCTGCCGGAAGGGCGGCGCCACCTTGTTCTTGACGACCTTGACGCGGGTGCGGTTACCGACGACCTCGGCACCGTCCTTGATCGCTTCGATGCGGCGGATGTCGAGACGCACCGAGCTGTAGAACTTGAGCGCTCGACCACCGGGCGTCGTCTCGGGCGAGCCGAACATCACGCCGATCTTCTCTCGCAGCTGGTTGATGAAGATGCAGATGGTGTTGGAACGGTTGAGGTTGGCGGTGAGCTTGCGCAGCGCCTGGCTCATGAGGCGAGCCTGCAGGCCGACGTGCGTGTCGCCCATCTCGCCTTCGATTTCCGCACGGGGCGTGAGGGCCGCCACCGAGTCGATTACCAGCACGTCGAGCGAACCCGAGCGGATCAGCATGTCGGCGATCTCGAGCGCCTGTTCACCGGTGTCGGGCTGCGAGATCAGCAGCTCGTCGGTGTTGACGCCGATGTTGGCCGCATAGACCGGGTCCATCGCGTGCTCGGCGTCGATGTAGGCGCACGTGCCGCCGTTGCGCTGCGCCTCGGCGACCACGTGCATGGCGAGGGTCGACTTACCCGATGACTCAGGGCCGTAGATCTCGATGACGCGGCCACGGGGCAGACCGCCCACACCCAGCGCCAAGTCGAGGGCCAACGCACCAGTCGGAATCGTCTCGACCGTCATCGCCGGCTTGTCGCCCATGCGCATGACCGCGCCCTTACCGAACTGCTTTTCGATCTGACTCAGTGTCGTCTCGAGTGCCTTTTCGCGCTCCACCGGAGCCCCTCTTTCTCTCATGTGTCCGTATGACAAGTGAGCACCATACGGAAGGGGTGTAACAACGAACACGAGTGTAATTCCGAACAGCTGTTCGACCAAGCACCCTCGGTCGATTTCTTCTGAATGAGAGCAAGCGTTGGCTTATGCGTCCAGCAAGCGGCGGCGCAGCACGTCCATCAGCGAGATGGCGGCGAACTGACGCACGCGTTCGCGGTCACCGGGCAGCTTCACCTCGACGGCCTCCGTGACGCCATCGATGCACACTCCGTAGAACACCGTTCCGACCGGCTGGCCATCCTGTTCGTCCGGACCGGCGACACCGGTCACCGACAGCGCTACGTCGCAGCCGAGGGCCTTGACCGCACCCTGCGCCATCGCCTTTGCCGCCTCGGCCGACACAACCGGCCCTTCGGGCACACCGAGCAGCGAGAACTTCACCTCGGACATGTACGACACGACGCCACCGCGGAACCAGCGCGACGCACCCGGCACGGCCGCGCACCGAGCTCCGACCAGTCCGCCCGTGAGCGACTCCGCCAGGCCGAGGGTCAGGCCACGCGCGACGAGCATCTCACCGACGGCGTGTTCCATCGTCTCGGCGTCGATACCGAAGACGATGTCGCCCAGGATCGAACGCAATTCGGCTTCCTCGGCCGCGATCAGCGCGTCGGCTTGCGCCGCGTCCGCACCCTTGGCAGTGATGCGGACCTTGATGCCCTCGATACCGCTGGCCAGGAACGCGATCGTGACCGCTCCCCCGTCGGCGGCGTGCGCGTCGAATCGCGGAGCGACCTTCTCCGCCAGCGCCGACTCCGACAGGCCCCACGTCCGCAGAACGCGGCTCTTGATCGTCGACTGCTCACCCGAGCGACGCAGCAGGTCGGGCAGGATCGCCCGCTCGTACATGTCCTGCATCTCGTAAGGAACGCCCGGCACGAGGTACATCACCTTGTGACCGACCGGACAGATCAGGCCGGGCGCGGTGCCCTTGGTCTGCTCGATGACAGTTGCGCCTTCGGGCACGTCGGCCTGCAACAAGTTGTTCGCCGCCATCTCGCGACCCCGCGAGCGGAACATTTCTTCGATGCGCTGGGCGATGTCGTCGTGTCGCTCGAGCTTGACATTCATGACGGCGGCAGCCGCGTCGCGCGTGATGTCGTCCTGCGTGGGGCCGAGGCCACCGCACACGATGACGGCATCGGCGCGTGCGAGTGCGTCTCGCATCGCGATCGTGATGCGATGCAGGTTGTCGCCGACGGCCGTCGAGAAGTGACGATCCATGCCCGCAGCGGCGAGTTGCTCGCCGAGCCACGCGGAGTTCGTATCGACGATCTGGCCCAGCAACAGCTCGGTCCCGACCGCGACTACCTCAACTCTCACGAGACTTCTTGCCGCCTTCGAGGAAGTACTGCGCGCCGGTCACGAGAGTCAGCGCAACCGAGACCCAGATGAGGCTTCGGTACCACCACTTCACATCGGTGGTGAGCGGCAGGAGCGCGAAGCCGATGGCGACTTCAGTGACGACGGTCTTCACCTTGGCCAGCATGCGGGCCGGGACACTGACCCCGCGCTGGGCCAGCATCGAGCGATACACCGACACGGCGACCTCACGGATGCCGATGAGGGCGCACGGCAGCACCGACAGATCGTTGCGGGACACCAGCGCTGCGAGCGCTCCGAGAACCAGCACTTTGTCGGCGAGCGGATCGAGGAAGGCGCCGGAACTCGTGGTGCCGTGACGACGAGCGAGGTAGCCGTCGATGCCGTCGGTCGACGCGAGCAGGACCCAGAAGGCCACGGCGGGCCACGACGCGCCACCTGAGGCGATCATCACGAGCAGAAACGGACTCACGAGAAGCCGCAGGATCGTGACGAGGTTCGCGGGCGTCGCGATCGCCGAAGAACCGAACGACGATTCCGTCTTCGCCATCATTCGGCCTCGAGATCCACGCCCGCCACGCCGGTGACGGTAACCGTCTGCAGCGATCCCACCGGGAACCCCTGAGGCACCCGGACGATGCCGTCGATCTCCGGCGCCTCGCGATGGCTGCGAGCGATGCCGGGAGCATCGATCAGCACCTCCTGGGTGGTGCCGACCAGCGCAGCACGCTTCGCCCGGGTGATCACGTCCTGGAGTTCGCTCGCCTCGGCGAGACGCTCGGCAATGAGCGAGGGATCGAGGTGGCCTTCCTGCGTGTCGGCATAAGTGCCTTCTTCACGGGAGTACGAGAACACCCCGACCCAGTCGAAGGCCGCGTCACGCATGAACCCGAGCAGGTTGTCGTGATCGGCCTCGGTCTCACCCGGGTAGCCGACGATGAAGTTCGATCGAATCGTCGCGTCGGGGAACCGCTTGCGAATGTCGTTGATGCGCGCGAGGAACTTTTCGCTGTTGCCCCATCGACGCATGCGCTTGATCAGCGGCGCCGAACTGTGCTGCAGGGACAGGTCGAAGTACGGGACGCCCGTCGCACCGATCACGTCGATCAGACCATCGGTGAGGTCGGACGGATACAGGTAGAGCAAACGGACGCGGTCGACGCGCTTCGCGACGTCCTCGACGAGCGGGATGATCGCGCGACGGTCGTCGATGTCGTTGCCGTACGACGCGAGGTCCTGCGCCACGAGCACGATCTCGCGCGCGTCGAGCGCCTCGACTTCTTCGAGGATCGAGTCGCGCGAGCGCGAGCGTTGCTTGCCGCGGAATGACGGGATAGCGCAGAAGCCACAGTTACGGTCACAGCCCTCAGCCACTTTTACGTAGGCCCACGGGCGATCGGATTTCGGTCGCGGCAGGTTCAGCAGGTCGAACGCCGGCACGTTCTTCTTCTTGCCGAGCTGAATCGGCACGCCGAAGCCGGCGACCTGGTCGACCTCGGGCATGGCGTCGGAGATTTCGCTGCCGTACCGCTCCGCCATGCAGCCGGTCACGATCAGCTTGGCGTCGCCCCGCTTGGCCTCGCCGAGTTGGATGACCGTGTCGACGGATTCCTGTCGAGCCGCGTCGATGAACGCGCACGTGTTGACCACGACCACGTCGGCGTCAGCCGCGCTGCCCGCAGGCGCGTACCCGTCCGCCTCGAGCTTGCCGATGAGCTTGGCCGAATCGACCTCGTTCTTCGGGCAGCCGAGCGTCTCGACCCAGTACGTCTGCTGTGGCATGGCCCGTAAAGAGTACGGGCTGCGGCTTAGAAGTTGAGCTTCAGGCCCGGACGAGCCCAGTCCACCTTCGCGAGCTTGCCGAATGCGGACAACGTGATCCACGCCGTGCGCAGGTCGTCGCCGCCGAAGCAGATGTTGGTCGGCATCGGGTCGGGAAACTCCACCCGATCCACGACTTGGCCGGTGGGGCTGATCACCGAAATGCCCGGCTTGTTCAACAGCGTTGCGATGCACACGTTGCCCTCACCGTCGATGGCAAGCGAGTCGTACATGTCACCGTGCTCACCGGCGTAAACGAGGTTGCCGCCGCCCATCAACGGATTGCCGCCGCTCAATTCACCCGGGCCCACGACGGCCCACGAATAGAGGTGCCCGTTCGACGTGGTCACCGCGAACAGCGTCTTGCCGTCAGGTGACAGTCCGATGCCGTTGTAGCCGTGGTCCCCCGCCGCAACCTGCTTGATCTCCGAGCCGTCGGGCTTGGCCCAGTAGATGAACCCGCGGTCGATCTCACGCTCACGCGTCTTGCCGAGGTCGGTGAACCACATGTTCCCGTCGGCATCGAAGACGATGTCGTTCGGCCCGTTGAGCTTGTTCTCACCGCACGCCGTGTACACGGTGGTGACGTCGCCGGTCGCGAGATCGACGCGCTGGATCGAACCGCTCGTGTACTCGGGCGGTTGCGACACGCCGCCCGGACCGACCGGAATGTTCATCTCACCGATCTCGGTCCAGATGAATCCACCGTTGTTGCAGACGTACATGGCGCCGTCGGGTCCGATCGCCAAACCGTTGGGCCCGCCGCCGACGTTCGCCACGACGGACTTGGTGCCGTCGGGCGCGACCCGGGTCAGTTGGCCTGCCTTGATCTCGACCAGGATCACCGATCCGTCGGGCATGGCGACGGGTCCCTCGGGGAACGCGAGGCCTTCGCACACAATCTCGACGTCAGACATTGGGGTGACTCACTTTCACGACGGTGTGGATGCCACCGCGCACCAGCCAATCCGTCGTGACAGTCATCGACGTCGGATCCAGCGCGGCAACCAGGTCATTGAGAATGCGGTTGGTGACGTCCTCGTGGAACGCACCTTCGTTGCGATAGGACCAGAGGTAGAGCTTGAGGCTCTTGAGCTCGACGATCTTCTCGTTCGGCACGTACTCGATGGTCACCGTCGCGAAATCGGGCTGTCCCGTCTTCGGGCACACACAGGTGAACTCCGGCGTGTCACAGGTGATCGTGTAATTGCGACCAGGGTGTGGGTTGTCGATTGGTTCTAGGTCGCGGGACGGCTCGCTTGGCACAGCAGGCGAACTTAGTCAGTGACCACGAGTCCGGTTCGATCCAGCTCGAGACGCATCGCCCGACCGTTCACCTGGTAATGCGCCAACAGCTCTTCGCCGATGACGCGAATGCGGTCGGCGTCGCTCGCCATCGTGACGGCCAACAACGTCGAGCCCGCACCGGACCAGCATGACCCGAGTGCCCCACCTTCGCGCAGGCCCCGCATGATGAACTCCGACTCGGGGAACAACGGGATCCGGTACGGCTGGTGCAACGTGTCGTCCATGGACGCGGGAACGAAGTCGTCCGCATTTGCGAAGCCCGCGATGAGCAACGCCAGCTTCCCGAGATTCGACGCCGCGTCGTGAAGTGGCACCTCTTGTTTCAGTGCGGCGCGCGCGTCTTTGGTGGACAGCGTGCGTTCGGGAATGAGCACGACGAATGCGAGACGATCGTCGAGGGGCAGCGAACGCGCGACCGCTTCGCCTCTCACGACAGTTGCGGCGACGAGACCACCGAGCACCGACGCCGCAGCGTTCTCTGCGTGCCCGTCGACCTCCGTCGCGACCGCCAGCGGGTCCGCCGCGCCGGCCGCGGCGGCCGCAGCCGCGGCAAGGGCGGCACTCGAACCGAGCCCGCGCGCAACCGGGATCTCCGACTTCACCGTGATTGCAACGTTGTCGTGTCCGAGCACTTGCCGTGCGACAACGGCGGCAAGATGCGTCGGGCCCTGCGGTAGTTCCGAACCCGCACCGATCGTGGTCACACTCAGTGCGTCTGCTTCGACGATCTCGACGTCGACGTACAGATTCAGCGCGAGCGCCAGCGCATCGAAGCCGGGGCCAAGATTCGCGGAACTGGCGGGGCAACGTGCGCGCATCACAAGAAGTTATGCGGAACGTGAAACCTTTCTGCATATCCGATGGTCGAAATGCATGACGGGAAACAACACACTTCCCCTCCCGTCAGGAGGCAGTACTCATGCATGACTTCCTCACCGTGGCGTTCGTGGGGCTTGGCGTTTTCGCAGTAGCCAACTTCCTCGAAGACCTTCTTCCGATGCTGCGTCGCTACCACGGCTTCGTGATGTTGGCGCTGGGCATCGGAGCGGCGTACTGGATGGACTACAGCATGTTCGCCGGGTGGCACGTCGCCGTCCGCAACGAGACGGTCGGCTACTTGCTCACGGGCTTCGCGTTCGCCGGCACGACCAGCGTGTGGCGCGGCATCCTCCACTGGATGGGCACATCCGAGGGCGACGAGCCCGAGGTGCGCCAGTCGCACATGCGCTTGGCTGCGTAGCAATCCCACAACGCAGAACTGAAAAAGCCCCGGCGCAACGGAGCGCCGGGGCTTTTCGCGTTCGCAAGTCGGCGAATCAGGATGCTTGCTCGAGCGCTTCGAGTTCGTCCACGGTCATCAGCACCGCACGGGCTTTCGAACCCTCGGAGGGACCGACAACACCTGTCTCCTCGAGCAGGTCCATGAGACGTCCGGCGCGGGCGAAACCGACCTTGAGCTTGCGCTGAAGCATCGAGGTGGAGCCGAGTTGGCTGCGCACGACGAGTTCGCGGGCGGCGCGGAGCAACTCGTCATCCGAGTCGTCGCCGGTCGCACCGCCGCCGCGAATGGCGCCGCCGGGACCTGGGTCTTCACCTTCGACGCCTTCGACGTACTCAGCACGTCCTTGACGCTTCCAGTGCGCGGCGACCTTGCGAACCTCTTCCTCGCTGACCCACGCACCCTGGACACGCCGACCACTCGACGAGCTGGCCGTGAGCAGCAACATGTCACCTTTACCGATCAGCTTTTCGGCGCCGGGCTGGTCGAGGATGACGCGGGAGTCCGTGAGCGAGGACACGGCGAAAGCGAGACGGGACGGCACGTTGGCCTTGATGACGCCGGTGATGACATCGACCGAGGGCCGCTGTGTGGCGATGACGAGGTGGATGCCGACTGCCCGGGCCATCTGCGCGATGCGACAGATCGACTCTTCGACGTCGCGGGCCGCGACCATCATGAGGTCCGCCAACTCGTCGACCACCACGAGGATGAATGGGAGGCGCTTGTACTCCTTGTCCTCGCCGGGCTCCGGCTTCAGATCACCACGGTCGAAGGCGGCGTTGTAACCGGTGATGTCGCGCACACCGACTTCGTAGAGCAGTTCATAGCGGCGCTCCATCTCCTTCACGGCCCAGTGCAATGCGTTCGCAGCGCGCTTCGGGTTCACGACGACCTGCGTGAGGAGGTGCGGGAGTCCGTTGTACTGGCCGAGCTCGACGCGCTTGGGGTCGATCAGGATCATGCGCACCTGATCCGGCGTGGCCCGCACCAGGATCGACGTGATCAGCGAGTTGATGCAGCTCGACTTGCCCGCGCCGGTGGCACCCGCGATGAGGATGTGAGGCATCTCGGCGAGGTTCGCCATGACGGCGCGTCCGGAGATGTCCTTGCCCATCGCAACCTCGAGTGGATGCGTGGCCTTGCGCGCTTCTTCGGAACCGAGGATGTCGGCGAGTGCGACGACCTGACGATCCCGGTTGGGCACCTCGACACCGATCGCCGACTTGCCGGGAATGGGAGCGAGGATGCGCACATCAGGCGACGCCATCGCGTAGGCGATGTCCTTGTTGAGCGAGGTCACCTTGTTGACCTTGACGCCGGGGCCGAGCTCGAGTTCGTAGCGCGTGACCGTCGGACCGACTGTCATACCGATGAGGTTCGTTTCGACACCGTGCGCCGCCAAGGCGTGTTCGAGCGTGCGACCGCCGGCTTCGATCTGGCGCTTGTCGATCTCGACGGCCTTCGAGCGCGTGAGCATGGCGAGGGCGGGCAGGCGCCACGGCCCTTCACGGGTGGCCGGACCGAGATCGATCGCGAGCTGATCCGCCGCGACCGGCTCCGATGTCTCCGGGAGCGACACCGTGATTTCGCGCTCGGGCTTCGTCGGCTCCGGCGTTTCCTCGGTGTCGTCCTGATCGAAGACCGCGCTGGGCTTCTTCTTTTCCTTGGAAGGGTGACGGCGTGTCGCGTCGATGCGCTCCTCGACGTCGGGCGTCGTCGCCGCCGCGATGTGTCGAGCTGAACCGCTCAGCACGTCGAGCGTTTTGCGGCCGCCCCGCATCACGGTGGCCCACGCGTCGCGCGCGCTCATCTTCAACAGAACCAACAGACCGACGAGACCGACAGCCCCCAGGATCAGTGCCGCACCGGGCGTCGCCAGGAGGCCGCGCAGCGGCTCACCGATGAGCGCACCAAGCAGACCGCCTGCGTCGCGCAGGTGCTCGGCCTTGTCGGCCAGCTTCGGAGCGCCACGGAACAGGTGCGCGAGGCCGACGCCGGACACGACGAGAAACGACGTGCCGATGACGACGCGGGCCGGCTCCTGGCGCGGCCGTCCCTGCAGGAGGGCAAAGCCAACGCCGGCCAGCGCGACGGGCAACGCCAGACGACCCCAGCCGAACAACAGCCCTGCGAGATCCCGAAGGAAGCGACCGACGGGCCCGGTGAGATCGGCGTAGATCCCGAGAGCCGCAACAACCGCAAGGGCGAGCAGCAACAAGCCCCAGACGTCGTCGGATTGGCGACCCAGGTGGGTCGCCAACGAGTCGCGGGCGCGGGAAACCGAGGATTGTTTTGACTTCGCAGGCGCGCGCTTGGCGGGTGCCTTACGAGGAGCGGGTTTGCGAGCGGGGCCTCGCTTTGTTGTGGCCATGGCCAGATAAACCGTACCTACGTTCGGGCCGCCCAAGGTGGAGGGTACCGGATACGGCTGACGGCCTCAGACCATCGTTTGGCCACCGGAGGTGTTCAGCGCCTCACCGGTGATGTAGTTGCCCTCGTCACTGAGCAGGAAGACGATCGAATTTGCGACGTCTTCGGCGGTCTGCATACGACCCAGCGGCACTTCGCCCTGGATCCACTTGTCGAACCCGCCGGGCAGGCCGCCCATGATGGTTTCGAGCTGGTGGTCCTTGTTGAGCAGGTCGGTGTCGACGGTGCCCGGGCAAACAGCGTTGACGGTGATGCCTGACGCGCCGAGTTCGAGCGCCCAGGTCTGGGTGAGCATGATGATGCCGGCCTTCGCCGCGCAGTAGGCACCGAGCGGCGGCATGCCTCGCTTGCCCGCCTGTGACGACACCGAGCAGATCTGTCCCTTGATGCCGGCGGCCACCATGCGCGCCGACACGGCCTTCGTGACGAGGAACATGCTGCGCAGGTTGAGCGAAATCATCTTGTCGAACTGATCCGCCGGCAGGTACGTCAGCGGTCCCATGCCCATGCCGAAACCGCCGCCACCGACGACGTTGGCGAGCAGCGAGATCTCGCCGAGCGCGGCGACCCCTTCGGCTACCGCCGCTTCGACCTGAGCCTCGTCGGTCACGTCCGCCTTGATGCCGACAGCCCGTCGCCCCATCGCTTCGATTTCGGCCACGACCGTGTCGAGATCGGTCGGTTCCGCGACGCCATGTGCCGGGAAGTCCGACATCGGAGCGCCAAGATCAACACAGATCACATCGGCCCCATTGCGTGCGAGCATCAGAGCCGTCGCTCGACCGATCCCCCGCTGACGCGCCGCTCCGGTGACGAGCGCAACCTTGCCTTCAATCCCTGAGAAACCCATGCCGGTTGTCTAGTTGAGGCTCACACTTCCATGACGATCGGAACGATCATCGGACGCCGACGCGTCCGCTCGTTCACAAAACGACCGAGCGCCGAACGCGCGGTCTTGCGCAACTGGTCGATGTCGGTCGTCGGATTGTGGCCCTTGCCCTGCTTGGCCACGTTCATCACCTGCTCCCGCACGGCTTCGCGCGCTTCGTCGAGCAGGTCCTCGGCCTCGGGTGCGTACACCCAGCCACGGGTGATGATCTCGGGGCCGCTGACCACGTCGCCCGTCTTGGAGTCGACGGTGACAACGACGATCACCACTCCCTCTTCGCCGATCACCTTGCGGTCCCGCAGCACCCCTTGGCCCACGTCGCCGACGATGCCGTCGACGTAGAGGTAGCCCGCGGGCACGGTGTCGGCGAAGTCGATGCCATCGTCTGACAACGAGACGACATCGCCGTCTTCACAGAGCAGCACGTGGTTGTCACTCATGCCGAGGCTCTTGGCGAGCCGAGCGTGATGCGTGAGGTGGCGGAACTCGCCGTGGACGGGGATGAAGAACTCGGGCTTCGCCAGGGTGAGCAGCGTCTTGAGCTCCTCCCCCTTCGCGTGGCCCGACACGTGCACACGCGCGATACCGGAGTGCACGACGTCGCACCCGAGACGATGGAGGCCGTCGATCACCTTGCCGACGTTCGACTCGTTGCCGGGAATCGCGTGCGACGAGAGGATCACGACGTCGCCCTCGTTGACTTTGAGGAACTTGTTCTCGCCCGCCGCGATCAATGCGAGCGCGCTGAGCGGTTCACCCTGTGAGCCGGTTGAGATCACGCAGACCTTCTCCGGCGGATAGTCGTGGATCTTTTCGATGTCGACGATCGACGCGTCGGGAATCTTGAGCAACCCCATGCCGCGGGCGAGGGCGACGTTCTTGCCCATCGAGCGGCCGAGCGTTGCCACAACTCGACCGTGATCGATCGCCGCTTCGATGACCTGCTGCACGCGATGGATGTGCGAGGCGAAGCACGTGACGATCACGCGCTTGTTCGGGTTGCGACGGAACTGATCGCGCAACACCTCACCGATTGTGGTCTCCGAAACGGTGTGGCCGGCTTCTTCGGCGTTGGTCGAATCACCGAGCAACAATCGAATTCCGTTGTCCGACGCGATCGCTCCGATACGCGCGATGTCGGTCGTGCGCCCGTCGACCGGGGTCAGATCGAGCTTCCAGTCACCGGTGTGGAAGATCACGCCCTGGGGCGAGTGGATGGCGATGGCGAACGCGTGGGGCACCGAGTGCGTGACTGCGATGAACTCGACGTCGAAGGGACCGATCTGCACGCGGTCGCCGTTGCTGTTGACGGGATGCAGCGACGTCTTGTCCATGAGTCGCGCTTCTTCGATGCGGTTCTTCGCCATGCCGAGCGTGAGCTCGGAGCCGTAGAGCGGGAACTCGAGGTCGCGCAGGAGGTACGACAGCGCGCCGACGTGGTCTTCGTGACCGTGCGTGAGCACGCACGCTTCGACGCGGTCGGCGTTGTCGCGCAGGAACGTGAAGTCCGGCAGCACGAGGTCCACACCGGGCATGTCGACGTCGGGGAACATCAGACCGCAGTCGATGATCAGCAGGCGGTTTTCGACTTCGATGACCGCACAGTTGCGACCGATCTCTCCGAGACCGCCGAGAAAGATGATGCGAACGGGAGCTGGCATTACGCGGAGTACTTCGGTGAGGCGAGCGAACCGAGCGAGGCGAGCAACTCGTCGGCCGCCTTGTCGAGCTCAGGCGAGCCCGGCCCCATCGGGAGGCGACACTCCCCCACGGGCAGCCCGAGACGGCGCATCACCGTCTTGGTCGGCACCGGGTTGGGGTACGTGTCGCTGCCCTCGAAGTCGTAGGCGGCAGCGAGCTGTGCGTTCAATTCACGCGCTCCGTCGACGTCGCCCTTGAAGTAGGTCGCGATCATCTGTTGCTGGGCCGCACCGGTCCAGTGGCTCGCGACGCCGACGACGCCGCACGCGCCGACCGAGAGGAACGGCAGCGTCAGCGACGAGTCGCCCGAGTACACCTCGAAGTAGTCCGGCGCGTCGCGCAACAACAGCGCAGTGGCCGACGGGTCCTTCGCGGCGTCCTTGTTCGCCACGATGTTCGGCACATCGGCGATCAGCTTCAGGAACGTCTCGTGCGCGATCTTGCGGCCTGAACGGATCGGAATGTCGTAGAGCATCACCGGCAACTTCGTGGCCTCGGCGATGGCGCGGAAATGACCGTAGAGACCCGACTGCGGCGGCCGGTTGTAATACGGCGTCACGGCGAGGATGCCCGCGGCGCCGGCTTCTTCAGCGGCCTTGGTCATCTCGATCGAATGCAGCGTGTCGTTGGTGCCCGCTCCCGCGACGACGGGAATCGTCACCGCCTCGATGGCGGCCTTCCACACGTTGACGCGCTCTTCATCGGTGAGAACCGGAGACTCGCCGGTGGTCCCCGTCACGACGAGGCCGTCGTTGCCGTTGTCCTGCAAGTAGCGAGCCAGAGTCTTGACGCCGTCGTAGTCGATCGACCCGTCCTCGTGCATGGGCGTGACCATGGCGGTCAGCACCGCACCCCATCGACCGTTATTGCGCGCCATCAGGCTTCATCCTCTTCATTGGTGGGTTCGCTCCCGCGCTCGATACCGAGCGTGGCAAGAAAGTCTTCGTGCAGCTCGAACCACACGGAGTGGTAGCTGTCGATCATCGGCTTGGTCAGCCAGTCGTGCTCGCCGGCTTCGACGCGTGCTCGTGCTTGCGCGAGGCGGCGTCCGTAGTGACCAAAACGTGCGAGGGCATCGCCTAGTCCAGCGCAGATCGGCTGCACGGCGCCATCGACTTTGGCGAGGCGCTCGAGCACCTCGGCGTCGTAGTCGGGATCCTCATGACGGTTCAGCTCCGGTGGGGTCTTGTTGTCGACGGTCGGAAGCAGCTGCCAATCGGTGCAGAGTCGCAACAGCGTCGGGTTCAGCCCGAGGAAATCGCGGTACGCAGCGTCGACAGTCTCATGGGCACGGGCGACTTCGAGCTCGTGGCGCGCCAGCTGCGCGTCTTCGTCACGACCGAACCGGGTCAGGGACCATCCCGGAAGGTTGCCGGTACGCAGAATGACGAAGTCGTGCGCAAGATGGGCTTCCATCGCCGCTTCGACGAGCGCTTCGGCCAATCCGGACGCCGCGGCGACCTCCGCGGTAGGCGTCACCCCGCGAACGCGCAAGACGTGCAACGCAAGAAAAGCGGGATCGGAGGCAAAGGCCACAGCCCTGACATTACGGTGCGCCACTATGCGAGCTGCTCTTCTCAAGACCATTCCGGGTGAACTCGAGATCGACGAGGTCAATGTCGGTGAGCCCGGACCCGGCGAAGTCCTCGTCAAGACGGCGGCCGCCGGCCTGTGCCACAGCGACCTGCACTTCATGACGGGCGCGTATCCCTACCCCACGCCGACCGTGCTCGGCCACGAGTCCGCCGGCGTCGTCGAAGCCGTCGGCCCGGGCGTCACGTATGTCCAGCCCGGCGATCACGTCATCACGTGTCTGTCGGTTTTTTGCGGCAAGTGCGAGTACTGCCTCAGCGGCCGCCCGAACCTGTGTGCCAAAGAGGGTCTCGCCCGCGACTTCTCCGGCCCGCAACGTCTTTCGATGCCCGACGGCGGAATGTGTCATCAGTTCCTGCACCTGTCGAGCTTCGGCGAGCAGATGCTCATCCACGAGAACGCCCTGGTGAAGATCCGCAAGGACATGCCCCTCGACCGCGCCGCCCTGATCGGCTGCTCGGTGACGACGGGTCTTGGTGCCGTGTTCCGCACTGCGGCAATCCCGGCCACTGCGACCGTTGCGGTCATCGGCTGCGGCGGCGTCGGCCTCAACGTGATCCAGGGCGCCCGCATCGCCGGCGCGTCGCGCATCATCGCTGTCGACATGATCGACGCGAAGCTCGACCTCGCGCGCCAGTTCGGCGCAACCGACGTCGTCAACGCTTCCGGCGGCGACGCCGTCCAGCAGGTGCAGGCGCTCACCGGTGGCGGCGTCGAGTATTCCTTCGAAGCGATCGGCCTCAAGCAGACCGCCGAGCAGGCCTGGCAGATGCTGGCCCAGGGCGGCACGGCGACCGTCGTCGGCATGATCCCGATCGGCCAGTCCGTCGAGCTCAACGGCTTCGACTTCCTGGCCGAGAAGAAGATCCAAGGCTCCAACATGGGCTCGAACCGCTTCCGCTTCGACATGCCGCGCTACGTCGATCTCTACATGGACGGCAAGCTCATGCTCGACGAGCTCGTGAGCGCCCGCATCAAGCTCGACGAGATCAACGACGGCTTCGACGCCATGAAGAAGGGCGAGATCGCCCGCTCCGTCATCGTCTTCGACTGACCACTGCCAAGCCTGTGATTCTCAGTCAAGAAGACTGCGACTGAGAATCACAGGCTCGACTCAGGCAATGCCGCCGGCGACCCAGACCCCGCCTGCGAAGTTCGGGGCGTACGCATAGAAGCTGTCGAGCGACGTGCCGTCCGGGTCGAAGACCTGGACGTGCGGACCGCCACCGGGCCCGGCGCCCACCGCGATGAGATTCGGTCCGACGATGTCGTCGCCAACGCGCGCGACGGTGACACCGCCGCGGAAGTTCTCGGCGTACGCCATGAACCCCCCGATCGCTCCGTTCGGCCCCCACTCGCGCACATGTGGTCCACCGCCGGCCCCAGGCGCCGTGATGATCTCGTCGACACCATCACCGTCGATGTCCGCCGCGGCGACGTACACGCCACCCGAGAAGCCCTGGTCGTAGGCGTAGAAGGAACGGATCTGGCCCTCGGTCGCGCTGATCGCCTGCACATGCGGCGCCCCGCCGGGGCCGACCGACGTGATGATGTCGCCCGCGCCGTCGCCGTCGACGTCACCCACGGCGACACGCACACCACCGCGGAAGTTCTCCCCGTACGCGAAGAACTCGGCTTCGACGCCGCCGTCCTTGTTGTAAATGCGCACGTGCGGACCGCCGCCCGCATCGGCACCCGTGACGATCTCGTTTCCCGGCAGGTCAGGCAAGACGTCGCCCACGGCGACGAAGATGCCGCTTCGGTAAGCGTTTCCGTAGGGCACGAGCGTGAAGCGGTGTGAGCCGTCCGCGTTGTCGACGGCCACCTGACCGATCGGACCAGCGGGCGTCGCGGTGATCACTTCATCGACGCCGTCACCGTCGATGTCGCCACGACTGACCCGCGCACCGGCACCCTCGAAGTCGGCGTTGGCGTAGAACCCGTTCCCCACCGGGCCTTGATCCGTGAAGGTCCGCACGTGAGGCGCCCCGGCCGAGAACGGGCTCGTCGTGACGAATTCGCGCAGCTCGTTCGCGCGCGCCGCGATCGAGACATTGTCCAGCGTCAACTCGTGAGTGGCGGTACTGCCGGGAGTCGAGACGGTCGCAGTGATCGGGAAGGCGCCGGTAGCGCCGGCCGGGATTGCGTATCCGACTTCGACGCCGTTGTCCGGCGACGCGGCGAGGTAGGTCACGTACGCGCCCTGCTCTTCGGTTCCGATCGTCACGTCCTGGAGGGTGGCGACGAGTCCGGCGCCGTGCAGCACCAGCACGCCGCGGCTGTGGTCCTTCAGTTGGGTCACGGTCGAGAGCGAGAGCCGTGGCGCGGCGTCGACGACGTTGAGCTTGCCGTCGCCGATGAACGGATGCAGGTCACCGTCCGCGTCCGATACGGCGACGGCCGAGCCGGCTTGGCCATCGGCCTTGAAAGCTCTCACCATCGCTCCCTGGGACGTATGGCTCGTTGCGATCAACAGTGGTGTGCCGCTGACGGTCCCGAGCGCAACCCGCACTGGTGCCGTTTCGGTGGCGGCGAAGGCGAACACTTCGAACAGCGGCTGGCCACTGAGGCCGTCGAGCAAACGGACATGAGGGGACGACCCTGCACTCACGGCGACCTCCGAAACGGCGTCGTTGTCAACGTTCGCCGCAGCGACGTAAACGCCGCCGGTGTAATCGGACGCGTACACGTCGCGCGAAGCGACCAGGGTCCCGTCGGCGCGAAACGCCTTCACCGTCGGCGCGCGACCAGGGCCGGGCGCGGTGATGATCTCGCTCGTGCCGTCGCCGTCGACGTCGCCGACCGCAACGCGTACGCCTCCCGTAAAGCCTTCTTCGTATGCGCGGAACTCGCTGACCGGATTGGCGGTGCCGGTGCCGATCGGAATCGTGCGTACGCGCACCATCGAGCCGCCGGTCGCCTGGCCGGCAATCAACTCGTTACCGGGCGCACTCGCGACGTCGCCGACGGCGAGCGTGAGCCCCCCGTCGAACGGAGCATCGAAGATCGGCGTTGCAGAACCGTCGCCACGCCCGATGAAGTTGGGGTACGCCGTGAAGTTGGAGCTCTCGAGATCGGTGCCGTAGATGACCTCGGTGCCGTTGGCCGCCGCGTTCAGCGCGCCGGCATTCATCGCCGGGGTAAACGATGAACCCGCAACGAGAGCGTTCGTCTCGGCGTTGTAGGTGAACGACCGCACTTTCGGCTCGTACGTCACGGCCTTCGCGCCACCCGGCAGAGCAACCACGCCTGCACCCACTACGAGCGCGACGAGACCAACAGCAAACTTCTTGTGAAACCCCATGGGGCCAGTGTCGCGCGCAGGCGCGACAAAGGCGGCGTCGTGCTCGGGGGGATGAGCACAACGCCGCCTTCGTTTTGAAGCGACTTAAGCGGTTTTCGCGGAGTCCTGTGTCTCCCCGTTCGCCAGGGCGAACATCTCGTATTCCTCGCCGGTGTCGGCCCAGTCCTCGAACGCGATCACGCCGAGCTCGGTGAACTTCTCACGCAGCCAACCCGGCTTGCCCTTGTCGGCGCCGGCGTCGAGGAGGCCGAGCTTCTTGCAGTTCGGAACGATCTTCGAGAACAGCATCGACTGGAAGCCCACACGCTCGGGCGACTGCATGACGAGCTGGACGGCGTCCTTCACCGGGATGCCCATGCGCTCCCAGACTTCCTGCTGGAGGAAGCGGTCCCGCATGCGGACGGCCGCCTCGAACGCGAACTCCTGGCGCTCACGCAGCTCGGCGGCGGTGAGCTCCTGGTAATAGTCCTGCAGCGAGAGCACACCGAAGGCGACGTGGCGGGCTTCGTCGCTCATCACGTAGCGGAGCAGCTGCTTGAGCAGCGGCTCGGTGGTGAGCTGGTGGATGAAGCCGAAGGCTGCGAGCGCAAGGCCCTCGACCATGATCTGCATGCCGAGGTAGGTCATGTCCCACCGGCTGTCCTGGATGATGTCGTCGAGGAGCATCTTCAGGTGCGCGTTGATCGGGTAGTGGCCCGACAGCTTCTCGTTGAGGTACTTGGCGAACACCTCGACGTGGCGGGCCTCGTCCATCACCTGCGTCGACGCGTAGTACTTGGCGTCGATCCACGGCACCGACTCGACGATGCGGGCGGTGCAGACGAGCGCACCCTGCTCGCCGTGCATGAACTGCGACAGCGTCCAGTTCTGCGACTCGATGGCGACCTGCAGGAATTCCTTGTCGCCCCACTTCTCGAACGGCGTGCCGGCGAGGTCCATGCCCTGGCTCAGACCCGTACTGTTCGCGGCGGCGTTGTTGCGAGCGACCTCTTCCTGGTCGACTTCGATCTCCCACGGAAGATCGGTCGAGCCGTTCCACATGGAAGTCTTGGCCTTCTCGTAGAGACGGTCGAGCTTCGGGCGGCTGCCCTTGTCGTAGTCCCAAGTGAAGATGGTGTCGAAGTTCGACTTCACGTGGGCGACGGTGGCGTCCTTCTCGGTGTTGGTGACGGCGAGGATCGCTTCGAGGTCGTTGATGTCTTCGCGACCGATGATTGCTTCGTTCTCCGTAAGAGCCATTAAGAGACCGCTTCCTTTGTTGATTGCTGAGGGGTGAGAGCCGGCATCACGTACCGGCGGATGAGGACTCGGGCCGACGCCTCGTCGCTGAGGTTGAACTCCGGCGACGGAGCGCAGGCGTAGGACAAGACGATGCGGGCGATCCACTCGACCGTGCGGGCGGCGTTGTCGCCGAGCCACGGCTCGAGGTACGGGCCGGCGAAGGCGCGGACGTTGACGAGAATCGCATCGAGGTTGTGGAACGCGAACCGCGGCAGGATCGCCTCCGGCTCGTGTTCGATCAGAAACTGCAGCGCGCCGTGCTCTTCGAGATGACGAGCCGCGGTGGTGACGCCGGCGACGATGGTGTCTTCGAGGTTGTCGACGGACTTCGCAGCCGCGTCGAGTGCCAGGAAGAAACGGTTCAATTCCGACACCGACACCAGGGCGAGCAGACTGTCCTTGCCGCCGGGAATGATCCGGTAGACGGTGGCCCGGCTCAACCCCGCTTCACGGGCGACGTCGTCGAGCGTCGTCTTGGAGATACCCCAGCGCGCCATGCAACGCAGCGTTGCGGCAATGACACGGTTTTGCGGATCGTCTTCGGGGGTTACGCCCGCGCGCAGATCGATGACAGGCATCGCCTGAGACGATAACGACGAATCTGTCTCATTGTCAATGGTGTCTCAGTGTCGAAACAGCCCGGACAGGAGCTCAGTGCGCACAAGGGTCCGTACCTCGTCGCGATTCGCGAGATCCCAACTCCCTGACGCACCCATGTACGACATCAGCAGGCGGGCGACGTGATCTGCGGCTCCGTCGACGGTCACCCCTTCCGCCAATCGGTCCTTCTCGGGCTCGAGGTGCGTGCGCAGAAACGCGGCGACCAGGCCGCGCAGGCGCGAGTCGTCGACGGTCAGGGCGGGCAACAACATGTCGGGCTCCGTCTCCAGCACCTTTTGGAAGACTGCGTGCTGGTCCAGAGCGTTGCGCGCAAAGAAGATCGCCTCTTCCACGGTCGTCACGAAGTCGGGCGCATGCTCGATGGCGGCCGCGAGTTCGGCAAAGAAGCGGGTCGACTCCCATCGGATCGTGTCGTCGATAAGTTGGTCTTTGCCCCCCGGAAATTGCCGGTAGACGGTCGCCCGACTGACCCCGGCTTCTCGGGCAACGTCTTCGACCGTGGTCTTGCCGATGCCATAGCGAGCCACGCACGCGAAGGTCGCCTGCAGCAAACGATCCGTCGAGCCGCTGCGTTGACGCACGCCGGGAACACTACGGTTCAACGATGGCTGAGGCGGTGGCGCGAACCGAAGAAGAGCGTAAGCAGCGGCGTAGGCGGCTCACCTTCCTCTTGATCCCGATCGTCGCGTTCTGGGCATCGGGCACGATCATCGGCTTCTTCTCACCGGCGCTGATCAAGTCGCATCCGCTCGTCGTCATCTTCTTCAACCCGATCAACCGTTGGTTGCTGCTCGCGGTGGATCGGGTGAGCCTGCCGATGTTCTTCTTCGTCGCCTTCTTCCGACTGGTCCTCACCGACCCGCTGTATTTCCTGCTGGGGCGCTGGTACGGCGACGGTGCACTCGACTGGATCGAGGAGAAGACCGGTAGCAGCGGTACCGTGCCGTTCATCAAGAAGTGGTTCGGCCGCGCCGGACCACTGTTTGTGTTCTTCGCACCGAACGCCTACGTGTGCCTACTGGCCGGGGCGGCGGGGATGAACGTGTGGATGTTCGTCGGGCTCAACGTGACCGGCACCATCACACGACTGATTTTCATTCGCTCGACCGCGAACTTGTTCCAGCCCGTCCTCGATCCGATCCTGAGCTTTGTGCATCGCTACCAATGGCAGCTCGTGGTCGTATCGGTCGCCGCCTTCGCGCTGCAGTACGCGATGAACAAGAAAAACGGAAAGAGTTCGGAAGTCGAATCCGTCGGAAAGATGGCCGACGAGCTGGAGGCTGCGATCGAGCGACGCGAGGCGTCAGAGACCGAGTAGCTCCTCGAGCCCGACGGTCAGACCGGGCTTCGTCGGAATCGCCTTCGCCGCCAGCAACACGCCCGGCATGAACGACGTGCGATCGAAGGTGTCGTGGCGCAGCGTCAGCGTCTGGCCGGTCTGACCGAAGATCACTTCCTGCGTCGCGATCATGCCGCGCATGCGCACCGCATGGATCGGAATACCGCCCGCTCCCTTGGCGCCGCGCGCACCCGGGACGTGTTCGATCTCGGTGGGATCCGCCGCCCACTCCGAGGACGCGTCAGCAATCTTTTGAGCGGTCGCGAGAGCGGTGCCCGACGGCGAATCCTTCTTGGTGTCGTGGTGCGACTCGATGAGCTCGACCGTCTCGAAGAACGGCGCCGCCTTGGCCGCGAGCACACCGAGCATCACGGCCCCGATCGCAAAGTTCGCGGCGACCAGACAGTTCGGGGACCCCTCGCCCGCAAAGAGGTGACGCAACTCCTCGATGTCCTTGTCGCCAAAGCCACTCGTGCCGATGACGTCGTGCACGCCATGAGTTGCGCACCACGCCGCGTTCACCCGGGCCGCGTCGATCACGGTGAAGTCGATCGCCACCTGAACGCCGGCGTCGGCCATCGCGTGCGCTTCCTTCGCGACGGTTAGGCCTTCGACCTCCACGCCCTCGGCGTACGGGTCGACCGCAGCCACCAACTCCAGGGCCGGATCGCCCTTCACGGCCGCGCAAACGGTACGGCCCATGCGGCCGGCGGCGCCGAAGACGCCGACGCGGATCGGTTCAGTCATGAGCGCAGTTTGCTACCAACGACCGACGCGGTCCGCAATTTCCCCTTCGGAAACCGGACCGACGACCGCCACCACGCGCGGCGCGCCGATCAACTCTCGAACGACGCGCTCGACGTCATCACGTGAAACCGATCGCAACCGCTCAGCGGCGACGTCGACCTCTTCGACGCGCCCGAGCGACAACTGTGACGACGCGATACTCGCCATCCGCGCGCCCGTGTCTTCCAGGCCGAGGTGAAACGCTCCGATGAGGTGGCGCTTGGCGATATCGATCTCCTTGGCCTTCACACCGTCCGCGAGTCCGTTGAGCTCGTTGCCGATGACGTCGAGCGTGTCGCCGATCTTGGAAGGCGCGGTGCCAGCCGCGATCACGAAGATGCCGGCGTCGGAGAACAACGAACGATACGAGTAGATCGAATACGCGAGACCACGCTTCTCCCGAACCTCTTGAAACAGGCGCGACGACAGGCCGCCGCCGAGCAGCTGATCGATGACGGCGAGGGCGTAGCGGTCGTCGTGGCCGAGCGGCATCGTCGGGATGCCGACGCAGAGGTGCACCTGCTCGGTGTCCTCCTCGTCGACGGCGATCTTCGACTCCATCGGCACGGGCGCCGTGCGCGTCGGCTTGTCACCACCGAAGACGAGACGCTCCCCGGCAGCGACAAGCGTTGCGTGATCGACGTCTCCTGCGCCGGACAGCACGATGTTCGAGCCGCGGTAGTGGCTCGCGAAGAAGTCGGCTATGCCGTCGCGGGGCATTGCTTCGATCGACTCTTGAGTGCCGAGGACGTCACGGCCCAGCGAGTGATCCGGGAAGGCGGCGTTGAGGACGAGGTCATGCACCCAGTCCGACGGCTCGTCGTCGCGCTCGAGGATCTCCTCGATGATGACGCCGCGTTCGACTTCGACGTCGTCAGGCGCGATGAGCGGCTCGCTCATGATGTCGACAAGGATCGACAATGCCTCGGCCCCGTCGTCGTTGAGGCACTTCACGTGGAACCCGGTGTGCTCACGAGCCGTGAACGCGTTCATGTCTCCACCCATCGCATCGATGGCTTCGGCGATGTCGGCCGTGGTGCGCGACGGCGTGCCTTTGAACAAAAGGTGCTCGAGGAAATGCGATGCGCCCGACAGATCGTCGGCTTCGTCGCGGCTGCCGACGCCGACCCACGCCCCGTACGCAACCGAGCGCGCCCCAGGGACGCGCTCGGTCACAATGGTTAGGCCCGAATCGAGTCGGGTCGTTTCAAGCAATGTCGACGATTAGCGACGACGGGGATTGCGACGCGGGCCGCGATCGCCACGGTCCTCACGGGCCGGCTTCTCCTCGGCCGGGCCGAGATCGCCGAGGCTGTCGCCGATCTCGCCGTCGAGGAAGTCTTCGAAGCTGGCCGACGCAACCGCGCCGCCTTCGCTCGAGCCACCCTCACTGGCGCCTTCCTTCGCGGCAGGTGCATCACCGGCGATGGACAGGCTGACCTTGCCCTGCTGGTCGATGTCGTCCACGCGGACCTCGACCTCATCGCCGAGATCGACAACGTCTTCGACCTTGTCGATGCGCTTGCCCTGGCCGAGCTTGGAGATATGCAGCAGGCCGTCACGACCCGGGAGGATGTTGACGAACGCACCGAACTTGGTGATGTTCACGACGCGACCCTTGTAGGTCTCGCCGACGTGCGCGCGGGGCGGGTCGAGGATCAGCTCGATGCGACGCTTGGCCTCGGCCACCTTCTCGCCGTCGGTCGAACCGATGGTGACCATGCCGACCATGCCGTCGTCGTCGACGCCGATGTCGGCGCCGGTCTCCTGCTGGATGGCGTTGATGACCTTGCCCTTCGGGCCGATGACCTCGCCGATCTTGTCGATCGGGATCTCGAAGCTGACGATCTTCGGCGCGCTCGCGGCGACCTCGTCACGCGGCTCCGGGATGGCGGCCAGCATGATGTCGAGGATCTTGAGGCGAGCTTCACGGGCCTGCTGCAGGGCCTGGGCCAGGACGTCGGCCGGGAGGCCGTCGATCTTGGTGTCGAGCTGCAGAGCGGTGACGAAGTCAGCCGTGCCGGCGACCTTGAAGTCCATGTCGCCGAAGGCATCCTCGGCACCGAGGATGTCGGTGAGCGACGTGTACTTGCCCTCGTGGAACACGAGGCCCATTGCGATACCGGCGACGGGAGCCTTGATCGGCACACCGCCGTCCATCAGCGACAGCGTCGACGAGCAGACCGAGCCCATCGAGGTCGAGCCGTTCGAGGCAAGAACCTCGGAGACGAGGCGCAGCGCGTACGGGAACTCTTCTTCCGACGGGATGACGGGAAGCAGCGCACGCTCGGCGAGCAGGCCGTGGCCGAGCTCGCGACGCTTGGTGCCACCCACACGGCCGGTCTCACCGTTGGAGAACGGCGGCATGTTGTAGTGGTGGATGTAGCGCTTCTTGTCGGTCGGGTTGAGGTTGTCGCGCAGGATCTGATCCAGAGCCATGCGGGGCATGCCGAGCGTCAGGACGTTGAGGACCTGGGTCTCACCACGCTGGAACAGGCCCGTGCCGTGCGCCGTCGGCAGGAGGCCGACCTCGGCGGAGACCGGACGCAGATCGGCCGGACCACGGCCGTCCATGCGGATGCCGTCGTTGACGATGCGCGAACGCACGGCCTTCTTGGTCAGCGAACGAACCGCCGCCTTGATCTCCTTCCCGCGATCCGGGAACTCCTCGCTGAGCTCTTCGATGGCCCGGGCCGAGATGGCGTCGAGGGCTTCGTTGCGCTCCTGCTTGAGGATGATCGTGCACGCCTTGGCGATGTCGTCGGTGACGAGCGCAGCAACGCGGTCGTAGACGTCCTGCTCGTAGTCGACGCTGGCGTTGAACTCGAGGGGCTCGATCTCACCGACGGCCTTGACGAGCTCTTCCTGCAGCAGGCAGGACTCACGGATCCAGGTCTTGGCCTGCTCGAGGCCTTCGGCGATGCGCTCCTCGGTGACCTTCGGCGCGCCGTTCTCGTAGTACTCCCAGGCCTTCTCGGTGCCGCCGGCCTCGACCATCATGATGGCGACGTCGTCACCGACGATGCGGCCGGCCACGACGATCTCGAAGGTGCACTCGTCACCGGTCTGGTAGCTGACGTGCGGCAGCCACTCGCCGTCCTGGCTGAAGCCCATGCGGACCGCGCCGATGGCGTGCTCGAAGGGGATGCCGGAGATGCGCAGCGCCGCGGAGGCCGCGTTGATCGCCAGCACGTCGTGCGGATTCTCCATGTCGGCACCGAGGACGGTGACGATGACCTGGGTCTCGTTGCGGTAACCGTCGGCGAAGGACGGGCGCAGCGGACGGTCGATCAGACGACAGGTCAGGATGGCGTCGTCCGACGGGCGGCCCTCACGACGGAAGACCGAGCCGGGGATGATGCCGGCGGCGTAGCGACGCTCTTCGACGTCGACGGTCAGCGGGAAGAAGTCGATGCCGTCCCGCACGCTCTTTTCAGCGTTGGCGGTGACGAGCACTGCGGTGTTGCCGATCTTGGCGACAACCGCACCCTGGGACTGCTGGGCGAGCTTGCCGGTTTCAAACGACATGGAAAGGTCCGTGCCGGAAATCGGCGACGAGACCTGAACGAAATTGGAACCCACGTTGGGTTATCTCCTCTTATGTGAGGCGACACCGTGAGCCAGTTCCCAGTTGGCATCCTCCGGGTTCTCACTTGCCCGGGGAACGGCAACTGGCAGCTGGCTACTTCCGGCCGCCTAGATATGCGACGAGCGCCCGGCGGGCGCTCGAAGTTTGTTGCGTCGGTTAGCGGCGGTGGCCGAGCTTGGCCACGATCGCTCGATACCGCTCGATGTCGGTCTTTTCCAGGTACGCCTTGATGCGCTTCTGCTTACCGATCAGCTGCATCAGACCACGACGGGTGTGGTGGTCACCCTTGTGGGTGCGCAGGTGCTCGGTGAGGTGCTTGATCCGCTGTTCGAGCAGCGCGATCTGGACCTCGGGCGTACCCGAGTCCTTCTCGTTCTTGCCGTACTCGGCGATGACCTCAGCAGTGGAGAGCATGTGACAAAGCGTCCTTGAAAATCCGATTTCGTGTGGGCCGCGCGAGCTGCGCAAACCCGGCCGTACAGAGTAGCAGCCGGTACGGTCAATTGGCATGTTCCGGGTCTCCCCCAGCTGCCAGATCCCGTTCGAGGAGCTGGTTATCCGGGTCTCCCGGTCGGGCGGACCCGGTGGCCAGCACGCCAACACCAGTGAATCACGGGTCGACGTGAGCTTCGACATCGCCAACTCGCCGTCACTGGGACCCCGTCAGAGGGCCCGCCTGCTGGAGAAGATCGGTCCCGTCGCCCGGGTGACGGCGTCTGACGAGCGATCCCAGATGCGGAATCGAGAGATCGCGCTGGACCGGATGCGCCAAAAGCTCGCCGCAGCCCTCCACATCGAAAAGCCGCGAGTCGCAACCCGGGCTACGAACGGCTCCAAGGAACGGCGGCTGGAGTCCAAGCGTCGCACGTCCCAGATCAAGGCGAACCGCCAGGGTCGCTACGACGACTGATCGCTCCCGAACCGACCACATGCAGGCCTCACGACGACGAAATGGTCGGTTCCAAGCCACTCACCAACTCGGCCACGATCTCGGCCGCCGACTGACGTTTCGCGACGGCGCTGACGGACTCGCCTGCATAGAGCGCCCGGGCCAGCGGGTTGCCTTCGTAGTCGTCGGCAGGCCAGTCAGGCGTCCAACGCTGACTGGCGCCGATCGCCTCCCCCGCGTCGATGCATGACCGCAACACGCGGTGGGGTGCGTCGGGCCAGCCCAAACCGAACGCCGTCGTGAGCACTGTGTCGTCGGCGGTTGCCTCGATCAGGGCGTCGACGTACGACGCGTGCGCCGTCGATTCCGTTGCCGCGAGGAAGCGGGTTCCGATACGGACTGCGTCGGCGCCGCTGTCGATTGCGGTCGCCACATCGCCGGCCGTGCCGATGCCGCCGCCGATGACAAGGATCCCGTCGATCAACGAAGGGACCTCGTCCAGGAGCCGACGCCACGGGATCGTCCCGCGGACGTGTCCGCCACCACCGACGCCCTGGGCAACCACGACGTCAACTCCTGCGTCAACCGCAGCCCGCGCTTCGTCAGCCGAGCCGACCTGCCAGCCGCACGCGGCCCCGTGAGCACGCGCCCGCGCGACGAGCGACGCGTCGGGATCGCCCCAGAAGAACTCGACAAGGGCGACGGCCTGCGCCGCTCGCTCAACCGCGGCGATGTCGAGGAACGGCACGAGGAAATTCACGCCGAGGTGTTTGGCCAACGGAAATTCTCCCCCGCCGACTCCCGACAACATCCCGAACGCTCCCGTCGCACTCACAGCCTCGGCGAGAGCCGGTGAAGCCATGCCCCCCATCCCGGCCATCTGCAGCGCATACCGACAAGCGAAGCGGTCGGTGAACCGGGTCATTGCCCCAGAAGTTGACGCGTCGCGATCACGTCCGCATGCATCTGCTTGATCAGATCGTCGACGTTCTCGAAGCGCTGCTCACCCCGGAGCCGCTCGACGAAGGCAACCGACGCGGGCTGGTCGTAGAGATCTCCGGAGAAGTCGAGCAGGTACGCCTCGAGCAGCGACGCCTGCGCGTCCACGTAAAACGTCGGACGGCGGCCGAGTGAGACGGCGGCGGGATGGGCAACGCCGTCGGGCGTTGTGTACAGCGCGGCGTAGATGCCGTCGGCCGGCATGCACACACCGTCGGGCACGGCAACGTTGGCCGTCGGAAATCCGAGTTCACGACCACGGGCGTCGCCGTGCATGACCGTGCCGCGGACTTCATGGGGCCGGCCCAGTAAGCCGGCCGCCGCGGCGACTTCGCCGTCACGCAAGAGGCCGCGAATGCGAGTCGAGGACACCGCCTCGGCGCCGCTGTTCACGAGGCGCATGCCCAGCACATCGAAGCCGTGGACGGCACCCTCGTGCTGGAGCATCTCGACGTTGCCGCCGCGGTCTTTGCCGAAGTGGAAGTCGTGGCCGACGATGACCGCTTTCGCGGCGAGCCCGTCGACGAGGACTTCCTTGACGAAGTCCTGCGCGGTTTCGTTGGCGCGTTGCTCGTCGAACACGACGACGTAGACGAGGTCGATGTTCGTCGCCTCGAGGAGTTCGAGCTTCTGCTCGAGCGAGGTGAGCCGGCAGGGCGCAGAGGCAGGTCGCACGACCTCCGCCGGGTGGCGGTCGAAGGTGACCATCGCGCTCACTGCGCCACGGGTCTCTGCGAGATGACGGACTTCTTTGATGATGGCTCGATGACCGAGGTGGAGACCGTCGTACGCGCCGATCGTCACGGCGGCGCCGCGATCGCCGACGAAGGCGCGCGCGCTGGCGGAATCGGTGACGACCTGCATTACCGGGAAACGCTAGTTACCGAGGAGCACGACGTCCGCAACACATTTGCCGTCCTTGTTGCGGTACACGCCGATCAGATCGCCGGCCTCGTTGAGAATGCAGATCGGGCCGTCGGCACAGCCGGCGTCCCCCAGGGCGCGTCCGTGAGCGACCGCGTCCACGCCATCCGCGTCGACGGTGATCTGCGGAGCGTGCGCGAGCAGCTGCGCCATCGGGCGCGCCGCCTCGGGCGTCAGCTCGTCGAGCGGCACCGCGCCCTCCACATCGAAGGTCCCTACGGCGCGGCGACGCAGGTTCCGGAGGTGCGCTCCCCCGCCCAAGGCACGGCCGATGTCGTCGGCGAGCGTGCGGATGTAGGTGCCCGTGCTGCACACCACATCGACGCTGAACACGCCCGGGGACGGTTCGCCGAGTACGTCGATCGAATGGATCGTGACGGGTCGTGGCTTGCGTTCCACCTCGATGCCCTTCCGGGCGAGATCGTGGAGGCGCTGGCCTCCGATCTGTACGGCCGAGACCATCGGAGGAATCTGTTCGATGTCGCCGAGGAACTTCGATGCGGCCGCCACGACGTCGTCGCGCGTCACGCCGGCCATGTCGAAGGTCGCCGTTACTTCACCGTCGGCGTCGAGCGTGTTCGTCGTCGACCCGAGAACGATCTCACCGACGTACGCCTTCTCGAGGTCACCGACGTATTTCAACAATCGAGTGGCGCGGCCGAGGCCGACGAGCAACACACCGGTCGCTCCCGGATCGAGCGTGCCCGCGTGGCCAACTCGCTTCTGCTTGAAGATCTTGCGACACCGAGCGACAACGTCATGGCTCGTCCACTCCGTCGGTTTGTCGATGATGACGAAGCCGTCGATCACGACTTGGGGTGCATCGCGTTGACGGCTTCCGCCACCGCAACGCGCAGTTCGGCCTTCACCATCTCGAGCGGCGCGTGCGTCGAGAAGCCCGCGGCGTAGCGGTGGCCGCCGCCGCCAAAACCTGCCGCGACGAGCGAGACGTCGACCTCGGTCACCGAGCGCAGCGACACCCGCACGCCGTCATCGGTCTCCTTCAGCACCGCGCTCACTTCGGCTTCCTTCGTGCGGCGCACGAGATCGATGAGGCCTTCGGTCTCGTCGACGTGCACCCCGTAGTTCTCGAAGTCAGCCGCAGTCACCGCAACCATGACGAAGCCGGTCGCCGTATCGAGGTCGGCGTTGGCCAGGCACGTTCCGGCCAGGCGCAGGTAGTCGAGGCGGTGTTCCTCGAACAGCTGGCGCGACAGCGACGGGATCGGTAGATCGAAGTGCGCGAGCTCCTGCGCGAGCCCGAACACCGCCGGGGTCGTCGACTGATACTGGAAGCGTCCCGTATCGGTCACGAGGCCGGTGTATAGGCACATGGCCGCGTCGCGGGTGAGATCCCATCCCAGTGCGGTCGCCAGCTCGCGCACGACGACGGCCGTCGCGGCGGCGTCGACATCGATCACATTGATCGTGCCGTAGCGATCGTTCGAGATGTGATGGTCGAGCACGATGAGCTGCTCGGCGGACTTGGCCGCCGAGCCGAGATCACCGAGGCGGCCGAGTGAGCCGCAGTCGAAGGTGACCATCACCGCCGGTTCCTCGGGAAATCGCTCAGGGGGTGTCAGCAGGTCCAGACCTGGCAGATACAAATAGTGCGGCGCAACGACGAAGGGCGTCGGGAACGACGCAATCGAATGCTTGCCGTGGGCGACGCAGAGGTGGTGCAAAGCGAGCATGGAGCCGAGCGCGTCGCCGTCAGGGGCAACATGGCACGCGAGCGCGACGGAGTCTGCGGCGGCGATGACCTCAGCGGCCCGCTCGAGCGTGTGGTTATCCATTCGAGCTGCTGCCCCGCTCGCGTTCCTGACGAATCAATTCCTCGATGCGCCACCCGGTCTCCATGACCGGATCCGGCTCGAACTTCAACAACGGCGTGCGCTTCATTCGCACCTCACGACCGATCGCCGCCTGAACCGGCACACGCAGTTCGTCGAGGGCCTCGAGCACTTCGTCCTGATCGGCATCGCGGGCCACGTAGAACACGGTGGCGTGGCGAAGGTCGGGATCGCAGTGGACCTCCGTGACCGTCACCAGCCCGAGGCGCTCGTCGTCGGACCGCTCCAGCGCGTCGGCGACCACCGCCTGAATGACCCTGTCGACCCGCGCAGTACGGGGGTACTTCCGAGTTGCTCCCCGCGAGGAATCCCGCTGCGGCATACCCACATTGTGAAGCACATCACGAACAAAAGAGGAAACCGCGGTCGATTCAGTCCGTCCGACGGCGGTTGACACGGACCGCCGCCACGACAGCGCCCGCGCCGAGGATGACCGCGATCGCCAACGCCTTGAGCGCACCGGCGGTCTTGTCGCCGCTGCCTTCTGAGTCCGCGAAGTCGTCCGGGGTGGGCATCTTGACGCCGGCGTACATCATCATCGCGGGGACCGGCGAGTACGGGTTGCGTGACTTGTAGACCTTGCGGGTCCCATCGGGCGCAGTCGTCGCGATCTCGGCGACGTAGGTGCCCTTCTTCGGGATGCTCCCGAGGAAGGTGAAGTACGCGCACTGGTATGGCTCGATCGCGCCGCCGGTGAACACCACCTCGTTGCCTTCGCGCTTGCCGACCCACCCGAGGAAGCCGAAGTTGTCGGTGAGGTTGAAACCGTTCGGCACGAGGATCTCGACCTTGGTGATCTGTTTGTCCTCGGCGGCGACGCCGATATTGAGGTTGAACTTCTTGCCGACCTTCACCTCGACGGACTGCGTGCAGACGTGAGCGGCGGCGGGTTCGGCGCCGGCCAGCAGCGGGGTGACCGCTCCCACGAGGATGCCGAGTGCGAGGATGCTCGCCATGCGCCGCATCGTCGTGACCGTAGTGATTGCCACCGCGTTTCTGATGGCAGGAGCGACTCCCGCGTTCGCGCACACCGTCGCAGGTTCAGGCGCAACCAACTACCGGACCACCCTGAAGCACGTCGAGCCCAGGATGAAGGGCCTGACGGTCAAGATCATCGAGAGCGGTAGCCGCCTCGAAGCCAGCTACACCGGGCCGGGCGACGTCACGGTCATCGGGTACCAACAGGAGCCGTACTTACGCATCGGTGCTCGCGGCGTGTTCGAAAATCTCAAGTCTCCGGCGACCTACATCAACAAGACACGCAACGGCATCACGCCGCCCGGCAACACCGACCCGAAGGCCACACCGGTGTGGCGGAAGGTGTCGAGCGGTCACGTCGCGCGCTGGCACGACCACCGCGTGCACTTCATGGGCGGCACCAATCCTCCGCAGGTCCGGGCCGAGCCGAACAAGCGCCACGTCATCACCGACGACTGGCGGGTTTCCTTCGTTCACGGCCACATCACCACCGTCGCCAGCGGCGATCTGGTCTGGGTGCCCGGCCCGTCCGCGGCGCCGCTGTGGATACTCGGCCTCGTGTTGTTCGTCGCAGTGATCGTCGGCGCACGAACCAAGCCCTTTGTCGTCGTCGGCGCCGCAACCGCGATCCTCGTGGTGGTCGACATCGTGCACTCGTTCGGTATCGGCTTCGCGAACGCCGGCACGTTCGGCAGCCAACTCGGGCGCACGCTCACGAGTTCGACGGTGTCGTTGCCGGCGTGGTTGGTCGGCGGGGGTGCCCTGTGGTTCTTCAGGAACCGCAAGGTCGACGGCTTCTTTGCCGCGGTGTTCTGCGGACTGATCGTCGCCGTCGTCGGTGGCATGGCCGACCTCACGGTGTTGACGCGTTCGGTGGTCCCCTACGCCTTGCCCGACAGCGTGTCGCGGCTCATCGTGTTGCTGTCGCTGGCGCTCGGCTTCGGCGTCGCCGTCTCGGCGGGATTCTCGATTCGCCGGCTCGAGCCGCGCCGCGTTATCGACGACGACTGAGGACGACGTCGCGGTTGATCGACTGATCGACGCGGTGCTCGAACGAAAGGTCATCGCGGACGTCGAAGGACTTCGCCAACACGCGAACCAACTCGTCTCTTGGGCAAGTCAGTGTGTTGAACGACAACCCGACGGTTCCACCGGCCCGAAGCACCCGCGCCCACGCTTCGATCGATTCCTCCACCAATTGCAGTGGTGAGCGCTGGCGTTGCGCGCCCTCGCTGCCGTGACGCACCCCGTAGGGCAGATCGCAGACGATCGCGTCGACCTTCTTCACCAGCGTGTCGGCCTTGCGGCTGTCGCCACTGACCATCGTGACGGTCTGGGGCGTGGCATCGAACGTCTTGCGATCCGGTCCGAACGACACGGTGAACTTCTGTTTGTCGTTACGCGCCTTGTGCGGCAGCCGCTTGTTCTTGAGCCATGTGATGAAGAACGTGCGGTACGCCTCGATGTCCTTCTTGTCGATCTCGATGCCCAGCGCGTCCCAGCCATACAGGACCGCTTGATGCAGCGTCGTACCGCGGCCAGCCATGGGATCGAGCAGGGTCGGCGACGTCATTCCCGCTGTCGTCACATTCACCAAGAGTTTTGTGAACGACTCGTTGGTCTTACCCGTGTAGCGCTGGATTGTGACGAGGTCGTCGTCGTAACACTCGACGGCCGGTAGCGACACAGCTCGCAGTGAGTCACCGTCGCGCTCGAACAACGCGAAGGCGACAGAAAGACGCGCCACGTCATCGACCGATTCGTCGGACGAGAACGTCAGGTAATCGCGACCCGCGATCTGTGTTGCCTCGACGTCACGCGCCGAAGGAACACAGATCGCGAGTTCAGCCGCCCCGAGGAGCGGAGCCGATTGTGCGTACACCCGGTTGGAGCCCGGGTGGACGAGCAAAGCGTAGTTAGACGCGGGGGATCTCCCGATCCTCGTACGTCTCGACCACGTCGCCCTCGCGCAGGTCGGTGTAGCCCGTGAGAATCATGGCGCACTCGAAACCAGACTGGACCTCTCGCACGTCGTCCTTGAAACGACGCAGGGACGCGATGGTCCCCTTCCAGATGACCACGCCTTCGCGGAGGTAGCGCACCTTGCTGTTGCGGGCAATCGTGCCGGACTGCACGTAGCAACCGGCGATCTTGCCGGCGGGCGACGAGAACAGCTGACGGACCTCGGCTTCGCCGGTGACCACTTCCTCGTACTCGGGCTTGAGCATGCCGAGCATGGCGGCCTCGAGGTCTTCGAGCAGCTTGTAGATGATTTCGTACAAGCGGATCTCGACGCCGAGGTTGTCGGCGAGCTCGCGGGCCTTGCGGTCGGGTCGCACGTTGAAGCCGATGATCGTCGAGCCCGAGGTTGCCGCGAGCTGGATATCGGACTCGGTGATACCGCCGACGGCGCGACGCACGAAGCCGAGCTTCACTTCGTCGCGTTCGAGCTTCTGCAGCGATGCGGCAACCGCTTCGAGCGAGCCGTGGACGTCGGCCTTGAGGATGACGTTGAGCGTGGCGGTTTCGCCGCGCTGGATCTGGTCGAAGATGTCCTCGAGCTTGGCGCCACCACCGGTAGCGGCCGCACTCGACGCGAGACCGGCAAAGCGCTTGCGCTGTTCGCGGTGCTCGGCGAGGGCCTTGACGGCCTTGTCGTCCGCGACGCGGAACTCGTCACCGGCGGCAGGAACGTCGTTGAGACCGAGAACCTGCACCGGCGTCGACGGCAGCGCTTCCTTGACGTTGTCACCGCGGTCGTTGATGAGCGCACGCACACGACCCCACGCTGCGCCCGCAACGAGAGTGTCGCCCACCCGCAGCGTGCCGTTCTCGACGATGACGGTGGCCACGGGGCCACGACCGGTGTCGAGGTTGGCTTCGAGGACGATGCCGCGGCACGAGCCGTCGGGATTTGCCTGCAGCTCGTCAGGGAGCTGCACGTCGGCCACGAGCAGGATCTGCTCGAGCAGTTCGTCGATGCCCTGGCTCTGCAACGCCGAGACCGGAACCATGATCGTGTCGCCGCCCCAGGCTTCGGGCATGAGGCCCTGCTCCGAGAGCTGCTGCATGACGCGATCCGGATTCGCGTTCTCACGGTCCATCTTGTTGATCGCCACGACCATCGGCACTTCGGCCGCCTTGGCGTGATCGATCGCTTCGATGGTGGTCGGCATGACGCCGTCGTCGGCCGCGACCATGAGGATGACGATGTCGGTCACCTCGGCACCGCGAGCGCGCATGGCCGTGAAGGCTTCGTGGCCCGGGGTGTCGATGAAGGTGATCAGGCGACCGTCCTTCTCCACCTGGTACGCGCCGATGTGCTGGGTGATGCCACCGGCCTCGCCCGCGACCACGTTGGCCGACCGGATGCGGTCGAGCAGCAGCGTCTTGCCGTGGTCGACGTGGCCCATGACCGTGATGATCGGCGGCCGGGGCCGCAGGTCCTCGGGGTCTTCGTCTTCCCAGTCGTCACCGAAGTACTTCGCGGTGAGCTCGGCTTCGCGCTCGAGGCCCGGGTCGACAAGGCGAATCGTCGCGCCCAATTCGACGGCGAACAGTTCGATGGCGTCGTCGGACAGCGCCATGGTCGCAGTGACCATTTCGCCCTGACCGAACAGGAAACGCACGACGTCGCCGGCGCTGCGGTTCAGCTTGGGACCGACTTCCTGGGCCGACGAGCCGCGCTCGATGATGATTTCGCCATCGGGCACCGGAGCGTTCGACGGCGTGTAGGCCGTGATCGCGGTAGGGCCCAACTCCTCCATGTCGCGACGACGCCGACGCTTGCGCCCCGGAGTACGACGCTGGTTGGGGCCGCCACGGCCACCCGGACCGCCCTGACCCGGGCCGCCGGCCTGAGGACCACCACGCGTGCCGAAGCCCGCGCCGAAGCCGCCACCACCGGGACCACCGCGGTAACCACCACCGCCACCACCGGGACCGCCCGGACCGCGGGCGCCCATCGGACGGCCAGGACCGCCGCCGGGACCGCCGGGACGACCAGCGCCGCCGGGACCACCGGGACCACGCTGGCCCGGAGCACCGGGCGCGCCGATCGGGCGACGAGTGCCAGGGGGCGGCGGAATCGGCTTACCGCTCGCCGAGCGGGGCGGACCGGGGGGCGGCGGAATCGGCTTGCCGCTCGCCGAGGTGGGCGGGCCGGCCGGACGAGGCGGCGCGCCGGGTCCAGCCGACGCCGCGGGCACGAGCGGCGGAGCATCGGTCGGCGTGACGGGATTCGCAGGAGCGGTGGGCTGCGTCGGGGCAGCCGGCGGGGCCTGTGTGGGCGCCTGCGGGGCCTGTGTGGGCGCTTGTGGCACCTGCGTGGGCGTTTGTGGTTGCGGCGGACGCGGACGAACCGGGACGTCGAGGCCGCTGGGACCAGCCGGACGGGGCTGGGGCGGACGGGGGGCGTCGCTCGGGCGCGGCGCCGATACTTCGTTCGCCGGACGCGAGGTAACGATCCGACCCGCGGTCGGACGGGTTGCGGGCTCGGGAGCGTCGGGCTCCGCAGGCGCCGTCGGCTCAGCCGATGCGGCCGGAGCGAGGGGCTCTTCCACGGGCTTCGGCGCGGCCGGGGCCGGTTCGGGCGTTGCGGGAGCTTCGGGCGCGGGTGTCTCAGCCACGGGGGTCGGCGCGGGCGCTTCAGCGGCCGGCGCCGCCTCGACGGGCGCAGCCGCTTTCTTGGCGGCAGCCTTCTTGGCCGGCGCCTTCTTTACGGGTGCCGGTTCCTCCGGCTGCACCTCGCGACGCAGGCCCTCGGCGTCGGCCTTGCGGCGAACACGGTCGGCCTGGGGATCTTCAATGCTCGAGGAATGGGTCTTGACCCCGATTCCGAGCGCGAGTGCCAAGTCGAGTGTCTCTTGGTTTGTCATTCCGAGCTCTTTGGCGAGCTCGTGCACTCGAATCTTCTTTTGCGGCAAGTCTTTCCTTCGTAACCCTCGTAAAAATGCGGCCTTCTAGCTTCTCACACCGTTTGGACCCGCTCGCAGTTGTTCTTGCGGGTCACCCACGATCTCGGTTCGCAACGCCCGTTGAAAGGCCTTGCGTTTGACTGCTGTCGCGATGCAGTCCGGGGATTCGGCACACAGCCATGCGCCCCTCCCGGCCGAGTCCCGACTCCACGCCACCGCTTTGTCCGCGGTGGCCACGATCCGGGTGAGTGGACCTGGCGCATCGACTCGGCCACAGCCGATGCAGGTCCGTCGAGGCGTTATGCCTCGGCCTCCTCAGTCGCAGCTTCCCCAGCCGCTTCCTCGGCGTTTTCGACGGCCACCGTCTCGTCGGAGACTGCGTCTTCGACGGCGGACGGCTCGCTCATCAGTTCTTCAACAGCAATGTCTTCAACTTGTTCCTCAGCGGCCGCATATTCCGCTGCGGAGACCGTGACCCCTTCAGCGTCCTTCCACACGAGTTCGCCGGTGGCTTCGTCGGTAACCCACTCACCCTCGGCCCATTCTTCGCCCGAGTACCCCGCCTCTTCCTCGGCGATCTGGGTTTCGGACTTGATGTCGATGCGCCAGCCGGTGAGACGGGCGGCGAGGCGGGCGTTCTGACCTTCCTTGCCGATGGCGAGGGAAAGCTGGAAGTCATGGACGATGACGGTCGCGGTGCCCGTCTCTTCGTCGAGACGCACTTCCTTCACCTTGGCCGGCTGGAGCGCGCGCATGACGAACTCCTGCTGGTCCTCGCTGAACGGGACGATGTCGACTTTCTCGCCACGGAGTTCGTTGGTCACCATGCGAACACGGGCGCCACGGGCGCCGACGCACGCGCCGACCGGGTCGACGTTCGGGTCGTTGGACCAGACGGCGATCTTGGTGCGGTGCCCGGGCTCACGAGCCGCCGCTTTGATCTCGACGACACCGCCGGCGATCTCGGGCACTTCGAGCTCGAAGAGGCGCTTGATCAGACCCGGGTGGGTACGCGAGACGACGATCTGCGGGCCCTTGGTGGTCTTGCGGACTTCGACGATGTACGCCTTGAGACGGGAGCCGTGCTCGTAGCGCTCGTAGGGAACCTGTTCGGCCTGGGGCATGAGCGCCTCGACTTTGCCCAGGTCAAGCAGGGTGTAGCGGTTGTCCGACTGCTGGATGATGCCGGTGACGATGTCGCCCTCGCGGCCCGCGTACTCCTCGTACTTCATGTCCCGTTCGGCTTCACGGATGCGCTGCAGCACGACCTGCTTGGCGGTCTGCGCGGCGATACGGCCGAAGTCCTCAGGCGTGTCGTCCCACTCGCGGATGACGTTGCCGTCGTCGTCGAGTTCCTGGCCCCACACCTTGATCTCGCCGGTGTCCGGGTCGATGGTCACCATCGCGAACTGCTCTGCGGAGTCGAGTCGCTTGTACGCCGCTTCGAGCGCCGTTGCGAGCGCGTGGAGCAGGGTGTCCTCGGAGATGCCCTTTTCACGGGCGAGAAGTTGGAGAGCTTCGAGGAAGTCAGCGTTCATGAGCCGGCCTTTGCGTTCGTAGTCTTCGGTTTCGCCGCAGGCTTGCCCGCGGTCTTCTTCGGCGTCGGACCCCACATGAAAACGGTCCGTGCCTTCTCGATGTCGCCGTACGCGAAACGACGTCCCCCAACCGTCACACCCTCGGCGTCAGCGACCTCGAGAAGTCCCTGGTGCCGGCGTTCGCCACCGACGCCCGGCGTGACCTTGATGCTGACGGTCTCACCAAGGGCGGCGGCGAAATGATCGGGCGTGCGCAGCGTGCGTTCGAGACCCGGGCTCGACACTTCGAGCAGATAGTGGTCGTCAGGAATCGGGTCGTGCTCGTCGAGGAGGCCCGAAACGATGTGGTTCGCCTCGGTCAACGCGTCGAGGTCGATGCCGCCGGGGCGGTCGACGGTGACGAGCAGACGACCGGCGGTGAATTCCACGTCGAAGACATCTATGCCCTTGGCGGTGAGGGCCGGTTCGACCAGTTCGCGTACCACCGTGGCCTTGTCCAATCCCGTCACCTCCATTTCAATGAGCAAAGAAAGAGCGTGGCCCCGGAAGGGCCACGCTCAACCGATTTGTCGAACGCTAAATACTGCGGCGTTCGATTATAGCTACAACCGTCCGACGGCACGCCACCGGACGGTTTTGCGCCTTTCGTCCGATTTCTACAATCCGATGCACTGACCGGAGCGCGTGCCTCCGGTGTTCGGCCGTCCACCGTTCGTCGGTGCCGGGACGTTCGATTGGCAACTCATCGCGCCGCTGAGCTGGTTGTTCGCGATCAACACACCCCCGCGGTTGTAACTCGCCGTGAGACCAACGAGGACGTTGTCGGCCACCGTGACGAATCCACGATTGAAGGTCAACGAGGTCGAGCCCTTGAACGTGTTTCCGGCGCAGCCCTTCGTCGTGTCACCCAGCAGCACGGGACCCGTCGCCTCGCTGATCGAGACCGATCCGAGCAGTGTCGAACCACAGATGGCGATGCGCGCCGCCCCGCGAGACGAGACCGTTCGGATCTGGGCACCGCTCACGAAGACGCGCGCTCTACTCGGGATGACCAGCGTGCTGACGTCGGCTGTGACGCACGTCGAGGTGTCGCTGCCGGCGGTAACGGTGCCGACCGAGGGTCCGCTCACGTTGTTCTGGCATGTGAGCGTGATGGCTAGCGGTGTCGACGACGACGAGCCGTTGAAGTTGCCGTCGCCGTTGTAGACGGCGGTCACGTTGTGAGAACCGGGCAGCAGATCGGGGACCGAGATCGTGACTTGTCCCCCGCTCAGCGTGCCGCTGCCGAGGTTCTGCGCGCCCTCGTACAGGGTGAGCGTGCCCGTTGGCGTGCCCGCGCCGGGAGCTACCGCGCTGACCGCCGCTGAGATCGGAACGCTCGAACCGAAGTCGACGGCGCTGCTCGGACCGGTCAGAGCGATGGACGTGTCGGCCTTGTTGACCACATGGGTGATCGTGTTCGAGAAGCTGGCGTTGTGATTGGAGTCGCCGCCGTAGATGAAGGACAGCGAGTGGCTTCCCACACTGAGCGAACTCGTTGATCCGGTCGGATTCGGCGCGGTGCTGTTACCGAGAGGGTTCGGCCCGTCGTAGAAGGTGACCGGCCCGGTGGCGGTGGACGGCGACACGGTGCCGCTCAGATTCACCGTCTGTCCATAGACCGACGGGTTCGGTGACGACTGGATGACACCTGTCGTGTCGACCTTGTTCACCGTCTGCGTAAAACCCGATGACGAACTGCCGGTGAAGTTGTTGTCGCCGGAGTAGGTGGCCGCGATCGTGTGGGTCCCTGCCGTGAGCGTGGACGTCGTGAATGTGGCCTTGCCGCTTTGGACGGTGGCGGGCGACTGGAGGTTCCCGTCGACCGCAAAGGTGACGGTCCCGCTGGCGGACGTCGAGTTCAGGGTGGCGGTGAATGTGACGGCGGAGCCGAACGTCGACGGATTGCTCGACGACGTCAACGTTGTCGTGGACGCAGCCTGGGTGATCGTCTGGCTGATACCGGGTGAGTGAACGAGCTCGTAGTTGGCGTCGCCGAGATACACCACCTCGAGGGTGCGGCTGCCAACCGGTAAATCGCTCTCGGTGAAGGTGACTTGGCCTGTGGCCTGGTCCAAGGTCTTCTGCTCGACCAGGCGAGCCCCACCGCCGGTGGTGTCGACCAGCGAGACGGTGCCGGAAGGCTTGGCGACGTCGGCCGACGCCGTGGGGTTCGACACGACCGTGGCCGTGAACGTCACCGCAGTGCCGTACGACGCGCTCGGGCTGCTGCTCGTCAGCGTCGCGCTCGTGTTCGCCTTCGTGATCAGGATCGACTTCGTGTCTTCACTGTCGTTGAACGGGTGCGGGTTGTTCACACTCGAGATGCCGCCTGAGTAATGGGCCCGGATGGAGTGGTTGCCGACCGAGAGGTTCGAAACAACCGTGTCAAAGGAACGGTTGGAATCCGTAAGCGTCGGCGGCGTGTAGAAGTTCGGGTCGGTCGGAGAGACGGCGAAGTATCCCGGATCGCCGTTGTCGTAAAAGTAAACGTGGCCCGAAGGGGTGTCGCACTGACCGGTGCCACACGATCCGCTGTCGTCGCTGACCAGAGCGGATATCAGCAATGGTTGCCCATAGGGCATCGAGGTGACAGACGATTCACCCCCTGCCGTATAGAAGTACAGGTAGGTGATGCTGTCACCGCAGTTCCCGTTGGTGCAGGCCAGTGCTTCATCAGCGGTTAACCCGATGATGGCAAGACTGGAAACTGTTACTAGCGCTGCGAGTAGTGCTCGTCGCAACATGTGGCCGCTCTGTTTCTGCCCCGACCCGGGCACGAAATTAGTACGAGCGAGCGACGATTGCTGTGAGGTCCGTCACGTTGTCGGATGTTTCCGGCAGCGAGCCGTCGGGACGCTGCAGGCAGCGAATCGACACCGATGCGGCGTTCAACGTGTCCTCGCCCTCGCTGGTCGCAAGCGAGCCGGGAATGCGGGCGAAGCCGACCTTGGCCGCTTCGATGGCGTCCTCGATCGAGGCGACGTCAGCCGTGTTCGACTCGAGACGCTGCCTGGCGTGGTCGAACAGTGCGGACTGCGCAGCGGTGAGCATGTCGGCCACCGCGTCGGCCGCGGCGCCCGTCGTCACGGTCGTCTTCTCGCCGGTGTCGCGGCGGGCCAGCGTGACGTTGCCTTCCGCGAGGTCGCGGGGGCCGATCTCGACGCGGACGGGCACACCGCGCAGTTCGTGGTCGGTGCTGCGGCGACCGAAGGCGATGTCGTCGCGTCCGTCGAGCTTCACCCGAACGCCACCGGCGCGCAGCTGATCGATCAGCGCGTCGGCCGCATCGCGCACGCCCTCGCCGTCCTTGACGATGATGACGACGCATTGCGTGGGCGCCAACGCAGGAGGCAGCCGCAGACCGCGGTCGTCGCCGTGGCTCATGATCAGGCCGCCGAGCAGTCGCGTCGAGCTACCCCAGGACGTCTGCCACACGATGTCGGTGCCGCCGTCCTTGGTGGCGAACGTCGTGTCGAAGGCGCGGCCGAAGTTCTGGCCGAGCTCGTGGCTCGTGCACATCTGCAGCGCCTTGCCGTCGCCCATCATCGACTCGACCGTCCACGTGGCGGTCGCGCCGGCGAAGCGTTCGCGCTCGGTCTTGAGCCCGAGGTAGCCGGGGATCGCCATGACGTCGCGGATCGTCTCGTAATAGACGTTGTTCAAGATGTTGAGGGCAAAGGCACGAGCGTCGGCCTCGTCGGCGTGGCACGTGTGGCCCTCCTGCCACAGGAACTCGCTCGAGCGAAGGAACAACCGCGGCCGCAGCTCATAACGCATCACGTTGGCCCACTGGTTCACCAGCAGGGGCAGGTCGCGATAGCTCTGCACCCACTTGGAGAAGTACGAGTTGATGATTGTCTCGGAGGTGGGCCGCACGACGACCCGCTCGTCGAGCTCCTTGCCGCCCGCCCACGTGACCGTCCAGAGTTCAGGAGCGAAGCCCTCTACGTGCTCGGCTTCCTTGGTGATGTAGCTCTCGGGAATCAGCAGGGGGAAGTACGCGTTGTCGACGCCGGCCCGCTTGATGCGGTCGTCCATCTCGCGCTGGATGCGTTCCCAGATGCCCCACGCCGTCGGCCGGATGACCATGGTCCCGCGCACCGGGCCGTTGTCGGCGAGCTCCGCTTTGGCAACGACGTCTTGGTACCAGCGAGGAAAGTCCTCAGCCTGGGGCGTGAGAATGGGTGCAGCCATCCGTGGAAGTTACGCCGCGAGCGCTTCGCGCTCGCAATAGATAACTGTGTCGCCGGTCTTAAGACGGCGGCGTTCCGCCGACGTCTTTTCGAATCAACGCAATCTTTTGCTCGGCGTTGTTGGCGTCGTCACCCTTTTCGTCGAGCAACGCGGCCCGGTCGCGCTCGGCTTCGCGGGTGGCTTTCTCGACGTCGGCTTTGGCGATCGCGGCGTCGGCGCCGTGTTCGACGATGAACTCGGCCCACTCGACCAGAGCGTCCACCATCTCGGCCTCGGGGACGACGGCGACGTTGACGCCCTTCACGAAGAGGTGACCTTTGTTCCGGCCCGCCGCGATGCCGATGTCGGCGTCGCGCGCTTCGCCGGGTCCGTTGACGACACAGCCCATCACGGCGACCTGCAGCGGGATTTCACGATCTCCGAATGCGGCGAGCGCGTCGTTGGCGACCTTGTACACGTCGATCTCAGCGCGGCCACACGACGGGCACGCGATGAGGTCGACGTTCTTGCGCTCACGCAGACCGAGCGCCTCCAGCAACTGGCGTCCTGCGCGGGCTTCCTCCACCGGATCAGCCGTGAGCGAGTACCGGATGGTGTCGCCGATGCCCTCGGCCAGGAGGGCGCCAATGCCGGCGGTTCCCTTGATGAGGCCGGCGGGTGGCGGGCCCGCTTCGGTGACACCGAGATGCAACGGAGCATCGGTGACATCGGCGAGTTGGCGGTACGACTCGATCATCAGCGGGACGTTCGAGGCCTTCACCGAGATCTTGAAGTCGTGAAAGTCGATCTCCTCGAAGTAGCGCATCTCGATCTGCGCAGATTCGACAAGCGCCTCGGGCGTCGCACCGCCATGCTTCTCGTAGAGGTCTTTGTCGAGCGATCCCGCGTTCACGCCGATGCGGATCGGTACGCCGCGGTCTTTGGCGGCTTGGGCGACGGTCTTGATGTGCTCGGGATTGCGGATGTTGCCGGGGTTGAGGCGCAGGCACGCGACGCCCGCGTCCAGCGCGGCGAGGGCCATCTTGTACTGGTGATGGATGTCAGCGACGATCGGTACCGGCGAGCGCGGCACGATCTGGGCCAAGCCCTCGGCCGCCTCGATCTCGTTGCAGGTGCACCGAACGATGTCGGCACCCGCAGCACTGAGCGCGTAGATCTGCTGCAACGTGCCGTCGACGTCCGCCGTCTTGGTGATCGTCATCGACTGCACGCTGATGGGGGCTCCCCCACCGACGGGCACCGACCCGACCATCACTTGACGCGTCGTGCGTCGCTCGGCCGCGGTCCCGTTGAACTGCATGCCCCGAGTTTTGCAGGCGAGGTCAGCCCAAATTGAACGGGTGCATGATGTCGAGCCAGAGCGCGCTCGCGCTCAGCAACACCAGCGCCATGATCACGGCGTACGCGACCGGCAACAGCTTCGCCATGTCTGCGGAGTACTTGCGGCCCTTGCGACGTGACGCGATTGCTTCGTAGGTGGCCACGGCCACGTGCCCACCGTCGAAGGGGGGCAGCGGGACCATGTTGAAGATGCCCACGAAGATGTTGATCGAGATGAGCAGGGTGAGCACGGCTGAGCCCCCTGCGGCCGCCGAAGCTCCCGCCACCTTCCACACGCCGTAGGGGCTGAGCAGCCGGTTGCCGTCCTCCTGCGGGTCTGCCGCGCCGCGCTCACCGAGCTGCTTCGAGTACTTACCCAGTGAGCTCGGAGAGAAAATACCGACGAGCGCCTTACCCGACTCGATCGTGAGGGTCTTGATCTCGAAGCCGGCGTTCCAAAACGCGGACGGCACGCTGAGCTTTTCGGTGATCTCGTTGACCTTCGGCGCGATACCGATGCGATACGCAGTCGGGCCGCCGTTCGGCGACTCCGAGGCCACGGGGGTGATGGGCAGCGACAGGCGTTCGCCCTTGCGCTCGATGGTCAGCAGCACGCGCTCGCCCTTGGAGGTCTGCAGCGCGGGGCCGATTTCTTCCCAGGTCTTCACGGTTTGCCCGTTGACGCTGAGGATCTTGTCGCCCTTCTCCAAGCCCGCCTTCTTGGCCGGGCTCGCCGGACCGTGGCCCGACAGCGCCAGCGTCGACGAAACGTCGTCGAGAGTCGTCGTGGCGACGTCGCCCTTGTAGCGGCCGAAGCCGGCGAGCAACACGACCATCAAGATGAAGGCGATCAGGAAGTGCATGAAGGTGCCGGCGCTGGCAAAACGCACCTTCTGGAACCAGGTCTTGGACCGGTACGTGTACGGCTCGTCCGCGGGATCGTCGACCGGGTCGAGGTTGTTCATGCCGATCACGCGGACGTAACCGCCGAGCGGGAGCGCCCGAACCCCGAAGCGCGTATCGCCCTTCTGGATCGACCAAAGGTTCGGTCCGAACCCGAGATAGAAGTCGGTGACCTTCATCCCCGCCCACTTGGCCGTGATGAAGTGACCGAACTCGTGGAGCATGATCATCAGCAGGATCGCGGCAACCACGATCATCTTGCCGCCGACGTTGAACGTGACGGACAGCGCTATCAGCAGCGCAATCATCCCGCCGAGTCGGAGGTAACCCTTTTGACCTTCAGTCATTTGCTCTCAAACTTCGACACGAGCACGCGTGTTCCCTCGCGCGCCTCCCGATCGGCCTCCAGCACGTCCTCGACGGTACCGGGCATTGCGTCCGGCGCGGTCGCGAGGACCTCGCCGACGAGTTCTGCGATTGCGTGCCAAGCGATGCGTTCGGTGAGGAACGCGTCCACCGCCACCTCGTTGGCCGCGCTCAGCCACGTGGGCACCACCCCGCCGCGCCGACCGGCCTCGTAGGCCAAACCGAGGGCCGGGAACGCATCGCGATCCGGCGGCGCAAAGTTGAGTTGCCGCGCGGCGGACCAGTCGAGCGCGCCGAATGGAGTCGGCAACCGGTCGGGGTACCCCATGGCGTAGCCAATCGGCAGGCGCATGTCCGGATCGGAGAGTTGGGCGATAGAAGACCCATCTTTGAAGGTCACCATCGAGTGCACGATCGACTCCGGATGCACCACCACATCGATCTGGTCGTACCCGATACCGAACAGTTCGTGCGCCTCGATCACTTCGAGGCCTTTGTTCATCAGCGTCGACGAGTCCACCGTGATCTTCGGACCCATCGACCATGTCGGATGAGCCAGGGCGTCGGCGATTGTGACAGCGCGTAGATCGTCCTTCGAACGGCCCCGGAACGGGCCGCCACTGGCGGTCAGCACAAGGTTGTGGACCTCGGTGGCATGCCCGGACCGCAAGCACTGGTGGATCGCTCCGTGTTCGGAGTCCACCGGCACCAGCTCGGCGCCCGGCGTATTGCGCGCCTTCTGGACGACGGGCCCGGCCGCGATCAGCGACTCCTTGTTGGCCAGGGCCAGTCGCTTGCCCGACTCGAGAGCAGCCAGCGTGACGGGCAGACCGGCGAAGCCCACGACGGCGTTGAGCACGACATCAGCCGTTCGTGCCGCTTCGGCCAACCCGTCGGTGCCCACGACGACCTTGGTGCCGGCCGGAACGCCGGCGCGGACTTGATCGACGACCGACTCGTCACCAACGGCGACGAAGGCCGGGCCGTACTTGGCCGCCTGCTCCAACAGCAGATCGACGCTGCGATGGGCACCGAGGGCGACGACCCGAAACTGTTCGGGGTTCTGGTCGACGACGTCGAGCGTCTGGGTTCCGATGGATCCCGTCGAGCCCAGTACCGCTACGTCAACCACGGCGCCCTCAGAAGTAGAGGACGCGGATCAAGTAGTAGGTCGCGGGAAGTACGAACAGCAACGCATCGAAGCGGTCCAGAACGCCACCGTGGCCGGGCAGCAGGTTGCCCATGTCCTTGATGCCGAGGTCACGCTTGATCATCGACTCGAACAGGTCGCCCATCGGGGCAACGATCGCGACGACCAGACCGAGCCAGATCGCCTTGCTGCCGTCCCACGGGAACACTCCTGGGAAGACGTTCAGGATGAAGAAGCTCACGGCGATGGAGGCAACCGCACCACCGATCAGGCCCTCGACGGTCTTGTTCGGGCTGATCTCGGGCGCCAGCGGACGGCTTCCCATGCGACTACCGACAAAGAACGCACCGACGTCGCTCGCCACGGTCGCAATGACGGCGCCGAGCAGGAACGCCACGCCGGTGTGGCCCTTTTTGTCGATGCCGAGGATGAGCGCGGCGTAACTGCCGAGCACACCGGTCCACAGGAACGCCATGAGGGTGGCCGCGACGTTGACGGTGGGTCGAGCGTGAACGACCTTGATCAGGTACCAGAGGAACGACCCAGCGAGCACCAGGACCACCGCCAGGGGCAGGGCGGTTTCGCCCTTCGTGTAGGCGGCGATCATCAAGCCGAGCGTTCCGGCGAGGCCGACCAGCGTGGCGGGCTGGTAACCGGCACGACGTAACACGTCGTAGAGCTCGGCGGCAGCCACGACGACGACCGCGGTGGCGAGGATCATCGTGGCCGCGGGCCCGAGCTTGAACAGCACCAACGCGACCGCACCGAGAACGCCGCCGAGAATGACGGCGGACTGCATGTCTCGCGGACTGCCGGCCATCGCACCGCGAGCGCCGGGGCCGACCGACGGACGGGTCGGGCGAGGCGGACGGGGTCGGGCGGCGACACGAGGCGTGCTGGTTATCGGCTGCGCCGCGGTTTGCTGGCCGGTCGGGCGCAGCGGGATCGGGGCAGGTTCGTCGTCTTCGAAGTCGTCGTAGGAGCCGAGATCGTCGTCGTCGTCGAACTCGAGCCCGCGACGTTCGTCGAGGGCGCCGAGGGGCGGCTCGGGATCGGCGAGCACAGAGGCGTCGTCGAAGCCGGCGTCGTCCCACTGATCGTGCTGGTCGCGCCAGCGCGGCGCGCCGCCGGACAGTGCCGACCAGGCCGCCAGATCGTCGTCGTCACCGTCGTCGAAACTGTCGCCGTCGGGTTCACCGAAGCGACCGGTCAACACGGCCGGGACTTCACCGGTCGGCGGCTCGGTCCAGTGCGGCAAATTCGGTGGGGCCACGGCGTCGAAACCACCCGACGGATTCGGATCGGTCTCGTCGACCGGCCACAGGTCGTCCTCCGCGGCCGGCGGCTCCGGCGCAGCCCGTCGCTCGAAGCGCAACGGCTCCTGCACGGTTTCGTGACCGGCCTGCTGCGCGCTCACCGCGGCGGCAGCCTCTTCGGCACCGAGGATGCGGACGCCCTCGGCCCGCGGGCGAGTGGTCTCGAACTCCTCGTCGTAGTCGTTGTCCCACTCGTCCATGTGTGTGTTCCCCCTGGCGCTCGGTGGTCCTTAGACCTCGAGCAGCTCCTTTTCCTTGGCCTGCAGCAGCTGGTCGATTTCGCCAACCGCGTGCTGGGTGACCTTTTCGAGTTCCTTCTCGGCCCGTTCGAGCTCGTCGGTGGTGATGTCACCATCCTTCTCGAGGCCTTCCAGATCCTTGCGCGCCCCACGACGATGGTTGCGGACCGCCACGCGGGCTTCCTCCGCCTTGCCGTGGACGAGCTTCACCATTTCTTTCCGACGGTCCTGGTTGAGCTCGGGAAACGTCAGCCGGATGACGGTGCCATCGCTCGACGGCTGCATGCCGAGGTCCGAGTTGGAAATGGCCTTCTCGATCTCCTTGATGGTGCCCTTGTCGAACGGGGAGATGACGAGCAGACGCGCCTCGGGAACGCTGAACGACGCGAGCTGTTGCAGCGGCGTAGGCGAGCCGTAGTAATCGACCCGCAGGTTCTCGACCAGCGTCGACGATGCACGCCCGGTGCGCACCGTGGCGAAGTCGTGCGCAGCGTGCGCAACCGCAGCGGACATCTTCTCGCGGGTCTCCGCGAGGGTCATTTCAACTAGCGAATCGTCATCCATCAGGTAATCAGCGTACCTATGGACTCACCGTCAAGGGCGCGACGGATGTTTCCGGCGGTCATCACGTCGAAGACGAGGATGGGCAGCCCGTTGTCCTTGGCGAACGTGATCGCGGTCATATCCATGGCACGAAGGTCCTGGTTGACGACGTCCATGAAGCCGACTTCATCCAACTTGAGCGCCTCGGGATTACGCCGCGGGTCGGCCGTATAAACGCCGTCGACGCCACCGTGCGTGCCCTTGAGCAGCACGCCGGCCTCGATCTCCACCGCACGCAGCGCGGCGGGGGTATCGGTGGTGAAGAACGGGTTGCCCATACCCGCCGCGAAGATGACGACGCGACCCTTTTCGAGGTGGCGCATGGCGCGTCGGCGGATGTAGGGCTCGGCAATCTGGGCCATGCCGATGGCGCTTTGCACCCGGCATTCCTGGCCCTTGCGCTCCAGCGCGTCCTGCAACGCCAAGGCGTTGATCACCGTCGCGAGCATGCCCATGTAGTCGGCCTGGGCGCGGTCCATGCCTTCGCCCGCGCCCGAGGCTCCGCGCCAGATGTTGCCGCCGCCGACGACGACCGCGATCTCGACGCCGAGCTCGGTGCGAGCGTCAGCCAGTTCGCCCGCAATGCGGTCGACGATTTCCATGTCGATCGTGTCGATCGACGAAGACGAGGCAAATGCCTCACCTGAGAGCTTGAGAAGAACTCGATCCCAACGCGGCTTCACAGCCACAGTGCTACTCGCCAATGAGGAGTTGAGCGAACCCGACGATCTTCACGCCGTTGAGCTGCTGGCCCACCGACTGCTTCGGCTCCTTCGCGAAGGGCTGCTCCATCAGCACGCCACCGGGCTGGCGCTTGTGCCAACCGGTGATCTTGCCTTCGACGATCTTCTCGATCGCAGCCTCGGGCTTTCCCTCGGCGATGGTTTCCTTCTCGAGCTGCGCGCGCTCGGTCGCGAGCGCCTCGGGATCGACCTGGTCGATCGACACCACCGACGGACGGCTGAACGCCGCGGTGAGGGCAATGTCGTGGGCCAGCTCTTCGGTACCGCCATCGAGCTCGATGAGGATGCCGTTGACGCCGCGACCGTTCTGCACGTGCAGGTAGGTGTCGAGGACGTGGCCGGCGGGCGCGTCGAAACGCTTGACCTCGCCCAGCGCGATGTTCTCCTTGAGGGTGATCACCGCGTTCTCGAGCTGCGACTGGAAGTCCTTCACCGCGTCTTCGCCCTTGTCCACGACGGCTTGCGCAATGTCGTTGACGAGATTCACGAAGTCCGGAGACTTGGCGACGAAGTCGGTCTCGCACTTGAGGTGCACCAGTGCGGCGACGTTGTCCTGACGAGCCAGGGCGATGGCGCCCTCGGCGTTGTCACGGTCGGAGCGCTCGGCGGCCTTGCCGAGGCCACGCTCACGCAGCCACAGCGCGGCGGCTTCGGGATCGCCGCCGTTCTCTTCGAGGGCGCGCTTGGCGTCCATCATGCCGGCGCCGGTCAGCTGGCGCAGGGCCTGTACTTCTTTCGCAGAAATAGCCACGAGTCGTGTGTCTTTCGGTGTCGGGGGGACGGTGAACTAGGCGGTGGGAGCCGGGCCGTTGTCGGCGGCGACGTCGGCCTCGGACTCGGTCGGCTGCGAAGCCTGGGCGGCGAGACGGGCCTCGCGCTCCTGCGCCTGCAGGGCGGCCTGGCGACGAGCCTCGGCCTGCTGCTGGGCGCGAGCGGCCTCTTCCTCTTCGGTGCGCTCCACCGGCGCGGGACCGGCGGCGTCGGCCGCGGCACGGGCGCGACGGCTGGCGATGAAGCGGCCTTCGTCGACGGCTTCGGCGATCACGCGGCACAGCAGGTTGCCGGCGCGGATGGCGTCGTCGTTGCCGGGGATGACGTACTGGATGACGTCGGGATCGCAGTTGGTGTCGACGACGGCCACGACGGGAAGACCGAGCTTGTTCGCCTCGGTGACGGCGAGGTGCTCCTTCTTCGTGTCGATCACGAAGATGGCGTCGGGCAGGCGGTTCAGGTTGCGGATACCGCCGAGGTTGCGCTGCAGCTTGATGAGCTCACGGCGCAGGATGAGGGCTTCCTTCTTCGGCATGTTCTCGAAGTCGCCGGCGGCGAGCATGCGCTCGTAGTCCTGCATCTTCTTGACGCGGCCGAGAATGGTCTGGAAGTTGGTGAGCATGCCGCCGAGCCAACGCTCGTTGATGTAGGGCATGCCGCACTGCTCGGCGAAACGAGCGACCGGGTCCTGGGTCTGCTTCTTGGTGCCGACGAACAGAATCGTGCCGCCGTTGGAAACCATGTCGCGCACGTACTCGTACGCAACCGCAGTGCGCTCGAGCGTCTGATTGAGGTCGATCAGGTAGATGCCGTTGCGCTCGCCGAGGATGAAACGCTTCATCTTCGGGTTCCAGCGCCGGGTCTGGTGACCGAAGTGAACCCCGGCCTCCAGCAGTTGCTTCATGGTGACAACAGCCACGTTTGTGAACTCCTTGTTCGGTTGACGATCTCCTGGCAACACGCCGGCGGAGCCGACGACCGAAATGACGTGCCAGGAGCAGTTGTGTCTGTGCCCAACGGTGTTGTTGAGCGGCAGAAGATGTTAGCGGGTTTCCGGACTACCCCCCAAGGTCGAGGTCGTACGCGACCAGGTAGTTCTGTCCTTTTCCCCAGGTCGACACCACGAGGCCGCCATCCGGCAATCGGGCAACACCCAACCCCGGCGAGGGCGGCCGCAGCGCCAACGCCCCTCGGGGCGACGCGATCCGTGGCCCGTCCTTGGTCAAGGCGAGGGCAACCGTTTGTCTCCCGAGGGAAACCGGCTCACCCCAGAGCGACACACCGTCGGCGCCCTTCGCCTCCCACAGCAGCGTTCCGTCCACCGGCCGGTAGGCCCCGAGGCGGCCCCAGTGGTCGGGCACGAGCAGTTCGCCCTCCGCCACAGTCGGCACCTGCGCCAGCTCGCTCTGACCGGCCCGGGCCTCCCATCGCAGCTGTCCGTCGTGCAGACCGACGGCAATCAGCTTGTTCTCGGTCGCCACGACGGCCAACGACTCCTTGGGCGTCGCCACGATCGCCGGGGACGACGTCCCGAGCAGCCCGAGATCACCGCTCCACACTCGCCGCCCGTCGGTCACGTCGAAGCCAGCCCACTCGGCAATGCCGACCACAACCGCGATTCCCTCGGCCATCGCAACCTGGGCCCCCGACTGCGTCGCCATCGACGTGTCCCACCGCAGCGCCCCGGTCGCAAGATCGAGACCGATCACTCGCCCACCGGCGGTCGTCGCAACCACGACGCCGTTCGTCACGGCTGGCCGATTCGTCCGCTCCCCTGCCTCGAACCGCCACGTGACCTCACCCGTGGAACGTCGTAGCGCCATGAGGGCAGTTTCTCCAGCCACCAGAACCGCATCGTCTGCCGCACGCGGAGCGTAAATCCTCGTGCCGCCGTCGAAGGGCGTGGACCAGATTGCTTCTCCGGTGGGCAGCAACGCCACGACCGAGTCGGCTGTGGTGAGGTAGATCGCGTCAGGCGTCACTTCAGGAATACCGATGTGCTCGGACGGCAGCGGCACCCGCCACCGCTCCTTCGTGGCAACCACGAGCCGGGCAGGCACGTCGCTCGCGATTCGAACCGATGACGCGCTCGGGTGCGAGCACGCTCCCAACGCGATCAGGGCGACCGCCAGGAGGACACGAGTTTTCATTGTGAGGTTCCTTTCATGGGGCTGCCGCGGTCGCGGCGACCCATTGGCCGAACTCGTCTTCGGTTTCGGCGACACCGGTCGACACGAAGCCGCGGCCGAGGGTCACAAACGCGTTCTGGCATGTCGGTGGGTGATCAGTGAGAGCCAGAGCGACCTCACGACGCGCGTGATCGTCGGTGGTGAGACCGCTGTGCGTTGCCAGTGGATTCGTGGATCCGACGTCGACCAGAACGTTGCTGGCCCCGGCAAGCCGGGTGCGGACGCCGGGAACGACCACGTCGTCCATACCGCCGATCGAGGTGTAGGCCACACCCTCCCGCAGCGGGCGATCGTTGATCTCACGGATGAAGTCGGACGTTTCGGAGAGCTGCTTGACGCTCTCACCATTGAGGTCGAACGGACCGACAAGGCTTCCACCGATCAGCAACCCGTTGCCCTTGACGGACCAACGCAGCCACTCACCGATCGTGGCGGCGTCGGCACCGTGGTGCGGTGTGCCGACCGTGACCACGTGCGCGACCGGCGGCAACTGGTGCGTCGGGCCGTCGTAGTCATGCGCCAACGCTTCACGAGCGACAAGCCCGCCCTGGCTGTGTGCAATCAGGTCGACCGGCACCCCCGGGTGATCACGGCTGATCTGGTCGAGAAGGTCGCGAAGATCGGCGGCGCGATCGTGCAGGTCGCCGGTGGTGTCGTCGGCTTCGTACGCCTCGGGGTGGCGACCACCTTTGTACGAGAAGTCGTAGGTGTCCTTGACCGCGTAGAGCTCCCAGGCCCGAAACCGGTATGACAGGTTCCCTGTGTCGCTCTGACCATCGGATTTCGAGCCGATGCCCGGCACGAAGACTGCGATACGGCGCTGCGTGACCTGGGGCGTCGGAACGTCGGACGCAGTGCAGTCTTCGATCCACGCCTGGAGGGTGTCTGCGAACGTCGCTGCGAGTCCGGCGAACGGACCCGCCATCTGCCCCAGGTTCACGACAGCGTCAAGAGCGGTGATCAGGTGCTCGACGCCTTCGATCGAAGCCTGCCCGGCCGCATCACGCGCCCAGGCGAAGGCGTCACCCGAGACTTCGACGAGGTCACGCACTGCGGACAGCAGTGAGAAGCCGTCGTCGTCCGCGCCTTTCTCACTGAACTCACCGTCGGGTACGAGGTGAACGCGTGCCGGGCCACTCTGAAGGAGGATCGCCGGATCGATGTACGCATCGCCGATGCGTGCACCGAAGTGAAACGTCGACGCGGTTGTCCCGATGATGTCGCCCTGTTTGACGACCGCACCGACACGCGGTGTCACCGAACGGAGGAACGAGTAACTGGTGCGCACGCCGTCGGCGTGTTGCACGACGACGTGGAGTGCGCCCCCGACCTGACCGGCGAAGGTGACGCGCCCCGGCGCCGAGGCGCGTACGGGCGAACCGACCGCCGTCTTGTACGTCAAACCTCGGTTGCCACTTCCGTACGCGGTGGTGGGCGGACGGAAGGGATCGGTGACGGTACCGGCGACAGGTGGCGCATAGGTGACAACTGCAGCGGAGGCCGGGGGTGCCAACCCGGCGATGACGGTGGCAACGAGTAGCGCCACCAGCACCGCAAAGGTGCGGCGCATACGGGACTCCCTGATCGGCGCGTGAAGCGCTCGGACCGGTGCGGGGAAGCGGCGTGGCGACCGTAGCGGTCACCCGACGAACGGGAAAGACCCAATCACGCGTTCGGCGCTCGACTCCACCACCCGCCTCCACCGAGCGCCTTGCCCGCCGCGTGCAACTCCTGCAGCGCGACCATCACCTCGCCGCGAGCGAGACCAGACTCCGACACGACCCGGTCGGTGGGCATCGACACGAAGTCGAGAACTCCGAGCACCGCCTTGGCGACGGTGCTGAGCCGGACGCGGCGCGGCTTGGGTTCGACGAACAGCCGAGGCGTCGTCGTCAGGTTCAGTGCGAGCAGCACTTCTTCCGCCCCGAGTACGGGCGGCACGCCGTCTACCAGAAGCCGGTTCGTGCCTTCGGACACGGGACTTCCGACCGGTCCCGGCACGGCCATGACCTCGATGCCGCGCGCCGTCGCGGCGTCGACGGTGTGCATCGAACCGCCCTTCACGGTCGACTCGACGACGATCACGATCTCCGACAACGCCGCGATGATGCGGTTGCGGCGCGGGAAGTTCCACGTATGGGCCCGCCGTTTCGCGTCGGCCTCGCTGAGGAGGAGACCCTTCTCGCCAACGTCGTTCCAGAGACGCACGTGCCGCCGCGGGTACACGACGTCGAGGCCCGTTGCGACAACGCCGATCGGCGCGCCACCGGCAGCAAGTACACCTTCATGCGCGGCGCCGTCGATCCCGATCGCCAGGCCGGACACGACGACAACGCCGGCCTCCGCCAACTCGGCGCCGAGTCGTCGCGCGAAGTTGCGCCCGTACGCCGTGCATTGCCGCGTGCCCACGATCCCCACGCGGCGGTGAGTAAGCAGAGCGTGACTCCCTCGGGCGTAGAGCTGTTCCGGCGGATCGGGATCGTCGAGCAACTCCGGCGGATAGAAGCCATCGCCGGGGCGCCACACCATGTCGCCCTTCACGACAGCACCTCGTGCAACGACCGGAAGTCGCCGCGCAGTTCGAGGGCGAGAGCGACGTCTTCCTCGCGCAACACGCCGTCGTGGCCGTTGAGGTCGGCGATGGTGCGAGCGACGCGACGCACCCGCGTCAGGCCACGGGCACTGAGGGAGTCGGCCTGCAACCGAAGTTCCAGCAGTCGTTTTGCTCCGGGGTTCAGTGCCGCGAACCTTGGTAGCTGCGCATCGGTCAAACCCGCGTTGGTCGTACCGCTTCGGGCCAGCGCGAGCTCCCGCACCTGCGCAACGCGCGCGGCGACAGTGACGGTCGACTCCCCGATGGCATCGCTCACCAGTTCGCTCGGCTCCGGACGGTGCACCGCGAGCCGCAGGTCGAATCGGTCGAGGACGGGCATCGACAGCCGGTGCTGGTATCGGGCGAGAGCCTGGTCGGTGCAACGGCACGCGTCTTGCCTGCCGCCGGCCCCGCACGGACACGGATTCATTGCGGCGACCAACAGAAACCGCGCCGGGAACGTCGTGGACGCGGCGGCTCGGGTGACGAGAATCGACGCCTCCTCGAGAGGCTGCCGAAGTGCCTCGAGGACCGACCGGGAGAACTCGGCCATCTCGTCCATGAACAGCACGCCTCCGGTGGCACAGCTGATCTCGCCCGGCCGAAGTCGGGCACCGCCGCCCCCCATGATTCCGGCCGCGGACGCCGTGTGGTGCGGCGCACGAAACGGCGGCCGGGTCACCAGGCCCGAGGCGGGCAAACGAAGCCCCGCCGCAGAATGCACGCGTGTCGTCTCGTGCGCCTGTTCGGGCGTCATGTCCGGCAAGAGACCGGCAAGTCTCCGGGCCAGCATCGTCTTGCCCGAGCCCGGGGGGCCGAGTAGCAGCGTGTGGTGCGCTCCCGCGGCTGCGATTTCGATGGTCAGGCGGCCCAGCTGCTGTCCACGAATATCCGCCATGTCCGGTGGCGGGTCGACGTCCTCCGCCGGAGGCACGAACGGTGGCTCGGGCCACGGCTCCACACCCTTCACGGCAGCGACGAGCTCGGCGAGATGCGACACGGCGCGCACGTGGTGCGAGCGATCAAGCGAGGCCTCGGCGTAGCAGTCGCTCGGCACCACGAGCACCGGCGCCCCGATCGCCGGCGCCATGCAGACGACGCCGGGCACGCGACGCACCCGCCCGTCAAGGCCCAGCTCGCCGACGAGCCCCAACCCTTCGATCTCGGCGAGGGACACGACTCCGGCCGCCGCGAGCACGCCGATCGCGATGGGCAGGTCGAGGCCGGCGCCGGTCTTCTTGAGCGCCGACGGTGCCAGGTTGACGGTGATCCGCTTCTGTGGCCAGGTGAAACCGCTCGACACAATGGCCGCGCGAACGCGATCGCGTGCTTCGCGACAGGCGGTGTCGGGCAAGCCGACGATGGTGAACCCAGGCAGGCCCTGAGGCGCAACATGGACTTCGACTCGGACAGGGAGTCCGTCGACGCCGAGCAGGGTCGCGGACGGGATGGCAGCAAGCACGTGCGCCTCCATGAGGAGACGGACTACGTAGGCAACCTCAGTTGCAAAGCAGCGCCCACCTTACGGAAGGGGTGTGACACGGACTACTGGCCGGTGAATTTGGGGGTGTCCTTCTGCAGGAAGGCGCGCACCGCCTCGGCGAAGTCCTTGGTGCGCAGGTTGAACGATTGCACGCGGGACTCGTCTTCGAGCGCCTGGTCCATCGACGTCATCAGCGAATTCGTGAGCATCGTCTTGGTCATCGACAGCGCCGTCGGCGGGAGGTTGACGAGACGCCGCGCCCACTCGTCGACGAACTTGTCGAGATCCGCGTCCGGCACGACGTGATTCACGAGACCGATCCGCTCGGCCTCCTGCGCGCTGATGACGTCACCGAAGAAGGCAAGTTCCTTGGCCTTATGCAGACCGACTAGGCGCGGCAGAATCCAGGAACCACCGCCGTCGAGGGACAAACCGCGGCGAATGAAGATCTCGGAGAAGCGGGCGCGCTCGTTGGCGACGATCAGGTCACACCCGAGCGCCATGTTGCAGCCGACGCCGGCGGCGACGCCGTCGACCTTGGCGATGGTCGGCTTCGGGATCCGGTGGAGCCGGAGAATCACATCCGCGACGTACCGCATCGATCGAATGCCCTCACGGCCACCTTCGCCCGTCGCCGACAGGTCCGCGCCGGAGCAGAAATCGCCGCCTGCTCCTGTCAGCACGAGGACGCGGTCGTCGGGGTTGTCGGCCACGTCGCTGAACGTTGCGAGCAACTCGTCCCACATCAAACCGTTGACCGCGTTCTTGACGTGCGGGCGGTTGAACGTGACGGTGACAACGCCCTCGGACCGGCTGACTTCGATCGTCTCCATGGACGGGCACCATACTTCTGCGTATGGGACTGGACCCGACCCGCAAGCACGTGCGCCGCAAGTCGGACTACGCGATGGTGGCCGCCGCGGTTGTGGTCTGCGTGCTGCTGCTGCTCTGGGCGTTTCTGGGTTGAGCGACGACGAGGACAATCTCGAGGTTGCGCTCGTCCATCCGTTCCAGGCGCGCAAGGCGTACCTGTGCCCGGGCTGCAACCAGGACATTCCCGTCGGCCTCGGGCACTTCGTGGTGGTGCCCCTCGACGAACCCGAACTGCGCCGGCACTGGCACAAGTCCTGCTGGCAGAACCGGGCTAAAAGGCCGCCTCGATCACCTCGACGTCGCGGCCGATGACCGACACCACGTCGAAACGAACTTCGGCGAAGTAGCCATCATTCGACGCCAACCACGCTCGGGCTAGGGCACGCAGCTTCTTCTGTTTCGCGAAGTTGACCGCGTACGCCGGCACGCCGAAGCGATCCGTTGCCCGGGTCTTCACTTCGGCGACCACCAATTCGTTGCCGCGCTTGACCAACAGGTCGATCTCGCCGATGGCGCAACGCCAGTTGCGCGCCACGACCTCGTATCCCGCCTGTTGGTACCAGCGCGCCGCGAGCTTCTCGCCGTGCGCGCCAAGCGCGATGCCTCCGAACGACATCGCTACAGCTCCTTTTCGGGAAGCTCCTCAACGTTGACGTCTTTGAAGGTCACGACGTGGACCTTCGATACGAAGCGAGCGGGGCGGTACATGTCCCACACCCATGCATCAGTCAGTTCGACATCGATCCACGAGCGATCGCCTTCGCCCTGGGGCGTGAGCTTGTACTCGTTGGCCAGATAGAACCGGCGCTCGGTTTCGATGACGTACTTGAACATCGGGAGCACCGCTCGGTACTCCTGAAACAGCTGTAGCTCGATCTCGGTTTCATACCGCTCGAGATCTTCGGGGCTGCTCGACATTGCGGTCAGTGTACGGCGCCGGTGTAACGCCGACTTACAAGAAGGAGATGTGGCTGAAGGGCCACACCTTCACGACGGCGCGGCCGACGATCGTGTCGATCTTGATCTGACCGAAGACCCGGCTGTCAGCGGAACCGCTGCGGTTGTCGCCCATCACCCAGAGCTTGCCCTCGGCGACGGTCTGCTCTCCGAAGTCGTCGGTTCGCACACCTTCGGGCAAGTAGGGCTCTATCAGCTTGTGGTTGTTGATGTACACGTAGCCGTCGTGGCCCGAGACGGTTTCGCCGGGCAGGCCGATGACGCGCTTGATGAATTCATCGGTGGACGGCTGCACGACGCCGACGCCTTCGCCGATCTTGCGAAGGAAGTTGGAGTCTTCTGTCGTCTTCTGCTCGCCGCTACGAGGATCGTCGAAGACGACGATGTCGCCGCGACGCGGGTCATGGACCTTGTACGCGAGCTTCGACACGACCACGCGGTCGTCGATCTGCAGCTGCGGGATCATCGAGCCCGACGGGATGTAATACGCCTGCGCCAGGAACGTCTTGACCAGGAAGGCGATAACGGCCGCGACGATCAGCAGGATCGGTATCTCGGCCAGCGTGCGGGCGAGCGACGGCTTCTGCTCAGCGTCGCCTTTCTCCCGGTTCTTGTGCGCCATCTCGCGCAGCTGATCCTGTGCGGCGACGATGTCGAGAGGGGCCGACTCCTCGAGGAGGAAGTGCGGCAGGATCTCTTCGTCGTCATCGCGTCGATCACCGTCGCCATACATCGGCAACGTGATGGCGGCCGGCTCGTCGGCCACCAGCTCGTCGATGGGCGCAGCTTCGGGCTCGTCGTCGTCGAGGTCGTCGAAGCGGTTGACTGCGGCGTACGACGGAAGCGGCACGGGCTCCGGTGCCGGATCTTCGGCGACGTCGTCGGTCTCGTGGAGCCCCGCGGCCGCCTCGGCGAAGACCAGATCGTCGCCGGTGGGCACCCGCTCCTCGGCGTCCGCTTGGGCGGCGAGTTGTTCGACGATGTCGATGGCGTCCGCGATGCCCGACAGGCCTGAAGGTGCTTCCTCGGCGGCTTCGTCCTCGAACGCGTCGCTCGCCGCTTCCTCGTCGAACAGCTCGACTTCGTCCTCGACCGGCTCGGATTCTGGCTCGGCTTCGTCCTCCGGCTCCGGCTCCGGCGCAGCCTCGAAGGACGCGAACTCGGTGGTCGGCGACGACGGCTCGTCGAGACGGGCGAACAGACCGGGAGGTGGCAGCGTCAGCCCGCGCGGCGCCTCCGGGGCCTCTTCTTCGACGGGATCCTCATCGGGCGTGTTGTCGCCCTTGCCGTCCCAGACCCCCTCGATCGGCGGCATGGAGAAACGGTCGTCGGAGGAGTTGTCGCTCATGACGGGCGTAAACCTAGCGGCCGACGCCTGGAAACCCGGGTTGCCCCTATTCGGTCTCGGCGGCCTCGGTCGTGACGGTCTCGACGACCTCGGATTCGATCGGCGCGGTGACCTCGGCTTCCGGGGCAGGAGCCGGTGCGGCGGCAGCTGCAGCCGCAGCCGCCTTGCCCTTCTTCTTGCTCACCTGCAGCGGATCACGCTTTTCCTTGATCTTGGCTGCCTTACCGATGCGGTCACGCAGGTAGTAGAGCTTGGCGCGACGCACGTCACCACGGCTCACGACCTCGATCTGGGCCACGATCGGCGAATGCACCGGGAAGGTGCGCTCCACACCGACGTTGAAGCTGACCTTGCGGACCGTGAAGGTCTCACGTACGCCCGAGCCCTGACGACGGATCACGGCCCCCTGGAAGACCTGCACGCGCTCACGCGTACCTTCGACCACTCGCACGTGCACCTTCAGCGTGTCACCCGGGGCGAAGGCCGGGATGTCGTCGCGCAGGCTGGCGCGGTCGACGATGTCGGTGGGGTTCATGACTCGGGGTACTCCTGAGGCGAATTCGTGGGACCGGACATGCTACTCGTTCAACCCCCAGCGCTCCAAGAGCGCACGTTCAGCATCCGTCAGGCCGCCCCGCGCCTCGATCAATTCAGGCCGGCGAGCCAGGGTCCGGGCCAGGGCCTGAGCCCTCCGCCAGTCCGCCACCTTGGCGTGGTCGCCCGATTTGAGGATGTCGGGCACGTCCCAATCGCGGAACACGGGCGGCCGGGTGTACTGCGGATATTCGAGCAAGCCCTCGGCGAAGCTTTCCTCCTCGGGCGACGCCGAATTACCCAGTACTCCCGGCACCAGACGCACGACGGCTTCGACCACGACGAACGCTGCGGCCTCTCCGCCGGCAAGCACGTAGTCCCCGATGGACAGCTCGTCGTCGACGAGGTGTTCGGTGATACGAGCGTCGAACCCCTCGTAGCGGCCACACAGCAGCGAGAAGCCGTCGGTCTGCGACAGCTCACGGGCAAGGGACTGATCGAACGTACGGCCCGCCGGACCCAGGCCGAACAAAGGCCGCTGGGGCTGCGCGGCTTCGACACACGCGAAGACGGGCTCGGGCATCAGCACCATGCCGGCACCGCCGCCGTACGGCGCGTCGTCGACGGCGCGGTGCACGCCAGCCGCGTGGCTGCGTAGATCGTGGACGCGCAGATCGAGCAAGCCCTGCTCGCGCGCCTTGCCCATCAGACTGACTTGGAGATAGCCGTCGACCACATCCGGGAACAGCGTGAAGATGTCGACGCGCATGGCGCAGACGTTACGAGTTCGTGGCGAAGGTCATTCCCTTGAGGAACAGCTCAGCGTCGGCCTGACGCGGGAACTTGTTGGCCAGCTCGTAGAACTCAGCGCTGTGGTCGCTGTGCAGCAGATGCGCCAGCTCGTGCACGAGCACCGCATCGATGACGAATTGCGGGGCGCCCTGCAAGCGCGCGCTCACGCGAATGGTGCCGTCGGTCGCGGTGCAACTCCCCCAGCGGTGCATCTGACGCGTCGACCACTGCACCGACGTCGGCACCGCTTGGCCACCCAGGAACGTGCGGCTCAGGTAGTTGGCGCGCTCGTGCAACTCGGCGTCAGTAGGACGCGTCTTGTTGCGGTTGGCGATGAGTTTCGCGGCGAGCTCGTCCGCGTAGGCCTGCCTGTCGCGTTTGGCCATGCGCTGCGGGACGACCACGACGATGCGCGGTCCTTCCCAGTAGGCGGCGACAGTTTTGCGCCGGCGTTCGGACACGCGAATCTCGATTTCGGGCGCGTCCGACGGCAGCGGCGCCTCGACCGACACGTCGAACAAATGCGGCTGCATCGCCTCCACGGTCGTGAACGTATTACGGAAGCGACCGGCGATAACGGACTTCGGTCACCTGGACCGTCCGCCACTCCTCCGTGAGGCTTGCACCGTCGGGCGACCATCCGGCGATCTCGTAGAACCGACGGGCCCGTGCGTTGCCCTCGAGCACCCACAACGTGGCTTCCGTAAAACCGCGTTTCGCCAACTCGTCTACCGCAACCTCCATCAGTGCACGGCCGCAACCGGTCGACCAGCCGCTCGGCTCGACATAGAGAGCGACGACCTCGCCCACCGTCTCGGGCGCCGTCGTGTCGCGGGTGCGGCGGATGTTGACGAATCCGTTGAGCGCGCCATTGACGACCGACACGAAGACGTCACCATGCTCAGTCGTGTCGCCGAGGACGCGCTCCCACACGTTGGCGCGTTCGGTCTCCTCGATGGTCATGAGGAAGCCCGGGCCGAGGTCGGCGTAGGCGACCCGCCAGGAAGCGGCGTGGACGCGACCGAGTGCGTCGACGTCGTCGAGGGTGGCAGCGCGGACTTCGACCACGCCGCAGTTGTTAGCTGGCGAGGTTGTCCGAGGCGAGGTCTTTTACGACGCCCTTGACCTGCGTTGCGGCCGACTTCGCCGACGCCACGAGATCGTCACGCATACGGGTCGGGCGCAGTCGGTCCGCCGCGCTCTTGGCCTGCTGCACCCGGACCGCAACGTTGTAGCCGACGAGTCCACCGAGGGCGAGCCAAAAGAGACGACCGAACATCCGCATGCGGGCGAGCCTACGTCTCCGTGCGGCGCGATTGGCGCTCCTTGATTTCGGCTTCGAAGCCGTGCGACGAGGGGTCGTAGTAGGAGCGGTCTTTCACTTCTTCCGGCAGGTACTCCTGCGGCGCCCAGCCGCGAGGATCGTCGTGCGGATACACGTACCCGACGCCGTGGCCGATGCGCGCCGCGGAGCGGTAGTGCGAGTCGCGCAGGTGCGCCGGCACCGGACCGGCGGGCCGTGCGGCAACGTCTTCGAGTGCACCCCAGATACCAAGGGCGCTGCGATTGCTCTTCGGCGCCGTCGCGAGGTGCACGACGGCCTGGGCCAGGTTGAGCTGTGCCTCTGGCAGGCCGACGTACTCGACGGCGTGCGCTGCTGCGGTCGCGACGACGAGCGCCATGGGGTCGGCCATGCCGACGTCTTCACTCGCAAGAATCACGAGACGGCGGGCGATGAAGCGAGCGTCCTCACCTGCGGTCAGCATGCGCGCGAGCCAGTACAGGCCCGCGTCGGGGTCGCTGCCGCGGATCGACTTGATGAAAGCAGAGATCACGTCGTAGTGGTCGTCTCGCTCGTAGCGAAGTGCACGGGCGCCGCGGGCGAGTTCCGCGTGTTCGAGGGTGACGTGCTTGTCTTCGCCACTCAGCGCGATGGCGACCTCGAGCGAGGTGAGCAGCGCGCGGCCGTCGCCGTCCACCAAGTTGATGAGGTGGGCGATGGCTTCGTCGTCGGCTGTCGCCTCCTCAGCGTCGAGGCCACGCTGCGCGAGTTGCCGCAGGTCCTCGGGTTCGAGGGATTGCAGACGGAACAACGTCGAGCGTGACAGGAGCGGTGCGTTGACTTCGAAGTAGGGGTTTTCGGTTGTCGCGCCGATCAGGGTCAGCGTGCCGTCCTCGACGCTCGGCAGCAGCGCGTCCTGCTGCGCCTTGTTGAACCGGTGGACTTCGTCGAGAAACAGGATCGTCGGCTTGCCGTGTTCGGCGAGCAACGCTCGGGCCCCGTCGACGGTCTCGCGGACATCCTTCACTCCTGCGGTCACTGCGCTGAGCGGCACGAAAGCTCGGTTCGTCGTCGTCGCAATGACGCGTGCCAGTGTCGTCTTGCCGGTCCCGGGCGGACCCCACAGGATCACCGAACTGAGCTTGTCGCTCTCCACGAGCATGCGCAGCGGACGGCCCGGGCCGAGCAGGTGTTGCTGGCCGACGATGTCGTCGAGCGTCTTGGGGCGTAGGCGATCGGCGAGCGGCGCTTGCGTGCGCAGCCGGTCCTGCAGCGCGGCCTCGAAGAGGTTGGTCTCTTGCTTCGGAATGACCCGACCGTAGTTACTGCAGCGACGGTGGTTTGCCCGAGCGCGGCCGCGCGAAACGACCAAGCCCGCCCGTCTGCGGCTCGGTTGCGGGTATCTCGCGCCCGATCCCTCCACCGACGAGCGGACGGATGGGCGGTGTCTCCTGCCGCGACGCGCCGTACAGCAGGGCCAACCCGGCAATGACCATCGCTGCGCCGAACAGCTGCGAACCGTTGTCGGGCTCGGTCGCGGCGACGTAACGCGGCAACACCGGCGCCTGCTCCTTCTGCCCGAGCGCCGGCGAGACGACGGGCGCGGAGCCGCCGGAGCCGGACGCGAACGTCGGGTCGAAGCTCGAGTAACTCGAACTCACGTCGCTGGCCGTTTCCGATGCGTCGTCGCTCGGCGTGCCCGCTTCGCCCGGCGCGGGAGCGGCGACGACCAAGTCGCTTGCCGTCGGTGGAACGAAGACCAGTTGGAAAGGCGTCGCAAACCCGGGCGCAAGGTCGCTCGTCGCCAACGGAACGATGACGACGTCGGTTTTGCCGTCATCGGCCAGCGGGGCCACGGGAAAGGTCCACGAGGATCCGTCGGGCGAGCGAATTCCGGCGACCGATCCCCCGCCGTTGATGAGATCGCACGCGACGACAGGCTTGGTGTCCCATTCCCCGCCCGCCACGGGTTTCCACGCCGTCACCGCGGTGCATGCGACCAATTTTGCGTTCATGCCGTTGGCGTCGCCGTTCGGCGCGACGCGCAGCGTGATGGACGTGAGTTCCTGGTCGACGCGGACCGCGGCGACGGAGAAGGCACCGTCCTGCAGCGCTGCGACCTGCAGCCCCGCATCGGCGTTGGGCGGTACCGGGGGTGCCGGCGGTGCAACGGGCAGCGTCACGTTCGGCGCGGGCACGACCGGAAGGGCCGGGGCTTCCGGCGACGTGCCGGTGTTCGCTTTCCACCACCAGCCGGTCTCGATCGTGGCCGCCCGCGACTGGTTGGGGCCAACGAGAGATGCGCCAGCGACGACGGCAAGGACACCGACGAGACGGGCGGTTCGGCGCATCGTCACGCGCGGGCCGTCGCCTTTCGCCTCGCTTTGGTCTTCGCGGCGCCCGATCGATTGATCGCGGCCATGTCACCGCCGAGGTACGACGACACCACGGCCGGCTCTTGAATGACTTGCTGCGGGGTGCCCTCGGCGATGGGGTGACCGAGCTCGAGCGCGATCATCCGATCCGACACCTCGGTGATGAGCGGCATGTCGTGCTCGATGACGAGCAACGCGCATCCGGTGTCGTGCTGGATGCGCTTCAGTAGCGGTCCGAGGGCCTCGGTTTCGCGCTGCGCGATGCCCGACGAGGGCTCGTCGAGCAACAACACCTTCGGGTCGTGGCCGATGCACATCGCAAGATCGACAATGCGGCGCGTGCCCGTCGACAACTCACGAACGAACTTGTCGCGGTACGCGCCGAGCGACATCAGCTCGACGAGGTCGTCCACGCTCCACGCGACGTCTTCCTCCTGCCGCACGATCAACGGAAGGTGCAACAGCGATGCCATGTGGTCACGCAACTCGATGTGCCGCTCGAGGCCGATCGCGATGTTTTCCGCCACGGTCAGCGACGGAACGAGACGGGCGTCCTGGAAGCTTCGACCGAGGCCCAACCACGCTCGGCGGTCAGCGGTCCACTTGGTGACGTCCTGCCCGTCGAGTTCGATCCGGCCTTCGTCGGGGATCAAGAACCCCGAGATCAAATCGAAGATGGTGGTCTTGCCGGCGCCATTCGGACCGATGAGGCCCAGCACTTCTCCCGCCCGCAAGTTGAACGAGGTCTCGTCGACGGCACGAATGCCACCGAACCGCTTCGTAATCTCCCCGACCTCGAGGACCACCGGCGCATCCTTGGGCATCACCTTCTTGACGCGTGCGCTGCCCTTGGTTTTGCCGTTCGTTTCCGTGGCGGAGCCGGCACCTTCGAGGAAGACCGAGCGAACGATGTCGTCGCGCTCGAGCAACTCCTCGGTGTTGCCTTCGAAGCGGACTTCACCTTTTTCGAGGAAGTAGGCGCGCTCGGCCACCGTCAGAGCCACGTTGATCGATTGCTCGACGAGAACGATGGCCGTGCCCTGCTCCTGGATACGGCGGACGATGCCGAGGAGTTGCTCGACGATCGTCGGTGCGAGACCGAGGGACAACTCGTCGATCATCAGCAGCTTCGGCTTGGCGATGAACGCCATGCCGAGCGCGAGCATCTGTTGTTCGCCCCCGGAGAGGTTGCCCGCCATCTGGTCGTAGCGCTCGCGCAGCCGGGGGAAGGTGTCGAGCACTTCCTCGTTGGCGGCCTTCAGGTACTCGGGGTCGCTCCGGTAGAGCCAGCCGGCGGCACGCAGATGCTCGGCGACAGTCAGAGTCGGGAACACGGCCTTGCCGCCCGGAACCTGGATGACGCCGAGAGAAGTGGTTTGGACACCGTCGGCGTGCGTGATGTCCCGACCGTCGAACAGGACGGATCCACCGATCGGGTCGACGACGCCGCTGATCGCCTTGAGCAGGGTCGACTTCCCCGCGCCGTTCGTACCCAGCAGCGCGACTACTTCCCCGGCGCGGACTTCCATGTCGACGCCGAAGAGGATCTGCACCTGGTCGTAGGCGACTTCGACGCCACGACACACGAGCAGGACGTCGCTGCCCTCCGCGGCCGAGCGGCGCTGGTGCATGTCCGCCGTGATCGCCAACTGCGCCATCGCACGTTGCACGTCGCCGGCCACGAAGCGATGGGCGGAGTACAGCACGAGACCGCCGATGACCCAGTAGGGCACGGTGACGACGAGACCGACGCGCAGGCCATGGTTGTCCGGGATGCTGGCGATCTGCGGCAGGAAGTACAGCAACCACACGCCGGCGACGAGGTAGAGCGATCCGAACGAGAACGACAACGTGCGCACCCGCGCCGGTGACACGAGAGCCTGCGTTGCGTAGAAGCCCGGGTAGAAGATGCCGGCGGCGAAACTGGTCGCGGCAGCGAGCGGGATCCAGAGCAGGAGCCACGGAGCACCTGCCGTGAGGCCAATGCCGACGCCGACGACGACGAGCGACAGCCCCGCTCGTTTTACGGGTTCGCCGAGTCCGATGGCCATCCACCTTGTGGTTCGGCCACTCGCCCATTGGATACCCGCAAACGTCGCCGCCGCGTTCAGGGCGCCGATGAGACCGCGCTCGAAGGGGCCAACATGGAACACGCGATCCAGGAAGAGCGGCAGCAGATAGGCCAGGGGCAGCACACCGGCGCCGATGAACAGCCACGCCACGTACTGCCGCCGCAGCGTGCGCACCGAGTTGAGGATGCGACGCGCCTCCGCGAACGGCACCGGTTCTTCGTGCTCCGCGGCGAGCGCGGCCGCTTCGTCGTCGGTGCCACCGCGCAGCGGGTCTTGCAAACGCAGTGCGTAGAACACGACCGCCAGCAGCGGCACCAGCAATACGGCAAAGGTCACGCGCCAGCCGAACAGCGCGCCGACGGCACCCGTCAACGCGGCACCGGCGATCGAGCCGAGATACACCGCGTTGCGGTGGATGCCGAAGACTTCGGCCCGCGACTCCGGGGAGTAGTAGTCCGCCAGCAACGAGTTGTGAATCGAGTCGTTCATCAAGCGCCCGAACCCGTTCCCGATGCGGATCGCGATGAGGAACCCGATCGCGGGCGCCAGCCCGGTGGCGAACGAGAAGACGCCCGCCGCCGTCGCCCCCGCCAGAACCAGCTTTCGGCGCGGCAGCCGGTCGCCGTAGTAGCCGACGGGCACGGCGACGAGCAGAACGATCGTCAGGTTCAAGATGACGATGAAGCCGAAGCGTGCGTCGGTGAGATGGAAGGCCCGCTTGATGTCGGGCGCCAGCGTGTTGAACGCGGCCGTGTCGAACTCGTCGACGAAGAAGATCAGGAACAGCGCGAGCAGCGGATAGATCGGCGCGCCGCCGGTTGCCTTCTCGAAGCGTTGCCGCACCCAGTTCACGCGACCACCTCCTCGATCTCGGCGACATGTTCAGCTGCGTGCTCGAGCACCTCGGCTTCGCCTTCGCCCGTTTCGACGCGGGTGTCGGCGACAAGGCTGGAGACGACGATGCCGTGTCGGGCGGCAACCTTGCGCAGGAACGCATCACGCAGGCGATAGGCACCTTCGGCGAAACCACCCGGCAGGAACAGCAGGACGAACAAGACGCCAAGCCCGCTGGTCAACAGGTCGATCAGTTCGATGTTGCGTAGCCCCGGCAGCAGCGGTAGCCCGATGAGGTAGATCGCACCGAGGACGGCACCCAGGAGTGAGCCCACGCCGCCGATCACGGCCATCAGGAACAACCGGATCGACTGCTCCGGGGCGAATGCGCCCGGAGAGAAGACGACGTTTTGGTACGCGATGAGTGCACCGGCGAGCCCGGCGATGAACCCCGATATGGCGAACGCCGCGAGACGCGTGCTCGCCAAGCTCACACCGAAAGCCTGCATTACGCGTCCGTTGTCGCGAACACCGATGAGGATGCGCCCCGATCGAAGCTGGCGAAGCGAGCGCGCCATGAACAACACCAGCAACAGGAAGGCCAGGCAGACGAAATAGAACTTCGCGTCACTGTCGACTCTGATACCGAGCACCTTCGAGTCCGCAGTGAGGTCCCATCGGTTGTAGAGAACGGGACGGTCGGTGAAGGAGTTGTCCTTGGGCAGCAGCCATGCGAAGAACTCACGACGGAGGATGAAGTTCTGCACGGTGAAGGCGAACGCGAGCGTCGTCACGGCCAGGAAGAGTCCTTGGATCCGGAGTGCCGGCAGACCGACGAGAACGGCGACGATTGCGCCGGCGAGCGCACCGGTGAACAGCGCCCCGAAGAAGTCCCACCCGTGATTCGCGGCGAGCCCACCGGCGACGGCTGCGCCGACTCCCGCGATCGCGTACTGGCCGAGCGAGATCTGCCCCGCCCAGCCCGTGAGGATCACGAGCGACACGCCGATCATGGCGTACAGCAGGATCAGCGTCGCCGCCGACGTCTTCGCCGTCCCGAAGATCCATGGGCCTGCGAGCGCGAGCAGGCCTCCGAGGGCGTACACCACGCCGCGCGCGACGCGCACCTCCCAGAGTTGGCGCAACTCATGCGGTGTTGGACGGATTTCCTTGACGACCTGCCACGTCGACACGCCGGTGTCCATGGCTCGGGACAACTTGGCGCGTTGCGCGAGCAACGCAATCACGACGACCACGAACATGACTGCGTTGGCGAGCGCGGCACGCCGAGTTGCGAACAACGCGGCCCGGTCGATGACACCGATGAGGATGCCGCCGATGAACGCGATCGGCAGGCTCTCCATGCGTGCGATCACGGCTACCGCAAGCCCGAACAGGAGGATCGACGGACCGACGAAGCCCGAGAGCGGGAGCCCGACCAGTGGTGTGCGGAGAAAGACGCCAACGGCCGAGAGCAACGCGGCGAGGACCCAGACGATCGTCGAGACGCGCTTGACCGGGATGCCGAGCAGCGACGCACGCTCCGCATTCTCCGCCGAGGCCCGGACCGCGATACCGATGTCGGTGAAGCGGAAGAACGCCGTCAGTGCCGTGACGAGTACGGCAACGACGACCACCGCGAAGATGTGGTCGCCCGACAACGTGCTCGGGCCGACGTGGAATCGGAACCTCTGGAACGGCGTCGGGAACGTGAGGCTCACGGTGTCGATGAGGTCACCGCCGACCCACTTCTTTGCGTAGAACTCGAGGATCAGCAAGAGGAATCCGATGCCGATCGTCACGACGGTGAGGATCAACCGCGGTGACGACGCGAAGCGCCGAACCAACAGCACCTCGACGCCGGCACCGAGTGCGGCGGCACCGATGAGCATCACCGGAATGGCGGCGAGGTAGGGCCAGCCCTGCTTGGCGATGAGCAAGAGGGCAACCACGGCGGGAACCGAGCCGAGCTGTGCTTGCGCGAAGTTGATGATCCGGTTGGCGCGGTAGACGAGGATGATTCCCATGCCGACCAGCGCGTAGAGAACGCCGATGACTGCGCCACCGAGGATTTCGCCGCGGGGCACAGCGAGGTCGTAGCGACCGATGTTCAGGCCGAACAGCGTGACCTTGCCAAAGACCAGCTGGATGCCGATCTCGATGAAGAGGATGTAGCCGACGACAACCTTCAGCGCCACGCCGTAGCGCGGGTGCTTCCAGATGTCGCGGGCGCGAGTGACGACCGCTTCCATGGCGAGTTAGTTCGGGGAGACCGGAATAGCGCCGAGCCCGTTGGACGGCCATTCACCGAGGGCGTAGCGGCGTCCGCCGTCGGTCGCCAGATACGCGCCGCGGCTTCCGTCGACCGGTGTCGCCGCGGTCGTGCTCCAGTACACCTCGCGCTCGTCCGACAGGCCCGTGTAGTCACCCGGGCCGTACTTGTACAGCGTCTCGACCGGGTTGCGCCGAGGCTCGAAACCACCCGTGGGCTTGAGGCTCAGCATGCCTTTTTCCAGATTCAACGGGTTGTAGTTGGGACCCGCCGCCTGGATGGCAACACCGATCGCGTTCATGTACGCCCAGTTCAGTCCGCAGCCGTTGTTCCCGCAGGGGTGGCCGCTCTTGCCCATCGCCCGCCACACCAGCGCGGCGTCGCTGGCGTCGAGGTTGGTCTGCTGGCCGAGTTGGCTCGGGCCGAACGCGTGCGCCATCTGTTGCTGGTCGTAGAGCTGACCCAGCAGGTCGTAGTCGAGCAGGCCGAGGCCGGGCAGCAGGAACTCGGGGAAGTACGAGTTGCTCGTGAGGCCCTTCGTCAGGAACACCGGAGCAATCGGGTCGCACATGCACACGACCGTGGTGACCTTGTTCTCGATGAGCCCGGCGACGGTGGCCGAGGTCTGCTCGGCCGCCCGCTCGATGTCGGACTCGTAGGTGAAGATCGGCGCGTCGCCGCCGCCGCATCCCTTGACCTTTTCCTGCACACGCTTGGCCGTGAGAACGTTGGCCTCGATCTCAGGGACGATGATGCCGAGCTTGCGCATGACCTGACCACGCGCGCCGATACGGGACTGGATGATCGGACCCGAGTGATCGGCGTTCTTCTTCGCCATCTTCTTGCAGTAGTACTCGGCGATGTGGTCGGCCGACTGCGTGCCGTCCATTGCGATGTCGTAGCGATATGGGCGGCGCTGTGTGTAGAAGTTGATGTCGAACGAAGAGCCGCCGATGCTCGGGATGCCAGCCTTCGCCCAGATGTCGTAGACGGACGCGTACAGCGAGGTGTTCCAAACGACGAGCGCCGGCTTCTGCTTGACGACTTCCTGCGCGGCGGCGTTGCAGGCGTCGTAGTCCGGTGGGCTGGTCGGGCAGTTACCGACGATGTCCTGGATGACGACCTTGCGCCCGTAGAACTCGTAGTACTTGTTGATGAATGCGAGGAACGTCTCCTGCGCGGCCTTGTCGTCTTCCGCCGTGGTGGAGAGACCCTTGGCGCCCAGGATCGCGTCGACCTGTTCGTTGGGCTTGGCGCGGAACCGAATCACCTTGATGGTGTCCTTGGTGACGCCCTGATACGTCGCGCCGCCGTTGTCACCGGTGAACTTCGGCACGCACGGGGCCGGGTTGTTCACCACCAGCTTGTGCTGCTGTCCGTCCTTGCAGTGGGTGGTGCTCCCCTGTGCCTCGACGGAGCCACCGCCGCCGCTGTCGCCGCCCGAGCCCGACCCGGAACCCGACGAGGACGACGAGTCGCCGCTCGACCCGGTTCCGCCCGAAGAGAGATCGCCCAGCCCACCCGACGAGTCAGTCGACCCCGAGCTGCCCGATGACCCGTTGTTGAAGTCGCCAGCCGACAGCTGCGCGCTGTTGTTGCTCGACGGCCCACGAGATGGTGCAACCGCGACGAACAACGCCTGCACGATCATCAACACCAAGAACGGCGCATACAACTGCACCCATGACTTACGCACGATGAGGTTCCCCCCTCCAGGCGCTCCCCAGCAGCCTGAGTGGAGGTGACACTACGCGCTAGCTGGGCGGCGGAAGGTGTCGGATGCGCAATTCTTCGAGCTGGTTCTGCTCGATGGGCGACGGCGCACCCGTAAGGAGATCGAGACCTGACTGCGTCTTGGGGAACGCGATGACCTCTCGAATGTTTTCCTCACCGGCGAGGATTGCGACGAGACGATCGAGGCCGAAAGCGAAGCCTGCGTGCGGCGGCGCGCCGAACTTGAACGCGTCGAGCAGGAACCCGAACCGACGCTGGGCGTCCTCCGCCCCGATGCCGACCTTGTCGAACACGCGTTGCTGGATGTCGGGGCGATGGATTCGGACCGAGCCCGAACCGAGTTCCCAACCGTTGAGCACGAGGTCGTAGCTCTGGGCCCGCACGGACAGCGGGTCGCTCTCGAGCCGATCGAGGTCATCGGCGTTGGGCATGGTGAAGAGATGGTGCGCGGCCTCGGGCTCGCCCTGGTCGTTGGCTTCGAACAAGGGGAAGTCGACGATCCACGTGAAGTGCAGACCACCTTCGGTCACCGGAATGCGGCCGAGTTCGACGCGCAGCAGACCCAGGACGTGACGGACCTTCGGCCGCTCGTCGGCGACGATCAGGATCAGGTCCCCCGTCTTGGCTTCCGTTGCGGCTTTGAGCTTGGCGATCTCGTCCTCGGTGAGGAACTTGGCGACAGGTGAGTCGACGCCGTCGTCGGTGACGCGCATCCACACGAGGCCCTTGGCGCCGTAGCGCTTGGCCATGTCGGTCAGGTCGTCGAGACGGCTACGGGTGAACTCCGCTCCCCCGTCGACGCACAAACCCTTGATGCACGACGCCTTGAACGCGTTGAACTCGGTGCCGGCGAACACCTCGGTGAGTTCGATGAGCTCCATGCCGAAGCGCAAGTCGGGCTTGTCCGAACCGAAGCGCTCCTGGGCCTCGATCCAGGGCATGCGCGGGATCGGACCGATGTCCTCGCCCGTGATCGCCTTCACGGCTGCCGCGACGGCGTACGAGGTTGCCTCGAGCACGTCGTCCTGCTCGGCGAAGCTCATCTCGAGGTCGAGCTGCATGAACTCGAACTGGCGGTCCGCACGCAGGTCTTCATCACGCAGGCAGCGCGCGACCTGGAAGTACCGGTCGAGACCACCGACCATGCACAGCTGCTTGAACAGCTGCGGGCTCTGCGGCAGCACGTAGAAGCTGCCGGGCTGCAGGCGCGAGGGCACGACGAAGTCGCGGGCGCCTTCGGGCGTCGACGCGATGAGCATCGGCGTCTCGATCTCGACGAAGCCCTGCTCGGCCATCGCGTTGCGGCACGCCTGGTTGACGACGGCGCGTACCCGGAGGTTCTTCTGCATGCGCTCACGACGCAGATCGAGATAGCGGTAACGCAAGCGCACGGTCTCGTCGGACTCGACGCGGTCGTCGATCGGGAAGGGCGGCGGCTCGGCGGCGTTGAGGATCTCGACCTCGCAGTCACCGATCTCGATTTCGCCGGTCGGCAACTGATCGTTGGCGGTGCCTTCGAGGCGGGCCTTCACTGTGCCCGTCACCTTGACCACGAACTCATTACGAAGATCGGCCGCCCCGTCGACGACGCACTGCACGATGCCGGTGTGGTCGCGCACGTCGACGAACGCGAGGTGCTCCCCGTGCTCGCGTCGACGGGCAACCCAGCCGCAGACCGTGACAGTCCGTCCGATGTCGCTTGCACGCAAGGTGCCGGAGTAATCGGTGCGGAGCATTTAGAGGCCGAGCCTTTCGGTGAGGGTGGACACAAGGTTCGCACGATCGACCGAGATCGCCTCACCCTTTTCTTGCAGCGTGCGGATCGTGATGCCCTCGCCTTCGACGACGACGCCGAAGCGCGCGCCGGAGCGCATCGCTGCGGTCATCTGCGACTTGAACGAACGACCGTCGAAGGCGCGGTCGACGCGCACACCTGTACCGCGCAGATCGTGCGCGATGTCGCGACCGGTTTCTCCGCCGATCGTGTCGATGACGAATACGTCGAGGCGCGAGGCGGGTGCTGGGAACACGCCCTCGGCATCACACGCAATGAGGATGCGTTCGATACCGAGACCAAAGCCGATGCCCGGCGTCTCGGGGCCACCGAGCTGTTCGATGAGCCCGTCGTAGCGACCGCCGCCGCCCGCGGCGTTCTGCGCCGCTTCGAGCGCGGCGGCCTCGAACTCGAAGGTCGTGCGGGTGTAGTAGTCGAGTCCGCGCACGAGCGAAGGATCGATGTCGTAGGCAATCCCAGCCGCATCGAGACCCTGCTTCACGCGGGCGAAGTGCGCCTCACACTCGTCGCACAGGCGGTCGAGCATGTGGGGCGCGTCCTTCGTCGCGCTGATACACGCGTCGCGCTTGCAGTCGAGCACGCGCAGCGGGTTCTCGCTGATGCGATCGACGTGTTCGGGACACAGTTGGTCGCGGTGCTCCGTGAGGTATGCCTCGAGTTCGGCTCGGTACGCGGGACGGCAGTTCTTGTCGCCGAGCGACGTCAAACGAAGACGAAGGCGCGTCAGCCCGAGCGCGGCGTAGAAGCCCCACGCGAGTGAGATCACTTCGACGTCGATGTCGGCGTCGCTGGTCCCGATCGCTTCGACGCCCACCTCGTGATGCTGGCGATACCGACCCTTCTGCGGACGGTCGTACCGGAACTTCGGGCCGGTGTACCAAACCTTCCAGGGCGGCGTCGGATGGTGTTCGAGATAGGCGCGTGCGGCCTGCGCGGTGCCTTCGGGGCGTAGTGCGATGTGACGATCACCCTTGTCGGTGAAGTCGTACATCTCCTTGCGCACGACGTCGGTCGAGCCACCGAGACGTTGGAAGACACCCACGTCCTCGAACATGGGCTGCACCAGCAACCCGAAGCCGTACCGCTGCGCGTGCTGGGCGAACAACCCGATCAACGCTTCGTAACGGGCCGACTCGGGCGGCAGGACATCGAAGGTGCCCTTCGGAGCGGTGAACTTGGGTGCCATGGCGGGCGGTCAGCCTATTGGCCCTCGAACCGGGCGCCCGAACCCGTGCGGCCGGATTCAGCTCTTGCCGGGCAGGGCGCGGTACGCGTCGTAGACAGAGTCGACGCGTTTCAGCGCCGAGAGCAGCGTTTCGAGGTGCGACGGGTCGGCGAGTTCGATGTCGAAGCGCATACGGCTGAGGCGGTCCGAGCCGGCGCCCGTGGTCGACCCGAGAATGTTGATGTGGTGCTCCGAGAGCACTCGGGACACGTCGAGCAGCAGACGGGTGCGGTCCAGCGCCAACACTTCGATGGAGACCATGAACACGCCCTTGGTCTCGCGATCCCACTCGACGTCGATCAAGCGCGACTCGCCGGTATCGGCCATCGCGGTGAGCGTCGCAGCGTTCGAGCAGTCGACGCGATGGACGGATACGCCGCGGCCGCGCGTGACGAAGCCGAGGATGGCGTCACCGGGCACCGGCGTGCAGCACTTGGACAGGCGCACCATGACGTCGTCGAGGCCCTCGACGTAGACACCGGCCGGATGCTGTTTGCGCGCCGAGCGGCGTTCCTGTCGGGCGGTGGCGGGCAGCTGGTCTTCGTGATCGCCCCCGCGTAGCTCGCGGGCAATGCGCTGGGCGACGGAGTGCGCCGACACATGGTTCTCGCCGATCGCCGCGTACAACGCGTCCAGATCGGTATGGCCGATCTCGACGGCGATCGCCGGCAGCATCGAGGAGTTGCTCAGCTTCTGCACCGGCAAGCCCTCGCGGCGCATCGCCTTCATCAGTTCGTCGCGGCCGTTGTCGATCGCGTCGTCGCGACGTTCGCGGCTGAACCACTGACGGATCTTGTTGCGGGCGCGAGCCGATGCGACCTGGTCGAGCCAGTCACGCGACGGACCTGCCGTCGGCAGCTTCGAGGTGATGATCTCCACCGTGTCGCCCGAGGAGAGCTTCGAGTCGAGGCGCGCCAATCGACCGTTGACGCGGGCGCCGATACAGCGGTGGCCGACCTCGGTGTGGACTGCGTAGGCGAAGTCGACGGGCACCGAGTCGAGCGGGAGCGTGATGATGTCGCCCTTGGGCGAGAAGACGTAGACCTCGTCGGTTTCGAGATCGAGCTTGAGCGTCTCGAGGAACTCGGCGGGGTCGGTGGTGTCCTGCTGCCAGTCGACGAACCGCTGGACCCACGCGATGTCCTGGGGCGTCGCCCGCTCCTTGTAGCCCCAGTGCGCCGCGATGCCGAACTCGGCGCGGCGATGCATGTCGTGGGTGCGGATCTGCACTTCGAGCGGCTTGCCGCCCGGGCCGACGACGGTGGTGTGGAGCGACTGGTACAGGTTGAACTTCGGTGTTGCGATGTAGTCCTTCACGCGACCGGGCAGCGGGGGCCAGGTCGCGTGGATGGCGCCAATCGCGGCGTAGCAGTCCTTCTGCGAGTCGACGAGCACGCGGATACCGACGAGGTCGAAGATCTCGTTGAACTCCTTGCCCTTGACGACCATCTTCTCGTAGATCGAATACAGGTTCTTGGGGCGGCCCGTGACGATCGCTTCGACGCCGAGCCGTTCGAGATGCTCACGGGCCGTCTCCAAGACGCCGGACAGGTACTGCTCGCGTTCGGGAGCGCGAACCGCGACCATGTGATCGATCTCGGCGTAGAGCTTCGGATGCAGCACGGCGAAGGACAGGTCCTCGAGCTGCCACCGCAGCTCCTGAATGCCGAGGCGATGCGCGAGCGGCGCGTAGATGTCGAGCGTCTCCTGGGCGGTGCGACGCTGCTTCCACACCGGCATGGCGGCGACCGTGCGCATGTTGTGAAGGCGGTCGGCGAGCTTGATGATGAGGACGCGCCAGTCCTTCGCCATCGCGACGAGCATCTTGCGCATCGTCGCGGCCTGCTGCGCCTCCTTGGAGTCGAACGCAACGCGGTCGAGTTTTGTGACGCCGTCGACGACTGACGCAACTGTTGCGCCGAACTGTTCGCTGACGTCTTCGAGCGTGAGCGTGGTGTCTTCGACCGAGTCGTGCAGCAGTGCCGCCGCGATCGTGATGTCGTCGAGACCGAGCGACGCGACCACACCCGCGACCGCAACGGGATGGTGGATGTACTGCTCGCCCGACTGACGGGTCTGGTGCCGGTGCGCCTCAGCCGCACCGTCGTAGGCCCGCAGGATCAGGCTCGGATCACCTTTGGCGTGCCGCTCCCTGTACGCATCGACGACCGGCGTGATCAGCGAATCGGACGCGGAGGTCCGTCGCCATGGCAAGACGCGGTCGACAGTCGCCATGCGTTACTCGTACACCACGAGAGTCGTGACGTCACGACCGGCCAGGCGATCACGACCGTGCAAGAACGCGAGTTCGGCGAGGAAGCCGAGCCCGACGACCACTCCCCCGAGGCGCTCCACCAAATCGACCGCAGCCGCCGCGGTCCCACCCGTCGCCAACACGTCGTCGACGATGAGGACACGAGCACCCGAAGGGATCGCGTCGGCGTGGACTTCCAGGACGCCTTCGCCGTATTCGAGCGCGTAGACGCTCGACTCGACTTGGCGGGGCAACTTGCCTTCCTTTCGGATCAGCACGACACCGGAGCCGATGCGATAGGCGACCGGTGCGGCCGTGACGAAGCCACGCGCCTCGATGGCCACGACCAGGTCGATTTGGTCGCCGGCGACATGGTCGGCGAGCGCATCCACCGCGAAGCGGAACGCATCGGGATCGGAGAACAAGGGCGTGATGTCCTTGAAGTCGACCCCGGGGCGTGGAAAGTCAGCGACCTCTGCGATGTGGTTCTTGAGCCAGCCGAAGTCGGATGACATAGAGAAAGGCTACTTGCCCTTCTAACGCTTGCGTCGCTGCTTGCGACCGCGCGCGCTGATCGCAGGACGACCGCCGACCGAACCACCCGTAGGCGCGTCCGTTTGCACCGGAGCGTCAGCGACCAGCACGTCACCCACGGGAGCGGCCGCCGCCATGCCCGGAACCAGCGGCGGGCCGCCGGCGCGACGACCGCCGGTGGCGATGCGCTCACGTAGTTGCTTGTAGCGGGGCTCGCGTTCCTTGAGGATCGCCAGCAGCGGCGAGGCCACGAAGATCGACGAATAGGCGCCGGCGCCGAGACCGATCAGCAGGGCGACGGCGAACTCCTCGAGCGTGGTCGCACCGAGGATGAACGAGCCGATGACGAGCAAAGAGAGGATCGGCAACAGCGCGGTGAGCGAGGTGTTCAGCGTGCGCATCAGCACCTGGTTCAGCGACGTGTTGACCATTTCGGTGTAGGTCATACGGCCGCTCTGTGCGAGGGTCTTCTCGTTCTCCTGCACCTTGTCGAACACGACGATGCCGTCGTAGATCGAGTAGCCGAGAATCGTCAGGATGGCCACGACCGTTGGCGGGGTCACTTCGAACTTGAAGATCGAGTACACGCCGACAGTGATGAGGATGTCGTGGGCCAGCGCTACCAGCGTGGTAACCGCCATCCACTTGTCGAACCGAATCGTGATGTAAATCGCGATGCCGACGAGGAAGTAGACGAGCGCGCGCTGCGCTTTCTTGCTGATCTCCTTGCCCCAGGTCGGACCGACGTCGTTGACCGAGATCTTGCTCTCGGAGATGCCGGCCGCCTTGGCGAGGCTCTTGCTGACGTTCTCGACGGTGGTGCGTCGCTTCTCGCCGGCCGCGCCCGGGTCGGCCTGGATACGGATCTTGTCCGCCCCGACCTTCTGAATCTTTGCGTCGCGCATCGACGACGGCAGCGCTTCACGCGCCTTGGCCACGGTGAAGGACTTGGACGGCACCTCCCACGACGTACCGCCACGGAACTCGATACCGCGGTTGAGACCGTTGATGCCGAGGGAGATGATGCCGAGAAGGATGATCACGGCGGATACGGCGAAGTACCAACGCCGCGCACTCATGAAGTCGAAGGTCGTCTCGCCGTGGTAGAGGCGAGTCCAGAGGCCGCGCTTTTCGGAAGGTGCGGTCACGACTGGCCTCCGGTGTTGACGGCGAGCCCGCGGGCGACGCCGAGGCCGCGTGCCTCGGTGAAGGTGCGGTTCTGAGCGAGGATCGACACGAGCGGCCGAGTGAAGAAGTACGCCACGAACAGGTCGAGCAGCGTCGACAGGCCGAGGAAGAAGGCGAAGCCACGGACGGGGCCGACGGTGAGGAAGTAGAGAGCGCCAGCGGCCATGAGGCTCGAGAAGTCCGCGGCCCGAACGGTGCGGTACGCCTTCTTGAAGCCCTGGTCGACGGAGCTGCGGATCGTCTTGCCCGACTTGATCTCGTCTTTCAATCGTTCGAAGAAGACGACGTAGCTGTCGACAGTGACGCCGATCGACACGATGATGCCGGTCGCACCTGCGAGCGACAGCGCCAAGCCGTTGTGTGTCCCGAGGTACGAGATGATCGCCCACAGCAGCGACGCCGAGACCATGAGGCCGAATACGACGACGAGCCCGAGGGCCCGGTAGTAGAAGATCATGTAGAGCAAGACGAGCCCGAGACCGACGAGGCCGGCGAGGATGCCCGCTTTGAGCGAGTCCTTACCAAGGGTCGCGGACACGGTCTCGACCGTCTGCTCCTTGAGCTGCACGGGCAGCGCACCAAAGCGCAGCACCAGCGCGAGGTCGCGCGCTTCTTTCTGCGTGAAGTCACCGGTGATGGTCGGCTTGCCGTTGAACGAGACCGCCTGGATCGTCGGGGCGGACTTGATGACGCCGTCGAGCACGATGGCGACCTGCTTGTCCTTGTTAGCCGCAGCCATGGCGTCGAACTGGGGGCTGCCCTTCGACGTCAGCTGCAGCTGCACGTACCACGTGTTGTTGCTCTGATCGAACGCGGCATTTGCCGTCTTGACCACTTCACCCGTGAGGACCGCCGGCGCGAGCTGCATGCGCTGGGTGACGTTGCCGCTGCGGTCCTTCAGCGGGAGGATGACGGCGCTGGTCGCGATGTCGTCCTCGGGCTTCGTGGTCGGGATCGCATTGGGCTTGATCGTGGTGGTCGTCGTGGCGCCGGGCGCACCGGTCGTGGTCGTTGCGCCCTTCACGGTGGTCGACGTCGGCGGCGTGTAGTCCTCCGGCGGGATGCCCGGCACGAGCACCGGACGGAATCGGAGTTCTGCGGTCTGACCGACGACACTGCGCGCCTTCTGCTGGTCCTTCACGCCGGGCAGCTCGACGATGATGTTGTTGCCCTGGCTGGTGATCTCCGGCTCACCGACGCCAAGGGCGTCGACGCGGTTGCGGATGATCGCGATCGACTGTTTGAGGACCCCGGAGTCCACCTTCTTCGACGGCGCGAGCACCAGCGAGATGCCACCCTGCAGGTCGAGGCCGAGCGCCGGCTTGTTGTGCTTGACGGTCACGAAGCCGAGCGAGCCGACCGCAACCAACACCATCAACAACACCGTCAGCGCGTTGCGCCGCTTCTTCATTGCGATTTCTCCGCCTCTTCGGGCTTCTTCTGGGCAATGGCGCCCTTGACAACCCTCAGCTCGATGCCAGGAGCGACTTCGAGCATCACGTCGCGATCGTTGATACGGGTGACATTTCCGACGATGCCGCCGGCGGTGACCACTTCATCGCCCACATTCAGCGAACTCACGAGCGAGTCGTGCTGCTTGACCCGCCGCTGCTGCGGACGGACCAGGAACACGTAGAAGAAGGCCGCCATGACGACCAGGAAAAGGAGACCTCCCATAGCGGCAGGCGAACTTACTTGCTGGGCGGCCTATCCCAGATGTCATAGACCTCGGCACGCAGGTCGTCGTAGCGGCCGGCCTGAATCGCCGTTCGCATCTGGTTGATCAGCGAGAACATCCAGGCCAGGTTGTGAATGGTGATCAGTCGAGCCGCCGAGGGCTCACCGACCTGGAGCAGGTGACGCAGGTAACCCCGCGAGTACCGCCCGCAGGTCGAACAGCCGCACGCTTCGTCGATGGGTCCGTGGTCGACGCGGTAGGTCGCGTTCTTGACCTGGAACCGCCCCGCCGACGTCAGCGCGGTGCCATGACGGGCGAGCCGGGTCGGCAGGACGCAGTCGAACATGTCGACGCCGCGAGCGACGGCCTCGACCATCCCGATCGGGTCGCCGACACCCATCAGGTAACGGGGTCGGTCGACGGGCAACTCCGGCAGTGTGGCGTCGAGGGCGCGGAGCATGTCGGGCCGAGGTTCGCCAACGGAGAGGCCCCCGATGCCGTAGCCGTCGAAATCCAATTCCGTCGTTCGTTTCGCGGCTTCGACGCGGAGAGCAGGGTCGACGCCGCCTTGGACGATGCCGAACAACGCCTGACCCCCCGGCCGGGGCGCGTTGCGGGCGCGTTCGGCCCAGGCCGCGGTCCGCTCGACCGCGGTCCGCAGCACGTCGGGCGGCGACGGGAGCGGCGCGCAGACGTCGAGAACCATCTGGATGTCGGCGCCGATCGCGGCCTGCACCGCGACGGCGCTTTCCGGCGTGAGGCGGTGCGATGACCCGTCGTAGGTCGACTTGAACGTGACGCCGTCGTCGTCGACCGACGGGTTGAGCGAGAACACCTGGAAACCGCCGGAATCGGTGAGCGTGTGACCGCCCCACCCGCTGAACTTCCCGAGTCCTCCCATCTCCTCGACCACGTCGGCCCCGGGTCGCAGCATGAGGTGGTACGTGTTGCCGAGCACGACGTCGGCGCCGAGGTTCTCCAGGTCACGCGCGTCGATCGCCTTCACCGAGCCCCGCGTGCCGACCGGCATGAAGGTGGGAGTCGGGAACGTGCCCCTCGCCGTCGTGACCGTGCCGGTACGGGCCTCGCCGTCGGTCGCAGTGACGCTGATGGGCGTCCGCGTGCTCATGACGCGCGATCCACGAGCATCGCGTCGCCGAAGGAAAGGAACCGGTAGCCCTCGGCGAGCGCCGTCGCGTACAGGTCGCGCCAGCGCCCCTTCGTGAACGAATCGAGCAGGGCGAGCAACGACGAGCCGGGAAGGTGGAAGTTGGTGAGCAACCGGTCGACGACCGTGAACTCGTAATCGCCGTAGATGAACAGCCGGGTCTCACCTTCGGATTCCCCCGTCGCGCCCCACGCCTCGAGCGTCCGCAACGCGGTCGTGCCGATTGCGACAACCCGGTTCGCAGTGTCGATTGCCTCGATGGTTTCACCCGGAATCCGGTATCGCTCGGCGTGCATGTGATGGTCTTCGACCCGCTCGGTCGTCATGGGCCGGAACGTGCCGAGTCCGACATCGAGCGTGACGTTGGCGATCCTGGCCCCGTTGGCCCGACACGCGTCCAAAACTGCCTCGGTCAGATGCAGCCCCGCAGTGGGCGCGGCCACCGAGCCCGGATCACGGGCGTAGACGGTCTGGTACCGCGTCGGGTCCGCCAGGGGCTCGTGGATGTAGGGAGGTAGCGGCATCACGCCGAGATCGTCGATGGACGCTTCGCCGATGAGTTGCACCGCCCGGCTTCCCTGCTCGGTATCCATGACCTCTTCCACCCGAACCACGCCTCGGCCCTGGCCGTCGAAGAGCTCCGTGCCCGGCGCAACTTTCTTGCTCGGCCGCACCAGGGCCTCCCAGCGGCGGTGCGCGCCGTCGGCCGGGGACAGCAGCAGCACTTCGACCGCGCCCCCCGTCGCCTTGTGCAGATACAGGCGGGCGGGGATCACCCGGGTGTCGTTCACGACGATGAGGTCGCCGGGGCCCACGAGCCCCGGCAGATCGCGAACGTGCTGGTGAGAGACGGTTTCGTCCGCGCGCGCCGTCAGGAGGCGGGCGGCGTCGCGGGGCTCGACCGGGTGCTGGGCGATCGCCGATTCAGGCAACTCGTAGCGCAATTCGGCGACCTGCATGACCGCCGGATCGTACGACGTCGAAGATCCTCGACCAGTTTCAAGGAAAACGTTCGATGAATGTCGAATCGTTGATCTGTACGGGACGCCTACAAATGGCATAGCCTGTGCGTTCCGCAGGTGCTTGGCTGAGCAAACGGGGTTGGGGGTCGAAGTGGCCGTCCGTGCAGACGATGTCGATCTTGTTCGTGACCGCAGCTTGGTTGAACTTTGCCAAGCGGGCGACCTGCGTGCCTTCGGCGACTTGTACGACCGCTACTACGCACGGCTCCTCCGTTTTTGCATGCGCCGCGTGGGCAACGCTCACGAAGCCGAAGAGATCACGCAGGAAGCCTTCGCCCGAGCGTTCTCGGCGATGCCGCGTTTCGCCGGCGAACGTCGGTTCTATCCCTGGCTGACGGTCATCGCGAGCCGCCTCTGCATCGACAGTCACCGCCGCGCCGCCCGGAGCGAGCCGACCGCCGAGGTCGACCTCGGTGGTGTCGAGGGTGGCCAGCAGCAGATTGTCGACAACGTCGACGTCGTGTACCTGTCCCAGGCCATGGAGCAGCTCGGCCCTCGTCATCGTGAGGTGCTCGAGCTCCGCGAGACGCATGGCTGGACGTATCAGCAGATCGCCGATCACTACCAAGTGACCATGGGCACCGTCGAGGCCCTGCTCTTCCGTGCCCGTAAGGCACTGAAGCGTGAGTTCCTCGCGATCGCCGGCGCCGACCATCGGCTGGCCGCCATCCCGCTGCTCGGTGCGTTGCTTCGGGGCATGGGCACGGTGCGTGCCCGCCTGCACGACTTGTCGAGCAGCGCGTTGCCGGTTGCGTGCGCCGGCGCTGCGGGCGTGGCCGCCGTCGCCGGTGGTCTTGCCTTCACGCACGACAGCGCTCCGGCCGCTCCCGTGCGGGCCCCGCACACCGTGCGCGTCCAGGCGGTCAAAACGCCCGCCGTCGTGGAGCCGCGGGCCACGACGATCGAGCCGGCGGTCACGGTGCCGACGCAGCCTGTCGTGGAAACAACGCCCGGCGATGGCACCGGTCAGGTTGCCTGGTCGGTGACCGGCGACGCCGCGCAGGGCCGGGCGCAGGCCCAGAGCGATCCGTCGGGTCTCGACATCGCCGGCATCAAGATCTCAACCGACTTCGCCAAGGCGGGTCTCTTGAACGGAGGAAAGTGAAGCGTCTCCTGGTTCTCGGTGCCGCAGTCGCGGCTGCGTGCGCGCTGACACCGTCTGCGCATGCTTCGGGCCTCGTCTCGACCGACCTGGTCAACATGGGGTCTGACGCCAGTTCTGCTGCCGCGTCGACATCGACGGGCACCATGAGCACGCTGAACCCGATCCTCAACAAGATCCCGCTGCTGTCGGGCCCCGACTCACGCCACATCTGCGTGATCTCTGACCAGGTCGACAAGTCCTGGTGCTTCTACGTCGCCATCCCGTAGCGACAACGACGTCTAGTCGAACAGACCCAAGGGCTCCGCGTGAGGCGGAGATGTCGCCGGGGCCGGTAGCCCCAGGTGTTCCCATGCGGCAGGTGTCGCCACGCGACCACGCGCCGTTCGGATGATGAAGCCGCTGAGCAGGAGAAACGGCTCGTGCACGTCCTCGACGGTCTCGGGCTCCTCGCCCACTGCGACGCTCAGCGTCGACAGTCCGACGGGTCCGCCGCCGAAGCTCTGACACAACGCCTTGAGCACGGCGCGATCGACTTTGTCGAGGCCGAGCTCGTCGACGCCGTACAGCGCCAGACCTTCCTTGGCGTTGGCGCCGTTGATGGTCCCGTCACCGTGCACCTCGGCGACGTCGCGGACGCGCTTGAGCAGCCGGTTGGCGATGCGAGGCGTGCCCCGGGAGCGACGGGCGATCTCGTTGGCTCCCTCCCCCGTGATCGGTACGCCGAGAATGCCCGCCGCGCGCTCGACGATCACCTGGAGGTCGTCGGGCGGATAGTGATCGAGGCGCGCCACATGCCCGAAGCGGTCGCGCAGTGGGGCGCTGATGAGACCCGTGCGCGTCGTGGCGCCGACGAGCGTGAACGGCGGCAGCTCGAGGCGCAGTGACCGCGCGGCCGGGCCCTTGCCCAACACGACGTCGAGCTGGAAGTCCTCCATGGCCGGATACAGCACTTCCTCGACCGTGCGGGGCAGGCGATGGATTTCGTCGATGAACAACACGTCGCCGTGCTGCAGGTCCGTGAGCACCGCGGCGAGGTCACCGGCGCGCACAAGTGCGGGGCCCGAGGTGACGCGAAGGTTGACGCCCATTTCCGCCGCGATGATGCCGGCGAGCGAGGTCTTGCCGAGCCCGGGTGGGCCGGCGAACAGCACATGATCGGCGGGGCTGCCGCGTCGCCGGGCCGCCTCGAGCAACACGGTCAGGTGCGCTCGGGTTTCGGATTGTCCGACGAACTCGCTGAGCCGCTTGGGTCGGAGGCTGATTTCCTCGGCGCGCTCGACCGGGTCGGATCCGCCGCCCAACAACTCCTCGCGGGGCATCAGCGCGCCCCTGCCAGCGTCTTGAGCGCGACACGCAGCAGCGTCGACGCGTCGTCGACCTCGTCAGGCAGATCCTGGATCGCAAAGGTGATCTCGTCGGAGCCGTAGCCGAGATTGGCGAGCGCGGTCCGCACGTCCGCTCGCGCCCCAATCGGTGCCGCCTCTTCCCCGTTGACCGCGGCGAGGGTCAGCTCGGGGTCGACGTCGCCGACCAGCTTGTTCTTGAGATCGAGCACCAGTCGGGCCGCGGTTGTCTTGCCGACACCCGGCACCGCCGTCAGCGACGCGACGTCGTCGGACGCGATGGCCCGGCGCAACGCCATGGGTGTCAGGTGGCTGATGATGGCGATGGCCAGCGACGGCCCGACCTTGTGGGCGCCGAGTAGCGCTTCGAACGTGATGCGTTCCTCACCCGTCGCGAATCCGAACAGCACGATCGCGTCCTCGCGGACGTGGGTGTGGACGTGGAGAAAGATCTGTTCGCCGATCTCGCCCGACGCGGCCAAGGTGCGCGGTGGCACCGTGACCCGGTAGCCGACGCCACCGACCTCGACGAGCACCTCCCCTTCGGTCGTGCGATCGAGAACCACGCCTCGCAGCGACCCGATCATGCTCGTTGCATCCGAGCGCGACGGGCGCCGAGCGCGCAGTGCGTCAGGGCGAGCGCGAGCGCGTCGGCTGCGTCGGGCGGCTTGGGCACCTCGGCCAGATTGAGCTGGCTCTGCACCATCCGCTGCACCTGCTCCTTGCTGGCCGCGCCATACCCGGCCACGACGGCCTTCACTTCATTGGCCGTGTACTCGGCCACGTCGCAGCCGCGCTCGTCGGCCAATGCCAGCGCGAGCCCGCTGGCCTGGCCCACCGACATCGCGGTGCGCACGTTGGTCTGGAAAAACACCTTTTCCACGGCCACCGCATCGGGCCGATATTCGTCGAGCAGCGACCGCAGATCACCGAGCAAGATCGACAGACGACGCGGCAGTGGCGTGTCCTTGTCACTGCGCAGAACGCCGGCCGCCTCGGCCACGGGTCGACCGGACCCGTCAACCCGCACGACGCCGTAGCCACAGCGCGTCAAACCAGGATCGATGCCGAGAACGAACATGCGTTCGCCAGCGTAATGCGAGGGTGTCACCCACCCGTGGATTCCGACTTTTGACGTGCTTGTCACCCCGGGGGGTCACGAACACGTCAAAAGTCGATCAAGTGGCGGCTTTGACGGCTTCGATCAGCTCGGCCGACGACTTGAAGGTCAAGCCCGCAATCGCTCGGTGCGCGTAGCGGATGATGCCGGCCGAATCGATCACGAAGACGCAGCGACGGTAGAACCCGATGGGTCCGACCACGCCGTACGACTCCCCCACCTTCTTGTCCTCGTCGGCGAGCAGCGGGAAGCCGTAGCCACGCTTGCACGAGAACTCGTTGTGGCTCTCGACGGACTGCGGGCTGATACCGATCATCTTGGCGCCGACGGCCTCGAAGCTGACCAAGTCACCCTGATACGAATCGAGCTGTTTGGTGCAGACCGGCGTGTTGTCGCCCGGATAGAACGCGAGCACGACGGGCGCACCGCGCAGATCGCTCAGCGTGATCGACCGGCCACCGGTACCCGGCAGCGTGAAGTCCGGCGCTTCGTCTCCAACCCCGACAGCCATCGGCCAAGGCTTGCACACCCAACCCGACGTGACCGAACCGGCCGGCCGACTGGCTCCGTCGGAGCCACTATTGACCGGTGAAGCGAATCGTGCGGATCCTGGCGGTGGGCATCTTCATCGGGGCTGGGTGTTCGCGCGCTCATCCGAAACGAATGCCGATCGGGATAGCCGGCGTTGCCAGCGTTGAACCCCACTCCGTCAGCCTCGGCCTGAACGCATGTCACGCGCAGGAACGGCGAATCACGGTGTCGGAGACTCGGTCGGAGGTTCGCATCCGCGTGACCGCGAAGTACGAGAAGCCCGGAGGGGTGCACGCCGCATGCATGGACGGTGCGGTCGTGCATCTCAGGGCACCACTCGGTGATCGTCCCGTAATCAACGCAGCGACCGGGCAGGTCGTGGTGCGACGTGAACAGCCGACCGCGGTGTCGACGAGCTCATCGACAGTTGCCGTCGATGACGGCTGTTGGCGGCCGCCGCAAGACGCACCGCCGTCCACGATCTTCGGGTCCGTGCACACGATCCCGCCGCGCAGTGAGGACCTGAGCTATCGAGTCGAGGCGGTGGAACCGGCCGCTGTCTGTCCGGGCGGACGACTTCGTATCTCGGTGAGCGTCACGAACAACGGGCGCCGCACCGTTCAGGTCGCTCCGAGCGTCGTCGTATCCGGCCCGTCGATCAACGGCTACGAGTACACCGACTGCTGCCCGTCAGTTCGCGTGGCGTCGAGGCAAACACGACAGTCCATCGGCATCTATATGGTCCCGCTCGACTCTGACGTGGGAACGTTCCGTCTCGGTTTCCGTGACGGCGGAACCGGCGACCGCCGAGCGACCTTCACGGTCCACCGCTAGATCCGCCGAGGATCAGGCCAGGGTCGCGAAGAGTTCGTCGGAGATGTCGAAGTTCGCGTAGACGGTCTGCACGTCGTCGTTGTCTTCGAGAGCGTCGACGAGACGTAGGACCTGCTTGACCACGTTCTCTTCGGTGACCGGCACGTTGTTCTGCGCCAGCATCGTCGACTCGGCTGATTCGATCGTGATGTTGGCGGCCTCGAGCGCGGCACGGACGTCGGTGAGGTCGCTCGGCGCGCACGTCACCTGGAACACGTCGCCCTGCTCGGCGATGTCCTCGGCGCCGGCTTCGAGGGCGACGTCCATCAACGCGTCTTCGGTGGTGCCGGAGACGAGGATCACGCCCTTGCGCTCGAACTGCCAGGCGACCGCGCCCGGCTCGGCCATGGCACCGCCGTTCTTCGAGAAGATCGAGCGCACGTCGGCGCCGGTGCGGTTGCGGTTGTCGGTGAGCGCGTCGACGAGCATGGCGACGCCACCGGGCGCGTAGCCCTCGTACATGACCGGCTCGTAGCGAGCGCCGTCGGTTTCGCCGGCACCACGCTTGATGGCGCGGTCGATGTTGTCCGACGGCACCGAGCTTTCCTTGGCCTTGGCGACCGCCGAACGCAGCGAGGCGTTCATCGTGACGTCGCTGCCACCTTCACGAGCGGCGACTTCGACGACGCGCAACAGCTTGGCGAACTGCTTGGCGCGCGCCGCATCGGCGGCACCCTTCTTGTGTTTGATTGTCGCCCATTTGCTGTGGCCACTCATGCGCTACATCCTTCCAAGAACAACTGGTGAATACGTAAGTCGTGCGACAGCTCCGGGTGGAAGCTGCTGACCAGGATCGACCCGGACCGGCACAGTACGGGTTCGCCGTCGATCGACGCGAGTACCTCGACGTCGTCACCCACCCGTTCGACGCGCGGTGCCCGGATGAACACGGCGGGGAACGGCTCGTCGCCGAGGGCCTCGATCGACAGATCCTGCTCGAAGCTGTCGACCTGGCGGCCCCAACCGTTGCGGCGCACGCCCAGGTCGATGGCACCGAAGTTTCGCTGGTCGGCGCGACCGTCGAGAACGTCGCTCGCCAACAGGATCATCCCGGCGCAGGTGCCCAAGGCCGGGAGGCCCTCGTCGAGCAGCTTCTGGATCGGCTCGAACAGCTCGGTCTTCTCCAGCAGCATCGACATGGTCGTCGACTCGCCGCCCGGCAAGACGAGCGCGTCGACGCCCTCGAGCTGTTCGCGAGTCTTTACGAGAACGGTGTCGACGCCGAGGCGCGCGAACGCGTCAGCGTGATTCGAGACGGCGCCCTGCAACGCCAGAATGCCGACCAACACCTGGGGGCACCTTCGGACCTACCAGCCGCGGTCGGCGAGCGGGTTCTGCACCGACGACGCTTCGATGCCACGCATCGCTTCGCCGAGGCCACGTGAGACCTTGGCGACGACGTCGGCGTCCATGAAGTGCGTCGTGGCTTCCACGATCGCGGCGGCACGACGCGCGGGGTCATCGCTCTTGAAGATGCCCGATCCGACGAACACCGCTTCGGCGCCGAGCTGCATGACGAGCGCCGCATCGGCCGGCGTTGCGATACCACCGGCACAGAACATGGGGACGGGCAGCTTCCCGGTTTCGGCGATCTCTTCGACCAGGCTGATCGGCGCCTGAAGTTCCTTGGCCCAGCGGTAACGCTCAGGCGTGTCGGCCGTACCGATGGCCTTGATGTCGCCGAGGATCTTGCGCAGGTGACGGACAGCGTGGACGACGTCGCCGGTGCCGGCCTCACCCTTGGAGCGGATCATGGCGGCACCTTCCGAGATGCGCCGCAGCGCCTCGCCCAGGTTGGTCGCACCACACACGAAAGGAACCTCGAACGCCCACTTGTCGATGTGGTGTGCCTCGTCGGCGGGGGTGAGTACCTCGGACTCGTCGACGAAGTCGACGCCCAGGCTCTGCAGTACCTGCGCCTCGGCGAAGTGGCCGATGCGGGCCTTGGCCATCACGGGAATCGTCACGACTTCCTTGATGCCTTCGATCATCGCCGGATCGCTCATGCGGGCGACGCCACCATCACGGCGGATGTCGGACGGAACCCGTTCCAGTGCCATCACCGCGACCGCGCCGGCGTCCTCGGCCACCCGGGCCTGCTCGGGATCGACGACGTCCATGATGACGCCACCTCGGAGCATCTCAGCAAGCCCTCGCTTGACGCGGTCGGTACCAGTAAGGCGGTCACTCATGATGATGTCAATCGTACTCGGGCCTCGGAAATGCCCGAAAAGCGATTACGACCTAGCGCGGAAGGGTCGTCGAGGTCGCCGCCGTGACCGGCGACTTCAACGTGATGACCCCGTTGGTCGGCACGTACGAGACCCACACTCGGCCCGTCGGAATGCGGATCGGTTTCCCGGCCAGGGTTGCGTAGGTCGTCACCGCCTTCTGCGTCGGCTTCGACCACGTGGCCTCGATGGCCTGACCGTCGCAGGCGACCAGTGCTTTGCCCGTCCCGATGGTCACGGCCTCGTCGACGGGTGAATTCGATCGGTCCGTGTACGGCGTCGACTGGTATTTCGTGGTCTGCAGGATGATGCATTTGGTCGACAAGCGCGTGCCGCCCTCGAGCAGGTGAATCGTGTTGTTGGTCGAGCGGAGCCACGCGTCGTCCGATGCGCTCCACGTCCAGTCCGCAGTCGTGAGCGATCCGAACACGACCCGCATCCCGGTGATCGGACTGGTGACGCCGTTGGCTTCGCCGAAGGACTCCGCCTCCTTCAGCCGAGGGAAAAGTGCCGGCGGCGGCGAGTCGGTCTTCGCCTGCGGACGGAGCAGTTCGGTGTTGGCGTAGGTCGCGTACGGCCGCTTCTTTCCGGCCCGGAACGAGACGCCGCTGGACTTCTCCCCCTCCTCGACCAGCGTCACGCCGGTCGCCGCCACCTTGTTCTTGAACGGCGTTATCCCGCCGGAGAAGCCGAAGACGCCGCCGAGAGGCGCAACTATCCCGGCGTCGGTCGACCGAATCGATCGCACAGGGCCGATCACGTTGACGTCGTTGGACTGATACACGGCGAGGAACCGCACCACTGATCCCTCGACCCGCTCCTCGTAGATGACGTCGGCTTCGTTCAACCCCGCTTGCGGGCGCGCCGGCGGCGAGTTGTCGACCTTGACGATCACGACGGGCCTCGAAGCAATGTCGAGCGGCACCTGTTCTCCCGTCAACGGTGACGCGGCCGTGGCCAGCGTCGTCGTCGTCTTGATCGTCGTGTCGGCCGACTGCGCGTCAGGCAGCGCGCTCTTCGGCGTCTTCGAGCAGGCCCCGGCCAGCGCAGCAATGCAGGCCAGCACCGCGATGGGTTTACGCAACCGATGCGTTCCCCGGCGATGGCATCTCGATCCACGTCTGCCCCGCGAGCAACGAAATGTCCTTGCCGCTTTCGTCGACGAGCTTGATGGGCGAGTTGTTGTCCGCCTTCTTCCACTTGCCCTTCACGAGTTTGCCGTCACGAATGACCCACGCCTCGCCGGTCCCGTCGAGCTTGGCTTCAGGCACGATCGAGTTCGAACGGTCGCGCTCACCGGTATCGGGATACTCGACGAACAACACGACGACGTTGCGCGGCGACACTGCCGGACCGTTGGCATCGACGGTCGCCTTCCCGGCTTGTACCCGGTTGCCCTTGTCGCCGGCCCACGTCCAGGTGACGTCGGTCTGGGTCGGCCGGTCGGGCATCTTCCAGTGCATCTCCAGCTTGGTGACGGGCGTGCCGGTCGCAGTCGCGTTCGGATCGATGTGAACGAGTTCCTTGGCTGCTGCCCGCGGTTCAGGCGTGGCCGAACGCAGCTCCCCGGTGCTCGAGAACAGGTTGTAGGGCGCCGGACGGCTGCCGTCGCGGTGATACGCGGCCGGCAACTTGTTCGGGCTGATGTCGACGACGGGCGCGTCGTTGATGAGCTGCTGGAAGTTGCCGTTGGTGCCCGAGTACGCGAACAGCGGGTGGTTCAGCGGGACGGCGAAGTGAAGGTCGCTCGAGCGAGCGGACCGGACGGGGCCGACGCGTGGCGCGTCCTTCGAGTGGAAGATCGCCGCCAGACGCGTGATGCCACCCTCGACGCCTTCACAGATGACGATGTCGGCCGAGCCGATGCCGTATTGCGGATACGACTTGGCCGCGTAGTTGTCGATCTTCACGACCAAGGCGGGACGCGTGTCGGCATAGGCCAAGCCGGTGAGCGGCGAGAGGGCTGCACCGGACGGGGTCGTGGACTGTGTCGTCGTGTCGGTGGTCTTGGTCGCGGAGGGCTTGTCGTCCTTCGACTTGGACGAGCAGCCTGAAACAAGGAGGCTCGCGGCGGCGAGCCCCACGATCAGGCGCTTCACAGCTCGCGCAGCGCTTCGATGCGCTCGTCGAGGGGCGGGTGCGTGTCGAACAGACGACCCACCCACGCGAGTTTCCCCTCTTCGTCCTTGCGGGCGACGGGGGCTTCGATCCATAGATGCGCAGTAGCGCGCGATCCGGAATGCACCACGGTCTGATCGTCCTTCAGCTTCTCGAGGGCCGAAATCAATCCAGGTGGGTACCGCGTCAGTGCCACTCCTGAAACATCGGCCAGCGATTCACGCCGACGACTCACCGCAAACTGCATCAATTTCGCCACGATCGGCAAAAAGATCAGCAGGGCGAAACCGACCAACGCAAAGATGGCCTGACCACCGTTGTTGTCGTTGTTGTCACGGCGACGGCCACCGCCCCACCAGATCGCCCGGAAACCCCAGTCGGCGATCAGCGCGATGACGCCGACGAGGGTGACGGCAAGGGTCGACACAAGGATGTCGTAGTTCTTGATGTGGCTCAGCTCGTGGGCGAGCACCCCTTCGAGCTCGACCCGGTTCATCTTGGCGAGCAGGCCGGTCGTGACGGCGACGGCGGCATGCTGAGGATCGCGGCCGGTCGCAAACGCGTTGGGCGCGTCGTCGTCGATGACATAGAGGCGAGGCTTGGGCAGTCCCGCCGCGATGCACAGTCCTTCGACGAGGTTGTGCAGGCGGGCGTACTCGGTCGTGTCGGCCGGCACGGCGTGGCTCATACGCAGCGCGATGGCGTCGGACTTCCAATACGCAAGGGCGGACGAGCCGATGGCGAAGATCAGTGCGGCGACGAGCGCAACGACGCCGAAGCCGAGCACCTGCTGGAACGCCCAACTCGCCAACAGGATGAGAACGACGAATCCCGCGATGAGAAAGCCCGAGCGTCGCTTGTTCGACGCAATCTGGTCGTACATGGGACCCCGAGGTGCGGCTTAGAACTGCACGCGGACGGCGCCACGTGCGGTGTCGTCAGCTTCGTAGTACTCGCGTTCCTTGAACCCGAACATGTTCGCCAGGATCACGGTCGGGAACGACTGGATCGAGGTGTTGTAGCCCCGAACTTCGTCGTTGTAGAACTGCCGCGCGTAGGCGACCTTGCCTTCGGTGGCCGACAGCTCCTCCTGCAACGACAGGAAGTTCTGGTTGGCCTTCAGGTCCGGATAGGCCTCCGACACCGCGAAGAGCGACTTGAGCGCACCGGTGAGCATGTTGTCGGCCGCCGCCTTCTCGGCCGGGCCCTGCGCGTTGATTGCCGCGGCACGAGCCTGGGTCACGCCCTCGAGCACACCCTTCTCGTGGGCGGCATAGCCCTTCACGGTCTCGACGAGATTCGGGATGAGGTCGTTGCGGCGCTGGAGTTGCACGTCGATCTGGGCCCACGCATTTTCGATGCGGTTCCGCAGGCGAACGAGCTTGTTGTACATCGCCATGAAGATCAGCGCGAACAGCACCACGACGACGATGAGAACGATCACGATCATGGCGTCGAGTGTACGGGTGAGTAGCCCTCCTCCTGGGGCACTACGCCACCCGGCCTAGTGCGGTGACCCGTTCGCGTCATGCGTCGCAGTCGCGCAGATCGGTCGGGTTCCGACCCAATTCCGGCCGCCGAAAAATCGGGCGCAATGGGTCTTACCTCGGGTTTTGGTTCATGACTAGTCCGGTCTAGCTAGTCCGGTTGGGTACCTCGAAATGGCTCGCGAGAGCGATAGCGGACCACCGGGGGGTCCTGCACTCTGCGTACTCGACACGTAGTCCCGACGACATCCTCGTCCTGACAATCCTGGGGAGTTCCCAATAATGCGCATCGCCCGCATGGCAGCCGCTGCCACTGCAATCTCTCTCGTAGGTGCTGCCACGCTCGTGAGCCCTGCGCACGCCGCCACTCCTGGCGTCGGCACGGCCGCCACCTCGAGCTCGATCCTCGACGTCGCCCTCGGCACCAACGGTTCGCTCCTGAACCTGAAGGTTCTCGCCGACGAGGCCCGCTCGACGATCGACCCGACGGTCACCAGCGCCCGTGAGGCCTACAGCCGTCTCAACGCTCTGTCGCTGACCTCCTCGGTCCTGCCGGCGCCGCTGAACAACATCAGCCTGCCGATGGTCGAGTCGAAGACCCCGGGCGGCAACGGCGCCGTCGCTGGTCCTTCGTTCAACCTGGCCCAGCCGACGCAGGCCCTCAACCTTCCGCTCGCACTGCTCGGCGGTTCCATCACCCCGGCGAACCTGACGTCCGCCGTCGATGCTGACGGTGCGCGCTCCGCGCTGACCTCGGCGCTCGGCAACATCAGCCTCGTGGGTGGCCTCATCTCGGCGACCGGCGCCGAGTCGGTCCTCGGCACCAACGCCAAGGGCGCCGACGCCGACGGCAGCCGCAGCATCAAGGTCGGTGCGATCAACGTCCTCGACCTCGGCTCGCTGCTCAACGGCCTCGGCATCCCGCTCACCGCGCTGCCGATCCCGGTTGTGTCCGACCTGCTCAGCACCCTCGGCGTGCCCGTCGCCGGCGTCCCGACGTCGCTGACCCTCGAAGGCTTCGTCGACGAGCTCAACACGACCATCGACGGTCTGCAGGCACAGCTCGCCGCCGCTACCGACGCTGCTTCGGCGACCGTCAACCAGGTCCTCGCTCCGGTCACGGTTGGCATCCTCGGCGGCCTCGGCATCGACGTCCCGCAGGTCGGCGATCTGCTCGCCGTCGTGAACGGCGCCATCGACACCGTGCAGTCCACCCTGTCGACGATCCTCAAGACCGCTCTCGGCGCTCTCGACGGCCTGTCGCTGCTCAGCGCTCAGGGCATCGAAGTCGGAACGATCACCAAGGCGACCGACACCGTTGCGGGCTCGGCCGCTGACATCGTCGCCAAGATCGGTTCGATCAAGGTCGGTGGCCTCACCGTCCCTGGTCTCGACCTCGGCGCCACCCTCAGCCAGGTCAACGGCGTCCTCGACACCGTCAACGGCACGCTCTCGAGCGTCCTCGGCTCGGTCAGCCCTGACCTCGCCAACCTGGTCAAGGTCAACCTCTTCGCCAAGGATGCCGACACCGGCGTCACGCAGGGCTCGGGCTACGTCAAGTCCCTCGCCGGCGTCTCGGCTCTGACCGCCAAGATCACCCCGCCGCTGAACCTCGACGGCATCGTCTCCACCCTGCTCGGCGCTACCGACAGCATCGGCTCGGTCCTGACCTCCGTCGGCGGCACGCTGCCCGTCCTCAACACCCTCATGCCGACCCTCACCGGTCTGCTCGACGGTGTCACCTCGGTGCTGCAGGGCGGCGCCACGATCAAGCTGGCCAGCATCACCTCGGGTGCCAGCTTCACGACCCCGGTTGCTGCGACGAACGGGTCTCTGCCCCGTACCGGCGGCACCGCCCAGATGGCGCTCATGGGCATGGCTCTGGTCATCGCCACTGTCGCCGCTCGCCGCTTCGTCCTGGCGAACCGGGCTCAGGCGTAACCACGTCTGACTAGCAACACCCGCAACTTCTGAACCGATCCCCGTCGGTTCTTCCGGATCCCCTCGGCTCATGACCACGCCGAGGGGATCCGGCGCGTTACGACTTCAATATCTCGCTGGCCTGCTTCCGCCGCTGACGAGCCTCACGCTGGGCCAGGGTCCAACTGGGGTTCTCAGCGGCGGTGCCGCGCAACACCACCTTGTGATTGCGATGGCCGAGCGCGTCGAGCACGAAGCGACTGACTTCGTCGATCGGCTCGAAACCGGCCACCACCATCCACTGCTTCATGCACGCAACGTTGGGGTGCCACCACGTCTCGCCCGGCGCCAGGAACTGGGCGACGGGCGTGTCGCCGAAGGCCTCGAGTGACGGCGAATACACGTCGGCTACGACAAGACGACCGCCGGGTCGGCACACCGAATACGCACGCTCGATGGCCAGCTGCGGGTCGCGTAGGTGGATCAGCACGTCGCTGATGAAAACCATGTCGAACAGGCCGTCGACATTGGGGTCGAGGGTGTAGACGCTCTTCTCGACCCTCTTGACCTTGGAGTCGAGGATCTCGTGGGCGACCTTGAAGCTCGTGCCGAGCTCGCCGGCAACCTCGAAACCCTCCGGGTCCCGCGCCAGCCAGCGCGGGAAATCGAGTTCACGCTTGTCGTGCAGGTCGAGAGCGACCACTTCGGCGGCGCCTCGCCGTTCGAACTCGAAGGCCCAGAAGCCGTCGAAGGTCGCGATGTCGAGACAACGCTGCCCGGCCAGCGTCTCCGGCAAGCCGTAGTACGGGAGCTGCTCGCGGTGGTCGACGAAACCCGGCGTGTGCACGCCGTGGCCGAGATCCAGCGTGTGGTACCAGCTGAGGCCGTCGATCTTGTCGACGATCGTCTTCGCTTGCGGGTCCTTCGCCGCCAGACGATCCAGGTCGGCTTTGGTCGTACGAGCCATCGACGGGATGGCCCCCCGCTGGCGGTCGAACCGCTCCGACAGCTTCTTGCTCACCGGGTTGTCGAACAGCCGGCGAGTCAGCCCCGTCGGCGCTCCAACGAGGTCGACGGGGCCGAGATGCAGCCGCTTGATTCGGTCAGTTTGGTTTCTTGCCACAAACTGCCAACGCCCGTCGGCGTTGGATCTTGCTGCTTCAAACCAACGATTGGTAGATCTCTGCGTACGCCTGGGCGAGTTTGGGCATTGCGAACTCTTCGGCCCGCAGTCGACCGTTTTCGACAAGCGTGGCCCGACGTGTCGGGTCTGCCAAAAGGTCTTTCAGGGCCAAACCGAGCGAAGTCGGGTCTTCGGGGGGAACGAGGATTGCGTGTTCGTCGGGGCGCGCCACGGCCCGGTAACCGGGCAGGTCGCTCGCCACGATCGCCGTCCCCGCAGCCATCGCCTCGACGAGCACGATGCCAAACGATTCGCCGTGGAGTGAGGGCAAGCACGCGATGTCCGCGCCGGCGAGACGGCTTGCCAGTTCCTCGTCGCTGACCCGGCCGAGCCACTGCACGCGCGGGTCGTCTCCAACCTTGGCTTTCAGTTCGTCGGTCTCAGGTCCGGAGCCGCCGATCCACAACGTCACGTCATCGCCGAGCGCCTGGCGGGCGTCGAGCAGTACCCGCAGGCCCTTGCGCGACTCGTGGCGTCCGAAGAAGAAGACCGTCGGGCCGTCGGTGGGCCAGGGTGTCGCGGTGCTGAACCGTTCGACGTCGATGCCGTTGAACAGGATCGTGTAACTCCCGCCGATCCCGTCATACGCGGTACGGCGCGCGTCTTCGGACACGGCGACGCGCACGTCGATCCGGTTCGCGATGCGCTTCACGATCGGCTTGAGGAGCGCGTAGGCCGTGCTGGCCCCCGCACGGTGGAAGGTGCCGACGATCGGCGCGTCAGCCGCGAGGACCGCCGTGAGCGACGGGCCGGGCACCAGCGGTTCGTGCACGTGGATGACGTCGAACTTCTCGCTGCGCAGCGCGCGAATCGTGCGCAGTGCCGCGGACGGGTCGGGGGCGATCGGCGCCACCGAGCCGTTGGTCGCGAACGGGATCGACTTGCCGAGCGGCGTGACGGCGGCGGCGGGCGGCGGCCCGTCGCTCGGGGCCAGGATCTGCACCGCGTGACCGAGGTCGCGCAGTTGGCGCGCCAGGCTGAGCACCTGCATCTGGACGCCGCCGGGAATGGTGAGGCTGTAGGGGCACACCATTCCGATCCGCATTCCGGAACGGTAGTTGTCTAGATGTCAGGCCAGTTGGCTTGGAGGACGTGCCACTGCTCCGGGGCGACCGAGATCAGGTGCTCGAACTCGTGGGCGAGCGCTTGGGTGATCCGCTGGATGTCGTCGCGCAGTCCGCCCTCGCCGCGGCGCACTTCGAGGGGCGGGCGCACGACACCGCGATGCAGCCCGTCGCTCTCGAAATACGCCGCCGCGGGAAGAATCGTGGCGCCGGTCCGCAGCGCGAGGGTGGCTGGACCGGCCGGAATGGTGGTCGGATAGCCGAAGAAGTCGACCTCCGCGCCGGTGCCGGCGATGTCGCGGTCGCAAACAAGGCCGACGAGACCGTTGCCGCGAAGCCGGCGAAGGATCGCAGTGCCGGCGGCATCGTCGAGGCCCACGACCTCCATGCCGAAGTTTTCTCGCAGCTGTTTGAAGAAGGCGAACAACTCCGGTGGCTCGAGTGTCTCGGCCACGACCGTGGTCGGATACATCGAGGCCAGCCAGGCGCCGCCCCAGTCGAAGCCGCCGACGTGGGGCATGGCGACGATGACGCCCTTGCCCTTCGCCATCGCCTCCTCGAGATGGCCAAGCCCCTCCCACTCCATGCCGGCGTCGAGTTCGGCGGAGGTCAGGCTCGCAATGCGGAACGCCTCGGCCCAGTAGCGGCCGTAGATGGCGAAGCACTCGCGGGCCTTCTGCTCCACGATCGCTTCGGAGACGTCGGGGCCGAGGACGCGACGCATGTGGGCCCGCACGACCCGACTGCGCTCCCCCGCCCGATCAGCGATGCTGCGGAACACCGTCGCGCCGAGACGGGTGGCGACAGGCGTGGGCGTGACGCGCGCTATCCCGTCGATGGCCCGATAGCCGTAATACGGCGCGAGACGACGGAACTCGTCGAACAACTAAGGACGATTGCGGCGACGGGCGACGCGCTCGCGGCGAGCGACGCCGGTGCGTCCTTCGGTCGCCATTTGCTCCCGCCACGCCCGCCACCGCTCGGCGCGATCGGCCCAGGTGACGGTGTTGGCCCGCACCCGCACGTTGCGCGGGCGACGAGCACGCGCGATGCGCGGCGGCTTGGCCGCCTGTTTCCACACCATGACGAAGCGATGCACTGCAGTGACCGAGGTGAGAACGACGAGCAACCACAGCACCGGGATGAGCAGGACCGGGAAGGCGAGGCCAACCATCAGTGCGATCGTGCGCTCAGCCCGCTCCATGAGACCGCCCTTGGCCGTGTAGCCCAGGCTTTCGGCTCGGGCCCGCTCGTAGGAGACGAGCACGCCGACGGCCATCGCGGCCATCGGGAGCATGGCGGCGCGACCGCCGTCCTTGCCCGACAGGTAAAAGGCGATACCGCCCAGGATGGCCATATCGGTCACCCGGTCGGCCACAGAATCGAAGAAAGCCCCGCGGGGCGACGATGTACCGGTGGCCTTCGCCACTGCCCCGTCGAACATGTCGGGCAGGGCCGCGCAGATGAACAACGCCGTTCCGAGCGCGAGATGACCCGCGCCCACGGCAACCGTGGCGCCGACTGCGAACAACAGACCCGTGGCGGTGAGGTGGTCAGCGGTGATGCGGCTGCGACCGACCGTCTTCCCTACGGGGACCGTTACGCGCTCAACGTGGCCTCGAAAGCGCTTGTCAAACATGCCAGAGGCATTCTACCTGCCAGAGGCGTAACGTCCCCTACACACCCGCAAATCACGGGCTCAACAAACTGAATCAGCCAGGAGGAACGCCTTTGAGAACGTTCACATCCGCCCAGATCCGCAACGTCGCCCTCGTGGGACACGGTGGCGTCGGGAAAACGACCCTGGCTGAGAGTTTGCTGGCCGATGCCGGGGTCATCCAGCGTTTGGGCCGCGTCGAAGATGGCACGACGGTTACCGATACGGAACCGGAGGAGATCAAGCGCCATCTCTCTGTATCGACGGCGCTCGCCGCCTTCGAGTCCCACGGGGTCAAGCTCAACCTGCTCGACTGCCCCGGATACGCCGACTTCTTCGCCGAGGTCCAAGCGGGCTTGGCGATGGCCGACCTCGCCGTCATCGTGGTCAGCGCGGTGGAAGGCGTCGAGGTCCAGACCGAGGCCGCGTGGGAAGCCGCCGCCGCGCTGGGGCTGCCCCGCATGATCTTCATCAACAAGCTCGACCGAGAGCGCGCGTCGTTCGACCGCACGCTCGAGCAACTGCGCGAACGCTTCGGCGCCGGCATTGCTCCGCTGGAATTGCCCGTCGGCGAGGAAGGCGCCTTTCGCGGGGTCATCGACCTGCTGAGCGACAAGGCCTTCATCTACGGCGACGACGGGGTGGGCGTGTCCCAGGACGTGCCGCCCGAACTGGCCAACACCGAGCACGTCGTGCACGACGCGCTGGTCGAGGGCATCGTCGTCGCCGACGACACGCTCATGGAGCGGTATCTCGACGGCGACGTTCCGTCCTTCGAGGAACTCGAGAAGTGTCTCGCCCACGGCGTCGCCGACGCGACCGTGTTCCCGGTCGTGTGTGGTTCGGCGACACGCCGAATCGGCGTGGACCGTCTCGCGCAGTTCCTCAACGAGATCGCCCCGTCGCCTGTCGGTCGCCCGGCGCTGCATGTCATCGCGGGCGACACCGAGGCGGACATCCCCTGCGACCCGAACGGCGAGCCGCTCGCCGTCATCGGCAAGACGATCGCGGATCCCTTCGTCGGGCGCGTGTCGTTGATGAAGGTGTGCTCGGGAACGATCAAAGCCGACACCGTGCTGACCAACCCGCGTACCCACACCGACGAGCGTTTGCACGGCCTGTTCACGCTGCGCGGCAAGGAACACGAGACGGTGACCGAGGTGCCTGCCGGTGACCTCGTCGCCGTGGCCAAGCTCGCCGACTCCCACACCGGCGACACGCTCGCACCGAAGAACCACCCGGTGTACGCCCCGGCGCCGGACTTCGCGCCGCCCGCGTTGTGGATCGCCATCAAGCCGAAGTCGCAGGGCGACGAGGACAAGTTGATGACCTCGCTCCACCGACTCCAAGAGGAGGATCCGACGCTGGTTGTCGAGCGCAACGAGGAGACGCACCAGTCGCTGCTCGGCGGCGCGGGCGAGACGCACCTCGCGGTGATCAGCGAACGACTTACGCGGAAGTTCGGCGTGGAGGTCGAGACCGAAGAGGTTGCGGTCCCTTATCGCGAGACGATCACCAAGTCAGCGACGGCCGAGGGCAAGCACAAGAAGCAGTCCGGTGGTCACGGGCAATTCGGCGTATGCACGATCACGATCGCCCCACTCGAGCGCGGCTCGGGTTTCCGGTTCGTCGACAAGATCGTCGGCGGCGCGATCCCCCGGCAGTTCATCCCGGCCGTCGAAAAGGGCATCCAGGAAGCGATGGCGCAAGGCGGCACGATGGGCCACCCCGTCGTCGACATCGAGGTGACGCTCACCGACGGCAAGTACCACACGGTCGACAGTTCCGAAATGAGCTTCAAGATGGCCGGAGCGCTCGCATTGCGCGAAGCGATGGCGAACGCAGGCGTGGTCTTGCTCGAACCGTTGTCGTGCCTGCGGGTGACGATCCCGACGGCACTGCAGGGTGACGTCATGGGCGACTTGAACGCCCGACGCGGTCGAGTGCAGGAGACCGACTCGTCCGCCGACGGCGCTCGAGTGACGATCACCGCTCTCGTCCCAACCGCGGAGCTGCGTCGCTACGCCATCGACTTGCGCTCACTCACCGGCGGCCGCGGCCACTTCACCGTCGAGCACGACCACTACGACATCGCCCCACCGCAGGTCGTCGAGAGAGCCAAGGCGGCCCACAACTAGCGACGGCCACTGTTCTTGTGCTGTTTCGGGGCGCTAGAACGCCCGAAACAGCACAAGAACCGGGTGGTGGCGGTCAGGCGTGTTCCCAGATCTTGGGGTCTTCGGGGTTGTCCTCGACGTAGTTGCCGAGGACGGTGCCCGTTCGGCCGTTGATGAGGACCATGCCGCGCTTGGTCGGCGGGTTGTCGGCCGAATACACGAGGATGCGCCACGTGGGCTTGGCCAGGAGGCCCTGGAAGCCGAGCTGGGCCGAGGCGTGTCCGATCGGGAAGCCGACTTCTTTCGACGCGATGACGAGCGCGTCCGTCTCACGGATCTTGAGCGACGTGCCGGCCACGACGTGGTACAGCCCGATGAGGGCGCAGGCGATCGCAAAGCCGACGAGTCCGTTGTTGACCAGGACACCGTCGGTGCCGTTGGACGCCGTGATGGCGAAGGCCACTGCGCCGACGGCGATCCAGCCGAGACCGACGATGCGTCGCCGGCCCGGGTCCGGGAACGTGGTGACACCGACGTACTCGTCGAGATTGAGGTCGGCGGGAAGCTGGTCGCCCGCTAGTTCTTCGGCCATGCGAGTTGCACCTTGTCGTACGTGGTGGCGAGGTCTTCGGGAATCACGCGCGTCTCGCCGACCGACGTCATGAAGTTCGTATCGCCGGCCCACCGCGGCAGCGCATGGAAGTGCAGGTGCCCAGGAACACCCGCACCGGCAGCACGGCCGAGGTTGGCTCCGACGTTCATTCCGTCCGGACCGTAGGCGGCACGCAGCGCAACGGTCGCATCGACGACGAGGTCGAAGAACTCGGCGCGCTCGGCCTCGTACAACTCGTGCAGATCGGCGACGTGGCGCAGCGGCATGACAAGCAGGTGACCCGACCCGTACGGATAGAGGTTCAGGACGACCACGCACGTCGTGCCGCGGTGCACCACGAGGCGCTCACGGTCGCTGACGTCCGCGTCGAACAGACCGCAGAACGGGCACTCGCCGGGCTCGACCTGAGCAACGTTGCTGACATACGCATTACGCCAGCCGGCGAACACGCGCTCCAGGGTCATGAGTGCGCGTCGACTTCGCCGCGCAGTCGGGCCACGAAGTCGTCGACCGTGACATCGCGCTCAGGACGCTCGGACCCGCGCTTGTTGACACCTACCGTGCCGGCCGCCGCATCGTCGCCCCCCACCACCAGGATGTACGGCAGCTTCTGCAGCTTCTCGCGACGGATGCGCGCGCCAAGCGGTTCGTCCGCCGCAGAGATCTCGACGCGGAAGCCTTCCTTGCGCAGCCGGTCGTAGACCGAGTGGGCGTAGTCGGCGTGGTCGGCGGCGACGGGCAACACCGCGACTTGCACCGGTGCGAGCCACGCCGGGAAGGCGCCGGCATAGTGTTCGACGAGCACGCCGAAGAAGCGCTCGACGGAACCGAACAGCGCCCGGTGAATCATCACCGGGGTCTGACGGGAACCGTCGGGCGCGTCATAGACGAGGCCGAAGCGCACCGGGGTGTTGAAGTCGAGCTGGATCGTCGACATCTGCCAAGTGCGACCGATCGCGTCCTGGGCCTGCACCGAGATCTTCGGGCCGTAAAACGCACCGCCGCCTTCGTCCATCACGAGCTCGAGGCCTTCGCCTTCGGCGACGCTGCGCAACACGTCGATCGCCTCGTCCCACTGCTGGTCCGAACCGGCCGCCTTGCCCTCGGGCTTGGTCGACAACTCGAGGTAGAAGTCGTCGAGGCCGTAGTCCCGCAAGAGATCGAGCACGAACTCGAGCAACGACTTCAACTCGTCGCGCATCTGCTCCTTCGAGCAGTAGATGTGCGAGTCGTCCTGGGTGAATCCGCGGGCGCGGGTGATGCCCTGTACCACGCCCGACTTCTCGTAGCGATAGACGGTGCCGAACTCAAAGAGCCGCAGCGGCAGCTCGCGATACGAACGCCCACGCGACCGGAAGATCAGGCAGTGCATAGGGCAGTTCATCGGCTTGGCGTAGTACGTCGCGCCGTCCATCTCCATGGGCGGGAACATGCCTTCGGCAAACCACTCGAGGTGACCGGAGGTCTCGAACAGACCCGCCTTGGTGAGATGCGGCGTGTACACGAACTCGTAGTCGGCTTCCTCGTGACGCTGCCGCGAGTAGTCCTCCATGATCCGTCGTACGGTGCCGCCCTTCGGGTGGAACACAACGAGGCCGGAGCCGATTTCGGGCGGGAACGAGAACAGGTCGAGCTCGGCGCCGAGGCGACGGTGGTCGCGCTTCTCGGCTTCCTCGAGACGAGTGAGGTGCTCTTCAAGCGCCTTCTTCGACTCCCAGGCGGTGCCGTAGATTCGCTGTAGCTGCTGATTGTGCTCATCGCCGCGCCAGTACGCACCGGCGACGCGCATCAACTTGAAGTGCCCGAGCTTGCCGGTCGACGGCACGTGCGGGCCGCGGCACATGTCCACGAACTCTGGGCTGTTGCGGTACGCAGTGATCACGCCGTCGCTGGCGCCCTCGTCGGCACCTTCGATGCCCTGAATGATCTCGCACTTGTAGGGCTGGTCCTTGAAGAGTTCGAGGCCCTCCTCGATGGTGTGCACCTCGCGCACGAAGGGTTGGTCGGCTTTGACGATCTCGCGCATGCGCTCTTCGATACGCACGAGGTCGTCCTCGACGAAGTGCGCGCCGCCCGGCAACTCGAAGTCGTAATAGAAGCCGTCTGCGATCGCCGGACCGATCGAGAACTTGGCGCCGGGCCACAGCTGGGTGACGGCCTGGGCGAGCACATGGGCAGTCGAGTGACGCAGCACGTGACGTCCGTCGTCGGTGCCCTGGGTGATGATCGCGACCGATGCTCCGTCGGGAAGCGGCGCGCTGAGGTCGACTTCCTCACCGTTCACCTTCGCCGCGACTGCGTCCGCCGCGAGCTTCTTACCGATCGAACCGGCCAGATCCGCCGTCGTCGCTCCGGTCTCCAGGGTCCGTTCGGAGCCATCTGGGAGCGAGACAGTGATCTGGTCAGCCATGCCCGCCAGATTAGGGAAGAAGGGTTACCGTTCCCGAATGAAATCCGCCCGGGGCATTCTCACCGTCGCGCTCGTTGGGGGCGCCGCGATCCTGTCGGCCTGTAGCGCCAGTGTGAGCGTTGGTGGGAAATCAATCGATGAAGCCAAGCTGGAAGAGCAAGTCGCGACGCAGCTTCAAGAGCAGGTCGGGGCCGACGAAGCCCCGAACATCGACTGCCCCGGTGATCTCAAGGCCGAAGTCGACAAGGTCATGCACTGCACGTTGACCACCAATGACAGCGAGGACGCGTACGACGTTCGCGTCACCGTCACTTCGGTCGAGGGCAAGAACGCGAAGTTCGACATCGAAGTCGCGGACGAACCCAACTAAGCGCTACTTCCCGGCGCGCCACTGTGCTTCGAGATCGGCCAGACCGTTCGCGAAGCCGATCTTCTTCAACGCATCGTCGACGATGTAGGCGCGCGCGCCCGGCCGTATGGGCTCGGCGCCGACGGTCTTGAAGAAGGTGTACGGCGCGTCGCCGCCGGCGATCCGGGCCAAGGCCGCGACGATGGACCGCGAGTCTTTGTAGGCCTGCACGATCTGGCCCTGGCTTCCGGCGCCGAACTGGTCGTCACGGGGAGCGTTGTTCCCCGACCCACTCCCCCGACGGAACGGCGCCTTGTCGCCTGCGATCCAGTCGGCCAGTCCTTCGTGCAACCACGACGGCGTGTACGACGCCGTGTAACGGGCTCCCGCGGCGTGCACGAACTCGTGCACCAACGTCTCGGTCTGATTCGCGGTGTCGTACGCGGCGAGGTTCTGGTCCTGTACGAAGAGCCGCGGCGCCGTCGTCGTGTACGTCTCCAGATCGAATCCGTAGGACACGAACGCCACGAACTTGGTCACGTCGATGCTCGCCTGCATCAGGTCGGTCAACTCGTCGGGTGACTCGGGAATGACACCGACAATCGTGCCGGTCCAGGGCAGCGTCCACCGTGGGGCCAAGGCGGCAAGCGCCTGCTCGGCGATGCCCAGCAGCGCCTGGGCGCGCGCCTGCTGGGCGGGATGGGCGATGAAAGCAACGTGCTGACCCGACACCATGACGACGGGACCGCGGTCCCACATCGAGACGGTGGGTTCGAGGCCGACGTCGACCAGATCGTCGTCGCCGCCGACGTACCACCGTCCGGCGCGTTGGACATAGGTGAACCACATGTCGTCGATCCACGGGCGGTCACCGTCGAACGCAAAACGCATCTTGCGGACGGTCTCGGGAACGAAGACATCGGCCCCGCCGTATTCAGCCTTCGACGCGCCTCGACTGAGGTCACCACCGAACTCGACGTTGGCCTCGTACTTGAGCGACGCGATGGTCAAGGACGACAAATTGTCGAATGACGCAAGTTGCGACTCGCGAAACGCAGCCGGCGCGTTCGGGTCGATCGTCTTGGCGAACGCCTCCCGGTCATGGGCCAGCTCCGCCTCGGCCCGATCCGCGAGCAACGCATTCACCGCCGCAAGCTTCTGATCGACGCTCGCCTCTTTGGCGTGGGCGACGGGCGTCGCGAGCGCTGCGAAGAGCAAGCCCGCCACGACAACGGCGAGACGCCGCATCGCTACAGCGTGACGCCGAGAAGCTTTGCCGCGTCGGCGACGCCGTGACCAGCGGCCGCGGCGGCGTCGATCGCCTCGATCGCACCCGGCGTGTTGAGGTCGTCGTCGAGGCAGGCGCGCACGTCGTCGAGCGCGGCGGAACCAGGCCCGAGCTCTGACCACTTGGCCAGACGCGCCGCGGCATCGGGCATCAGCTGGTCGTGCCAGTCCCAACCCGGGCGGTAGTGGTTGCTCAGGCACGCGAGACGGATCGCGCGCGGATCCCATTCTTTGCAGAGGTGTTCGGCGAAGACGAGGTTGCCCAGCGACTTGCTCATCTTCTCGCCGTCGAGGCGCACCATCCCGACGTGCATCCAGTGCTTCACGAACGGAGCGCCGGTCGCCGCTTCGGACTGCGCCGATTCGCACTCGTGATGCGGGAAGATCAGGTCGCCGCCGCCGCCGTGAAGGTCGATGGTCTCACCGAGTTCACGCATGGCGAGCGCCGAGCACTCGATGTGCCACCCCGGCCGGCCGCGACCCCACAACGACTCCCACCACGGCTCGTCCTCAGCCGAGGGCTGCCACAGCACGAAGTCGAGTGGGTCCTGCTTGTTCGGGTCGTCGACGTTGCCGCCGCGCTCGCGCGCGTACTCGAGCATCTGTTCCCGCGAGTAGTTGCTGACCTCGCCGAACTTCGGCCAGCTCGCAACGGAGAAGTACACCGCGCCACCTGCCTGGTAGGCGTGACCCGATTCCAAGACCATGCCGATGAAACCGAGGATGTCGGGAATCGCACTCGTGGCGCGGGGCTCGGAGAACGACGGCAGCATGTCCAACGCGACCATGGCCGCGTCGAACTTCGCCATCTCTTCGGCTGCGAGATCGAGGTAGTAGACGCCGACCTCGCGGGCCTTGCGCAGGATGTCGTCGTCGACGTCGGTGACGTTGCGGACACATTGGGTTTCGTGGCCCATGTCGCGCAGGCGACGCTGCAAGACGTCGTAGGTCAGATACACCATGACGTGACCAATGTGCGCCGAGTCGTACGGCGTGATGCCGCACGTGTACATCTTCACCGTGTTGTCCGGCGTGAAGTCGACGACCGCCTGACGGGCGGTGTCAAAAAGGCGCATGGTCACCGGGGCTAAGCGTTTTCGATGCCGGTGACGCGGACCGCAGTGCGGGTCTTGTACCGCATGTTGAGCTGCAGGATCACCGCGGCAAAGCCCTCGATCATCGTGGCGTTCGAGAGACGACCCGAGTCGAGCGCGCGGCAGCCCGGGATCAGGTTGACGATCTCGCAGGTGGCCTCGGTCGCCGACTTGTGATCGGAGCAGACGAGCACATCCGAGTCGATCGGGTGGTCGATCGCGGCGAGCTCTCGGGCCGGCAGGTGATGGAAGGCCGCCGCAACGTGCGACTGGGGCAGCACCGCCTGCACGCTGGCTGCCACCGAACCACGCGGCGGGACGAGCGGCTGGAATTCGTCGCCGACCTTGGCCAGTGCGTTCGCCATCGAAATGACGACCTTGCCCGCCAGCTGATTGGCAACGGACTGCGCTGTGGTCGCCGCGGCATCCCACGGCGTTGCGATGACGACGACGTCGGCCGACGCGGCGCGCTTGTTGTCGCCGGAATCGAGCATGAACGTGCGGTCGGGATACTGCGCGAGCAGCTTCTCCACCGCTTCCTGGGCGCGGTCCTTCGTGCGCGAACCAATCGTGACTTCGAGACCAACCGACGCGAGCCGAATGGCCAGACCAGAACCGGCGGGACCGGTCCCACCAAGGATGCCTACGTGCATCTGCTCAGCCTGCCACGCGAGGGCCAGCAGACGCGCTTCACCTACGGATCGTGACCGGGGTCGATGTGTTTCGCGTCGCCGAACTGCAGGTTGTCGACCGCGGCGGCATGGGCCGCCACGGGATGGAGCATGTGCCCGACGTGGTCGCCCAAAGGCACCCGCTCCATGATTTCGCCGACGAACCACGCGGGCAACGCGTCGATCAACGGCATGCCGTGTGGCCCTTCGTGCCAGGCGATCGCCGCGAATTTGTCGACCTCGTCGCCGGTCTGCCCCCCGAACAACGCCGCGAGATCAACGTCGCCGCGACCGATGACGTGCACCGCAAGATGCGTTGCGCGACGCGCGACGTCGAACGTGTGGTTCGTCTCCGACAGCCCGACGAGAAAGCGGGGCGGATCGATGCTGCACTGGGTCGCGAACCCGACTACGCAGCCGCTGCGTTCGCCGTCTACCGCCGTCGTGACGATGAACAGCGGGTAGTCGATGTCCGAGACGAGCTGTTCGAACTCCTGTTGCGCCGACACGGCGCAGGGCTTACCCGTTCAGGTACTTGGGATTCGCAACCGCGAGCTTCTCGCGCACCGATTCCCTCACGACGGCGACGACCTCGGGAAGTCGGTCGTCGAGTTGTCCCGCCGTGATCGCCTCGGACAGGGCCTTCTCGGACTCGACGCCGAGCGACGCCAGGCGCGCCGCGTGATGCGCCGCCTGTTCGTCGCCCAACTCGAGTTCGCGCTGCACCATGTTCAACACATTGACGGCGACGCGCGTGTGGAAGTTCACGCGGCCTTCGGTGGCGGCCATCACGTCTTTCTCGAGGAACTCGCGCACGGCCTCGACCAGTTCGGCGGCCGAGGGCACATCGTGGGGTTGGTAGTTCATCGGGGCCACCCTGCCTGTTCGAGGTTGCCCAGCAGATCCCACTCGGTTTCACACACACGGCGCCCGATTGCCGCCAACTCGACCGAGCGCGACGCGCCGGAGCGGTGGGTATTCGCCTGGGCGATGCAGATCACGCCCCACGTGAAGTTCGCGACCGTTTCCCACCAGTTCAACGCCTCACGATCGACAGTCACACCCGACACCGACTCGTACCCGGCGATCAGATCGTCGTAGGTACCGAAGCCGCCAACGGGTAGGTCACCGCCGAAGCGCCACGCATTGGCACACAACCAACCGAGATCTTCGACGGGATCGCCCACGTGGGACAGCTCCCAGTCGAGCACGGACCGCACGCCTTCAGACCCGACGATGAGGTTGCCGTTGCGGAAGTCACCGTGCACGACCGTTTGCCGATCCGTCACCGGCCGGCGTTCGCGCAGGAACTTCAGCGCGAGGTCGAACGTCGGATGCGGCTCGCCGAACATCTTGTAGACGCCGGCGTACTTCTCGAGCGCGTCGTCGGTCGGCAAGCCGGGAACCGCCTCGACCGGAATGGCGTGGATCTTCGCCAGGATCTCACCGCACTGCCGCGCCATGAGAGGGCGCGCCTCGGCGAACTCGTCCTCGCGCAGGATGCGGCGCGCGATCGTCTCGCCGTCGATGTGATTCATGACGATGTAGGGCGCGCCGATCGGATCGGTGCCGTCCCCGTGGGCGATGACGTCCGGCACGGGAACTCCAGCGGCGGTCGCGCCGCGCAGCAGGTCAGCCTCCCGGGCCAGGCCACCGGAGGCGGCCCCCGGCGGGTCCATGCGCAGGATCAGCGCGCGCCCGTCGGCGGAGAAGGACCACGTGGCGCGCGACGCACCGCCGGACAGGCGACGCAGCCCGTCGATCGACGACGCGTCGAGAACGGCGCCGAGAGCGGAGGCGAGTTCCTCGCTCAGCAGTATTTCCGGAGGGTCGGGTACGGGTTCACGGCCGCACCGTTGCCCGGATGGATCTCGAAATGCAAATGCGAGGCGCCACCCTTGGCATTGCCGGTCGCTCCGACGTAACCGATGACCTGGCCTTGCGAGACGGCGCCCGTCGAGGCGAAGCGGCTGAGGTGCGCCCCGTAGTACGTGTTGCCGTCCCGGCCCCGCAGGTACACGGCGTTGCCACCGAGGCCACCGGTGCGCGTGGTGACGCTGCCTGCAACGGGAGCGACGACGGGGGTGCCACTGCGGGCGAACATGTCGGTGCCCTTGTGGCGGCGCCCACCCGAACGCGGGTTGCCCCAGTCGTTCGAGAAGGCGCGGGCGCCCTGGACCGGGCAGACCCACGCCCCGGTCGCGAGGATGCGCGAGTTGGCCTTGGCAGCCTTCATCGCCTTGTCGAGCCCGGCGAGCTGCGATGCGAGCGCGGCTCGTTGGGCCTTGGCCTGCGCGTAGGCGGCGGTGCGATCACGCAGCCGCGCTTCGAGAACGGCTTGGAGCTGCGCCTCGTCTTCCTTGATCACCCGGAACGACTCCAACCGGTCGACCGAGCCAAGCGCGACTTCGCGCACGAGGTAATGGGTGCGGGCCACCTGATTCGGGTCGTCGAAGTTGAACTTGAGGGAACGGCCGCCCTGTTCGTATTCGCGGATCGCGTACTCCCGCAGCTGCGACTTGACCGCAGTCATTCGTTGCTGGTTCTGGGCCGACTGCGCCTTGAACTTGGCGATGTCGCGACGGGCCTGTTCGAGCGCGGCGCTGGCCTTGGTGAGATTCGCGGCGACGGCGTTGGCTTGGCGCTGCGCGGCCTCGACCTTCTTCTCCAGCGCGGTCTTGGCCAGCGCCGGTTCGGCGGACGCGACAAGCGCGGCAGCAGCCACGGACAACGCGACGAGACCCCTCCGCCAAATCACGGCCCGAAACCCTAGTAATTGTCCGGCGGACGCGACAGGGCCGGGCCCGAAGGCCCGGCCCCAATCTGCGAAGGATCCGGCTTGGCCGGTCCTGACCGATGACTAGAGCTGGAGGCTCTTGATCTCGAGGAATTCCTCGAGGCCGTAGGTGCCGGCTTCGCGGCCGATACCGGACTGCTTGAAGCCACCGAACGGAGCGGCAAGGTTGAACGCGCCGCCGTTGACCTCGACCTGACCGGCGCGGATCTGACGGGCGACCTTCTGCGCGCGGTCCTTGTCACCGGACCACACGCCACCGGCGAGGCCGTAGATGGTGTCGTTGGCGATCTGGATCGCTTCTTCCTCGGTGTCGTACGCGATGATCGACAGGACCGGGCCGAAGATCTCTTCCTGGGCGATGGTCATGTCGTTGGTGACATTCGAGAACACCGTCGGCTTGACGTAGTAGCCCTTGTCGAGACCCTCCGGCTGCTCCGGGCCACCGGTCAGCAGCGTGGCGCCGCCGTCGATGCCCTTCTGGATGTAGTCACGCACACGCGCCTGCTGCGCAGCCGAGACGAGCGGGCCGAGCTTGGCCTCGCCGCCGAACGGATCGCCGACCGTGAAGGTTTCGGCGGTAGCGCGGGCGATCTCCTCGACCTCGGCGAGCTTCTCGCGCGGGACGATCATGCGGGTCAGCGCGGTGCAGGTCTGGCCCGAGTTGAGGAAGGCCTTGCCCACGCCGTCGGCGACCGCGGTGGCGAGGTCGGCGTCGTCGAGGATGACGTTCGGGGACTTGCCGCCGAGCTCGAGCGCGACGCGAGCGACGCGCTGCGACGCGACCTCGGCGATGCGCTTGCCGGCGCGGGTCGAACCCGTGAAGGAGATCATGTCCACATCGGGGTGCGCCGAGATGGCCTCACCGACGACGGGGCCGACGCCCGTCACGAGGTTGAACACGCCGGCCGGCAGCCCGACCTCGTCGATGATCTCGGTGAGGATGAACGCGTTGAGCGGGGCCACCTCGGACGGCTTCAGTACGACGGTGCAGCCTGCGGCAAGCGCCGGAGCGACCTTCAGCGTGATCTGGTGCAGCGGGTAGTTCCACGGCGTGATGGCGCCGACGACACCAACCGGCTCCTTGACGACGAGCGAGTTGCCGACCTGGGTCTCGAACTCGAAGGTGTCGAGGAGGCCGCCGATGGCGCCCCAGTTGGCCGCCGGAAGACCGGCCTGGATCAGCATCGCGAGGTTCATCGGCATGCCGAGCTCGCCGGCGACGACCTGCGCGATTTCCATCATGCGAGCGCCGAGGCCCTCGGTGATGCGCTGGATGTACTTGCCGCGCTCTTCCTTCGGCGTGGCGGCCCACGCCGGAAACGCTGCCTTGGCGGCGGCGACGGCCTTGGCGACATCGGCCTCGGTGCCTTCGGGGATGGTGCCCATGACCTCTTCGGTCGAAGAGTTGATGACCTCGAGCGTCCCAGCGCCAGTCGACGGCACCCACGCCCCGTCGATGTAGATCTTGTCCCGAACCTGCATGTAACGAACTCCTTCGTATACGTAAGTACACCAACGTTATCCGTCTCACCGCCCATGAGGCATCGGCGGTAGATTCGGGCCCGTGCTGCCCGCCGAACGCCAGGACCGATTGCAGCGTGTGGCGCGGACTGCCTACGTCACCCACGCCCGCCTGTACGTGGTCGTGAACGTGTTCCTCGTCCTCGTGTGGGTACTTGCAGGCATGGGCTACTTCTGGCCCGCCTGGGTGATCCTCGGTTGGGGCCTCGCCCTCGTGTTGCACAGCCTGGCCACCTTCGGCCGCGGCACCAGCTAAGGCGTGGAAGAGCCCGCCGGGCCCCAGCTGCCCGAAGGCGTCGTCACGTTCCTTTTCACCGACATCGAGGGGTCGACGCACCTCATCCAGCACCACGGCGACGCCTGGCCCGACTTGCTGATGAAGCACTACGACCTGCTCGAGGAGCAGCTGGCCGCCCACGGCGGCATTCAGGTCGGGACCCGCGGCGACGCTGTCTTCGTTGCGTTCGAGTCGGCCGCGAATGCGCTGACGGGCGCGCTGGCGGCGCAGAAAGCGGTGTCGGATCACGAGTGGCCCGACCCGCCCGTGCGCGTCCGGATGGGGTTGCACACCGGCGAGGCCGTCGTTCGCTACGGCGACTACGTGGGGCTCGCGGTGCACGAAGCGGCCCGCATCTGCGCAGCCGGTCACGGCGGGCAAGTGCTGGCGTCGGCCTCCGCGCTGCACTTCGCTGGCGGACCACCCGAGAACGCAACCCTCACCGACATGGGGCGGCACCGCCTCAAAGACCTTCCTTCCCCCACGCACCTGTGGCAGCTCTCGCTGCCCGGCATGCGCAGCTCGTTCCCGGGCGTGCGGGCCGACGCCGTGCCGGGCAATTTGCCCAAGCCCATCACGTCGTTCATCGGCCGCGCCGACGAACGGGCCGAGGCGGCCGACCGCATCCGCAGCGGCGCACAACTCGTCACGCTGACCGGCACCGGTGGTTCGGGCAAGACCCGCTTGGCGCTACAGGTCGCGTCCGACATCGTCGACGGGTTCCCCCACGGCGCCTGGCTCGTCGAATTCGCCGGCGTCACCGACCCGTCGCACGTGCCGTCGGCGGTGGCTGGTGCGCTCAACCTGCGCGACGAGTTCGGGCGAGCGTCGTTCGCGACACTGACCGCCGCGCTCGCCGAACGCACGTTGCTGTTGGTGCTCGACAACTGTGAACACCTCGTCGACGAGGTCGCCGCCCTCACCGCCGATCTGTTGCAGCACTGCCCACGCGTCGTCGTCATCGCCACGAGCCAGGAGGCCCTCGGCATTCCGGGCGAGAGCGTGCTGACGATCGGGTCGATGTCCGACGGCGAATGCCTCGAGCTGTTCGCCGAGCGCGCCGCCGAGCGGCGCGCCGGGTTCGCACTCACCCCGGAGAACCGCGGCACGGTCTGGCAGATCTGTCGTCGCCTCGACGGCATCCCCCTCGCAATCGAGTTGGCCGCCGGTCGCGCCGCCGCGCTGTCGGTCGAGGAGATCGCGGCGCGCCTCGACGATCAGTTCCGTCTGCTGACCGGCGGCTCACGTGCAGCGATGGCTCGTCAGCAGACGCTGCGGGCGACGGTCGACTGGAGTTACAACCTCCTCGAGGACTCCGAGAAGGTGCTGTTCGCGCGACTCGCCGCCTTCTCGGGCGGCTGGAGTCTCGACGCCGCGATGGCGGTGGCCGGCTTCGGCGACCTGAGCGACCTCGAAGTGCTCGACGCGCTCGGCCGTCTCGTGGCCCGCAGCCTCGTGGTGGTCGACGAGCAGGACGGCGCGTCGCGCTACCGCATGTTGGCCACCATCAAGCAGTACGCGTTGGAGAAGCTCGCCGACCGCGGCGACCTGGTCATCACCCGCGACCGCCACGCCACCTTCTTTCGCGCGCTGGCGTTGTCAGCCGAGCCCGAACTCACCGGGCCGGCGCAGTCGGAGTGGTTGACGCGTCTCGCCGCCGACGAGTTGAACCTGCGCGCCGCGCTGGACTGGCTCGGCGCGGCCGCCCTCGAACCGGCCGTCGCCCTGTGGCGGTACTGGCTCGTGCGCGGCAACTGGGAGGGCGGCCGCAAGTGGATCGAGCAGGGACTCGAGGAGCTCGACGGGGTGGAGCCTGAGCTCGTCGCCCGCGCCCTCGACGCGGCCGGTGCCCTCGCCACAGAACAGGGCGACCACGACTCCGCCGAGCAACTCCTCAACGCCGCGCTCGCCCGGTTCCGCAGCCTCGACAACCAGATCGGCACCGCCCGCGCGCTCAACCACCTCGGCCAACTGGCGCGCAACCGATTCGCCTACGACGAAGCGCGTGCGCTGCTGAACGAGGCCCTGTCAACGGCTGATGCTGCGGACGACGATCGTCACCGTGCCATCTCGTTACGCAACCTCGGTCACCTCGCCTCGCAGCAAGGCGACCACGAGACCGCCGGTTCCCTCTACAAGCAGGCGCTCAACCTCGCCCGGGCCGAGGGCGACCGGCGCGTTGTCGCCACCCTCACGCATGCGTTGTCCCGGGTCGCCTTCGAGGACGGCAATCTCGCCGCCGCTCGCACGTTGGCCGACGAGGGGCACAAGCTCGCACGGGCTTTGGGGGATCCCCAGATGCTCGCCGAGCACCTGACGGTGCTCGCGGGGTTGGCCACGGCCGACGGGGACGAAATGGCGGCCTCGGCCCGTCTCGAAGAAGCCCTCGCCTTGTGGCAACGCCTCGGGTCACCGCAAGCGGTGCCGTGGCTGCACACGACCCTCGGCGAGATGGCGCTCGCCCACGGCGACGCCGACGCGGCCCGTCGTCATTTCGATCAGGCGGCCGAGGCGTGGCGCGAAGGCGGCGACGAACCGGCGCTCGTCCGCGCGCTCGGTCTTTCGGGGTGGTCAGCGCTCGAGGCCGGGGACTTCCGAACCGCCGAGGAGACGCTGCACGAGGCGGTCGTGCGGGCGCGGGTCGTGGGTGACGACGCCTCGCTGTCCAATGTCCTCCACAGCCACGGCGAGATGCGTCGTCGCATGGGCGCGCTCGCTGTCGCCCGTGAAGAGCTCGAGGAGAGCCTCACCTTGGCTCGCACGTCGGGTTGGCGCAGCCAGCTGTGGTGGCCGACGTGGAGCCTTGCGGCAGTGGCCCGTCAAGAGGGCCGCCTCGACGACGCCGAGGAGTTGCTCGACCAAGCCGAGGCGTTGGCGCCGCGCATCAACCGGCCGATGCGCATGGCGGACTGCAAGGAAGAGCGGGCCCTCGTCGCGGAGTTGCGCGGCGATCACACGAACGCGGAGAAGTACCGGGAAGAGGCTGAAGCGCTACGAAAGAGTCGTCCGGACTAGTTCGCGCAACCTGCTTCGTCGCCCGGGAGCGCCGCGGAGTATCGTCGACGGCTCACGGGCGTATGGCACAGCTGGTTAGCGCGCCGCCTTCACACGGCGGAGGTCACTGGTTCGAATCCAGTTACGCCCACCAACCGCATTGCAGGTGGCTCCGTCGGGGCCACCTGTTTTCGTTCACGAGCGCAGTTCGTAGAGCAGGTTCTCCCCGGGGTACAGGCCGTCGCGTTGGAGACCGTCGTCCAGATATTTCGGCTCTTGGGCGATCAGGCGGTAGCCGGCCGCCTCGATGGACGGGTCGAACGGCGGCTTGGATCCGTCGAGCTCACAGGCCGTGCGGTTGAAGCCGTTGGGCACGACCATCAAAAACGGCACCTGATTGCGGGCGAGCAACGCGAGCCACCACGCGATGGAGGCAAGCGGCATCTCCGGGAAGCTGTGCATGTTGACCGCCAGCGTCACCTCCCCGACGGAGAACGCCTCCTCGATCTCGTCGAGGGGAACCACGCGCGTGCGGTCCGCCACGTCGCGGTAGTCGAGGTAGTGCTCGCAAAGGAAGGTCGACTCGGCCACCGCGTCGGTGCAGATCACTTCGCGCACGTCGATGGCCTGGACCACCCGGTGGGCGAAGCGGCCGTAGCCGGCGCCGATGTCGAGCACGGTCTGACCGGTGAGCTTGGCGAGTCCCAGGTGCCGATCGAGGAAGTCGAGCTGCATGACCGAGTCCATGAGGTCGGTGCTCATGGGACGGCCGTCGACGTCGACGACGTAATTGCCGAACGCGTCGTCATCCGTGAGACGCCCCATCAGACCGAGACGGTCGTGCGACAGCACGTACTGCGCCGTCGCGACGTAGTGCTCGTTGCGCGTCGGAACCCGTACGACCTCACCCGCACGGTCGAAGACGACGTTGTCGCGGGTTTGCCAGCGGTAGGCACTGTCGGCGCGAAAGTTGGCCAGATCGACCTGCGAATCGATGTAGCCCGGCCGCCACAACGACGGGTTCGCTCCGACCGGATGTGCGGCGTATCGCTCGCGCAGCGCGACCAATCGCGGGTTGTCGGCGCGTAGGTACGGCGCTTTCCGTCGCAACCGATCCAACGCGCCCACCCGGCCACCCTACGAGACGGGTTGGGCACGCCTCGAAGCCGGGTACGAAGCGATCACGATGCTCGACGTCGACGAACTCGCGCGCGAGCGCCTTGGAATTGAACGCCTTCGCCCTGGCCAACGCGACGCCGCAGTCGCCGCGATCGGAGGCCGCGACGTTCTCGCCGTCATGCCGACCGGCTACGGCAAGTCGGCGATCTACAAGCTGGCGGCCGCCGCGCTTGCGGGCTGCACAGTGGTGATTTCGCCGTTGATCGCGCTGCAACACGATCAGGTCACTGCCCTCGCCGAGGAGGGCGTCGGCGACGCGGCCGAGCTCAACGCAAACGTCGGCGACGAGGCCCGCGCCGACATCTTCGAACGTATGGCGAATGGCGAGTTGGAGTTCGTCTTTCTCGCGCCTGAGCAGCTGGCGCGGCCCGACACGCTCGAGGCGCTGCGGAAGGCCAAGCCATCGCTCTTCGTCGTCGACGAAGCGCATTCCATCAGCGCGTGGGGTCACGATTTCCGTCCGGACTACCAGCGCCTGGGTGAGGTCGTCGAAGCGCTCGATCGGCCCGTCGTGATCGCGCTCACGGCGACGGCAGCTCCGCCAGTCCGGGCCGAGATCGGCGAACGACTCGGCCTGCGCGATCCCTTGGTGATCGTGAGCGGATTCGATCGGCCCAACCTCCGCGCCTCGGTCGAGACATTCACCGACGCCGACGAAAAAGACGCCGCCGTCGTGGCACGAGCCGTGCGCGCGGCACGACGAGGGCGCACCGGCATCGTGTACGCCGCGACGCAAAAGCGGGCGGAGACGATCGCCGAGCAGATCAGCGAAGCGGGTGTCGCCGCCGCGGCATACCACGCCGGGCTGCCGAGGCGGACCCGGGACGACGTGCACCACCGCTTCATCGACGACGAGATCGCCGTCGTCGTGGCCACCACTGCCTTCGGGATGGGCATCGACAAGCCCAACGTGCGGTTCGTCCTGCACGCCGACGTCGCCGAATCGATCGACGCGTACTACCAGGAGATCGGACGAGGCGGTCGCGACGGGAAGCGGTCCGACGCAGTCTTGTTCTACCGACCGGAGGATTTGTCCATCCGCCGCTTCTTCGGCACGGGTGGAGGTGTGCGGCCCGAAGACGTGCTCGTCGTGATGCACGCCGCCAAAGGCCGTACCAAGGCCACGGTCGACGAACTCGCGGATCGGTCCTCGCTTCCCAAGCGCAGCGTTCTGCGCGTCGTGAACCGACTCGTCGACGTCGACGCAGCCACTATGCGACCGAACGGCAGTGTCGCCTTGCGGCCGCGCCGGTCACCCAAGCTCGTGTTGGCCGCGATCGAGGAGTTCGAAGCTCGCCGCGAGGAATTTCAACGCTCGCGTATCGAGATGATGCGCAACTACGCCGAGACGCGCTCGTGCCGGGTGCGGTTCATCCTCACGTACTTCGGAGAGGCCTACGACGAGAACTGTGGACGATGTGACAACTGCGTCGGGGGACGGGCCGACCTGGTCGAGGCGGCCGCCGAAGGCCCGTTTCCGATCGGCACGCTCGTGCGGCACAACGAGTGGGGCGACGGACAGGTCATCCGCACCGAGGAAGACGTCCTCGTGATCCTGTTCGACGAAGCGGGCTACCGGAACCTCGCACTCACCCTGGTGCTCGAACGCGACCTGCTCGAGCGGCGCTGATCGCTACTTCGCACCATCGAACATCGCCTCTCGGTATGCCACATACGCGTCGGGCGCACGCGCGGCCTCGTCCTCGTTGGGGTTCTGGCAGTAGGCAACAATGGGCGCCGCGGCTTCCCGCAGCGCTCCCTCCGGCCCCTTGGCATCGAGTAGCGAACTACAGGCGGCCAGCACACTGGCCGCATCGCGTGCGTCGGGTTCGAAGCCGAGTTGGTACTGCACCGCGTCGAGCAGGTCGCCGTAAGCGAAGCGATCGACGGGCGGTTCCTTCGGCGCCGCTACGCGATTTTCTGCACGCGCGGTCGTCGGTGGCGTACTGGCCGATGCTTGCTGTAGATGCCAGCCACCCAACGTGGTTGCGAGAACGAGCGCGAGCGCAACGCCTTCACGTTTTGCCTTATCGGTCCACACATGGCGCAACTACCCACAGTGATTCAAGAGCAACCCTTGCCGCCCACGCCGGGCGGATTCTTGATCGACGGATCGTCGACCTCGAGATGCACATGGGGCCACACCGGCGCCGTCGAGAAGTCCTCGACTTGCGAATGAAAAGGCAGCCGCGTCGGGTGCTGCGCGATCGGTGTCAGGCCAGCCTCGACGTGTTGGCCGACGGTGGCGACGAGCCCCGTGATGTGCAACAGCTTCACCTCGTAGTTGGGGCGCGCGTCCGGCGCGATCACCACGAACGAGTCGGTGTACTTGCAATAGAGCGTGTACGTACCGCCGCGCTTGACGGTGCCGGAGATCGGCGCACGGACCTCGCCGTTTGGGTCCGACAGGATGTCTGCCGCCGTGCGAGCGTTGGTCTTGCGTTCTCGGCTCGGAAGGTCGATCACGTCACCCGCCGTCGGCAGTACCCCGAGATAGCGGCTCGCCGCGAGATTCGACTCGTGGAAGCCGACCCGCTCGACGAACTGCGTCGGGTAGTTCAGCACGAGGCCCTCGGTGTGCAAGAACGGGCCGAAGCTCGTGTCCATCACCGACCGGGGCATCGGCCTCGCCGTGGTGGTCGTCGGCGCGACGGTTGTCGTCGTGGTGGCGACGACGGGCGCGCCCGTCGTGGATGTCACGATCGGCTCCGCGGTGGTCGGGACTGGGAGTGCCGCGGCGATGGGATCAGGCTTGGCGGCCACCGACGTCGCCGCGCAAGCCGTCAATCCCAGGACTACACAGGCGCCGAGAAGCTTGCGCCGATACTGCTCCAACTGCATGAGCCGGTGAGGGTACCGGGGATCTCAGTCGTCTTGGGCGCAGGGGAACTCGTCCATGCGCAGCGGGAGCAACGTGGCTGCGTAGCCGAGCAGCAGCGGAACCAGCGCGAGCCACGGCTGGACGAGCGCGAGGGCCGTGGCGGCGCCGAAGCCGACCAACGCGGCGATCATCAGCCGAGCGAGCCAGTCGAAGTGTTCCTTGTTGTATTGGTCGATCATCAACCCGGCACCCCACGCGTGCCAGGTCGCAAAAGCCAACGAGACGGTCGACGCGAACCCGAGGCCCGCGACGAGCGCAACGGCAACCTTCAGGTTCGACAGGCTGTCGAAAGAGTCGGCGAGCACCGCCGTCGAGAACGGGATCAGCGAGACAAAGGCGAGTCCGATACCCAGGCTCAACACCATCCACTGGTCGATTCCGCGCAGGCGAGCGGAGAGGCGGTGGCTGACCGACCATCCGCCGAACGTCTGCAGAAACCCCACCCCGTAGGCGCCGAACTCGGGCAGGAGCTGGCGCAGTTCGTGGGCGAGTTCACCCGCAGGCGCCTTCTCGATGTGAAGTTCGAGGACGAGCAGCGTCGTCGCAATCGCGAACACGCCGTCGACCAATGCGAAGAAGCGCGTCTTGGACATCGCCGCGTGGCGACTGGACCGGAACGAGAACAAACGCGGCGCAGGCGAAGGCGTGGTCACGCCCGAAGCCTGCCAAAATCCACTGTCATGCGCATTGCTGTCATCTCGCCACCTTGGGCGCCGGTTCCGCCCAAGCTCTACGGCGGGATCGAACTCGTCGTCGATCGACTGGCCGTCGGGTTCCAAGAGGCCGGTCACGACGTCCTTCTCTACGCGACCGGCGACTCCACGACCCCGGTGCCGATGCAGTACGTGCTCGAGAAGTCCGAGGGAATGCGCATCGGGATGGCGGTGCCCGAGCAGCGTCACGTGATGCACGCCTACGAGGCGGTGTCGGAGTGGGGCGCCGACGTCGTCCACGACCACACGATCATCGGTCCGTTCCACGCGGCTGACCGCTACCCGCACCTGCCGGTCGCCACGACGATCCACGGCCCGTTCAACGAGGAACTCACGGACCTGTACGAGCGGCTGAACAAGTCCCGCACGCCGATCATCGCGATCTCGCACGCGCAGGCGAACTCGGCGCCGTCCGTGCGGTGCGAACGCGTCATCCACCACGGCATCAACGCCGAGGACTTCCCGGTGGGGGCCGGCGACGGTGACTACGTGTTGTTCCTCGGCCGCATGTCGCCCGACAAGGGCCCGCACCGCGCCATCGCGGCGGCCAAGAAGGCCGGCGTGAAACTGCTCATGGCCGCCAAGATGCGGGAAGCGTGGGAACACGCCTTCTACAACGAACACGTCGCTCCGCACCTGAGCGACGACATCCAGTACCTCGGCGAGGTGCCGCACGAGCAGAAGCTCGAACTGCTCGCCGGTGCGAGCGCATTGCTGAACCCGATCCGCTGGAACGAACCGTTCGGTCTCGTGATGATCGAAGCGCTCGCGACCGGCACACCCGTCATCGGGTTTCCCGAAGGTGCCGCCCCCGAGATCGTGCAGGAAGGCGTCACCGGATTCCTGTGTGAGGACGAGGACGACATGGCGGCGAAGATCGGCCGCGTCGGCGAGCTCGACCGCGTGGCCTGTCGAGCATCGGTCGAGACCTACTTCTCGACCAAGCGGATGGTCGACGAGCACATCGATCTGTTCACCTCGATGCTCGAGAAGTAATGAGCGCTACGCGCTGTTATCTGGACCACCTCGCGGTGGCGGCCGAAACGTGGGAGGAACTGTGGCCTCGCTACCGCACCGAGCTCGGCGGCGAGTGGGTCAGCGGTAACCGGCTGCCCGGCTCCGGTTTTGGCCCGGCGCAGGTCAGGTACGCCAACAACATGAAAATCGAAGTCCTCCAGCCGGTACGGCCGCAGGACAACGACTTCCTCCGCCGTTTCCTCGACTCCCGCGGCCCAGGCCCGCACCACGTCACGTTCAAGGTGCCCGACATCCGCGCCAAGCTCGACGAACTCGAAGCAAACGGCTACCGACCTGTCGGCGTGGCCATCGACGAGCCGGGCTGGAAGGAAGCATTCATTCATCCGAAGGACGGCCCGGGCATCGTCGTGCAGGTCGCGCAGTCCGACAGCGAGTGGAGTTCAGGACCGCCCGAGGGCTTTCCCGATACCAAGAGCCCGCAGGCGTCGTTCGATTACCTCGCCATCGGCGCCGCCGACTTCGACAAGGCCCACACCTTGTTCGTCGACCTCCTCGATGGCGACGTGACCGGCAAGGGCCACGACGACACCTACGGCTTCGACTACGTGGAGATCAGCTGGTCGAGCAACGGTGTGATCCGCTTGTTCGAGAGCGCAACTTCGGGACTGCACCACGCGCACTTCACCCATCCCGGGGCAACGAGCGGCGAAGTGGCGCCCGAGGTCAATCTCGGCGTGCGACTCGTGCTCGCGTCGGCTTCGGCCTGAGCGCGTTCGCGACGCGCTTGCGCAGTTCACGCGCCACTGCGTACTGCTGACCCGGTGCCGTCGCCGCGGTCACGCGCACGACCGGACCTTCCACGGCCAGGTTCTGGACGCCGAGAACCAGTGGCGCCTCGGTGACCTTCTCCGGCCATTCGAGCGCAAGCTTTTCGGCTTCGGCGCCGATCGTCTCGAGCGCCGCAACCACGTCGGCGTCTTTCGCCAAGGGGATGTCGACGACGGCGCGGCTGAACTCCATCGAGGAGTTGCCGACCCGTCGCACTTCGCCGTTCGGCACGAACCACACCGTGCCGTCGGAGCCCCGCACACGGGTCGTGCGCAGGTTCACTTCTTCCACGGTGCCGCTCACGTCGGGCCCGAGGTTGATGTCGTCACCGACGCCGTATTGATCTTCGAGGAGAATGAACAGGCCGCTGATGAAGTCGCGCACGAGGCTCTGCGCGCCGAAGCCCAACGCCACGCCGATGATGCCGGCGCCGGCGATGAGCGGCCCGAGGTTGAGACCGACCTGGGCAAGGGCCATGAAGAACGCGATGGAGAACAGCGCCATGCGCACGATGCTGCTCACGACGTCACCGACGGTGTCCCCGCGCTGGGTCGCCCGGCCCGATGACGAACGCAGCGGCGAGCGGGACTGCGCGGTGCGAATCACGCGCTTGAGCGCCCGCGTCGAGAGCCGCGCCGCCACGATCGCCAGCACGAAGATCAAGACGATCTTGAGTGGCCGCACCAGCAAGAACTCGCCGGTCGACGATTGGAACGTCGACAGGCCGAGCTTGCGCAGCAGTTCGTAGATGTAGCCGTGCGTCTCGTTGGTCACGCAATAAGCATGTCGCGACAGGCGTCGAGACCGACGATCTCGATGTCGTCGCGGCGCTGCGGCTCCCACTTCTCGCGAGTGAGCAGGAGATGAATCAGCCGATCGGGCTCCTCCCGCCGCATCCGCAGTTCCTCGCCGTTTTCGATGTAGCCCATCGCCTTGGAGACGCCCATCGACGACGCGTTGTCGTGCCAGGCGCCGCTGATCATGCGCTGCGCCTCGAGACCCACAAAGCCGAAGTGCAGCACCGCTGCGCGCATTTCTTTGCCGATGCCTTTGCCCTGGTGCTCCAAACCGAGCCATGAACCGGTCTCGGCCTGGCGAAGCTTGGCGAAGTTCTTGCCGACGATGCTCTGCTGACCGACGACTTCACCGTCGACCAGCACGGTGAAGTTGAGCGTCCAGTCGTCGACCTTGAGATTGGCGCGACTCGCCCAGTAGTGCCGCAGCGACTCCCGCTCGAACTCGGGCGACTTGGCGTCCGTCCACGGCATCCCGAACGGCATCGTGGCCGGGTCGTGAATTCCCTTCAGCGACAACGCGATGCTGCGCATGACGAGTTCGTCGTCCGGAATGCGCAGTTCGACCCGGGGCGTACGGATCGAAAGGTCGAACAGGGGCCAATAAGGATGCGCCATGCACCATCGTGGCGCGCCGCGGGTTTGGGAGCCACGTCATTTACGATGGCGGCCATGCACCGTCGTTCCCTCATCGTGATTGGCGCGCTCGCATTCGCGGGCGTGGCCGTTGCGAGTGGCGCGCAGGCGCAAACGGACGAAACGACGACAACCGTGGTGCCGACGTCGACAACGCGTGCACCCACGACCACGTCGCCGCCGATCACCGCGCCGCCGGCGACGTCACCGCCCACGACGACGAAGTCCGGTCCGACCACGACCGTGAAGGGCGCCACGACCACGACGACGATCAAGGGCGGACCGAAGCCGCCGCCCGCGTCGGGTGCTTCGCAGCCGCTCGACCCGTCGCTGCTCGGCGGGCTCGGACCGGTCGATCTCGACCTGTCGACCACGACCACCATCGGCGGGCTCTTCGGAACCGAGGACGAGCTCACGACGACGACCGTCTTCGAGTCGACGGACAACGCGATCAACGTGGCAAGCAGCCACCACGGCCCGTCGGGCGCCATGCTCGGCCTTGCGGCGGTGTCTTTCCTGGCGTCGGTGGGCGGGCTGCTCATCTACGCGGAGGACCAGCGCGCCAAGCAATGGCGGCATCTGGCGCGATGACCGACATCCCTGACCTGCCCGCGCCCTCGCCCGTCGAGCCGCCTGTGACGGCCGAACCCGCGACGGCCGAGCCCGCGACAGTCGAGCCGACGACGGTCGCCGAGACGCCTGCGCTCGCCGAAACGCCGGCGGTCGAGATGCAGCCCGCGCCCGCCCGCAGCGCCTCAGACGCCTACGTGTTCGCCGCGGTCTTGTGCGCGGTGGTCGGGATCCTCGTGCCGATCATCCCGGCCGCGGCGGCGTTGATGCTGACGCGCGCCACCGATGAAGACCTGACCGGTGAACCGTTGCGTCCGGGCCTGCAGCAACTGGCATCGTTCGCTCGCGGTCTCGCCTGGTTCGACCTCGCGTGGATGTCCTTGGCCGTCATTGCGTTCCTGCTCGGAACGCTCGGCCGCGTGATCTCCTAGTCGACGAGGCGCAGTCCCGTCGGGGCAATCGACCCGTCGTCGACCTCGACGTGCGGAAGTTCGACGAAGAACTCGCTGCGATGTGCGGGGAACACGTGCTCACTGACCAGCACCGGGTTGCGGTCGACGTCGTAGGTCACTCGCTCGCAGCGCAATACCGGTGAGCCCGGCGGGATCTCGAGTAGCTCGGCGTCGTCGTTGGCGGCGGCCGCCGCGCCGATCGTCTGGGTCGCACCACCGAGGGTGACGGGCAAGAGCTCGTAAAGCGAGCTCGCGCTGACTGCGTCACGCGACAGGCCTCCGGCGAAGCGCTCGGGCACCCACACCGTCACGCGTGCGAACGGCTCGTCGTCGGCGAGGTTCACCCGTCGCACGCGCAGCACTTGACCCGCGCCGAGGTGGGTTCGCACCCGAGGCGGTGCGGCAACGAAGCCGAAGTCGAGAATGCGGCGCTTCGGCACCGATCCGATCGCCTCGAGTTGACCTTCGATCGTGGCGAGGCGACCCAGGGTTTGACGGACGGGATCGGCGGCGACGAACCACCCAAAGCCTTGCCGGGAATCGACGAGCCCTTCGGTGCGCAGCTCCTCGAGCGCCTTGCGGATCGTGACCCGGCTCGCGTCATACGCTCGGGCCAACTCGGCCTCGCTCGGCAGCAACCGACCCGCGGCGAACTCGCCCGCTTCGACCCGTCGCTGAACGTCGTCGGCGATTTCTCGGTAGCGCACTGACCGCACACTTGTATTATACTTGTATCAACGCCAACGAAGAGGAGTGACAGATGGCTGTCGCCGCGAACACCCCGATCGAACTCGTGAATGAGGTCTATGGCCGCCTCGATGAGCGCATTGCGATCGCCCGCAAGCGCCTCGGCCGCCCGCTCAGCCTCGCCGAGAAGATCCTCATCAACCACCTCGCCGACCCCGAGGGCCAGGACCTGAGCAAGGGCGTCGCCTACGCCGAGCTCTACCCCGACCGGGTTGCCATGCAGGACGCCACCGCGCAGATGGCCCTGCTGCAGTTCATGACGGCCGGCCTCCCGCAGGTCGCGGTTCCGTCGACGGTCCACTGCGACCACCTCATCCAGGCCCACACCGGCGCCGTCAACGACCTCAAGGTCGCCGAGGACGTCAACAGCGAGGTCTACGCGTTCCTGCGCACCGTGTCGGAAAAGTACGGCATCGGCTTCTGGAAGCCGGGCAGCGGCATCATCCACCAGGTCGTGCTCGAGCAGTACGCCTTCCCCGGCGGGATGATGATCGGCACCGACAGCCACACCCCGAACGCTGGCGGCCTGGGCATGGTCGCCATCGGCGTCGGTGGCGCGGACGCCGTCGACGTGATGGTCGGCTCCACCTTCGGCGTGCGCTGGCCCAAGGTCATCGGCGTGCACCTCACCGGCCGTCTCAGCGGCTGGTCGTCACCCAAGGACGTCATCCTCAAGGTCGCCGAAGTCCTCACCGTCAAGGGCGGCACGGGCGCGATCGTCGAGTACTTCGGCCCGGGCGCCGAGACGATCAGCGCAACGGGTCGCGCCACGATCTGCAACATGGGCGCCGAGATCGGCGCCACCACGTCGCTGTTCTCCTACGACGAGCACGCGGCCGGCTACCTCAAGGCCACCGGTCGCGAAGCCATCGCCGACGCGGCGGCCAAGGTCATTCAGCACCTGCGCACCGACGACGACGCATTCGCCAACGCTGACGCGGTGTTCGATCAGCTCATCGAGATCAACCTCGACGAGTTGGCGCCGATGATCAACGGTCCGCACTCCCCCGACCTCGCCCACTCGGTCGAGAAGATGGGCGACGACGCCCGGGCCGCCGGTTGGCCGCTCGAGATCAGCTCGACGCTCATCGGTTCGTGCACCAACTCGTCCTACGAGGACATCACTCGCACCGCGTCGATCGCCCGTCAGGCGGCCGCGGCCGGCATCCGGGTCAAGACGCCGCTGCTCGTCACGCCCGGCTCCGAGCGCGTGCGCGCCACCATCGAGCGTGACGGCCTGCTCGCGGACCTCGAAGCGATCGGCGCCACCGTGCTCGCCAACGCGTGCGGTCCGTGCATCGGCCAGTGGCAGCGCGACGACATGACGCCCGAAGACGTCAACGTCATCGTCACGTCGTACAACCGCAACTTCCCGAAGCGCAACGACGGCTCGGCCAACACGCTGTGCTTCGTGACGTCACCGGAGACGGTGATGGCGTTCGCCCTTGCCGGCACGCTCGACGTCGACCCACGCAACGACGAGATCCAGGGCATCCGCCTCGACGAGCCCGTCGGGCAGGAACTGCCGTCGGCCGGGTTCGAAGACGGTGAGGACGGCTTCATCGCCCCGCCCGTCGACGGCAGCGGCGTCACCGTCGTGGTCGACCCCGACAGCGACCGCCTGCAACTGCTCGAACCGTTTCCGGCGTGGGACGGCAAGGACTTCGAGCGTCTGCCGATCCTGCTCAAGGCCAAGGGCAAGTGCACCACCGACCACATCTCGGCGGCGGGCCCGTGGCTCAAGTACCGCGGCCACCTCGAGAACATCTCGGGCAACCTCTTCCTCGGTGCCATCAACGCGTACACCGATGCCGCCGGTGAAGGCCGCTCGTTCATCGACGGCGAAACCCACACCTTCCCCGACATCGCCAAGGCCGCGTCGCAGGCCGGCATTGGCTGGATCGCAGTTGGTGACGAGAACTGGGGCGAAGGCTCATCCCGTGAGCACGCCGCCATGGAGCCCCGCTACCGCGGCGGCAAGGCGATCCTCGTGCGCAGCTTCGCCCGCATCCACGAGACCAACCTCAAGAAGCAGGGCGTGTTGCCGCTGACCTTCGCTGATCCGTCCGTCTACGACCGCGTGCTCGCAGACGACACCATCTCGGTGCTCGGCCTCGCCGACATCCAGCCCGAGGGCACGCTGCAGTGCGTACTGCACCACGCAGATGGCACCAGCGAAGAGTTCACCGCCAACCACACGATGAGCGCCGAGCACATCGAATGGTTCAAGGCCGGCGGCGCCCTCAACGTCATCCGCGCCGAGTTCGCCGCCAAGAACGGCTGATTCATCCAGCCTGTGATTTTTGAGTGCGGTCTTTGCACTCAAAAATCACAGGCTGACTAGGACGGGGTCGCGAGGCGGATTTCTTCTTCGGAGGGGGTCCGCCTCTTGCGCGCTTCGGGAGGAAGAAGCGCCGTGATCGCCTTCATGATCGCTTTGGTGTCAGCGTCTTCGTCACCTTTCAGGGTGACGGGCGTGCCGACCTGAATCGTGATGCGGGGCGGGCTCAGCACGTTCCATACGCGCGGGACGCGTTCGCTGCGGGGCCACACCTTCTCCGTGCCCCACAGGCCGATCGGAATCACCGGCGCGCCGGTCATCGCCGCGAGACGCGCGGCGCCGTAGCGGCCTTTGAGGGTGGGATTGAAGAACTCCTTGCCGCGCGGGATGGTGCCCTGCGGCATGAGAGCCACGGCCTCGCCACCTTCGAGGGCCTCAGCCGCCTTCTTCAGTGGTTCCTGCGAGCCCGTGCCCCGGTCGACACGGATGCCGCCGAGGGCCGTCGCCAACTGACCGACGATCGGGGCATCGAACACTTCCTTCTTGCCGAGAAAGCGCGGCGAGCGGCCGGCCTTGAGAACCGTGAGACCGACGGCGACGGTGTCGAAGTAGGAACGGTGATTGGCCACGATGATCACGGGGCCGTAGGCCGGAATGTTGTCGATGCCGCTGAAGTCGAAGCGGGCGTACGGAAACAGCGCTGGATTTGCTCCGAGTTTCAGCACACTGGCCGGCTCGACCCCCATCACCTTGGGCACGCCAACGGGCACGTCGAAATGAAGGACGGGCCAGCGCCGCACGGTCGCGAACAACTGCAGCCGCGGGTCGGGGTTCACTGCGAAGGGATGACCGACGGCGCCGAGCAACGGCGTGTCGTAGATCGAGTCGGAATAGGCGTAGCTCTCGTCGAGGTCGACGCCGTGCTCCCCCGCCCACTGCTTGACGGCGTCGAGCTTGCCTCGCGACCACACGAAGCCGCCCTCGAGCGCGCCAGTGAGGACGCCGTCGGCGTGCGCGTAGCGGGTCGCGACCACGTCGTCGAAGCCGAGTAGGTCGGCGAGCGGCTTGATGAGTTCGTACGGCGTCGTCGTTGCGATGACGAGCGGGCGCCCGGCGAACTTGTGCTCGGCGATGATCGGACGGGCGTACGGCGCCACCGCCTTCTCCAGATCTTCGGCGGCGGCCTGTCCAGCGGCGCGCATCGTGTCGATCGACCACCCCTTCGCAGCCAACGCCGCCGCGCGTGCGAGGCCGATCGATGGCAAGGACTCACCGATCACATCGAAGACCCGGTAGATGGCCTGCTGGGCAGGCAGCGTCCGCTCGTTGACGAGACCGGCGGCGATGAGCGCCTCGGTGATGAGGGGACCGCTCGCGTTCTTCAGCAGGGTCCGGTCAAGATCGAAGAAGGCGGCTCCGGCCATACGGCGAACCTATCTCCAGACGCGACGAAAGGGCCGGTGGGGGGGATACCGGCCCTTTCGTTGGTACTGCTTTGGACTTGCTGAAAACCATGATGCCGACGGCGGCGCTATCTGTCCAGCAGTTTATAGGGATAGTTGGTATCGTTTTGAGTGATGGATCTCCGCCAGCTCTCCGCCCTGGTTGCAGTGGCCGATGAGGGCAGCTTCTCGGCTGCCGCCACGGCCCTCCACACCGTGCAGTCCAACGTGTCGACCCACATCGCGCGGCTGGAAAAAGAACTCAACACGGTGCTCGTCGACCGCAGCGCCGGCCGGCTCACCGAGGAAGGCGAGGCGGTCGCCAACCGTGCTCGCCGCATTCGCGCCGAGCTCGACGCGCTGGTGGCCGACGTCGCCGCGCTCCACAACATCGTGTCGGGCACCGTGCACATCGGCGTGATCGGCACCACCGCTCGCTGGCTGGTCCCGCGGATGCTTGCGGCGATGGCGGAGATGCACCCGAACGTGCAGCTGTTCATCGTCGACGCGACATCGACGTCGCTCGAACCCCAGCTCGGCTCGGGCCAACTCGACCTCGCCGTGGTCAACCTGCCCATGCCCGCGCCCGACCTCGTCGCCGAGCCGCTCTTCGACGAGGACCTTGTGTTGGTGGTCCCCATGAACCACGCGCTCGCCGATCGCGATCACGTCACCATCGAGGACCTCGATCACCTCGAGCTCCTCATGGCGGCACCCAACACCGCATACCGCCAGGAGCTCGACGCCGCGGCCGCCGCCGCCGGCATCACGCTGGTCCCGAAGGGCCAGATCGACGGCGTGCGCCTCATGGCGTCACTCACGTTCGAAGGCCACGGTCCCGCGATTCTCCCGGCAACGGCGATCCCGCAATGGCTCCCGCAGGGCCTGTGGAAGCCGATCGCGGTGAACGGACTCCCCCGCCGTCGCGTCGGTGTGGCCATGCGGCGCCGCGGCCTGCCCGCCGCTCCGGCGCGAGCGCTGCGCGACGTACTGCGCGACGTCATCGCCGACGCCACCAAGACGCAGCCCGGCGTGTACCCGCCGTCCTAGCCGGACGACGCCGGAGTCACGGGGCGACGCGATACGCGGCGATCGGCTCGTCGAAACCCTTGAGCTCGACCTTGCCGACCCGCTGCAGTTCTACGCCAACGGCGACGTTGTCAGTGAAGATCTCACCGGGCTTGGCGACGGCCGCGAGACGCGCCGCCAGGTTGACCGTCGCGCCGAAGTAGTCGCCCTGACGGGCCAGCACGGGCCCGGTCGACATCCCGGCGCGCCGTGCCGGTAGCGCAGGGTGATCGGCGACGAGGGCGCGCGCGGCACGGATCGCCTCGGACGGATGGTGGAAGGCGAGCAGCACGCCGTCTCCGAGAAACTTCACGACGCGGCCGTCGGTCTCGAGCGCCGTCGCCATCGACAGGGCTTCGAGGGCCGACAAGATGCTGGACAGCTCCCGAGCGTCGACCCGCTGCGCCAGGCTGGTGTAGTCGACGAGATCCACGAAGAGAATCGTGCGCGACCCGCGCTCCTCGTCCTCGAGTTCGAGCGACTCGTATACGGCCGCAACCAGGTGGAGCCGGAGCAGACCCATGAGCGCCGGAGTGCCGGCGTCGGCGAGCATCCCCGCCAGTTCGCCGATGGTGCTCGATATCTCGCTCTCGGCGGCGCCTCGCTTCGCCAGGTCACGCACCAGCGTCGCCTGCATCAGCTCCATGATCGCCGAGGCGACTTGGCGCATCGCCGTACCGAACGCGACGCCGAACTCGAAGAACGCGTCGCGTGGCACCAAGGACAGACCGGCGGCGAGGTTCTCGGCCACTGCGATCTCGGCCTCGCCGAGGCGAGAGCCCGCCTGAGTGGGATCGGGCAAACCCAAGGTGCGCCACCAGTCGACGAGATCGTCGACAGCCACACCCGTTTGCGCGCCCAGTGACGCAGCGTCGAGCTCGCCGCCCGGATACAGCAACAACGTGGAGCGCAAGGCCTGGAGATGCCGGTGGCCCCGCTTGGCCGCGTGCTCGATCTCGTCGGGCGTCGCGCCAAGCGCGATCAGGTTGCGTTTGAGTTCCTCGTCGTTTGCCATCCCGTCCCCCCGAACGTCGTTACCGCAAGGCTTAGAGCACGGTCGACGGCTTGGCGAGGATCTCCTCGGCCTCGGCGACCATCGAACGAACAATGTCGCCCGCCGGGATCAGATCCTTGATGGCACCCACCCCCTGCCCGGCCGGGAAGAACTCGCGCTCGGGATCCACGCCTTCCGTCTGAAGATCGCCACCCATGTGGAACACGCCGTCGCGCATGGCCCGACCGACCTGACCGGGGAAGGTCTGCAGTTCGTCCTTGTGATCCTCGAAGTACTCGGTGTAGCTGTTGCGCACGACGCGGCACGTCTTGCCGGTGTACGCGCGCGACACGGTCGTGCCCGTCTCGTCCATCGACACCAGCTTTTCCTTGTAACCGATGACGGCCTGCGCTTCGGGTGTTGCGATGAAGCGCGTGCCGATCCAGACGCCGTCGGCGCCGAGACACAGCGCGGCTGCGAGGCCGCGTCCGTCGAAGAGGCCACCCGCGGCGACAACGAGCGCCCGGCCGTCCACCGCGTCGACGATCTGGGGCACCAGCGGCAGAGTCGCAATCTGACCGGTGTGGCCACCCGCCTCCGTGCCCTGGGCCACGACGATGTCGCAACCCGCCTCGACGGCGAGCACCGCGTGATGAACCTTGCCGCACATGTTGACGACGAGCACGCCGTGCTTGTGGCAGAGGTCGACGACGTCACGGGGCACACCGAGACCGGCGACGAAGACTTTGCAGCCTTCGCGAATGATCTGCTCGACCTGGGGCGTGAGATCGCCCGCCGCAGTGAGCAGGTCGACGCCGAACGGCTTGTCGGTGAGCGCTTTGGTGGCGCGAATCTCTTCGATCATGCGTTCCTGACCCATGGCCGAGGCGCCGAGACAGCCGAAGCCGCCGGCGTTCGAAACCGCCGCCGCGAGTTCGCTGTAGGAGACGCCGCCCATTCCGGCGAGCATCACGGGGTGCTCGATGTCGAGCATGTCGGTCAGGCGAGTGCGCATGGCGGAAAACTAGCCAAGGCGGGTAACAGCAGACCTGCCAATGGAACTCTCAGACGATGAACTGATCGCCGACCGCTACCGGATCACCGGCCCGGTGGGCGCCAACACGTACGACGCAATCGACGAGCGGTTTCACCGCACAGTCCGGTTGAGCTTCGACGACGCCCCGGTCGACGAAACGACCCGGATCCTCGACGGCGGCACGCACGCCGGCGAGGCGTTCCGGGTCCTCGCCGTTTTCGAGGAGCCTTCCGTCGTGGAGGAAGCGACCGCCGCGCTGCCCGTCGTGGAAGCCGAACCGACAACGGCCCAACCGATGGTGACGACGACGCGCGAGGGGCCGCCACGTTCCTTTGTCCCGATCGCCGCCGCTGTCCTGCTCGCGGTACTGGCGATCGGCGCCATCGCGATCGCACTCGGTCAGCGAGATTCGAAGACGAGCCCGCCGGACGCCGCCACGACGACGACACAAGGTACGACCGCCACCACGGCTCGAACGAGAGCCACGACGAGAGCGACCCAGCCCGTCACAACCGAACCGCCGGTGACCGAACCACTGACGACCGAACCGTCGAGCCCGGCGACAACAGATGCGCCGCCCACCACGGCGGCGCCACCTGTCACGGCGGCTGACACTCCGACCTCAGCGGCACCGTAAGTGTGCTCTGAGCGAGCTTGCTCGCTCCTGCCTTTGGATTTGGTGGGCGATACAAGATTCGAACTTGTGACCTCTTGCGTGTCGAGCAAGCGCTCTAACCAACTGAGCTAATCGCCCCTAACGGGAGTGGGAACTGTAGACCACGCACTTCCGCAGAGTGAATCTGGCTCCGGAAAGACCACACGCCCAGGCCGGAGCCTGGGCGCATGGGGTTTCCCGGGGGCGGGATGTCTCCTTTTTAGCGCAAAACTCGAGCGTTGCAACGTCTACCGTGCGAAATATGCCGGTTGAGAAGACACTTGTTGCTTGCGAGGGTGGGCCATGTGGCGGACTCGGCCTGCTGGTCGAGCTCCCGATCCCCCTCGAAGTCGAACGCGAAGGCGGGGGGATCTACGTCCTCGACGAACGCGGGACGGAAGAAGATCCCGAATACGTCTACATCTGGGCAGAAACTTGATAACGGGGGGAACAACTTTCCCCACATAGCTGTTGGAGGGGTGCATGACAGATCTCGCAGCCCTCACCCTCCCCGTCTTGCCCCTCGGCACCGGCGTCCTGCTGCCGAACATGTTCGTCACGATTGCCCTCGAAACCAGCGAGGCGCAGGCTGCGGCTGATGCCGTCGGCGACGACGGGCAACTCCTCGTGGTTCCGAAGGTCGGCTCGGCGTACGCGCCCGTCGGCACCGTCGCCCACATAGAAGACAGTGGCGATCTCCCGAACGGCAAGCGGGCGATCGTCGTGCGCGGGCTGTACCGCGCCGAGATCGGCGTGGGGGTGCCCGGCTCCGGCACTGCGCTGTGGGTCCAGGCGATCCGCGCCGAGGAGACCAACGCCGACACCGAACGAGCCCACGAACTCGCTCGTGAATACAAGGCCGCCGTCGCTGCGATCCTGGAGTCACGGGGCATTGGTGGGCTGATCGCGGCGGTGCGCGAAACGACCGAGCCGAGTGACGTCGCCGATCTCGCCGGCTACTCCCCCGACCTGTCGATCGACCAGAAGCTCGCCGTGTTGCGGGAGTTGAACGTCGAGCAGCGCCTGTCTCTCGTCGTCGGCTACGCCAAGGACATCCTCGCCGAGGCGTCGGTGCGCGAGTCGATCCGTCGCGACGTCAACGAAGGCATGGAGAAGTCCCAGCGCGAGTACCTGCTGCGCCAGCAACTCGCGGCGATCAAGAAGGAACTCGGTGACAGCGACAGCGAAGGTGACGACGCGCTCGACCGCTTCGAAGCGCTTGTCGACGACGAGCTCGTGCCCGAGCGCGTGCGCAAGGCCGTCGAGAAGGAACTGCGCCGCCTCGAGCGCACCAGTGAACAGAGCCCCGAGCACGGCTGGATCCGCACCTGGCTCGACACGATCGCCGACCTGCCGTGGACGAACACGGCCGAGGATCAACTCGACGTGGCCGAGGCGCGTCGCATCCTCGACGCCGACCACAAGGGTCTCGACGACGTGAAGGACCGCATCGTCGAACACCTCGCGATCCGCAAGCGCCGCACTGATCGCGGCCTCGCTCTCGTGGGGGAACGCGGCGCCGGTGCCATCGTGACGCTCGTCGGCCCTCCCGGAGTCGGTAAGACGTCGCTCGGCGAGTCCGTCGCGCGTGCGATGGGCCGCCCGTTCGTGCGCGTCGCCCTGGGCGGCGTCCGGGACGAAGCCGAGATCCGCGGTCACCGCCGGACGTACGTCGGCGCCATGCCCGGCCGCATTGCTCGCGCGATCAAGGAGGCCGGCGTGATGAATCCCGTCGTCATGCTCGACGAAGTCGACAAGCTCGGCAGCGACTGGCGCGGCGATCCGTCGTCCGCCTTGCTCGAGGTGCTCGACCCGGCACAGAACCACACGTTCCGTGACCACTACCTCGAGGTCGACCTCGATCTGTCCGACGTCATGTTCATCGTCACGGCCAACGTGATCGAAACCATCCCCGGCCCGTTGCTGGACCGCATGGAGGTCGTGCGTCTGGACGGTTACACCGAAGACGAGAAGGTTGCGATCGCGCGCGACCACCTTCTGCGCCGTCAGCTCGAACGAAACGCGCTCGACGCAGACGAAGTCGCTCTGCACGACGACGCTCTGCGTGTGGTGGTGAGTGACTACACCCGCGAAGCCGGCGTGCGGAATCTCGAGCGCGAGATCGGCAAGCTATTGCGCAAAGTCGCAACCGCGATCTCGAGCGGCGAGCACGACGCGCCGATCGACGTGAAAGATGCGGCTGACGTCCGCCAGTGGCTTGGCCGCGCGAAGTACTTCTTCGAAGCACCCGAACGCACGTCGGTGCCAGGGGTGGCGACGGGTCTTGCGGTCACGGGCATCGGCGGCGACGTGTTGTTCGTCGAAGCTACGGCCATGCCGGGCGACAGCGGCGGCCTCACCCTCACCGGTCAGCTCGGCGACGTCATGAAGGAGTCGGCGTCGATCGCGCTCAGCTACGTGCGCTCGCACGCGGCCGAGCTCGGCATCGACCCGTCGGCCTTCGAGGGCAAGCGGTTCCACGTGCACGTGCCTGCGGGCGCTGTGCCGAAGGACGGTCCGTCGGCCGGCGTCACGATGACGAGCGCGCTCGTCTCGCTCCTCACCGGAGTGCCGGTGCGCGGTGTCGTCGGCATGACGGGCGAGGTCACGTTGCAAGGCAAGGTGCTGCCGATCGGCGGCGTGAAGCAGAAGGTCCTGGCGGCGCACCGCGCCGGGCTCACCGAAGTGATCCTTCCCGCCCGCAACGGGCCGGATCTCGAGGACGTGCCCGAGGCGGTGCGCGAGCAGATGACCTTCCACCTCGCGTCCGACATCAGCCAAGTGCTTGCGGTCGCCCTCGGCCACCCGGAGGTCGCAGCAACCGCCGCGGCCTAGGACCTAGGTTGCACGCATGGGTGTGCAACTGACCAAAGACTCGATCGACCTCGGCATCATCACCAACGACGCCGAGCCAATGGTTGCGTTCTACCGCGACGTCCTCGGCTTCGAGGACAAGGGCACGATGCCGATGCCGAGTGGCGTGATGCATCGCCTCATCTGTGGGACGAGCGCGATCAAGGTCGTGCAAGCCAAGCGTGAGGTGCCGGCTGCCGCGCCGGGTGGCATGAACGGCGCCGCAGGGCTGCGCTACTGGACGATGAACGTGTCGAACCTGGCCGAGATGGTCGCCGCCTGCGAAGCCGCACAGGCGACCATCGTCGTGCCGATCACGGAACTGATGCCCGGCGTTACCCTCGCAATTGTCGAAGATCCCGACGGCAATTGGGTGGAGTTTGTGCAAGCGGGCTAACCCGGACGTTCTTCGCAACCGATAGTGAGGGGGTGCCCGTGACTGCGCTCGACGAGGCAACACTCATCGGCCTTCTTGACGCCGCGCCTGACGCAATGGTCGTGGTCGACCAGAGCGGAACAATCGTGCTCGTCAACGGCCAGACCGAACGGCTCTTCGGATACGAACGAGGCGAACTCGTCGGTGAACCCGTCGAAAAGCTGGTCCCCGAGCAATTCCGGGCTGGTCATCCCAGTCATCGTGACGGATACATGGGCCAACCTGCCCATCGTCCGATGGGCGTCGCCGGCATGCAGCTCGCGGGTCGGCGCAAAGACGGCTCGGAGTTCCCGGCTGAGATCTCGTTGTCGTCGATCAAGACCGACACCGGCATGCTGGTCTCGGCATCGATCCGCGACGCGACCGACCGGCTGCGCGCCGAGCGCCAGTTCCGCAGCCTCCTCGAGGCGGCCCCCGACGCAATGGTGTGCGTGCGTACCGACGGTCGCATCGCGTTCGCGAACGCACGCGCCGAACAGCTCTTCGGTTACACCCAACGGCAGCTGATCGGCTCGCCGATCGAGATGCTGATGCCCGAAGCATTGCGGGCCGCGCACCCTGCGCATCGCAGTGGATACTTCTCCGATCCCACGCCGCGCCCAATGGGTGCGGGTCGGCAGCTGGCCGCTCGTCGTGCGGACGGGACGGAGTTCCCGGCCGACATTTCGTTGAGCGCCCTCGAAACCGAAGAAGGTCTCCTCGTCTCCGCCGCCATTCGCGACGTGTCGGATCGACTCCGTGAGCAGGCCGAGCGTGAGCGGCTCATGGAGCAGGCCGAGCGCGAGCGTCTCGAAGCACAACTGCACCGCTCGCAGCGCATGGAGAGCCTCGGCCAACTCGCCGGCGGCATCGCCCACGACTTCAACAACCTGCTGGCCGTCATCCTCAATTACGCGTCGTTCGTGAGCGAGGACATGGCCGAAGCCGCGGCGGCTTCCGGCGGTGAACGCTGGAAGCAGGCACTCGGCGACGTCAGCCAAATCCGGCTCGCAGCTGAACGCGCCGGTCGGCTCACCCATCAGCTGTTGGCTTTCGCTCGTCGTGAAGTCGTGCAGCCGCGCGTGCTGAGCCTCAACGCGGCGATCAACGACATGGAACAGATCCTGCGCCGCACGATCGGCGAGCAGGTCGAGCTCGTCATCGAACTCGCCGATCCGCTGCCGAACATCGTCGCCGACCCCGGGCACCTCGAGCAGATCATCCTCAACCTCGCGATCAACGCCCGCGACGCCATGCCGGGCGGCGGCACGCTCACGATCGACACCGGCGGGGTCGATCTCGGTACCGGCGACCCCGAGCTCGCGAGCGGCAAGTACGTCTGTCTCCGCGTGACCGACACCGGCGTTGGCATGCCCGACGACGTGAAGGAACGTGCCTTCGAGCCGTTCTTCACGACCAAGCCGAAAGGCGAAGGCTCGGGCCTCGGCCTCGCCACCGTCTACGGCATCGTGTCCCAAACGGGCGGCTTCACCCGGATCGTGTCCGAGGTCGACAAAGGCACAACCATCATCGTCCTGCTGCCCGTCAGTGAAGACGAGGCGACGGCGCACGAGAAGGCCGACGAGAGCAAGGTCGGCGGCAAGGAGACGATCCTCGTCGTCGAGGACGAGGACGCGCTGCGGGAAGTGACTAGACGCATCCTGACCCGACACGGCTACGTCGTGTTGCCTGCGGATTCTGGCGTAGCGGCGATTGCGCTGGCCGAACAGCACAACGGCCCTATCGACATGCTGTTGAGCGACGTGATCATGCCCAAAATGCAGGGCAAGGCCGTCGCGGACGAAATCACGAAGCGCCGGCCCGACGTACGTGTCCTTTTCATGTCTGGTTACGCGCAGCCCGTGCTGGGTGACGAGGTGACCAACGGCAGCTTCCGTCTCATCGAGAAGCCATTCGACGAGGCAACGCTGTTGCGGACCGTTCGTGAAGTGCTCGACGTCGATGAGTAGCCGCCGCATCTCGGACCACATCCGGGTTCTCATCGTCGACGACCACGCGATGTTCGCGGAGTCCGTCGCGAAACTCGTGCAGACCGACGGCGAGATCGAAGTCATCGGCACCGCGTCGACCTCTTGGGAAGCACTGCGTCTCGCGGCCGAACTCAAGCCCGACGTCGCCGTCGTCGACTACGCGCTGCCCGACGCCGACGGCACAACCACCGCCGAAGAACTGCGCGCCGTGAGCCCCGACACGATGATCGTCCTGCTCACCGGCATGCCCGACACCGGCGTCGTCGCCGCGGCCGTGCAAGCGGGCTGCAGCGGTTTCCTCACCAAGGACAACGCGAGCGCCGACCTCATCGACGCGATCCGGATCGTGCACAGCGGCCAGGCCTTCATCCCCTCGCACCACCTGTCGAACCTGCATCGCGGGCTTGCCATCGAAAAGCTCAAGAGCGAATTCCTGGCCCGTATCAGCCACGAACTACGCACGCCGCTTGCGGGCATCCTCGGCTACGCCAAGTTGCTCGCACGCGGCGGTGCCTACACCGACCGCGCCGGCGACATCGCGAACGAAATCGTGTCCTCGGGCGAGCGGCTGCAACGCGTCGTCGAGATCCTCGAATTCACCGCATCGACTGCTGTCGGCGAGTTCCACGTCATTCCCAAGCAGATGCCGGTCGAACGGATCGTGGACCATGTCCTTGCGAAGTGGCACGACCGGCTCGGAGACGAGCACCCGCTCACGGTCGAATTGCACGGTGCTCCGCTGCAGGTGATGGCCGATGCCCATTGGGTCGAGCGCGCCCTCGACGAACTGCTCGACAACGCAGCCAAGTTCTCGCCCGCCGGCGGTGAAGTGGTCCTCGACGTGCAGCCGGTGAACGTCGATGGCCAGCGCATGATCGAATTCTCGGTCTTGGATTGCGGTCACGCGATGTCGCCTGCGGAGCAGGCGGTGGCCTTCGAAGAGTTCCTGCAACTCGACCCGTCTGACACGCGTGAATTCGGCGGCCTGGGCCTTGGCCTTGCGCTGGTGCGGCGCGTCGCGCTCGCCCATGGCGGCAATGTGCATTACGAAGCGATGGAGCCGAGGGGCTCGCGCATTTCGATCGATCTGCCTGCTGTCGCGTAACCAATAACCTCGACAGCAATGAGCGACGACCTGGGGCGGCTGCGCGTGCGTCCATCCGCACCGACTGGCGAACTGCTCGAACCAGGACTGCACCCCTTGGGCCTGGCCGAGGGCGAACGCGACGGGCTGATCTACGTGCCCGACGTCCCGGGCCCCCGACCGCTGATGCTCACCTTGCACGGCGCCACGATGAAGGCGAAGTGGATGGCGCGTCCGCTCGTCGCCGCCGCCGACGACGCCGGCCTCATCCTCGTGATTCCCGACTCGCGACGCGAAACGTGGGACGTGTTGCTCGGTGGGTACGGCCCCGACGTCGAGTACTGCAACGCTGCGCTCGAGTACGCCTTTGCGCACTGCAACGTCGACACGAGCAACATCTCGGTCGGCGGCATCTCCGATGGCGCTTCGTACTCCCTGTGCCTAGGCGTGATGAACGGCGATCTGTTCGGGTCGGTCATTGCCTGGTCGCCGGGTTTCCTCGCGCCGCGCGAGCTCGTCGGCAAGCCGCGCATCTTCATCTCGCACGGCACCAAGGACACGATTCTGCCGATCGATCGCTGCGGACGTCCGCTGGCGTACGGACTGCACGGAGAGGGGTATCCGGTCGAGTACATCGAGTTCGACGGAGGCCACGAGATGCCCGATCCGATCATCCGCGCTTCGTTCACGTGGCTGACCGCACCCGACGTCTGGGAAGGCGCCAAGTGAACGCCACCCACAAGGCGATCGTGATCGCCATCGTCGCCATTCTGGTCGGAGACGTGTTCGCGCTGGGCCGCGTCGGCAAGGACGACGGGCCTCCCGGCGAGTGGGACGCCCGGGTCCTACCGCTCGCTCGGTACGTCGAGACAACGCGCCACCTTCGCTTCGATCATCCCGTCGACGTGCAGTTTCTCGGCGTGAAGGAATACGAGAAGGTCGCCGGCGGCGACGGTGGCGAACTCAGCGACGAGGACAAGGCCGAGATCGCCGTCGAAGAGGGCGAGTTACGAGCGCTCGGGCTGCTGAAGAAGGGCGTCAGCCTGTACGACGACACGAACACGATCACCTCGGGCGGAACGCTGGCGTTCTACGACCCGGACAGCGAAACGATGATCATCCGGGGCACCGAACTGACCGTCGGCATGAAGGTGACGATCGTCCACGAACTCACCCATGCGCTCCAAGACCAGCACTTCGACCTCAGCCGCGACTTCAACAGTGAGGGGCAGGGCGAGTTGTTCCACGCGCTCGGTGAGGGCGACGCGTCGCGTATCGAAGACACCTATGCGGATGACTTGACGGACAGCGAAGCGCAGGCCTACGACGCCGAGTCGGACACGTCGGCTGACGAAGCCGAGGCGGCGATCGCGGACGTGTCGCCGTTCCTCACGCAGTACTTCGGGGCGCCGTACGCGCTCGGCGAACCGCTCACGCAGATCGTGGTCAAGACCAGGGGTGACGAAGGCCTCAACGATCTCTTTCGCAACCCACCAGCGAGCGACGAAACGCTGATGGATCCCTTCGCGCTCCTCGCCGAGGCCAAGCCCACGCGGGTAGGTCGGCCGAAACTCGGGGCCGGTGAGAAGGTGACCCACGGCGGTGACTTCGGCGCGCTGCACTGGTATCTCATGCTGTCGTCGTTCATCGACGAGAAGCAGGCGCTCATCGCGACCGACGGTCTCGCCGGCGACGCGTACACCGCGTACCGCAAGGGGGGTCGTAGTTGTGTCCGTGTGAACTTCCTCGGCGACACGCCCCAGGACAACGCAGAGATGCGCACTGCGCTCGAGCAGTGGCGTGCCGCGTTCAGCCCGTCGACGGTTCAGGTCGGCGAGGCCGACGGCAAGATCACCTTCGACTCGTGCGAGCCGACCGCGGCGACACCTTCGCCGCGTCCAAGCTCGGCCGAATCGCTGGCGCTACCGATCGTCCGCTACACGCTGGTCAAGGAGATCATCGACAGCGGCGGCACCGAGAAGTACGCCCGCTGCGGCGTGCGGGAATTGTTCGCGCGCTTGACCTTCACACAACTCAATCCTCACTCCGAAGCGGAGGCCGCGCCGCTGAACGCGGCGATCCCCCAGGCGGCGCGGTACTGCCGCGCCAATGGCGAGATCTAGGTGTTGGGCGCCAGCGCCTCGAGCGCTTCGAGGTCGATCGACATCGGGTTGGCCGGGTTGAGCGGCTGGATGCAGACGTGGTTCGCGCCGGCGTCGATGTGCTCCTGCACGCGCGCCTTGATCTGATCCGCGGTTCCCCACGCCACAACTGCGTCGATGAAGCGCGGTTCCCCGTTGTCGATTTCGTCGTCGGTGAAGCCCAGACGCAGCCAGTTGTTCCGGTAATTCGGCAGGCTCTTGTAGACCGCGAGCGCACCGATTCCGGTGGTGCGGGCGACGGACGCGTCGGTAGTCAACACGACCTTCTGCTCGACGAGGAGCAGCTTGTCGTCACCCAGGATCTTGCGGGCTTGTTCCGTGTGATCCGGCGTCGTCCAGTACGGGTGTGAGCCATCGGCCGCGTCACGGGCGAGCTCGAGCATTTTCGGCCCGAGGGCGGCGAGCACCTTCTTGGGCGGCTCGGCCGGCGGGTAGGCCATGTACGGCGACTGCTCGTAGGCCTCGAGGTAGTTCTTCATCGACGTGAGCGGCTTGGAGTAGTCCAAACCACGCAGACCGGCGACGACCGGACCGTGCGACACGCCGATGCCGAGGAGGAACCGACCACCGGTTTGTTCCTGCAACGTGTACGCGCCCTGCTTCATCATCCCGGCGTGGCGATGGAAGATGTTGGCGATACCCGTGGCGAACCGGAGCTCGGTCGTATTCGCACCGAGCATCCCGATGAGAGCGAACGGGTCCTTCCCCATGGTCTCAGGCAGCCACATCGTCGAGTACCCGAGCGACTCGATCTTCTGTGCCAATGCCACCGAGTCCGCGGCGTTCAAGCCCTCGGTGTGTGTCCATACCCCAATCGTTCCGAGATCGCGCATGCGGCGAAGCTAGTTGAGGTGGTTGCGCCGGCGCCCTTCCCGTCCGTAGGTTTCTTGGTCCCACTTCCCCAAGGGGCAACAACATGTTTCGCCGAATTTTCCTCGTTGCTGGAGTTCTTCTCGCGACCTTCTCGTGGCTCGCGCCTGCGCGCGCGGTCGACGACCAGAACTGCGAGGACTTCGACTCCCAAGCCGCCGCGCAGCAACACCTCCGCCAGGACCCGACCGATCCGGATCAGCTCGACCCGGACGACGACGGCGTTGCGTGCAGCGTGACCGCGTACGTGAACACCGCACGCGACACGAACCCCGTCGGTCAGGTCGCGGTCACGACCACAACGCTGGGGCTGGGCGGCGCCACGACGTCGACGACGGTCACGGTGCTGCCGACAACGGTGGCGCAGACAGGCGCGTTCTCGGCTCCCCTGTTCGGCGCCGGGATCCTGCTCGTCGGCATCGGTATGTCGTTCCGCGGCAAGCGCGCGCAAGGCGCGCACTACAAGGACTGAACCGTTACTTCGTCGAGATCGTGACGCCGGTGGTCGCCAGCGCCGGGTAGGCGTGGCCGCCGTAGTTGATCGACTCCGACCCGATCGCTCGGATCGACGTGAGCAGTTCGGCGAAGTTGCCGGCGATCATCGTCTCCGCGATCGGGAACTGCACCTTGCCGTTCTCGACATAGAACGAGTTCTTCGCCACCCCGCTGAAGTCGAGCTGCTGGTTGGGCATGCCGCCGGAGAAGCGGCCGAGGATGATGCCGCGCTCGGTGTTGGCAACCAGTTCGTCGAACGTCTGATCACCGGGAGCGACGTCGAGCGCGGTTACCCCGCACGTCATCGGCCGTTCGAGTTTGCGGCTCACGTACCAATCGATGAGGTGGTTGTCGAGCACGCCGTTCGTTATGACCGGCAGGTCGCACGAATCGACACCGTCACCGTCGAAGCTCGCCGCCAGCGGGAACTCCGGAGACCTCGGGCGGTTCGTGACGGTGAGCCGAGTGTCGGCGATGGCTTCACCGATCTTGTTCTGGAAGGGGCTCGTGCCGCGCATGATGACGTAGCCGGTGATGCTCGTGAGCACCGCGTTCAGCAACGTCATCGCGCTGTCCGGTGTGAAGATCACGTCGCCGACGAAGGTCTCCGGCACCGGCTTCGGATCGAAGGACTCGACCGTCGCGGCCAGGAGCCGACTCACGGTGGCGGCGTTGTGCAGCTCGTCGAAGAGCGAGACGCTCGCCGCTCCGGTGTAGTTGAACGACGTCTGCTCCATCCCGCGTCGCGCGCTGAACATCGATGACATCGCGTAGCTGCCGCGACGCTCCTGATGTTGCAGGCCCGCGCTGTTCGCGAACGAACGCCAGCGGTTGTGGAACTCGAGGGTCGGCTCGCGCAGCGTGATCGCCGGGAAGTTCTCCCGCACGAAGGCCTGGTGGCGCGTGACGGCGTCGAGCATGGCTTCCTGCTGCGGCTCGCGGTCGCCGACTTCGCGCAGCGGGGTGGGATCGCCTTCGACGAGCGCGTTGGCCGGATCGGAGATGCCGGCGCGTGCGGCGGCGACCGCCTCACCGACGGCCTGCTCGATGAGGTCGTTGGATCGACCGGTCAACGAAGCCTGCCCCTTGGCGCCGTTGACGAAGACGGTCATCGACACCTGGTCGTCGACGGTCGTGCGGACCATGTTGATGTCGTTGTTGTCGTAGGTGACTTCGAACAACTCGTCGAAGACGTGCACGACCTGCGCGCCGTCGGCTCCGGCTGCCAGCGCCGCTTTCACGGCGCGGTCGGCGACCTCGACACCCGCGGTTGCATCGAGAACAGTCGACATCTAGCGGCCTCCGATCGTGATCTTGCACTTCACCGCCGGGCCGCCCATGCCGACCGGGATGAGCTGTTTCTTGCCGCACATGCCGCCGTTGGCCCACGTCATGTCGTCGCTCACGTGCGTGATCGTCTTGAGCATGTCGAACGCGACGCCGGAAATCGTGGTGTCGCGGATGGCGCGGCCGATCTTGCCGTTTTCGATCTCGTATCCCATGCCGATGCCGAACATGAACTCACTCGTCGAGTCGGCCTGGCCGTTGGTCGGGCGCATGAGGTAGTAGCCGTGTTCGATGTCGCCGATCATGTCCTCGAGCTTGTCGGTGCCGGGAGCGATCGTCGTGTTGCGCATACGCACGAGCGGCTCGTCGTCGAACTGGTAGGCGCGTGCGTTGCCGGTGGGCTCGGCGCCGAACTCACGGGCAGTCATCTTCGAGTGGAGGAACGTCTTGAGGACGCCGTTCTCGATAATGGTGACGTCCCTGCATTCGACGCCCTCGTCGTCGACGTGAATGGCGATGCCGCCCTTGCCGTCGGGGCCGCGCTCGGCGTAGTCGACGAGCGTGACCTTCTCACTGGCGACGACGTCGCCCACGTGGTCGCCGGCGACCGACCCGTTCATCACGATGTCGGCCTCGCACGTGTGGCCGATCGCCTCGTGGGCGAGGATGCCGGCAAGGCGGCTGTCCATTACGACGTCGTGCTCCCCCGGCTTGGCGAACACGCCCGCCGCCTTGTCGCGCAACCGCCGGTAGAGCTCGTCGACCTGGCCGTACATCGAGGAGACATCGGTCAGGTGTTCCTGCGGATCACCGAAGCCGCCGAATCCGTCGTAGACCTCGACGGCGCCGTCGTCGGCTTGGTACGCGATGCGCACCACGACCATCGTGCGCGGGATGTAGCTGTAGGTCAGCGCTCCGAGTGAGTTGGCGAGACCCTTCTCCATCGCCAGGAACTGCAGGTTCACGTCGATGTTGGCGAGATCGGGGTAGGTGGTGCGGAGGTAGTTGTCGAGCTGACGGATCGCGTCGAGCTGTTCGGCATCGGTCAGCGGCGCCTTGGTCGAGCGATAGTCGAAGCTGCCCGTACCGACCTTGCCTTCGGGCAAGTCGCCCTTGTTCAGCGGCGCCCGGCGCGCCAGCAGCGCAGCGTTCGCACCCGCCGCCTTGATCGCGCCCGGCACGGCATCGTCGCTCATCGACGGGAACGCCGAGAACCCGAACGCCCCGTCGTCATAACTACGGGCCGACACGCCACCGCGGGACGACGCCGAGTTGGCAACCACGTTGCCACCGATCATCTGGATCGTCTTGTTGTGGTTCGTGTGCAGACGCAGTTCCGTGTAGTGCGGCAGATGCTGCGCGTGACGTTCGAGTTGATCGAGCATGCGGACAGTTTGGCCTTTCAGGAGAGCTTGTCGAGGCGGGCGCGCAATACGCCTTCGTGAAATCCACGCGTGTCGTCGTACGGCACCGCAGCGAGTGTCGACGCGTGGACCGCTTGGTGCTTCAACTCGAACTGGTCGGCAGTGACGACCGTCATGCCGACGAACGCGTCGACCACCTCGAACCCAAAGGTGGTGGGTTCGGTTGGTGACGGTTCGTGACCGACTGCGGTGACCAGGAGGAGCGAGCCGCCCGGCCTGATCACGCGCACGAGTTCACGGACCGTCGCGTCGAGATCATCGACGTGATCGAGCGAGTTCATGCTCGTGACGACATCGAAGGCGCAGTCGCGAAACGGCATCGCTTCGGCGCCCGACGAGACGTAATCCATCGCGTGGTCACCGACGCCCAGTTCGAGGTACCGAACGGCGAGCGGGTCGAGACCTACCCGCAACGGTGACGCGCACCACTCGAGACTTCCCCGCGGGCCACAACCGACGTCGAGCACGGCCTTTCCGAAGAAGAACTCGGGGCTCAGGCCGAACTGGGCCATCATGATGTTCGGGTAGTGCGGGCCTCGCAGAACGCCCTCCTGCGCCACTCGCTCTCGCCAGAACGCGAGTTCATGGTCGCCTTTGTCCGGCGCGTGACGCGCCAAATGGCGCAATCGTGACTTCCAACTCATAGCTCCCCAGCTTTCGTCGTGACTCCAGTTTGCCCGCTGGCTTGGGCCACAATGTCCACCTATGAGGGATCGGGGCGCGGGTTCTTGCTGCTGTCGCGGTTTGCTTTGTGACGCTGATAGCGCCGGCGATGCACGCCGACGGTGAAGGCAATTCGGAGTTCATCGCCAACTACGCCGCCAACGTCCCGACCCCGGCACGAGTGGCCATCCAGGCCGCACTCGACGAGTGGGCCCAGCACGTGGCGACCTCGGTCCCCGTCGTCATCGACATCTCGTGGGAAGCGCTGCCTCAGTACGTCGCCGCCGCGAGTGAACCGATCAGCTTCGCCATGGACCCGGCTACCGGGTTCTGGGTGCCCGTCGCCCTTGCCAACGCACGGGCCGGCACCGACCTGGCTCCGTCACAGGACGACATCCGTCTCACGCTCAGTAGCCGCGAACGCTGGAACTTCGATCCCTACGCAGCGGCCACGCCGGGCATCGTCGACATGATGAGCATCACGCTGCACGAGATCGCCCACGGCATCGGTTTCTACAGTTCGTCGCACAAGGGCAACGGCGGTCTCGTCGAGTTCGGCGCCAACAACGGCGAAGGCGCGCCGGGCCCGACCCTGCTCGACGGCATGCTGATGACCCGAGTAGGGACGCTGCTCGTCGATCAGCATCCGGTCGAGAACGTGGTCTCGACGCTGCGCGCGGCCCTCGGCAACAACGACGTGGTGTGGGCCGGCAATGCGAGGGACTCGTCAGGCAACCCGCCGCGCATGTCGTCGGGAGCGTTCGAGCCGCACAGCAGCCTCATGCACCTCGACGAGAACTACTACGCCGCCGGTAACCCCGATTCGCTGATGACGACGATGATCCGCCGCGGCGAGACCCAACACAACATCGGTCAGGCGACACTCGGGATCATGAAGGATCTCGGCTGGACGGTGTCGAGCTTTGCCGCCACGCCACCGCCTGGTCAGCAACCTGCACCGCAGCCCGCGACTGCCGCGGCGCGCACCGCCGCAGCGGCGAAGACCGACACCGCGCCACAAACTGTCGCCGAGACCCCGACCACTGTCGTGACGACGCCGCCGTCCGAAATCGCGGGCAGGTCGACGAACCGGTCCGCCACAGGCAAGTCGTCGTCAGGAGGCAGCTCCTCGGTGTCCCCGGTCGGCCTGGCCCTCGTTGCCTTGGTCATCGCGGGCGTCGTGTTGCGCGTCGTGCGCAAGGCGCGCCGCGTCAGTGCGTTCCTGCGAGTGATCGGTCTGGGCGGCCTGTTGAACATCAACGTGTTCTCGCAGTACGCCATCGCCGACGACTGACCCTCGTAGCTTGGTGGGCGTGGAACAGCGCGTGAGTTTGATCACTCTGGGTGTCGACGACGTCGGCCGTGCCCGTCGCTTCTACGAGGCGCTCGGCTGGGAAGGTCAAGAAGTCGAGGAGACGGTGTTCTTCCAAGCCGGCGGGCTGGCTCTTGTGTTGTGGGGTCGCGACAAGCTTGCCGACGACGCGGGCGTCGATACGGCGGGCAACGGGTTCCGCGGCACCGCTCTGGCTCACAACGTCCGCACCCGCGAAGAAGTCGACGCCGTGCTCGCCGATGCGGCCGCCGCCGGCGCAACCATCACGCGGGCCGGCGCCGACACGTTCTACGGCGGGTACGCGGGCTACTTCGCCGACCCCGACGGTCACCTGTGGGAGATCGGGTGGAACCCCGGTTTCACTCTGACCGAGGACGGCTCCTTGGTCCTGCCACACTTCGGTTGATGCGCCGCCTGCTCGTTCTTGCTTGCGTGGCTCTGCTGACGAGCGGTTGCTCCGAGGCAAAGAAGACGGTGGACAACCACATGGGCGCGGCGGACGCGAAAGTGACCTGCGCCGTGTTTGCCAAGGTCGTCGACGCCCAGAAGTCGGGAGCGATGAACGCTGCGCAGATCCGCGCCCAAATTTTCACGATGGCCGCGGACCTCGCGACCGATGCTGTGAAAGACCCCAAGCTTCAGCCCGTGGCGGACGCGTTCGCGAAGATGAGCGACGCCATCAAGGCCGGCGACGCCGCGGCGACTCAGCAGTACTCGGAGCAAGCCGCGCAGTCGTGCAACGCAATCCTCACGTCGTGACCGGCCAGATGTAATCGAGGTCGTCGGGTACCGCGCCGAAGATCGGCTCGTAGTAACCAGGGTCCTTGCGGATGAGATTCGACTGGTGTGAGCGGTGGAAGGCCTCGTCACCCAGCCACGGCGGAAGCTTCTTCGCACGGGCCAACTGGGCTTGCGATCGGATGTTCGTCAGCCCGAGTCGCTCCGCAGCGTTTTGCGTGATCTTCGCAGCGACCGTGTCGCCGTAGCCGCGGTTGCTCCACTCCTCACACATGATCAGCACGTAGCGAACGATGGCCTCCTCGTAGCCCTGCCACATCTTCGCCGCCGGGTGGTGCCGCCATCCGTGGCCCGGAACCGTCAACGCGTTGAAGAGTTGCATCGCCTCGACCCGCTGGCTGCCGAGCCGTTTGCGGTCGAGCACGTGCGCCGTCTCGGCAAAGTCGGGATAGGGCAAGAACGTCTGCAACGGATACTCCAGAAAACGAAAGGTCCTCCCGACGCACGCTAGGCGTGAGCCGAGAGGACCGATTCGCAGCTACGTATGGAGGCGGCGACCGGAATCGAACCGGTGTACAGGGCTTTGCAGCAACCACCCGAGGTTCCGTAGGCGTTCGCCGTCGTTCCAATTCGCAGGTCAACGGGGTGCTCGAACGACGGCGGACAGGCGCGGATCGCAACGCGCGTGGGGCTGTTGTGGGGTTGGGATTACGGCGTCCGGAGCGGGCCGCATGCGTCAACCGGGTGCATCACACGTTCGGACGCTCCGCGGCAACGAGCGCGGGAACGCACGAGTGGCTCACTTTGAACTGCATCTTTCGAAGCTCCGCGACAACTCGTCTCAGATTCACTTTGCTAAAAAACGGCAGGCGCTCAGCGAGGCTCATTCCCTTCCAGTCGGCGATAATCGCGAAGCAAATCTCGAACTCCGAAGCCTTGAAACCATGCTCGGAGATGAAGTCGACGTCCCCCTCAAGAGGTGCACAGTCGTCAGGCCGGTTGCCTTTAGCGGCAGCGACGACGTCCGCCGCTCTAGTTCGAAATTGTTGGTCCGTTAGCAGCAGTTCGGCCGACACGTAACCCTGGGCAAAAAGGTGACTCAACGTGGAGGATCCCAGTTTGCGCTTGACGTGAATCAGCCGCTTGTCGACTCCCAGTAGATCGCACAGTTCCACAGCGGTCTTGAATTTGTCCGCATGGACAAGCTTCTTGTCGAGAAGGAGGAGGTGGGCAGACTTCGCAGCAAACTCGTTGAACTCGTCCTCGTCCTCTTTGGCAAGGCCCACGGGCAGAGCTACGTCAGCCATCGGTATGTTTAAAGAGATGTAATCGTTCAGTGCTTGCACGTAACTCGCGCTCACCACGAAGAAGTCACCGTCATCCAGGACATAAGAAGTTCCGTTGAGGTCGATCGTCCCGCTCAGACATCGCCAGACGGGCCACGAATAGGAACGGTGACCGTCGGCATCGATCGCATCCACCCGATGGTTCGACAGCAGCTTCCTGGTCAGTCCGTTCAGATCGCCGTTGCGCAGCTTCACGGCGCCGAGGTAGTCAACTAGCCGCGCCTCGGGATGCAGTACCGGTGGGTTCTGCGCGTATGGGAGTTTGAATCGATCTATACGACTCCACTCGACAAACTCCGGCACCGACAAGTCAAGGTCGTCGACCTGCTCTGCCTGAAGCAGGGCGACGACGGTTGCCTCAAGTTGGTCAATGATCTGTGGGTCTTCGACCCGACTCACGTCGTCTATCCATGAGAACCGTTGCTTGTAGTCGTGGCTCTCGTGCGCAGCGCAAAGACGCGAGCAGAGCGCTCCGAGGTCTTTGAACTCGATCGCGCGGTTGAGGTGGAGTGCGTTGGAGCCGGACAGCTGCGATCCCCAGTGCTCGTCTGACTGCGGGCGACCAGCAACGCCGGCGAGCAGATCGCGTTCAAGGTCGAGGTCGAAGGCGTCAATGGCACCGTCGCGGCTGGCCTGGCCCTGCTGACGAAGCGTGTTCGCGCTTGGTCGGCGGGACGTGACCGAGCGCAGGCGAGATGCATCGAAGTCCGGCTCTCCGAGATCACCTTCGAAGATCGCATTCAAAGCAACTCGAAGCCCGAAATTTCGAACGAACGCCTCGTCCTTTAGTAGGAAGCGGCCAACGCCAAATGTGAACGCGAAAAAGGCGGGCGAGCCGCCGTGCTCAACTCGCACAATCAGGAGCGCGCCTGGGGCCGCCTGATTCGCGACTTCGAATTGGTCCCCGAATCCAGCGCGTAATAGAGGCAACCAACGCGGCTCGTGGGGCTCGCCTTCAACTGGAAATAAGCGAGCGGAGAATCCATCGCCCTGCGAATCGAGAGGCTCCGACATTCGGCCGCCCCATTGTTCGAAGTCAACGAATGAATCCCAGTCCTCGGGGTCCTCCACAACATTCGACTTAAGCCGATAAACAGTTAGTGCAGCCAACGTCCGCCCCTAGTTCCGTTCGCTATGGCACTTCTGTCGCATCCGTAAGCGGGCATGGAAGTTGTCGCTTCTTCATTGTGTCCCCGGTCTGGATCAGCGACACGTCGCAAGGAACACAGCCGGAAGGACTCACATAGCGGTGGCCAGACGACACCTCGCCAGCCTCGCCTTGCTCTGGCTCCCTGCCCGGGACCTTCCGCCGGTACTCGATGCCCTTGGTCGTGACTTCGCAGGCAAGCACCCTCGACTTGTCACGGTCTGACCGCAAGAAGAATACGAGGCCAAGAAGAATTGCGACGCCTGCGAAGAGGGCCAGCGCCGTTTTCATGCGAGCCAATACACACCCCTCCGTCGTGGACCGAGACCGCCTGAAAACACAACGGTGGACACCCAGCGCATTATGTCCTTGTCGCTTGTCGCCCCCGACTTCAAGAGCGCCCGCCCGAGGTTGACGCCGATCGCGTTGTTATGGCAATCCATCATCCTCGCCGCGATCGCGTTACGAGCGCCACAGCCATTCTCCTCGTGTCTGTTCAAGAACCCCATCGCTGCCTTTGCGCCCAAGGGGACTGTCGGGATAACGGTGTAACTGGCACTGGCGTTTGTTAGTTGTCGATAGGGAACATGCGGCCCTCGAAGGCGAGGGCGAACGCGTTGAGTGCGG
>JBEHXL010000002.1:0-367578 GCA_048498715.1 Actinomycetota bacterium | reverse complement strand
GGAGTACTTCCGTGGGCTGATCGACGCCACTCTCAGCGTCGCCGACGTCGATCCCAAGCGATTTCTCGACGCGCTTGCTCGCGCCGTCGAAGCCGTCCGGGCCGGCAACAACCCGCTCGACGACGGCGGCCTCGTTGCGCTACTCGCCGGTCCCGAGCAGCGGGAAACCTTGTTCAAGACGCAGGGGCTGATGAGCCTGCTCGAGGGCCACGGCGACGTCACCATGGACCGAGCCGGTCGGGAGCACGTGCCGAGCGCCAAGCGCTTCTCGGACACGCTGCACGCACGTCGCAACCAACGTCAGCCCGCCATCACACGATTCGTGTCGCAACTCACCGGACTCGATTCGAAGATGAAGCAGTACGAAGCCGGCGAGCGGTTCATCGAAGCCGTCGAGGCGGTCGGTGGCCCGTCGCTGCTGGCTCGGGTGTGGGAAGCGCCGGAGAACCTGCCGACGCTCGACGAAATCCGCGACCCGTACGTCTGGATCAGTCGGGTTGCTGGCCCGCTGCAACTTTCCGCCTCCGGGTAGCGCGGTCGACCTCGCGGTGAGCGGGGGACCGGACTCGCTCGCGCTGCTGGTGCTCGCAACGCAGGCCGAGCTGCGCGCGACGGCGATCCACGTCGACCATGGTCTGCGTGAGGGCTCGGCCGACGAAGCCGACGTCGTGCGCGACGCTGCGGCTCGGTACGGCGCCGCGTTCGTGTCCGAGCGCGTCGAGGTCGGTGCGGGTCCCAACCTCGAGGCGCGGGCGCGCGCCGCGCGACGGGCCGTGCTGCCGCCCGATTCACTCACCGGCCACACCGCGGACGACCAGGCTGAAACGGTGCTGCTGAACCTGCTGCGGGGAAGCGGCCTCGATGGCGTACGCGGTATCGGCGCACCGCAGCGCAGGCCTCTGCTCGGGATTCGGCGCGCCGAGACGCACGCGCTGTGCGCGAGCGAAAACCTCTCTCCCGTGATCGACGCGTCGAACGCCGACCCTGCGTTCACGCGGAACCGGGTACGGGCCGAGCTGCTGCCGTTCCTCGGTGACATCGGCCGGCGTGATCCTGTCCCGCTGCTGTGTCGCCTCGCTGCGCACGCCACCGAGGAAGTGGCGCTGCTCGACGAGCTCGCGGCCGCGCTCGATCCCACCGACGCCGTCGCCCTCGCGGCGGCACCGGTGGCCCTCGCGCGACGGGTGATCCGGGCCTGGCTCCGTGATCACCTCGAGGGCTATCCGCCCGACGCGGCGGCAGTCGACCGGGTGCTCGCCGTGGCACGAGGTGATGCGAAAGCCGCCGACGTGGTGGCGGGCGTATCGGTCGCTCGGCGAAATCAGCGGCTTCGGATCGTCCGCGCCTGAAGCGACCAACTACGTTTCGGCGACGTGGACGAAGTGACGCAAGTCGTCATCAGCGAAGAGCAACTGCAGTCCCGTATCCGCGAGCTGGGCAAAGACATCACCGCGGACTACGACGGGCGCCCGCCGCTGCTCGTCGGCGTACTCAAAGGCGCCTTCGTCTTCATGGCCGACTTGGCCCGCTCGATCGACCTGCCCGTCGAGTTCGACTTCATGGCCGTCGCCTCCTACGGCGCCGCAACCAAGTCCTCCGGGGTCGTCCGGATCGTCAAGGACCTCGACGCCGACCTCACCGGCCGTCACGTCCTCGTCGTCGAGGACATCGTCGATTCCGGCCTGACGCTGGCCTATCTGCGCCGCAACCTGATGGCTCGCGGTCCGGCCTCGCTCGAGGTCTGCGCCCTCCTCGTCAAAGAAGGTCTGCAGCGCGACGACCCGAACCTGAAATACGTCGGCTTCAAGATTCCCCCGGAATTCGTCGTCGGTTACGGCCTCGATCACGCCGAGAAGTACCGGAATCTCCCCTTCGTAGGTATTGCCAAGCCGTAACTGTCCTGAGGAAAAACCGTGTCTCGGGGACCGGTAATCTCAACGGCACTATGAAGCGAGTTCTCCGCGGCGCCGGGATCTATGTCGTCCTGGCCATCATCGCGCTGCTGGTCCTGACGACCGTCTTCAACTCCAGCCCGTCGCGCACAAAGATTTCCCTCACCAAGTTCGAAGACGAGGTGGCCGCCCAGCGCGTCAAGTCGGTCGAGGTGATCGACGGGTCGGGCAAGGCGAACGGCGTCTACACCAGCGGCAAGAAGTTCGAGGTGAAGTTCCCGGCGGAGTACTCCGACGAGTTCACGACCACGCTGCTCAAGGCCGAGCCGAAGATCGACGTCGAGACCAAGGAAACCAAGACCAACGTCTGGCTCAGCCTGCTCGGTACGTTCCTGCCGTTCGTGCTGATCATCGGCGCCTTCATCTTCATCCTCAACACGATGCAAGGCGGCGGGAACCGCGTCATGCAGTTCGGCAAGGCTCGCGCCAAGCAGGTCAACAAGGACGCGCCGAAGGTCACCTTCGCCGACGTGGCGGGCGCCGACGAAGCGGTCGCCGAACTCCAGGAGATCAAGGAATTCCTGGAGTCGCCGGCCAAGTTCCAGGCCATGGGGGCCAAGATCCCCAAGGGCGTGCTGCTCTTCGGTCCTCCCGGCACCGGTAAGACCCTGTTGGCCAAGGCGGTTGCCGGCGAAGCGGGCGTTCCGTTCTTCTCCATTTCTGGTTCGGACTTCGTCGAGATGTTCGTCGGCGTCGGTGCGTCGCGCGTCCGCGACTTGTTCGAGCAGGCCAAGGCGTCGGCCCCTGCGATCGTGTTCGTCGACGAGATCGACGCGGTCGGTCGTCACCGTGGTGCCGGCCTCGGCGGTGGCCACGACGAGCGCGAGCAGACCCTCAATCAGCTGCTCGTCGAGATGGACGGGTTCGAGTCGAAGACCGGCGTCATCCTCATTGCCGCCACGAACCGTCCCGACATTCTCGATCCGGCGCTGCTGCGCCCGGGTCGCTTCGACCGTCAGATCGTTGTCGACCAGCCCGACCTCGTCGGCCGCGAGGCGATCCTCCAGGTGCACTCGCAGGACAAGCCGCTCAGCCCCGGTATCGATCTCAACGTGTTGGCCCGTCGCACGCCCGGCTTCACCGGTGCCGACCTTGCCAACTTGATGAACGAGGCGGCGCTGCTCGCGGCCCGTCACGGCCAGAAGAAGATCGGCATGGCCCAGCTCGAAGAGGCCATCGACCGCGTGATCGGCGGCCCCGAGCGCAAGACCCGTGTGATGAGCGACCAAGAGAAGCTCGTGATCGCGTATCACGAGGGCGGTCACACGCTCGTGGGCCACGTGCTCGAGCACGCGGATCCGGTGCACAAGGTGTCGATCGTCGCTCGCGGTCGTTCTCTCGGCTGGACGCTGTCTCTGCCGACCGAGGACCGCTACATCACCACGCGTTCGCAGTTGAAGCACCGTCTGGCCACGCTCATGGGCGGCCGCACGGCTGAAGAACTGATCTTCAGCGAACCGACCACGGGTGCGCAGAACGACATCGAAGTCGCGTCGGGCATCGCCCGGGCCATGGTCGTCGAGTACGGCATGAGCGACGCCCTCGGCCCGCAACAGCTCGGTTCTCAGGGCGGCGAAGTCTTCATGGGTCGCGACATGGGTCACCAGGCGACCGTCTCGGACGAAGTCGCTGCTCGCATCGACTCCGAAATCCGGGCGCTGATCGATCATGCCCACGAAGAGGCACGCGACATTCTCGAAACGCATCGCAAGACGCTCGACGAGCTCGCGAAGGCGCTCATGGAGAAGGAGACCCTCGAAGGCGACGACCTTGCCGCCATCCTGGGGAAGGTCGGCACGTGGAAGCCGCGTCGCGCGGCGGCCAAGAAGAAGTCGTCGGGTCCCAAGCCCGGTTCGCCGGCTGCGGTTCCTGCGAACGGGGCCAAGCGTCGTGCCGCCGCTCCGTCGGGTGCGCTGCGCCGGGCCCGTCCGGCTACGGCCTGATCCGTCTGCCCCACTAATTTGGCCGCATGGCCGTAGACCAGTCCCGCGCGGAAGCCGCGGTGCGCGAGTTGTTGCTTGCGATCGGGGAGGACCCTGATCGTGACGGCCTGCGCGATACGCCAGCCCGAGTGGCGCGGATGTACACCGAGATCGCGGGCGGCAACGACATCGACCCGGCGACCCATCTCCAGGTCACCTTCGAGGCCGGCCACGACGAGATGGTCATGGTCAAGGACATCCCGATCTATTCGGTGTGCGAGCACCACATGGTTCCGTGGTTCGGCACCGCGCATGTGGCGTACATCCCGAACGACGAGGGCCGCATCACGGGGCTGTCGAAACTCGCTCGTCTGTGCGACGGCTACGCCCAGCGCCTCCAAGTGCAGGAGCGCTTCACTACTCAGGTCGCCGCTGCGATCGACGAGTCGCTGCAGCCCAAGGGCGTGATGGTCGTCGTCGAGGCGGAGCACCTGTGCATGGCGATGCGCGGCGTGCGCAAGCCCGGCACCACGACGGTCACCTCGGCGGTGCGCGGCCTGTTCCGGGACGACGAGCGGACCCGCGGCGAGGCCTTCACCATCCTCTTCGGCCGCCGGTGAGCCGTCGCCCATTGGTGATGGGCGTGCTCAACGTCACGCCGGACTCTTTTTCCGACGGTGGTCGGTACCTCGACATCGACGCAGCCGTCGCTCACGGCCTCGAGATGATCGAGCAAGGTGCTGATGTCATCGACATCGGAGGTGCCTCGACCCGGCCCGGATCCGAGCAACCGTCAGTCGACGAGGAAATGGCCCGCGTGGTTCCGGTCATCGAACGGCTCGCCGGTCGGGTTCGGCTTTCGATTGACACCATGACCGCGGAGGTGGCCAGGGCCGCCGTACATGCCGGAGCAACGCTCGTGAACGACGTGAGCGCGTCGCTGTGGTCGGTGGCCGCCGAAACCGGCGCGGGCTGGGTTGCGATGCACATGCAGGGGAACCCAGCGACCATGCAGGCCGACCCTCACTACGACGACGTGGTGGCCGAGGTGCGGGATTTTCTGTTGGACCGGGCGGCGTCGGGCGCCGCGGCCGGCATTGCGGAGGTGTGGATCGATCCGGGCTTCGGGTTCGGTAAAACCGTCGCCCACAACATCGAATTACTCACGCATTTAGATGAATTCTGTGCTACTTCATATCCGGTAATGGTCGGAATCAGTCGAAAATGGTTTCTGGGACAACTCACGCCGAACCCCGATGGCACCTTCCCGGATGCCTCCGACCGTCTCGAACCTTCCATTGCCAGCGTGGTCTGGGCCGCAACAAAAGGCGTCGGAATGGTCCGTGTACACGATGTGCCCGCTACCGTGGCTGCGGTGCGCGTCGTGTGCGAAGAAGTCTTGGGGAGCTAGGCAGTTGAAGGGCAAGTGGGCCGCGGGTATCCAACCCCGGAATTTCACCTGGATCATCAAGGATCGCCTCGCGATCTCTGAGCGCCCTGGTGGTTATGGCCGGTCCCATCGCCGCGTTCGCCGCCAGGAAGAAATGATCTGGCTGCGGGAGAACGGCTTCTCCCGCGTCGTGTCGGTGCTGCCGTCTCCGCACAACATGGCGGCCTACGAGGAATTCGGTATTCCGGCGTCGCACGTCCCCTTCGGTGCCCACGACGATCCGCGTGACTCGCTGCCCGTGATCTACGAGCAGCTGCGCGCCTGGCTCTCCCGCGGCGAGTTGTTGCTCGTGCACGGCGAAGAAGTCGGCGATCGTCTCCTCGGGCTCGTGGCCGGCTACCTGCTCTGGAACGGCAACACCGACAACGGTCCGCAGACCGTCACCGTGATCGAGCACCTTGCGAAGCGCGAGCTCACGGCCACGGGTCGCGAGCTCGTCTCGGCGGTGCTCGAGGTTGTCACGCTGCGGGGCGAAGGCGGCAAGCACTGACGTGTCGGTCCTAGAGGTACGCGGGCTGCGCGTCCTCGGCATCCACGGCGTGTTGCCGACGGAAAAGGAAACGGCTCAGCCTTTCGAGATCGACCTCGATCTCTATTACGACATGGCGCTGGCGTCGATCTCGGACGCACTCGAGGACGCGGTCGACTACGGCGCCGTGGTCGACGCCGCGGTCGCCGTCATCCAGGGACCGCACTGCGAACTGCTCGAACGACTCGCGCTGCTCATCGGCGAGGCCGTTCTCGCCGTCGACGAACGACTCGAAGAGGTCGACGTGGTCGTGCGCAAGCTCGAACCACCGGTGCCCTACGAGATCAGGTCGTCGGGCGTGCGCCTCAACGTCACCCGGTGAGGGCCTACATCGCGCTGGGCTCGAATCTCGGCGACCGGGAGCAGTACCTCCGCGAGGCAATCGACGCCATGCCCGATCGCATCGACCAGTCGTCGGTGTGGGAGACCGAACCCGTCGGAGGCCCCGACAACCAGGGCGCCTTCCTGAACATGGTGATCGCGCTGGAGACGACCAAGTCCCCGCGCGAATTGTTGGAGCTGTGTCGTTCACTCGAGGCGGCGGCTGGGCGAGTGCGCACCGAGCACTGGGGCCCGCGCACCCTCGACGCCGACGTGATCATGGTCGGCGATCTTGTCGTCGACGAACCCGACCTGGTTGTGCCGCATCCTCTCTGGGACCAGCGCGCCTTTGTCGTCGAACCCCTTCGCGAAGTCGCGCCTGCCGCGCTCGCAGCACGACTCCCGTCACTCGACACGTCGGGCATCTGGAAGGTCCCGTCGTTGTGGGGTGACTTCGACCCGACGGTAGGGCCAGCGGACACGGTCGAGTGGTTCGCCGGCTGGCCCGGACCTTGGGCCGTCGCCGGTGGTTGGGCGATCGAATTGTTTGTCGGCCACGAAGTGCGTCATCACCACGACCTCGAGGTCATCATCGCTCGGTCCGACGCGGACCATCTACGGGATCAGCTCGTGGGGTGGGAGCTCTACTTTCCGTCGCCCGGCGGCTTCGAGCAATGGAGCGACGGGCCGTTTCCGGATGCCAAGCATCAACTCTGGGCGAAACGCTCCGCGGGCGGACCGTGGACGCTCGAGATCCTCATCGAGAACATCGAGGACGGGCTGCTCGCGTATCGGCGTGATCCATCGGTGACCATGCCGATCGACGAGGCCATCGAACACACGGCGGACGGGATCCCCTACGTCGCCCCGCATTTGCAGCTCGGCTACAAGGCCAAAGGGTCACGGCCGCGAGACGAGGTCGACTTTGCCGCTGCGGTGCCTTTATTAAATGACGCGCAACGTTTGTGGCTCGAGCGGGTACTGCCTCCGCATGGACACAACGCCTGACGACCCCAAGGACCAAGACCTCACCAATCCGCAGGTCAGCGCACTCACCACGCCCGACCTCGACGGCGACGACATCAAAGAGATCGACGACGCCGCGATGGGCGGCAAGACGCCGAGCGAGCCGACGGCTCACGACTTCGAACCACTCGCCGGCGAAGATGCCCGCACGAGCCGTGACCCCGCCGAAGGCGGCGACGAAGTCCCCGAAGCGCGTCCCGCCTAGTCCATCTGGTGATGTTCAGTCCGCCCCTGGGGCGACTGAACATCACCAAAAGAAGGCTGCTACCGTTTTTGTGAGCGAACGGCACCCGTCAGGGGCCGGAATGCGAGCCAATGAGCAAACCTTCTTTCCGTATGATCGGCCTCGGCCGGGCGGGCACTGCTGTGCAACGCGCCCTCACGAAAGTTGGGTGGCGCGCAGTCGAGGGCGGCGAGGACGTGCTGTTCATCACGACCCCTGACGCGGTGATCGCCGAGGTCGCAGCCGCGATCGAACCGAGTGACACGCGCGCCGTCGTGCACCTCAGCGGTTCACTCGGGCTCGACGTGCTGGCGCCGCATCCCCGTCGGGCGAGTGTGCATCCGATGATGGCGCTGCCTGACGGTGAGACCGGCGCCCGTCGTCTGCTCGACCACGGCAACTTCGCGCTCAACGCCGCGAGCGATCCGGTCGGTCGGGCGATCGTCGACGCGCTCGGCGGGCGTGCGATCACGCTGCCCGACGATGCCGAGGCGCGTGCTCGGCACCACGCGGCGTGCTGCGTGGCCGGCAACTACGTGACCACGGTGCTCGGCCTCGTCGAGCAGTTGGCCGCCGAGGACGGCGTGCCGGTCGACGCGTATCTGGATCTCGCTCGGGGCGCAATTGACAACGTCGCCGACATGGGTGCGGCCGCTGCCCTCACCGGTCCGGTCGCGCGCGGTGATCGCGCGACGGTGGACCGGCATCGGGCGGTCGTGCCCGAATCGCATCAGGCGTTGCACGAGGCGCTGATCGCGTCGGCCGAGGAGTTGGCCCGGTGCAAGTAATCGAGACCATCACCGAGTTCCGCGCCGCGCTCGACGCCGAGCGCGCGAACGGCAAGACCGTCGGACTCGTGCCGACGATGGGTGCGCTGCACGCCGGCCATGCGTCGCTGGTCGATGCCGCCCGGGCGGCGTGTGACGTCGTTGCGCTCACCGTGTTCGTGAACCCGCTGCAGTTCGGTCCGAACGAAGACCTGTCGCGCTACCCGCGTCCGTTCGAGAACGACGTCGCGCTCGCGACCCAGCACGGCGCTGACTACATCCTCCACCCGTCGGTAAAGGAGATGTACGGCGAACGTGTGCTCACCTCGATCCACGTCGCCGGCGTCTCCGAAGGCATGGAGGGCGATGTGCGTCCCGGCCACTTCGACGGTGTTGCCACGGTTGTAGCGAAGCTGTTCAACGCAGCCGGTCCGTCGCAGGCGTTCTTCGGTGAGAAGGATTTCCAGCAGCTCCAAGTGGTGCGCCGCATGGTCGAGGATCTGTCTTTCCCGATCGACATCGTGCCGTGTCCGATCGTGCGGGAGCCCGACGGACTCGCGCTGAGCTCGCGCAATGTGTACCTCAGCGCCGAAGACCGCGCCGCCGCAACCGTCTTGTACCGAGCGCTGCAGGCAGGTGCCGCTGACGTCGCCAATGCGACCCGAGTCATCGCCGACATCGTCAACGCCGAACCCCGGGCGACCCTCGACTACGCCGAGGCCGTCGTCACGAAAACCGAAACCCGTCTTCTCGTCGCTGCCAAGTTCGGCACGACGCGCCTTCTCGACAACCTAGGAGTTGCTCACTAATGCGTCGCCGCATGATGAAGTCCAAGATCCACCGTGCCGTCGTCACCGACGCGAACCTCCACTACATCGGGTCGATCAGCCTCGACCCGCGGCTGATGGAGCTCTCCGACATTCTCGAATGGGAGCAGGTCACGATCGTCGACATCGACAACGGTGCACGCTTCGAGACGTACGCGATCGTCGGCAACCCCGGCGAGGTGACGCTCAACGGTGCGGCCGCCCGCCTGGTGCACCCCGGCGACAAGGTGATCATCATCACCTATGCCGATTTCGAAGACGCCGAGCTTGCCGACTTCACGCCCCGCGTCGTGCACGTGGACGAGATGAACCGTCCCGTTCCGCACAACGTGGCCCTCGAAGCCGCGCAATAAGACGTCGCTGTCGTTCGTCTGACAGCATCTATTCGCACATGGCCGATCTCGACCTGCTCGTACTTGGTTCCGGCGTCGCTGGACTGAGCGCGGCCGTGCGCGCCGCCACGATCGACTTGCGCGTCGGTGTCCTCACGAAGGGCGAGCTCGAGCAGAGCGCGACGCGCTGGGCCCAGGGTGGCGTCGCCGCGGTTCTCGGTGACGACGAGGACTCGACCGACCTGCATCTGGCCGACACCCTGTCCGCCGGAGCCGGGCTTTGCGACGTCGACGCGGTCCGTGTGCTCGTCGACGAAGGCCCCAAGCGCGTCACCGAGCTGATCGCCCTCGGTGCGGTGTTCGATCGCGACACCGACGGCCGCCTATTGCTGGCTCGCGAAGGCGGTCACTCAGTCGCCCGTATCGTCCACGCCGGCGGTGCGGCGACGGGCATGGAGATCGAGCGGGCGCTCGTCGATGCCACCAAGCAGACCGCGGCGTCAGTCATGGAGAAGTGGCTCGCCGTCGACCTCATCATGGAGGGCGGCACGTGCAAGGGCGTGACGGCCCGAACCCCCGAAGGCGACCGCGTCGAGGTGCGCGCCAAGCACACGCTGTTGGCCACCGGCGGTGCCGGCCAACTCTTCGCCGTCACGACCAATCCCGAGCAGGCCACCGGCGATGGCATCGCAATGGCGTTGCGGGCCGGTGTGCCGGTGGCCGACGTCGAGTTCATGCAATTCCACCCGACCGCGCTGCATCACCCGGCGATGCCGCGGCCGCTGCTGAGCGAAGCGTTGCGCGGGCACGGCGCGCTGTTGCGCGACAAGGACGGCGAGCGCTTCGTCGACGAACTGCAACCACGCGATGTCGTGTCCCGTGCGATGCAGGCGAAGATGGCTGAGCAAGGTGTCGACCATTTGTGGCTCGATGCGACCGGCCTCGAGAAATTCGCCGAGCGGTTCCCGACGATCAACAAGACCCTCAAGCAAGTCGGCCTCGACCCGGCCAAGGACTGGCTGCCGATCGCACCCGCTGCGCACTACCTGTCGGGTGGTGTCATCACCGACCTCGACGGTCGGGCCGCGGTCGAGGGTCTCTGGGCCGCAGGCGAAACGGCGTGCGTCGGTGTGCACGGCGCGAACCGGCTCGCCTCCAACTCGCTCCTCGACGGCATGGTCTTCGCCGCCCGCGTGATCGAAGCCATCGACGCGGGCCGACTCACCCCGGAGGCCACGGGTGCGATGCGCGCCGTGCTCGAAGGAGAAGGCGGTATCCGCGGTCGCAAGATCGATCGGCCCGAGATCGCACGCGCGGTTGCACCGGCGTCGCTCGGTCCGGACAAGATTCGCGATGCGTTGCAGCGAGCCATGACGCATGGCGCAGGCGTCCTTCGCAGCGCCGAGTCGCTTGCCGCAACCGACAAGGAACTGTTGAGTCTGCACGCGGCGATTCCCTCGTACTTGCGCGACGACGAGCTCGAGCTCAACAACCTCTTCACGGTGGCGTACGCGTTGCTCGACGCAGCGCTCGCGCGTGAGGAGAGCCGTGGCGCGCACACACGCACCGACTTCCCCGAGACGAGCACCGACTACCGCTGCCGCCTGGTCATTTCGTGACCGGCGTCTCGCTGCATCCGCCGATCGACGCCGTTCGTCGCGCCGTCGCGATCGCGCTCGAGGAAGACCTCACGCCGATGGGTGATCTGACGGCGTCTCTCGTTGACCCTGGCGCGCGTGTGAACGCTGCGATCGTCGCTCGGCAAGGAGGCGTGATCGCCGGGACACTGTGTGCCGAGGAAGCCTGCCGACAGGTGGACGCCGACATCAATGTGTCCTGGGAGACATTCGAAGGCTCGCTCGTCGAGACCGGCGAAACGGTCGGCCATCTGCACGGCTTCCTGCGCAGCGTGTTGACAGCCGAGCGGACGGTGCTCAACTTCCTCAGTCATCTCTCGGGTGTCGCGACCCTCACCTCGCGCTACGTCGACGCGGTGCAGGGAACCGGCGTCACGATTCTCGACACCCGGAAGACGACGCCGGGCCTCCGTGCGCTCGAGAAGGCGGCCGTGCGTGCCGGTGGCGGCCGGAACCATCGTGGCTCCCTGAGCGAGATGGTGCTCGTGAAGGACAACCATCGTGCCGGCCTGTCGATTGCGGACGCGGTCAAGCGAGCGAAAGAGGCGTGGCCGGCGCGCACCGTCGAAGTCGAGTGCGATTCGATCGAACAGGTGGCCGAGGCGGTGGAAGCGGGCGCCCAGATGATCATGCTCGACAACTTCAAGCCCGATGCCATCGCCGGTGCGGTCGCGCTGGTGGAGGGTCGCGCCATCGTCGAAGTCAGCGGCCGCATGAACCTCGAGACGATTCGGGTCTACGCCGAGGGCGGGCCCGACGTGATCAGCGTCGGCGCGCTCACACACTCTGCGCCCGTGTTCGACTTCGGCCTCGATCTGGAGATTCGCTAGATGCTCCTCGCCATCGACGCCGGCAACACCAACACGGTCATCGGCTTGTACGACGGAATGGAGCTGTTGCAGCCCTGGCGCGTCGCCACCAACGCCGAGCGCACGAGCGACGAACTCGCGCTGCTCGTCACGCAGTTCCTGAACTTGCAGGACATCGAGTTCGACGAGCACATCGAAGGAGTCGTGCTGTCATCGGGCGTACCCCGCGTGACGGCGAACCTGCGGGAGATGACGAAGCGGTACGCCCCCCAGGCGAACCTCGTCGTGCTCGAGCCGGGCACCAAGACCGGCATGCCGATCCTGTACGACAATCCGCGTGAAGTCGGCGCCGACCGCATCGCCAACGCCGTCGCTGCGTACGACTTGTACGGCGGGCCGACCATCGTCGTCGACTTCGGTACGGCGAACACGATCGAAGCGATCAGCGCGACCGGCGAGTACATGGGCGGCGCGATCTTTCCGGGGATCGAGATCAGCCTCGACGCGTTGTTCGATCGTGCGGCGGCGTTGCGTCGCGTCGAACTCGTCGAACCCCGCAATGTCATCGGGAAGACCACGGTGGAGTCGATTCAGTCCGGTGCGATCTACGGCTACGTCGCGCAGACTGACGGGCTGGTGCGGCGATTCCTCGACGAACTCGGTGAAGCGACCGTCATCGCGACCGGTGGCCTCAGCAGCCCCATCGTGCGGCTCTCCGAGACCATCGAACACCACGAGCCCTGGCTGACGCTGCACGGCCTGCGGCTGATCTACGAGCGCAACGCCTAGTGCGGCGCTCGGCGCGCGTCATTGTTGCGGTCCTCGTCGCCGCGCTCGCCGTGAGCGCGTGCAAGGGCCCCCGCAAACTCACGATCTACAACCTTGCGCCCGACGCCGGATCGGCGCCTGGCTATCGCGGCGGTACGCCCATCACCCTCGCCGACGGCTCGTACGTCACCCAGCCCAACGGCACGAAGGTCACGTCCCCGACGATTCCTTCGGACAAGCGCTCGGAGACAACCGTGACCACGTCGAACGACGGGTCGCAGCCGATGCCCGGCACGACGACGTCGTCGACGTACTTGCTGACGACGGGTACGACGTCGCGCGAACCGGTGCCGACGGACAAGCTCGCGTTCCCGGCTCCCGGCAACTACGAGTTCCACCAGACGATCACGCGTGACGACGGCAGTCGCGGCAGCGACGGCGACACCTACTTCAGGTTGTCGGCCCCCGCGCCCGACACCGTGAACGTGGTGGAGGCGAACGCCGACGGGTCACCCAGGAACGGCGGCGGATACCAAGAGCGGTACGACGCGGACGGACTGTGGCTCGTCGGTAGTTCGCTGACAGGAGGCGTGTGCGCGTGGGGGCCGAAGTCGGCCTCGCTGCCCCGAAAGGTCATCGACGGGGGATCAGTGGTGACCAAGTCGGAGTGCGACGCGAGCGGAACGACGTTGCGTCTCACGACAAAGGTCACCTTCAAAGTGGTTCGCGACGTGACGATCGCCGGGCGGACGCTGCGGTGCATCGACGTCACCCGCCACCGTGTCCTCGACGACGGTGAGTCGACGATCACCTCCGACGCCGTCGACACGTTCTCGTTCGATCTGGGCATGCGCGTCGCGACATCCGAACACACGACGACGGAAACGACGGGCGGGGCCACGGGATACACGCGCAACCTGGTTCTCGTTTCGCTGCCGTCCTAAGTAGCTTTTGGCGTTCTATGAGCATCCCGTACCGCTTCGAACAGACCGCTACCGCGGGAGATCTGCGCGAGAAGTACGGCTCGCTCGAAGCGGGCGGCGAAACCGGCATCACCGTGTCGATCGCGGGCCGACTCATGCTGCGCCGTGAGCAAGGCAAGTTGGCGTTCGGCACCTTGGACGACGCGACCGGACGCATCCAGCTGTTCGCCGGCAACGCGTGGACCGCCGAGTTCGCCGACTTCTGCCGGCTCTCTTTGGGCGACTGGATCGGGGCGAAGGGCGAAGTTGTCGCGACCCGCACCGGCGAGTTGTCGGTCAAGGTCAGTGAATGGGTGCTGCTCGCGGAAGCAAAGCGCCCCTTCCCCGACAAGTGGCACGGCATCAACGACCCGGACCTGCGCTACCGCCAGCGCTACGTCGACACCTGGGTGACCGAAGGCGCGCGCGCCACATTGCTGGCTCGCTCGAAGGTTCTCTCGGGCATGCGGCGGTTCCTCGAAGACCGTGGATTCATCGAGGTCGAGACGCCGGTGCTCCACAGCACGGCCGGTGGCGGTACGGCCAAGAAGTTCAACACGCACTTCAACGCGCTCGACACCGACTTCGAGTTGCGCATCGCGAGCGAGCTCTACCTAAAGCGGCTTGTCGTCGCGGGCTTCACGAAGGTCTTCGAGATCAGTCGCGTGTTCCGCAACGAAGGTTTGTCGCCGCGCCACAACCCGGAGTTCACGATGCTCGAACTCCAAGAGGCCTATACCGACTACGACGACATGATGGTGCTGTTCGAGGAACTCGTCGCGCACTTGGCGATGGAGGTGTGCGGCACCACGAAGCTCACCTACGGCGGACGCGACCTCGACCTCACGCCACCGTGGAAGCGGGCAACGATGGAGGACCTCATCGAAGAGTCCATCGGCGTCCGGCTCGACATCAACATGCCCATCGAAGAACTGCGCAAGGTGGCGAATGAGCACGGTGTGCCGATCGAGGACAGCTATGGCGCCGGCAAGTTGCTCGTCGAGATCTACGAGAAGACGACCGAAACCAACCTGTGGGGTCCGGTCTTCGTGCTCGACCATCCCAAGGAAACGTCGCCGCTCGCCCGCGATCACCGCGAACGTCGCGGCTACGCCGAACGCTTCGAACCGATCGTCGCCGGACGCGAGTTGGGCAACGCATTCACCGAGCTGATCGACCCCGTCGAGCAACGCAACACCTTCGAGGCGCAGGCCCGTCAGAAGGCGGGTGGCGACGACGAAGCGATGGAAGTCGACGAGGACTACATCCGCGCCCTCGAATACGGGTTGCCGCCCAACGGCGGCCTCGGTATCGGCGTCGACCGACTCGTCATGCTGCTGACCGACGCGCAGAACATCCGCGACGTCCTGCCGTTCCCGGCGTTGCGGCCAGAAGTCTTCTAGCCACAACGCCGGTTCCGGTTACGACGCCGTCAGCGGCGGGTTGCCGAGTACGACCGTGCTGCCCGGCGCGGCTCCCAGCTGCTGGATCAGTCGCAGCTGCAGAAGCGCCGGGTTGTCCTGGGCGAGCCGCGCCGCGTTGGCCAGGCTGCGCAGCGCTGCGTTCTCGCCGCGTGCGCGCTCGAGCGACGCGAGTCCCTCGGCGCGGGCAATGGCGACCTCGGCCTGCGCCCGCTTGAGCTCGGCCGGAAGAACGATGTCCTTCAGTTCGAGCGCGTCGAGATCGACACCAAGGCCGTCGACACCACGTACGGCGGCGAGCAGCTGTGCGCCGAGTTCACTGCGTGCAGCCAGCAGCTGGTCGAGCGTCGCGCTGGCGATGACTTCGCGCAGCGCGATCTGGATGGCGAGATAGAGCGCCTCGTGCACGTTCTGCGAGGCCGCGACGAAGGCGGGTGCGTCGATCACGCGGGCGCGGCCGGCGACGGTCACCTTCACGGTGAAGCCGTCGGCGGTCGGGATCTCCTGCGTCGGGGCAGTCAGGATCCACGGACGAAGGTCGATGGTGCGCAGGACAAATCCACGGCGCCAACGACGGACGCTTCCGGCGTCGAGCGTGGCGACGAGCGCGCCGTGGTGGAACAGCAGACCGCACTGCCACGCGCTGACGACGTAACGCTTGCCCAGTCGCATGCGACGGGCCGCGGTGTCGCGGTCGTATGGGGAGTAGCCGATTACGTATCCGTGCCGTCGAAACATGTTGATCACCGTTGCGGTGCGAGCCTCCGGCCGACCTCGGCACGACGGCGGAGGCCCGAAGCCCGCAAAGCCGTCGCGTCGCTGGGTGGTCAGCCGGAGGAACGCGTATGAGATGGGAGTCGAACCCAGTTAGCCAAAGCTGCCGACGAACACGCGGAACCACTCCGGTACACCGTTGTGGCCGCTCGTCGTGCAGCGCATCGCAGGGTACGAATGCGCGTCGTACCCGTCGACTGGATTTATGCGAGCCGCCAGCGCTCCAGGCGAATGCCGTTCATGCGGGTCACCCGCTTGATCTCGGCGACGGTCGTCACGTAGCGCGGCGACCACCAACACTGCGACGGCTTCTCGAACGCGTAACCGTCACCGAGGGTCAGCGCGGCGTGGAACGGATCGCCGGTCGCCGTGGAGCGCCACACCAACACCGTGTCGGGGTCGTCGTCTCGCCCGCCCCGTCGGCAGTTTGACTCGAGCCACGTGCTGAACGGCTTGATCTGCATCCACTTGTCCTGCGCTCCTTCGATGCCCGCCGCACCCATGACAGCGCCGAAGCAGTTGGGCCCGCTGCCATGGGCGAAGCCGACGAGCTCGTGGTCGCCCTGATTCGGCAGCCCATCGTCGACGACGAACTGCACCGCATCCTCTGGCGAGTGAAACGCGAGCCCAGCGCGTTCGGCGGTAACGGCGTCGTACCAGACGACGGTTTTGCCGCGGTTCTTCGGGCTCCACTTCCTGAACGTGTCGCGCAGCTCCGGCGTGAACGTTCCGCCGAGCGTTTTGGGCAACCCTTTCGTCGACTCGACGAAGAACGGTTGCACCCGAGGCGCGTACCAACCGCGCCACTGCGCAACCAGCGCGTCGTCGACCTCGATGCCCAGCACCTTCACGAGATCAGAACGTAGAGGCGGGGCCAGTGTCCCTTCTGGAAAATTCGGTGCTCTTCGACGAGGTTCCAGTTCGGATTGGTAAGTGACTTTTCGAACAGCTTGATCTCGTGGGTCAGCACACAGAGCATCCCGCCGGCGCCGCCGGAGAGGCGCCACGCGGCGCGAAGGAGTTCGGGGTACAGCGTCGCGTTTTCTTCGTGGCTGCCGACCGACGTGCCCCACGGCGGGTTGACGACGATCTTGTTGAACGCGCCTTCGGCGCGCAGGACGTCCTGGTTGTGCAGCTTCACCTTGGCGCCTCGGATGGCCGCGTTGCGGAGGTGCTCGTTCGTCTTGCGGATTGCATGCGCCGCGATGTCGTAACCGACGACCTCGCGAGCCGGGCCCGCCATCAGCCGCTCGATGAGCAAGGTGCCGGAGCCACACATCATGTCGAGGAAGCGGTCCTCGGGGTACGGGTTCGTCGCCTGCACGATCGCCGCGGCGATCGTCGCGTTCAGGCCGCCTTCGTAGCGTTCGGTTCGCCACGCGCGCGCTGACAACGGTCGCGGCGTCAAGCGCAGCAGGACCTCCCAGCCGCCGCCGGTCGCTTTGCGAAGCCGCACCAACAACTCGCCGTCGTCAGGATCGTCGACGAGCCCCGTCGCCGCGGCGAAGGCCTCGCGCAATCGCATGAGCTCGGGGCTGTCGGCGCCGGCGGCACTCACGCGAAACGACGAGAACTTCGACGGAAGGCGCGCGACGTGTGTGGCCATCCGGCCGACATGTTCGGGTGAGATCAGCGTGCGGGGGCGACCTACGTCGAACACGAGCGACTCGTACGCCGCCACGACAGTGCGCCACTCGAGGGCCCGGCGCGCATCGTCGATCTCGACGATCGCCTCGGTCTCGTTGACCGGCGTGGCGCCGGTCTCGTTGACGACGAACTCCGAGAGCCCGTCGAGATGTTCGAGGACGAGTTTCACGACGGCTGTTGGTCGATCGTGGCCTCGGTGGGGTCGCAAACGACCAACGAAGCCTTCGAGTCCGACTAGGAGCGGCGGGGGATCGAGTCGAGCAGAACGTCGCCCAAGCGAGTCATTGCGTCACGCGCGGGATTGGACGGCAGTGCACCCATTGCGTCGGCGCCACGGACGACGAAGTCGCGCGCTCGATCGATCGTGTACTGGATGCCGTCGGATGACCGCACCATGTCGCGGGCCTTGTCGCGCGTCGGCTGGTCGATGACACCGCCGAGCAGCGGCGCGAGTTCGGCACCGATCTCCGGATCGGCCAGCGCCTTGATGACGGGCAGCGTGTACACGCCCTCGACGAGGTCGTTACCCGCGGGCTTGCCCAGCTCCTCATCGGTAGCGACCAGGTCGAGCACGTCGTCGACGAGTTGGAACGCCATGCCGTAGTTGTCGGCGTAGGTCGTGAGGGCGTCGATCTGGTTGCGGGGAAGGTCGGCAACGATGCCTCCGATACGCGCCGCAGTCGACAGCAACGACGCCGTCTTGCCGTTGATCGACGCTTCGTAATCGGCGATGGACCGCTCGACGGAGAACGCCGTCTTGAGTTCGCCGACCTGGCCTTCGCACAGGCGCCCGATCGTGTTTGCGAGAAGACCGGCGACCTCGGTGCCGAGGGAGGCAGCCAACTCGGACGCTCGCGAGAGAAGGAAGTCCCCGGACAGGATCGCCACGAGGTTGCCCCAACGAGCGTTGACTGACGGAACTCCGCGTCGAGTGTCGGCCTCGTCCATGACGTCGTCGTGGTACAGCGATCCGATGTGCACGAGTTCGACGGAGACACCACCGGTGATCACATCGTCGCTCACCTCGGCGCCTCCGGCAGCCGCCGCAATCATCGTCATCACCGGGCGCATGCGCTTGCCGCCGGCTTTGATCAGGTAACCGGCTATCTCGGTGAGATAGGGATCGTCCGCCACAACGGCTTCAGCGAGCCGAGCCTCCGTGCGCGCCAACCCATTCGAGAGCCACGGCAGATCGATGGCATCGAGGATGTTGGCCACTACGCAAGAGGCTAGGCCCGCCGAGCAGATTGACCCGAATTGTTTCGGGCTACGTGACGTTCAACTTGCAGGCGCACGCCGACGGAGCGTCGTTGGTCACTTGCGTGTCGTCGCCGGTGTTCGGGTTGCCGACGGTGATGGCGTAGCCGCCGGTCGGAACCGCGCTCGGCACGTCGACGGTGACACGAATGTGACCAGGGCCGACCCAGGCCCAACTCGTGACCACAATGCGCGGGTCGCTGAAGGTGACGCTGGTGCCGATGATGCGGTTGTTGGCGCCGTCGACTGTTTCGTCGACGAAGCTCCACCCGTAAAGGTCGACGGTCTTGCCGGTGTCGCCTCGATGGATCACATCCTGCGTCTTGTTCGTGAGTACCGACCGCGTGCACAAGTCGTCCGACACGCTGAGGTACTGCGGCCAGACCCACACCTCGGCCGTGAACCCGGCCGGGCACATCAGCTGCCCGAAGTTGAAGCCATCGTTCACGCCGATGTCCTCGACGTCGACCGAGCGCCCGTCGGCCCGGGTGTTCTTCGGCGCGTTGATGTACGTGTGGAGATCACCGTCTTCGAGGACCTGCAACATTCCGTCGATCGCGTAGTTGTCGGTGTCGAGGTAGACGTGAGTACTTGCAACGTCGGTGATGCCGGTGTCCTTGCCTTCGGTGCCGCCGCGCAGCACGCGCTCGATGTGGCCGGCGAAGTCGGTTTCGGTGTTGCCCTGGAACACGTCGACATGCAGGTACACCGGTGAGTTCACTTCGAGCGACACCGCGGTCTGTGAGTCCTTCCAACTTTCGGCGTCGTATTGCGAGGGAGCGCACGAGAACACGTCGACGGAGATGCACATCGCGACGCCAGGGTCGGTCTCGGGACCAGCCGGAATCGGGAAGACGTCGGAGCCGAGCCATGTGATCGAAGCGAAGTTCGTGTCGACGTTGACGGCGCCACCGTCCTGGTTGCCCCATACGTCCACCCACGCCTGCTTCTTGTTCGTGCCGTAGCGGTTGGCGAATCGGAAGCCAAGGGATGTGGGCGGCGAGTTGTAGAAGATCTTCAAGTACTCGTCGTTGAAGTAGGTCTTTTCGTTCTGCGGGTCTGTCCAGCCGGCGATCGGCTCGGCGTCGCGGAGGATGGCGAGCTCACCGTTCGAGATCTGCGGCCAACGCTTGTCGACGTTGTCGCGACGGACCTCGACAGCAATGTTCTTGCGCTGGTTGAAGCGGCTCAGCGTCGCCTGGAGGATGTCCCGCATGTCCGGCGCCGTGGTGTACTCGTCGGTTGCCTTCGCGAGATCGAAGTGCGTGAGGTTCGTGACGCGCACGATGATCGCGTACGGATCCTCGAGCGGATCGGTCGATCCACCGTGAATCCGGCGCACCTGCTGTCCCTGCTGGTTGAGGCCACCGGTGTATTCGGTCCGGTGGAGGTCCCACATGATCAGTCCGTCGCGGATCCCGCGCGTGATCTCGTTGGTAGCGATTGCCTCCCGCGTGAGGATGCCCGGGTCGCTGAGTAGTTCGAGATCGATGTGTCCGATCGGCACACCGCCGGTGTCGAGCGAGAAGTCGAGGCTTCCGTCGGTCGCATAAGTGACGTGCGCGCCGGGGGCAAGGTCATGGATGTGGACGTGCAGTTTCGGCGCACGCCCGACAACCATCTGACCGTCACCGCTCTTGGAGTACTGCACGTCGAGATCGGTGACCTTCGCCGAACCCGTGTAGTCCACCTTCCCGAGGATCGGGTCGTAGGCGAGCTCGACGGTCTGAGGCAGGTCGCGCGCCTTCACGTCGACAACCTCGAGCCAGTTGTACGTGTGACTGAAGACCGTGCCCTGACCGAAGTCGTTCTTCGGCCCCTGGACCGTGATCGTCTTGGATTTGTCGGCGAGGGTCAGCACGTCGAACGGTCCGGCGTCGTGATCCAGCTTGACGGCCGCCGACTGCAACCCTTCATCGGCGTCCTTGACGATCGTCGCCGTGAACGACGACAAGCCGCGCACGAGAGCCTGCACGTCGTACTGGCCGGTGCGGTCGATGACCCACACCCGGTCGGGCTGGCTCGTCGTCGACGTCGGGTTGAACACGGGTTCGCTGAGTGCACAGGAGTCGGCCTTGCACACCTCGATGAAGATGAGCCCGACCTTCTTGGGCGTGTTGTCGATGATGAGCTTGGCGCTCGAGAGGGGGGAGGCCGACGTCGGCGTCGCCGTGGCCGGCGCTGTGATCCCGCCGATTTCGCCACCGATGTCACCCGGGTCGAGGATGATGCCCGGAGGCACGAATGCGTTGATCGTGTGCGCGACCTCGTCGGTCTCGATCGTCACGCTGGGCACCTGCCGGGCCAGGATCTTGGCGGTGTCGGTTCCCTTGTCGGGATCGAACGGGGTCGCGGTGCGCAGCACAAACCGCACCTCGTCGATCAAGCCCGAACCGTTGTACCTGAACGTCGACTTGGTTGCGGTGGGCGTGTATTCGACGTGGGCCGTCGACGGCAATTTGGTGATGGTGCCGTCGACGGTGAACGCCTTGCCAGCGCCGAGGTCGGGATCGTCGGCGTTGACCCGCATGACGAACGGTGCCGCGGTGTGCGAGACCGTGGCCGACTGGGTGTCGCCCCAGCCGACGGTCGTGCTCGTGAGGTTCTGTACTCGCACGAAGGCGACGTAGTGATCCGCGTGGTCGTTCAGCAGGATTCCGTCCTGGCCGCTCGGTAGCCGCTCGTCGGGCCCACTTGTCACCTGCGCCTCGACGGCACCGATAGCGCCGGTCGTGACTGCAGCGGTGAAGGTCTTGGCCTTGGAGTCGATGCGGCCGGTGAGGCCCGACGGCACGTTGGTCAGGGTGAGCCGCGCGATGTTCGCGTCGTCGACCAGCGCGCGGGAGGACTCGAGCCGCGTGTGCAGTGTCCCGATCACGCCCTTGCCGGAGTAGCTGAAGATTCCGGTCTTGGGCGAGTACGAAACGTTGGTCCCGTCGGGCATGTTCAGGATCGACGTCTGAAGATGACGGTTCACGAAGCGCAGCGGACAGGTCGCGCAGCCATCGGTCGCTTCGAGCGAGCGCTGTTGGGCGTCGATGTAGAACGGCGCCGCCGGATGGTCGAGCCCGACCTTCACCGGGTCGCCGGTGTCGATGTTGGCGCCCGAGAGACCGAGCACCTTTGTCTCAGCGATGAACCCGCCGAGGTCGACGTTCGCGGCCAGGTACTGCTGAGCGAGATGGCCCGCTCGGTCGATAACTGGGACGGTGAGGGCGCCCGGCGCTCCGTCACCCGCCCACGAGGAGTACCTCACCTTCGTGGTGGCGATCGAAGTGCCGCTCGGCAATACCAGCGACATCGCCGATCCGTTGCGGTTGATCGTCGCCGTCTTGGGCACCCCCGTGAGGTTGACCTTGTACGTGTCGGTGACGCCCGTTGCCGGCGTGAAGGATTCGAGGTTCAGATCGATGGCCGTGAACGCCGACGGGGCCGAGTAGAAGATCTTGGACGGGTTGTACTTGACGGTCAGATCCCCGGGAGTCGCCTTGTCGAGCGTGCCGGTCAGCGACATCGTTTGTGCGCCCTGCTTGCGAAACAGGTCGACGCCGAGCTTCGTCGCCGCGTTGGGCGTGAGAACGGCGGTGTAGTCGTCGGAGCCCACCATCGTCACGACGGCGTGCATGCTGGACGGCACCGGCTGCATCCGCACGCTGATGTCGACCGGGTTGGGCCGATTCGACGAGTTGGCGCCCGGGTCGTCGAACGCGCCACCGATGAGTTTCAGGCTCGAGGGAGACGACTGAATGGTCGGGGCGTTGAGGTCGAGCTTGGTGGTGTTGCCGTTGACTGTCCGGGTGATGTTGGCGACGAACGTGCCGGGTGCGCCGTCCTCGCAACCGTTGTATCCGAACCGCACGCGCGGTTTTCCGGCGCCACCGGGCGCCATGATCACTTCGGCGAGCATCTTGGAGGGCGCACCGGGAAGTTTGGCGATCGTGAGCCGAACGACGTCCTGAGCGCCGACGGCGGATCCCGGAATGACAACGAGGCTGACGGAAAGATCGTCGGTGTGGTTCCCGTCCACGTCGACGAGGACGGGAACGGTCACCAAGTTGGGTACGCGAATACCTGCGACGACGATTGGCTGTGCGATCGGGCCCGTTTGGACTTTTTCTCCGGCGCAATCAGCCGTTGTCTTCGTATACATAGTGCGGACGGCAAACGACGCCTGGTCCAGCAGCGGGATCCCCGCCGCTTGGGCCGGATTCGTGCATTTTGCGCCCGCGATCAGCCCACCAGGGAGGAGAAGGAGCAGCAGCAAACGCCGGATGGACCGGCCCCGAAGAGGTCCCATGACGCCAGGGTGTCCAAATCGGGCGTTCTGCGCATCCGTACTGACCACGGAATTTCTGATCAGTCTCGACTGTTCACATTTCACTACACCGAGACCGATCGGGTAGTAGCCCACCCACCACGTAGACTTAGAAACATCAGCCACCGCCAAGGGGAGGCGCATTGTTCGAACGATTCACCGACAGGGCCCGCAGGGTGCTCGTCCTGGCCCAAGAAGAGGCCAGGCTGCTCAACCACAACTTCATCGGGACCGAGCACATCCTGCTCGGCCTGATCCACGAGGGAGAAGGAACCGCCGCCAAGGCGCTCGAGACCCTCGGGATCACACTCGAAGCAGTGCGTGAAAAGGTGGAAGAGACCATCGGGCCTGCCGGCGCATCGACCACCGGCTCGCCGCCGTTCACGCCGCGAGCAAAGAAGGTCCTCGAGCTGTCGCTGCGCGAAGCGCTGCAGCTCGGCCACAACTACATCGGGACCGAGCACATGCTGCTGGGTGTCGTCCGCGAGGGCGAAGGCGTTGCCGCCACGGTGCTCCAGAGCCTCGGCTGCGATCTCAGCCGCGTCCGCCAGCAGGTCATCCAGCTCCTGAGCTCGGGTGGCCTCGGTGGCAAGGAGGCGGCCGCCGCGGGTCAGACCGGCCAGGGCAGCCAGACCGGCACCGAGCAGGGAACGTCCGGCTCGGCGGTGCTCGACCAGTTCGGTCGCAATCTCACGACGCTCGCTCGCGAGCACAAGCTCGATCCGGTGATCGGTCGCGATCGCGAGATCGAGCGCGTGATGCAGGTTCTCAGCCGCCGCACCAAGAACAATCCGGTGCTCATCGGCGAGCCCGGCGTCGGCAAGACCGCCGTCGTGGAAGGCCTCGCCCAGCGCATCGTCGTCGACGACGTGCCCGAGACCCTCAGCGGCAAACAGCTCTACACGCTCGACCTCGGCGCTCTCGTCGCCGGGTCCCGCTACCGCGGTGACTTCGAAGAGCGCCTCAAGAAGGTGCTCAAGGAGATCAAGACCCGCGGCGACATCATCCTGTTCATCGACGAGCTCCACACCCTCGTGGGTGCGGGTGCGGCCGAAGGCGCGATCGACGCAGCCAGCATCCTCAAGCCGATGCTCGCCCGCGGCGAACTGCAGACCATCGGTGCCACGACGCTCGACGAGTACCGCAAGCACCTCGAGAAGGACGCGGCCCTCGAGCGCCGTTTCCAGCCGATCAAGGTGGAGGAGCCGTCGCTCAGCCACACGATCGAGATCCTCAAGGGTCTGCGCGACGGTTACGAGCAGCACCACCAGGTCACGATCACCGATCAGGCCCTTGTTGCGGCGGCCAACCTCGCCGATCGCTACATCGCCGACCGCTACCTGCCGGACAAGGCCATCGACCTCATCGACGAGGCCGGCTCCCGTCTGCGCATCCGTCGCATGAAGGCCAAGCCGGGTGTGCCCACCGAGGCGCAGCTCGCGACGGTCCGTCGCGACAAGGAATCGGCGATCGAAGCCCAGCAGTACGAAGTCGCCAAGGAACTCGCGGCCAAGGAGAAGGAACTGCGCGAGCAGGTCGCCGCGGCCCAGGCCGCCGGCGTTCCGGTCGATCACGAGATCAAGGCCGAGGACAACCTCTTCGACGTCGTCGACGAGGAAGTCATCGCCGAGGTGCTGTCGCACTGGACCGGTATCCCCGTCTACAAGCTCACCGAAGAAGAGACCGCCAAGCTCCTCCGCATGGAGGACGAGCTGCACAAGCGGGTCAAGGGCCAGAACGACGCCATCGTCGCCGTGTCCCAGGCCATCCGCCGCACGCGGGCCGGCCTCAAGGACCCGAAGCGTCCGTCGGGTTCGTTCATCTTCCTCGGCCCGTCCGGTGTCGGTAAGACCGAGCTCGCCCGCACGCTCACCGAGTTCCTCTTCGGTGACGAGTCGGCGCTGATCCGCCTCGACATGTCCGAGTACATGGAGAAGCACACGGTCAGCCGCCTGGTCGGTGCCCCTCCCGGATACGTCGGTTACGAAGAGGGCGGCCAGCTCACCGAGCAGGTCCGCCGCAAGCCGTTCTCCGTCGTGCTCTTCGACGAGATCGAGAAGGCGCACCCCGACGTGTTCAACACGCTGCTGCAGATCCTGGAAGACGGTCGCCTGACCGACAGCCAGGGCCGCACGGTCGACTTCAAGAACACCGTGTTGATCATGACGTCGAACCTCGGTACGGCGGATCTGCGCAAGGCGAATATCGGCTTCTCGAAGCAGTCCGAGAACCTCACCCACGAGCGGATGAAGGAAAAGGTCAACGAGGCTCTCAAGGGCCACTTCCGACCCGAGTTCATCAACCGCATCGACGAGATCATCGTGTTCCACGAACTCACCAAGGCCGAGATCATCGAGATCGTCGACAACCTGGTGGCCCGTGTGCGTGAGCAGCTCGAAGGCCAGGGTCTCGGGTTCGAACTCACGATCGACGCCAAGAGCCTTCTCGCCGAGAAGGGTTGGGATCCGCAGATGGGTGCTCGCCCGCTGCGTCGTGCCATCCAGCGCCTCATCGAGCAGCCGCTCTCGGAGAAGATCCTGCAGAAGGAATTCGAAGCGGGTCAGACGATCCTCATCGATGTCGACAACGGCGAGATCGTGTTCAAGACGATCCCGGCGCTCGAGACCCCGCCCGTCGAACTCGCAGGCTCCGGCACCGAGTAGAAAGAGACCCCGATGGGTCTCTACAAGAACATCCTCGTCGGCACCGATGGCTCCGCTACGGCGGCCATCGCTGTCGACAAGGCGATCGAGGTCGCTGCCGCTACCGGCGCAAAGCTCACCGTCTTCAGCGCGGGGAAAAGTCCCAAGGCCGACCAGGTCGTGAACGCCGCGCTCGCCCGCGTGAAGATCGCGGGCGTCAAGAAGATGGCCGGCAAGGCCGTCGACGCGCCCCCCGCCGAGGCGCTCGTGGCCGAGGCCGTCAACGGCGGCTACGACCTGCTGGTGCTCGGCAACAAGGGCATGCAGGGCATCGGCCGGTTCACCAGCAACAGCGTGCCCAATAAGGTCACGAAGATGTCGCCTTGCGCGCTGCTCATCGTCCGCACGACGTAGTTGAAGCTCCGCGTTCTCGCCGCCGCGGCGGCGCTGGTTCTCCTCAGCTCTTGTAAGGCGTCGCTCCTCGTCGGCGTTGACGCCAACAGCAACGGTGGAGGCACGGTGCGCGCGGTCGTATCGCTCGACCGCGAAGCGCAGGCCATCGCCGGTGACCTCAAGGGCAAGCTGAGCGTCGATGACCTGACCAAGGCGGGCTGGAAGGTCGTCGGGCCGACGAAGGTCAAGGGCGGTGACGTGCAGATCGTGGCGACGAAGAAGTTTGTGTCCGCAGCCGGCGCGGCGCAGGCCGTGCGTGAACTCGACGGAGCGAAGGGCTTGTTCAAGGACTTCACGCTGTCCCAGTCGCGAGGGCTGCTGAAGACCACGACGAAGTTCGCCGGAACCGTCGACCTGCGCAAAGGCATAGAGGCGTTCAGCGACGACGAACTCAAGCAAGAGTTGGGCTCGCCGCTCGGCGCCACGCCCCAGGAGTTCGCGCAGCGCATCGGCACTGCCCTGAGCGACGCCCTGCCGATCAAGGTCGGCGTGTCGCTGCCCGGTTCGATCAGCTCGAATGCGCCCCTCGACAACGGTGGTCAGGCGGCCTGGAGCCCGAAGCTCGGCGACCGCATCGAACTCGTCGCGACAGCCAAGCAATGGAACACGAAGGTCATCGCCCTGCTCGCAATCGGCGCATTCGCGCTCGGTACCGCGCTGATCGTCGGCTTCGGCCGTCGCGGCCACCACCACCCGTCCTGACTTTGTGTGCGTCACCCACCTATACGGTGGGCGTTGCACACCGGTTCGCCCTGTGACACCCCTTCCGTAGGATCTGCAGCGATGGCGAAGACCCGCACCGTTTACAAGTGCCAGTCGTGCGGAAACGCGCAGCCGCAATGGGCCGGCCAGTGCCCGAGTTGCGAGCAGTGGAACACGCTTGTCGAGGAGAGCGAAGGCCCGCGGGGCGCGAGCTACTCGGGTCCTGCCGCCAAAGCCGTGCGGCTCACGTCGGTCGACGCGACGGGTGCGCAGGCCAAGCCCACCTATGTCTCCGAACTTGACCGGGTGCTCGGTGGCGGCCTCGTGCCGGGCTCGGTCACGTTGCTTGGCGGAGAGCCGGGTGTGGGCAAGTCAACGCTGACGTTGCAGATGCTCGCGTCGTTTGCGATGACGGGCCGGCGCGGGCTTCTCGTCTCAGCCGAAGAGTCGCCCGAACAGGTGCAGCTGCGCGCCGCGCGCCTTGGGGCCCAACTCGACGAGGTCTGGATCGTCGCGGAGACCGCACTGCCCGCGATTCTCGGCGCCGTGTCACAAGTGCAGCCCGACCTGCTCGTCGTTGATTCGATACAGACGGTGTTCGATCCGGAGCTGTCGTCGGCGCCGGGCTCGGTGACCCAGGTGCGCGAGTGCGCCCACGCGCTCGTGATGGCCGCAAAGGCGTCGGGAGTCGCGACGGTGCTCGTCGGCCATGTCACGAAGGAAGGCAACCTGGCCGGTCCGCGTGTGCTCGAACACGTCGTCGACACGGTCCTCGCCTTCGAGGGCGACCGCCATCACGCGTTGCGGCTCCTGCGGGCGCAGAAGCACCGCTTCGGGGCGACGGGTGAACTCGGGTTGTTCGAGATGCGCGAGGCCGGCCTCGTCGCGCTCGACGACCCCGGTGAGTTATTGCTCGGCGACCGGCGGCCGGAACTCGCGGGGTCCTGTGTCGTACCGATCATGGAGGGCAAGCGCACCCTGCTCGTCGAGGTCCAGGCGCTGGTCAATCACACCCAGGCGGCCATGCCGCGGCGAAGCGCGCAGGGCATCGACAACAACCGGCTCGCGATCCTGGCGGCCGTCCTCGAGCGTCGGCTGAGCTACAAGCTCTCCGAACGGGAGGTGTTCGCGTCGGCGCTGGGCGGCGTCCGCGTCGCAGAACCGGCAGGCGATCTCGGCGTCGCGATGGCGCTGGCGTCGGGGTACACCGGTCGGCCCGTCATGCCGAACATCGTGGCGTGCGGCGAAGTCGGCCTCGGGGGTGAAGTGCGTCGCGTCGGTCAGATGGAGCGACGTCTCGCGGAAGCCGCTCGCATGGGCTTCACCGAAGCCATCGTCCCGAAGGCCACGCCCGACGTCGACGGAATGACGCTGTGGCGCATCGGTGATCTGAAGGAGACGAAGCGGTTCCTCATTGATCCGCCATCGGACTCATGAGCGAAACGTGGTTGCCGTCCGGGTCGACGATGATTGCGAAACGGGCGCCCCAGAACGCGTCCCACGGCGCGAGGTGCGACTCGTAACCGAGCGACACCATGTGGTCGTGAAGCGCGTCCACGTCATCGCGTGAATCCACGCGAAAGCTGAGCATCGATCCGGTGCCTGACCACTTCGGCGAGTAACCCGTCGTCAAGGACTCGGTGTCGATGTCGAACCCGACCCCACCGTCGAAGTGGAGGTCGACATGCTGCGGGCCGTTGTCGTCGGACCACACCTTTTCCTCGGGGATGTCCATCCCGAGAGCGCGGTAGAAGGCGAGCGACGCGTTCATGTCTCTACACACAACGTCGATGCCGCCGAAGCGGGCGCGAGGTGGGGTCATGCGGCCAACTTAGGGCAGCGGTGTAACAACTAATCTTGCGTCGTGCAGTCTCGACGACCGGCGGTGATGATCGAGGCGCTCGCGGCAGTTGCGCCCGGTACGTCGCTGCGTGAGGGTCTCGATCGCATCCTGCAAGCGAACATGGGCGCGCTCGTCGTCGTGGGCGACGGGCCTGACGTTTTGGCGTTGTCGTCCGGCGGATTCCTCCTCGACGCCGAGTACACGCCGCAGCGTCTCTCCGAGTTGGCGAAGATGGACGGCGCGATCGTCGTCACGCCCGACGGGAGCCGCATTGCGCGCGGCAACGTCCATCTCGTGCCGGACCCCACCGTGCCGACGTCGGAAACCGGAACCCGCCACCGCACCGCCGAACGCGTTGCCCGGCAACTCGACATCCCGGTGATCAGCGTCTCGGAGGACATGTCGATCATCACGGTGTACCGCGGCCGTCACAAGCATCGTCTCGAGCCCACGCCGGCGCTGCTGGCTCGCGCGTCGCAGGCGTTGTCGACCCTCGAGCGGTACAAGCACCGCCTCGACGCAGTCGAAGGACAACTCGACGCGCTCGAGGTGCGCGACCAGGTCACGATGCGCGACGTCGCGCTCACGCTGCAGCGCACCGAGATGGTCCGTCGGATCGCGGATGAGATCTACGACCGCATCGTCGAACTCGGCAACGAGGGGCGCCTCGTCCTGCTCCAGCTCGACGAGCTTGTTGCCGGCGTCGACGACGATCGGCTGCTCGTGTTGCGCGACTACGCCGCCGACGGTGCGTTCGACGCCGCCGAGGCCTCGTTGGCCGGCATGACCGACGACGAGCTCGTCGAGCTTTCGTTGGTCGCTCGTGTGCTCGGCCACACCGGTGTCGACCTCGACACGCCGGTCGAACCGCGCGGCTACCGCCAGTTGCACCGACTACCGCGCTTGCCCGAGTCCATCGTGCAGGCGGTCGTGGAGCGCTTCGGGTCGCTTGCCAAGATGCTCACCGCGTCGGCCGACGATCTCGACGCGGTTGGCGGCGTCGGTGCCGTGCGCGCTCGGGGCATCCGCGACGGCCTCGCCCGGCTCGTCGAGTCGAACCTCGGCTAACCCCGCAGCAGAAGTTCTTGCGCGGCCGACGCGACGAGTCGTCCCGCGGTGTCGCGAATCGTCAGGCGGATGAGACCGCGGCCGCCGTAGTTCACGAGGGAGTGCAGGTCGAGGAGATGCCAGTCGGTGATTCGGGCCGGGCGGTGAAACCACAACGCGTGATCGAGGCTGGCCACCGGCGGCGGCCCGCCGTTGAACTCCCACTCCATGTTCAACGGCATCGAGCCCATCCCGGTCCAGTCCGACGCCATGCCGAAGTACGCGGCGTGCAGGTGCGGGTCGTCACCGATGTCCATCGGCAGACGGAACCACTTGCGCTCGGTCGACTCGTAAGTGCCGTCGTTGCGTTGTTCGGTCGCGCCGAGGTAGGTCGCTTCGAAGCCAGCCAAGCCGAAGCCGTCGGGTTGTTCGGGCAAAGCCGGCAGCTCGCTCGTGTGCGGCAAGTCGTAGAGATGGCTATCGACGTTGTCCGTCGTGAACGACGCCATCGCTTCGAACACGTCTTTGCCGTTCTGTGAACCCGTGATGCGTCGTTGCGAGAAGGCGCGACCGTCACGAATGGCGGCGACGGTGTAGTTGATCGGCTGGCCCGAAAACGCCGGGCGCAGAAAATACGAATGAAACGAGTGGATGCGCGCACCATCCGGCGCCTCGCGGGTGACGGCCGAGATGGACTGGCCGATCACACAACCACCGAACATGATTTCTTCCCAGTCGTTCGGCACCGCTCCGACGTAGGTTCCCGCGCTGTCGCCCGGCTTCACGTCGCTCAAGAGCGCATGCATGTTCGTGCGCTCCAGGTCGACGTCCCATTCCCCAGATTGATCCTCAGCCGTCATACGGCGGTGACGCTAGTGAGCGCACCGCCGGTCCCTGCAGTGGTTTTCCGTCCTTGTCGAAGCGCGATCCGTGACACGGGCAGTCCCAGGTGTCGAGCGCGTCGTCTTTGCGCAGGACGCAACCCTGATGCGTGCAACGCGGCTCGGAGCGTCGCTCGACGCGGTCGACGACGAGGTGTTGGACGGCGGTGGACCCGGCCGTGACCAAATCACGGTTCAACGTCGATCGAATTCGGGTCGAGTCGAATGCTCCGGCCCACGAGGGCGCCTCCTTCCCGTCGATGGCGTCTCGGATCAAGCGGGCGGCCACATAGGCGTTGGTCATCCCCCATTTCCCGAACGCGGTTGCGACCCACGTGCCCTCGGTCCGTGGCATCAGACGGCCGATGAACGGGACGTGATCGACGGCGACGAGATCGTGTGTCGCCCACCTGTGCGCCACTTCGATGTCGCCCAGATGCGTGCGCGCCCAGTCTTCGAGCGTGTCCCAGCGGCTGGCGTCGCTCGGTTCTCCCACCGGGTGGCCGTTGCCGCCCAAGATCAGATAGTGCTTGCCGTCGACGGTGGCGGGTCGTAACGAGACGGTGAAGTCGTCGGCGGCGATTGACATCGACTCCGGTATCGCTGCGGCAGTCTTGAGCGCCGTTGCGTAGGACTGCATCGGCTTGCAACGGTTGGCGAGCAAGAGCGGGTCGACAATCGGTGACTGCGTTGCGACAACCACATGACGCGCCGTGACGTGGTGGCCGCCATCGAGCTTCACGATGCAACCCTCGTGCTCGTCCTTCGTCACATCGACGACGGTCGTGCGTTCGAACACGTGGTTCGGCCCGAGCCGCTCGGCCAGGGCCCGACACAGCCGCGCCGGATCAATATGGAATTGGTTCTCGAGCGCGACGGCATCCGCGATGTCGAAAGGCAGATCGGTGGATGGATTCCGCGTGACGAGCAGTCCGGCGTCGGCGGCCGCGTCGAACTCGGCCTCAATTTTGTACGCCGCCTGGGTCCCGAACGAGAAGGTGAGCGCGGTCGCCGGAGTCATGGCGCAGTCGACGCCGAGCGTCTCGATCAATGAGCGCAGCCCGTCGACTGCGTCGATTTGCGCCGCGGCGTACTGCCGAGTCGTTTCGACACCCCGGGCCTTGGTGATGGCGGAGAGCATGGTGCCCTGCAACGCCGTGACCTTCGCCGTGGTGTTGCGGGTAGCGACACCGCCCACCACATCACGGTCGATCACGAGGACACCGTGGCCGCTCTGCGCCAGCAACGTCGCCGTCACCAGGCCGGCAATGCCGGCGCCGATGACCACGACGTCGGCGGTTCGGTTCTCAGTCAGCGACGGATAGGCCCCGGCCAGCTCTTGCGCCCACAAGGAAGAGGACAGCACGCTCGTTTGCATCCATTGCGGTACCCGATCGGTTGTGGCAGCTACACGACGTCGGCCGCTCGGGGCGGCGACGCCCCGCGTTACATCGCGCGTTGCGCGAGCTGCGGTCGGTCGAGGATGCGGTAGCGGCGGTCGGCTTGGTCGAGCCACCCGAGACGGATGAACGCAGACAGCGCCTTGTTGACCCGCTCGCGCGACGCGCCGACCATCCCGGCGAGTTCCTCCTGCGTGATCGGGAGGATGAACTCGTCGTTGTTGCCGGCGAGTTCGAGCAGCCGCTTGGCGGTACGACCCGTCACGTCGAGGAACATCGAGTCCGCGAGGGCCGAGTCCGTCAGGCGAAGTCGGTTCGACAGCAACTCGACGACGCCCCAGAGCAGATGCGGTGCGGCCTCGAGCACGTCGCGCACGGCGTGATACGGCACGATGGCGAGTTCGGTCGGCTCGAGTGAGCGGGCCTCGGCGGTGCGGGGCTGCCCGTCGAACAGCGGCATTTCACCGAAGAGGTCACCCTCCTCCATGAGGGCGACGACCGACTCGCGGCCGTCGTAGGCGCGCTTCGCGATAGCGATGCGCCCGTCGCGGACGACATAGAGGCGGTCGGCGGTGGCGCCTTCGGTGAAGATGATTTCGTTGCGTCCGTACCGAATCGGGATTGCGTGCCCCGCAAGATCCTTCAACGAAGCGTCGTCGAAGAAGCGAAAAAGTTCGGACTGGCCCAGGAGCTCAGCGGTTTCCATTTCGTGGCGCAGGTTACCTGTCCATCCTCTGAATGGAGGATCGGAGCAAAACCCGGTACCCTCGAAAAGCGTTCCCTGTTGGTACCAGTCTTGGGAGAGGCATGCCCACTTTTGACGTCGGCGACAAAGTTGTTTACCCGCACCACGGTGCAGCGGTAATCGAGAAGCGCGAGAAGCGGGAGGCCTTCGGAGAAAAGCGGGAGTACTTAGTCCTCAAGGTTGCCTACGGCGATCTGACCCTGATGGTCCCCGCCGACAACACCGACGAAGTTGGCCTCCGTGAGGTCATCAACGACGAGGAAGTCGAAGAAGTCTTCGCCGTCCTTCGCAAGAAGGAAGCCCGCATGCCGACCAACTGGTCGCGGCGCTACAAGAACCACGTCGAGAAGCTGAAGTCCGGCGACATCTACCAGGTTGCCGAAGTCGTGCGGAACCTCTCGATCCGCGACAAGGACAAGGGCCTCTCCGCGGGTGAGAAGCGCATGCTGCAGAAGGCTCGCCAGATCCTCGTGTCGGAGCTGACCTTCGCCATCGGCGTTTCCGAGGAAGAGGCCGAGGAGCGCCTCGACTCCGAGTTGCCCTAGGCAGTCATGGCCTGGACGATCGTCTGCGCCGGCGGCGCAGGGCATCGCTTCGGAGCCGACACCGCAAAGCAGTACGTCGAACTCGGCGGAAAGCGGCTGATCGACCACGCCGTCGCGAACGCGGCGGAAGCATCGGACTTCGTTGTCGTCGGCGCGCCCGCCGCCGATGTCGACGACCTGCGCTGGGCGTTCGCCAGCACGAAGATCAAGGTGATTCCCGGCGGCGTGTTGCGCTCCGACACCGTGCGCGCTGCGCTCGCCGTCATCCCGACCAACGCCGAGGTGATCGTCGTGCACGACGCCGCCCGGCCGCTGGCGCCGCCGTCGCTGTTTCGCGATGTGATCGCGGCCGTCGAGGCCGGTGCCGAGGCGGCGATCCCGGTGTTGCCGGTGCCCGATACGGTCAAACGCGTGCACGACGGCCTGGTGGTGGAAACGCTGAACCGCAGTGAGTTGGTGCTGGTGCAGACCCCGCAGGCGTTTCGCGGCGACGTGTTGCGTGACGCCCACATCGGCAATCCGGATGCAACGGACGACGCCGCTCTGGTCGAGCGCCACGGCGGCAAAGTCGTCACCGTGCCCGGGACGCCGGCCGCCAACAAGGTGACCACCCGCGACGACCTCGTCGCCATGCAAAGGTGGTTGTCGGCATGACGAACATCCCCCGGGTCGGCCTTGGGTTCGACATTCATCCCTTCAGCGACGATCCGTCGCGCCCATTCGTTCTCGGCGGCGTCACCTTCGAGGGCGCCCGGGGCCTCAAGGGCCACTCTGATGCCGACGCAGCTGCGCACGCCGTAGCGGACGCGTTGTTGGGAGCGGCGGGGCTCGGCGACATCGGCCAGCACTTCCCCGACACCGACGAACAGTGGTTGGGCGCCGATTCGATGGTGCTGCTGCGTGAGATCGCATTTCGCGTGCGCGCCGCGGGCTTCGAGATCGGCAACGTCGACTGCACCGTGCTGACCGAGGCCCCGAAACTCGCGCCGCACCGCGACGAGATGCAGAAGAACCTGACGGACGCGGTCGACGCGCCGGTGACCGTCAAGGCGACGCGGCCCGAGTCGCTCGGCGCGCTCGGCCGCGGCGAAGGCCTCGCCTGCATGGCGGTTGCGATCCTCGTGCAGGGGATCTGATGCCGCGTCCCTCAGGTGGCGGACGACCTCGCCCGGGTGCGGGTGGCGGCGGTCGGCGCGGTGGCGGTGGTCCGGCGCGTGATGCTGGTGCGCGTCCGCGTGTCGTCGAGCGTGGTCTGGGTGGCCAGGTCGTGGCCGGGCGCAACTCCGTTCGGGAGTTGCTCGCAGCCGGCCGACGGCCTGTGCGGGAGATCTTCTTCGCCGAAGGCATCGATCCTGCCGACGTGCTGGACGAAATTGCCTCACTCGCCGCGAAAGCGGGCGTACCGATCCGGACCGTGCCACGGTCCAAGATCGATCACCTCGCCGAGACCGAAGCGCCCCAGGGCGTCGTCGCTCGTGCCGCAGCGCTACCCGAAGCGGATCTGACCCAGCTCGCAACGACCCGCAACGGCATCAAGCCGTTCCTCGTCGCGCTCGACGGCGTGACCGACCCGCACAATCTCGGGGCGATCATCCGCACGGCCGAGTCGGCGGGCGCAACGGGCATCGTTCTCACGCGGCATCGTGCGGCCCACGTCACCCCGACGGTCACCAAGACGGCCGCTGGAGCCATCGAGCACATTCCGATCGCCGTCGTGCCCGGTCTGCCGGCTGCGCTTCAGGAGTTGCAGAGCCGCGAAGTGTGGACCGTAGGCCTATCGGCGGAGGCGCCACAGACAGTGTTCGACCTGTCGGTCGCCGATGCGCCCGTGTGCCTGGTGCTTGGTGCGGAGGGGTCCGGTTTGTCCCGGTTGGTACGTCAACGGTGTGAAGTGGTCGTCAGCATTCCCCGCATTGGGCGTACAGAATCACTCAACGTGGCCGCGGCGGCCGCGGTGAGTTGTTTCTCGATTGCGCGGGTCAGGATGCCCGATTCGCCCTGAATCCGCCGCTCGGCGTAGTCATTTCGCGTCACGAACACGCTCCGCGGTATTGACTTCCTACAAACCCTTCCGTACAAAGACTCCACGGCGATTCGGCAGGGGAGCGGAAAGCCGTCCGACACCCGATTTCTTGGAGATGGACGTGGCAGTGGAAGTTGTAGCTCCCCTGGAGAACCAGACTGACGACGACTTGGTCGCTCGTTTTCAGGCCGGCGACACGCAAGCGCTCGACGTGCTGCTCACTCGCTACCGCCGCTTCGCTCGCTCGAAGGTGCGCAACTACTTCCTGGTGGGCGCCGACGCCGACGACCTCGAGCAGGAAGGCCTGATCGGTCTCTACAAGGCGGCTCGTGACTACAAGGCCGACCGTGAGGCGAGCTTCCCGGTCTTCGCCGAGCTGTGCGTGAAGCGCCAGATCATCACGGCGGTCAAGGCGGCCACTCGTCAGAAGCATCAGCCGCTCAACTCCTACGTCACAATTTCGACGGGCCCCTCGGCGGCCGAGGATGCGCCCGATCCCGCTGACGAGCTGCTGCGCGACCACGCCATCGTCGACCCGGCCGAAGTGGTCGTCGACGAGGATCGTCTGCAGACCGTCCAGCACGCGATCGCCCAGCTCTTGTCGTCGCTTGAAGTCGACGTGCTGCGCCTGTATGTCGAGGGCGCGAGCTACGCCGAGATCAGCCAGTCGCTGAACCGCCACACCAAGGCGGTCGACAACGCCATCCAGCGCATCAAGCGCAAGGTCGAGGGCGTCCTCGCTCAGCGAGCGGCGATGGACCGCCTCGCGGAAAACGCTCTGCTCGCCTCGTAAAACCGCAACGCCCACTTCGCCAAAAGCGTCCCTCCGGGGACGCTTTTGCGCGTCCGGGCCTGAATTCGGTGGCGTTGTCTCGGTCGGGTGGGCGAGGGTGGCGCCATGGGGCTCGAGTTGATTCCTGAGGCGAAGCGCGACGCAGTAGTTGCCGCAGTCGGAGCGAACGCCCGCATCGAATCTGTCGCCGGCGGCGCGTCGGGCGCCATGACCTTCCGTGTCGACGACGACCTGTTCCTCCGTCTCGAAGGCGATGCCGGCCCGGCGCGCAACCCGTCGCAATACGCCCACATGCGGATCGCGTCCGACGCGGGTATCGCGCCGCCGATCCGTCATCTCGACGAGGCCAACGGCGTGCTGCTCCTTCCGTACATCGAGGCGCGGCCAATCGAGACCGAGGCGTTGATCGCCGGCACCGCGGGACTTCTGCGATCGCTGCACGAGACGACTGGGTTCCTTGCCAACGGCGACCATCTCCACAACATCCGCAGCGTTCTGACGCTGCTGCCGGCGATGGGCCGCGTCGCGCCCGGTTTGCTGGACGCGCACGTCGCCGCCCTCGACGAGATCAGCGCCGTCTACCCGTGGGATCCGTCGACCTTCGTATCGAGCCACAACGACCCGAACCAGTTCAACGTCATCTACGACGGCGACCGGCTGTGGCTGATCGACTGGGAGACGTCGACGCGGAATGACTGCTTCGTCGATCTCGCCGTTCTGGCGAACCATCAGGGAGCCGAGGCGTTGAGTCCGCTCGTGCTCGAGACCTATCTCGGTCGCAGCCCAGCGGATGTGGACTTCGCCCGGCTCGCGCTGATGCAATTGGTCGCTCGCCTCTTCGCCGGAGCGATCCTTCTCCTCATCGTTCCGTCTGATGATCAGCACGTCTCGTTGGCGGCCCCGCCCGAGATTGCGAACACACTCGACTTCGCCAAGCTCATGCTTCAGGTGTTCCTCGAGGGGACGGCTTCGAGCCAGGCGGCGCAGTGGCGTACCGTTCTGTCCTGAAGCACGCCGGTTTAGCTCAGTTGGCAGAGCACCTCTCTTGTAAAGAGGATGTCGTCAGTTCGATTCTGACAACCGGCTCAGGGAAAACGCGGGTTTCTGACGCCGCATCCGCGTTCCATCGCACATTCATCGCACACAAGGTTTCGGCGTTGGGCAGAAGTTCCTCGCCGAGGGCTTCCGCGGCGGCTGCGTCACCCGGTTGGCGAAGCTGCGCGTAGAGCCGCAGCGTGAGCGCCGGGTCGGTATGACCGAGGCGGTGCTGGGTGGTCTTGACGTCGGTGTGGCCGACCAGCGACGTCGAGTTCGTGTACCGCATCGACCGGGTTGTGAGGTCGTCGAGGCCGAGCCGCTTGCGGGCCGGGTTCCACACACGGCCGTAAAACGTCGATTTCCGGAGCGGGCCCCGTCGGGTGAGGGGAACAGCCACGAATCGCCGTCCGCGGCCGTCAGGCGACGCCTGCGCAGGTGCTCGGACAACACGTCGCGCAGGGCGGTGGGAATCGCCATGGTGCGGCGTCCGGCTGCGGTCTTGGGCTCGTCGATCACGAGCTGGCCCTTCACTTCGTTCACGTTGCGGCGGACAGTGAGCGTCAGCGTGAAGAAGTCGAGATCGCGCACTTGGAGCCCCGCCAACTCCCCGATCCTCAGACCGCTCACGGCGCCGAGCAGCACGAGCGGCCCGTAGTCCGAGCCGACCTCGACGGCCATGGCTGCGACCTCGCCCGCCGTCATGACGCGCTTGTCGCCCGCGACAACCTTCGGAAGCCGGATCGACTTCTTGCACGGAGACCGGCCGAGCACCTCAGCCTCGACGGCGGCCGCGAAGATCGCCTTGGTGAGGGCGTATCGGCGTCGAACGGAGTTGGGCGCTGCGCTCTTGGCCCACTTGTTCACGAGGTTCTGCATGTCGACCGGCGTGACCGTCGCCATCGCTCGGCCACCCAGCGCGGGCAGGACGTGTAGGCGAAGGATGTTCTCTTCGCTTTCCAGCGTCTTGGGTCGCTTGGAAGGGTTCGACTCCTGCCAGTGCTTCGCCCATTCGGCGAACGTGGTGTCCGCCAGCCGAGGGTCGACCCACACGCCGCGGCGTCGGTCGTGCAGCTCGCCGGCCGCAAAGGCCTGCGCCTCGCGGAGCGTATCGAAGGTGCGGGTGTAGCCGCGTCCATTCGGATCGCGGAGGCGCACGTCGTACCGGTTGCCCTTCTTGGTCGATCGCTTGTGAATGCTCACCGTCTATGCGTCTCCGTCGCCGGTCGCGGCTCGGGCCGATCGAAGCAGCGCTCGGTGCTGAGGTCAATGGTCAATCTGGTGCCGATCGTCGAGGAGTCGGGCGACGTAAGCGTCGAGGTTCTGTCGCGGGACACGTCGACAACGCCCGATGCGCACGGCAACGAGATCGCCGCTCGCGAGCAGCTCGTACACGGTCGTCCGGCCGACGCCGAGCATTGCTGCGGCTTCGACGACTGTGAGGAGCAGCGGTTCTGGTGGGGAAGTTGGCTGGATCGTTTGCATACCTTCTCAAAGCCATTTCGCGCGGCAGATCCGGACATCGGCGGACGAATTCGTTCACAACTCGACGCCGATGGCGTGGTCGATTGCGAGTTCTTTCGCTTCGCTGCGGCGTAGCCGCGCCACGAGGTCCACGTCTCCGTTTGCGACTCGGCCGTGGTGCTCTTCGTTGTCGGGTTCGTCACTGTTCATGACGTAGAGCTGGTTCCGGTTCCGGCCGCGACTGAGCGCCGTGTAACCGGATTCGAGAGCGAGGGTGTCGTCGCCGAGCACGAACGCGGCATCACAGGTCGCGCCCTGGGCTTTATGGATGGTGAGGGCGTAGCCGTGTTGAACGTGGCTGGCCACGTACTCCGCCGGGAGGATCACCGTGGGGCTGCGGTCGAGCTGGAGCGTGAGCGTGTTGTCGCTTGCTTGAATCACAATGCCGAGGTCGCCGTTGATGACGCCGAGGCTCGGCCGGTTACGGGTGGCGACAACCCAGTCGCCTTCGCAGACCGTGAGTCCGCCAACGGTCACTTGGGTGTTCGGGTCGAGGTAGCCGTTGTCGAGAAGGGCGTGGCGGGCGCGGGTGTTGAGGTCAGCGACGTCGACGCGTCGTCGGGCGAGCATGAGCGCGACCTGGCCGTTGTCAACGGCCTGGTACCAGTCGGCGACGAGTCGCTGGCGAAGAAGGTCGGAGTTGTCGGCGGTGGTGATCCGCCCTCGGCGCGTGAGCCGAGCGATGGCATCGCCGACTCTGCCGGAGCGGAGGGCGGCGAGTGCGCCGCGCTCGTGCTTGTCGTGTTGGCGGTGGTTCTCGACGAGGTGGATGGCGGCGGGCTCGTGGGCGAGTTTCGCGAAGAGGCCGCCGGCTTGGATCTCGGGGAGTTGCCGGTGGTCGCCGACGAGTACGACTTTGGTTTGTGCTCGTCTCGCGTGGCGGATGAGTTCGGCAAGGGCGCGGGTGCCAACCATCCCGGCTTCGTCGATAACGAGAACCGTGTTGGCGGCGAGTCGATCGTTGGTCAGGAACCGCTGGAGCGACGCGATGGTGAAGCTCGGGATGCCTGCGCCGCTCTCGAGTTGGTGCGCGGCGCGCGCGGCAAGCGCGGCGCCGATCACGCGATGCCCCGATGCTTGCCATGCGGCGCGGGCGGCATCGAGCGCGAACGTCTTGCCGGTTCCCGCTGCGCCGACCACGACGTCGACGCCTGCGCCGCTCGTCGTTAGAGCACGGACCATCGCCGCTTGCTCCGGGCTGACGCTCGGACGGGCTCGAAGCTCCGCCTCCACAACGCGCTGGTCGACCACGGCGACGCCGGCACCGCGTTGCTGCTCGACGGCGGCTAACGCGTAGGACTCGGTCTGCATCATCTGCTCGGTGGAATACCGGATACCGATCACCGGGTCGGGCGTGAGCGCGACGACGCCGGTTGATGTGAGATAGCGATCCGCGCCTGCGTCGAGGTCGGCCACGTCGGCGCCGTCGCGGGCCGCGTCGCACAGGGCACGAACGACATTGCGGCGGTCGAACATCGACGCGTGCTCGGTGAGCGTCGCGTCGAGCTGCTTGCGCGGCACCCACCAGCGCTGCGGCTCGCGGCCACGGCGTGTCAACGCGTCGATCTTGTCGGGTCCAAAGTCGAGCGCGGCGGCGCGTTCAACCCATTCGTGTTGCAGCGCGACCGGGTCAACATCGGTCTTCGCGGTCCGGGTGGACAGCGCAGCGACTCCGGCGGCTCGGGCGCTCGTCTGGTCCCGAGCGGCAAGCGCAGCGACGATCTCGGCGCGTCGCCGCGAGAACGCTCCCAACACGTTGCGTGGCATCCCGTTGATCTCGGCGAGACCGTTGACCGGTTGGTTCCATTCGACGCCCAGCCGGTGGGTGAGTTCGGCGCGGAGTTGTGCTTGGTAGACGGCGCCAGCGTCCATCTTGTGTAGGAACAAGCCGCGAGCATCAAGCGTCCGCCACCTGCGGTCGGCGCCGCGTGCGAGGTTCGCGATCAACACGTGCGTGTGGAGTTGCGGGTCACCCGCACGCGAGGTGCGGTGTCGAAACGCCGCGCCGACAAACCCCGACGCCGCCACCCGGTGAATCCCGTCGCGCCCGGTGCGCGTGAACGCGGCCTGACGTTCGAGGTAACCAACCGCGGCGCCCACCGCGGCATCGTGCGCAGCTGCGACTTCGCCGCGCACCCGTGCCGAGCCGAGCGCGTGGAGCAGCGAGACCGACTTCGGCGCCGAGAACGTCGCGTCGAAACCGGGCACTTTCCGATTCGCCGCCGCGACGTGACGACCTGTCTGCGGGTCAACGCCAGACAACACGGCGTGGAGATCATCGGCGGCAACGGTGCCGGCGAGATTGAACTCAGAAGTGGCCGAGCCAACCCATCGGCCCGGCGCTTCGCCGGCGCCGAGGTAGTAGTCCTCGACGCCGCGCGCTACTGCGTCGAGGTAATACGCCTCCTGCCCGGCACCGAGCTTCGCGATCGACAACACACAACCCCAAAGCCGCCGAACAAGCGAAGAACGGACAAATTTCGGCGCACGCATCCAGAGGATGCACAGGTGTAAACCGTCCTTGGTCCTGTCGCGTGCCGGATTGAGTTGCGAGACGTAGCGTTTGATCGATGGCCAAGGCCGAGGGGACAACCGAGCAGATAGAGGCCGCGACGAGACGAATCGTCATCGAGGGACTCGCGCGTGGCGATGACGTGCCCGCTCTGGCGAAACAACTCTCTGAGCACGATCCGAGAGGCATTCCGTTCGCCGGCGCGTTATTGATCGGCCTGGGTGCTGACGTGCTCGAGATGGTCGACGCGTCGCGCGAACGACCGGTCGCTCACGAAGGTCTCAAGGACCGCTTCCTTCCCGAGTGCGAGTTCGTCGGCCGACAGAACCGCAAGCTCCAGTACGCGCTCCTTTGCGTCGGCGCAACGCGCGGCGGAGTCGACGTCGATTTCGCCGAGGAGTTGTACTGGTGGCGCACCGATGACTTTTGGTACTACGCGCCCTGCGCGGTGGTCGCCTGGACTCGCGCCTCCGCATACTACGCCGACCTCTCGGTGACGGAGATCTGCGACCGACTCGCAGTGCTCCACAACGTCAAACCCTCATCGTAAGGACCCGCTCGAGACCGAAAGATATGCGGGTGATCCGGCCAGGTGCTTGCGGGATATGCCGGTGATCGTGGCGGCGCCACCGTCGAGTTGTGGGGCTGGCTGCCGCGGCAGTGGCCGAGGACCAGGCGGTGCACGGCACGAAGGCGTCGTAGGGCCAGCCGCGACAACGGTTCATCACGGCCGTCGACGGCCTCGACTCGCGACCTCCACATTCAGTTGATAGCGATCACCCACGTATTGCCGGATATGGCGCCCTCATGGCACCACGGTCCTCCGCGCGTACGCCCGATATCCGGCAATATGCGCTGGTGGCTCAAGACGAAGACGTGCCTGGGTGGGCCGACCTAAAGGCGGGGCAACGCCGACGTTGGTTCGTCGGCGTCACGCTGGTGCTCATCGCAGGTGCAGCCGCTGCTGGGGCTGCCACAGTGCTCGGCTCTCGTGAGGACGCCACCTACGGATCTGCGCCCTGGGACAAATACTCAGTGTCGAAGGACGGGCACACCTTGACGCTCTGGGTGCAAGACCCGTCCGATCGTGGCTGCTCAAAGTGGGGACGCATTCAGCTCGACAAGCAAGGCGCCGTCCTCGTCGCAACTGCGCAATACCGCCGCACAAATCGGGAGTTTTGCAACGTGCCGTGCCCTCTGAGCACGTCACCGCACGCGCAGCGCTTCGACATTGACCTCCGCGAGTACAAGATCGTGCCTCTCAGCGGCGTCTCGGACTGTCGTAAGTCGGGACCGTAGAGCGCATAAGTGCCGATAGTGGATGCGTCACCGCGCCCGCCTGAGTCACGATGTTGTCGTGGATCCGGGACTCGCAGAAGCGCTGCGGCGTCGCTTCGCGAGTCGGCTCGTAAACGCGTGGCCCCAGGGTGAGTTGTCAGAGGCTGAGTTGCTCGACCGGGTCTTCGTAGGTGAGGGCATCGTGGACGACGCGCCCGCGCTGGTTGTGACCTTCGCCGGCTCGACGCTCTCGTTGGAATGGCACGGCTCGCCCGGAGATGCGGAAGCTTCGATCGACGAAGCCGCCGATCTCATCGCGGATGACCTCGAGAGCGACCGATGGATCTCGGGTGACGGTTGGCGCGAGTACGGCAGATAAGTGCCGGGCCTGCACGTTGATCTCCGGCAGGATGCGTGAGTGACGCCGGAGCGCAGCGCAGAGGATCAGTATGAATACGAGAAGCTCGTGATGCGCTTCGAGATCGTCGAGGGGCTGATCGCCGCTCAGGACCGCTGGACCGAGGTGTCAGCTGTGGTCGAAGCCGCCGACGATCGTGCAGCAGCGGTTGACTCGGTGAGAGGCATCCTTGGCGTCAGTGTGCCTGTTGCTCATCACATTCTCGACATGGCGCTGGGGCGGCGCTCACGGCTAGGTAGAGCGGAGCTTGCGCACGAGCGCGATGCGCTTCGTGGGCAACTCGACAGCGCATAAGTACCGATCAGGATCGCCCTGGATGCGACCATTACAAGGTGTCCGAGCTGCGATCCCTTCGTGCCTCAGTGGAATCGTCCGGTCGCGTTGTCATCGAGATCGACGGCGCCGATCTGCATCAGTTGCTCGGCTTGAAATCGGATGAATGGACTCGTCCGCCGCTATCGGTCGTGTGCCCTCCCTCCGATCACCTGCTTGGTGGGCCTGACCGGTGGGAGGACCCGGACGATCCCTGGTTCGAAGGTCGGGTTGCGATCGCCGCTTGTTCCTGCGGTCAGCCGGGATGCGCCGCCGTCACGATGAAGGTGCAACTCACCGAGCGCGAAGTTCTGTGGTCGGACATCAAGATCGGGGCCGACCAACACCCAGGCGTCTTTCGGTTCAATCCACGGCAATACAACGCCGCCCTTCGATCAGTCTGCGATAACGCATAAGTGCCGATCACGACCGCCTGATCTCAGGCAACCTGTGGCTGTGCAAGACATGCGAGAGCTGATGCCGCTTCTTGAGACGCCATTTGAGGAGAGCGGGCTCGACGCTGTAACGGCGACGCAGTTAGTCGAGTTCGTTGTCTGTGGTTCGTGGACTGACTACTGGGTGTCTCGCGCGCTGTCGTGGATAGATGAGGGCATAACGAGCGATTCAATCGACGGCGCGCTTCGGTCGGTCTCACAAGACATGGCGTTCTCGCAGGAAACTCGTCATAAGGCGTGGCGTCACGTCAAGCCTCGGTAGCGCATAAGTGCCGATCACGCCCACGATCTCCTGCAAACTGGCCTAGTGGTGGTTGAGGACGGAGGGCTGCCCCCCGAGGATCAGCCCGATGAGATCTGGATCGGATTGGTGGGACCCATCCCGGTCCACTACGACGATGACCCACGCCTCGAAGAACAACGCGCCGCGCACTACAGGGCCACCGCCAAGGCACAGGCGATGCACACAGCCGAGGAGTTGTTGGCCGGGCTCACCGACCACGACTGGCGCGTTCGCCATGAAGTCGTCGATCGCCTGATCGCACGGTGGGGACAAGATGAGCGAACGCTTCCGGCACTCATGCGAGCGGCCTTGGACGATCCCGCTTGGCAAGTTCGCGACGCTGTGGTGATGCGGCTACATGACTTCGACAAGGAGCTGGTTATGCCGGTCCTACGGGAGGCCCAGCGCGACGAACACGAGGACGTGCGCTCGGCAGCTAACTACTCCCTCGCCCAGCTCGGGGTGCCCGACAGCGCATAAGTGCGGATCTGGTTCGTCGTTGCTACTTGGCTAGCAGGATCCGGACGAGCGAGTGTTCTTTGTTGACGAGGCTCGTTCCGAGTGACTCGAGCGTCGGTTCTGCTGCGTGCTCGATGGTTTGTGCGAGCGACCAGGTCCAGCTGAAGTTCGCTTCCGGCTGTTGCTCAAACGGCGCGCCAGCGTTGCGTGCTCGAACGATGCCGAGACGAGCGTCGGCCCACGGACCTTCGTAGAAGCGCGCAACCCCAGCGCGCAATGCGTCTTCGGTGGTGTTCGGTAGGAGGCGACGGGCTGCGAGCGCGAGGCCGAGGTGTTCATCGCCGACCCACGGATGGCCGAAGTAGGTGGCGTAGCGAAGCGCGTCGTCGAGGATCTCAACGAGGGCTGCGGGCACGAGTGGCCGCGGGTCGGGCTGTTCTGGCGGATCTGGCTCGTCTCGGGGTAGCACCTTGACCGCCTCGTGGTTGAAGCCGGGCCCGCTCATCACTTCGTCGCCGTCCGCATCGAGAATGAACTGGCCATGCGCGTCGACCGCGACGCGGTCGCGTGACTCCTCCTGCTGAATGAACCAGTGATCCCACGGTCGTGCAGGCCAGCCGTCGATGGGCTCAGCAGCGGCGATGAAGCCGTGCTTGGTCCAGTTGGTTGTTGTCATTGGTGTCGCTCCCGTTTCGATCGTGGTGTCGAGACGCGGCGATGAGCGCAAGGTGTTGACGGCACGGTGGAGGTGACGCTTGACCGAGCCCCGCGAGCAGCCGAGGAGTCGGGCGACGGTCGCTTCGTCGTGGTCGGCGAGGTACCGCAGCACAACCGCTTGCCGTTGCCTAACGGGCAATGCGGCGACCGCGTCGGCGAGGTCGATGCGAAGTTCGACGTGGGGATCGAAGTCGGTGGCATCAACGAGAACCCGTGTGGTGCGCTTGTCGCGGCGGACGTGCGCGATAGCGAGGTTCGTTGCGACCCGCACCGTCCACGGGCGTACATAGGAAGCGACACGCGTCCAGTGCTGGTTGACGCGCAGCATCGTTTCCTGCGCGATGTCTTCCGCGTCCTCTCGAGAGGCCACGATGCTCGCCCCCACCCGCGCCGCGAGATCGCGGAGAGCCGCGATCTCGGTGGCGTCTGGTCCCTCGTGCGTCATCGTCACCTAGATAACGCGTCTCCGCAGCATCTGGTTGACCAGCAGCTCGAATTTGTCGTTTCGCGGCGGACCCACACCCTCAACGACGCATAAGTGCCGAGGCCGTCGCACCCGGCAATCATTGAAGGGTGAGGCGTGTCTTGAGGATCGCGGGGCTGGTGGCGATTGTGGTTGGCGCGATCGTCGTGGTCGTCGGAGCGATGACGATGGGGGGCGGCATGAGCGTCGTCATTGCAGGCGTGCTGGTTGTCAGCGTCGGAGTGGTAGCTGTGATCGCTCCACGCCGAGGCCGCCGCTAGCGCATAAGTGCCGGTTGCGCTCAGTCGCTGAGGTGGCGCTTTGCGTCGCCCGCGAGGTTTGACCACCCCGTGTAGATCCGCGCCCTTGAGGAAGCGTCAGCGGGGCGCGGCGCCAATTGCGCTGCGATGGCGAAGCCCACATCGCCCCAATCAGGGTCCTTCTTGCGATGCACGGAGACCCGATAGGTCGCTGCTCGCTCCGGGCCGCCGTGCGCGGGACGGTCGCCACGGCGTGGCTTGAGTCGGCGTAGCCGCCAGCCCGATGGAAGCGACCGCCCCGACCAGTCCAGCCATTCAACGATCGGAGCGACACCGACGCGATGGTCGTCAATGCGCAACACCCGAAACAGCGCCATTCGCCCGTCCGCGGTCTCGATCGAAAGGACCTGCCCAGCCCGGAGATCGGTGACGTGTCGCCACGGCCGCCGGATCGTCTTTCGGGCAGGTTGCGGCCCCACCAACTGAGCGCGCAGTTTCGCCAGCGCCGCTTTACGTTTGGCCAGGTCCTTGGGGCCCGCTTCTTCCCAGAGTTCGAGTCCGCTGCCAGTGTCGATTACTTCGAGCGCGCGGCTTCGGACGGAAGAATCAAGCCTGCCAACCTGCGATTGGGCGGCTGCTAACGCGATCCACAGAGTGTGTTTCTCGTCCACATCGAGGTGTCCGTACGCGTCGATGACCCGAGTCGTCGCTTCTTCGTCTGAGATTCCGTCTTCGATTAACTCTCGGTAGTCGCCGCGAATATCGGCAGCGACATCATCCGAGAAGATCCCAGGACCCCAGGCACCCATCGCACGAGTGTGCCCTACACGCAGAGGGCGTCGCCTCGCCAGGCAAACCGGCACCCCTGTTATCGGCGTGCGCCACCGTAACTCGGTCGTCAAAGCACGCATAAGTGCCGATCTAGCGCGTCGCGGTGGTGGCATCGCGAACAGGAAGAACGGTTCAGTATCGGCGCCACCGCGACATCGGCGAGCCTGCGAGCTGTCGTCCCCTCGCCGTTGTGGGTGCGTCGCCGCGTTGGAGCGAGGCGCTGATCTCATCCATGGCGCCTCTGCTCATGCGCAGCCCACGCACTGCCCATCCGAGACGCACGTCATGGGCGTCGATGTTGTTGCCTCGATGATCCATGGCTGGCGGAAGACGAGCCGAGCGAGGACGTACGCCGGAAGCACGACCAGGAGCAGAACAAGTTGGATCACAAAGAGAAGTGCCGGAAGCACCAACCACCCGAGCGCGGACAGAAACGCGACGAAGACGATTCCCACCGCGAGATCCGTGACGCTATGCGCGCCAGTCGCGGCAATAGCGCCGTCGGCGGCGTCGAGAGCCTTCGGCTGCCCGAGTCGCAGCCGCGGTGGCTTCGGGAACCACCGTCGTCGGATGATCCATTGCCGGCCGTCCGCCGCCGTCACCTTCACGCGCCCAGCGTACGAAACGGCCGATCATGCATATGTGCCGATCAAGCTTGTTGCCGTCGGGCATCCTGGACGGAATGGATCGCGAGGAACTCGTCAAGGCGTACTGGGACGACTGGCGACTGTTCCGCGGCACGCGTGAGGAGCGACTCGCACGAGAGGACTCGCGCAGCTACGAGGACGCGAGCAGCCTCGTTGATGACGAGGTTGAGCGAGGCGATCCTTCCGTTGTTGACCTGCTCGTCGCACTAGCTGAAGCCGCCCCGAGCGACGACGACGCGGGGCTGGTTGGCGCTGGTCCCATCGAAGAGTTGCTCTCAACGCAGTCGGGGCGACTTCGCACAGCGGAAGGGGCAGCTCTACTCGATGCGATCGACACCGCTGCTCGAAGGAACGCCCGTTTCCGCCGAGCCCTTCGTTCCGCATTCATGGGCGACGAAGTGCCCGCCGCTGTGAAAGAACGCCTGGCCAAGTACCGCACATAAGTGCCGATCTTGTGCTCTACGCACGGGCAATTGAAGCGGGGCTCACCGGCGATTCCCTATCCTCGGGTACTGGCTGCGAGCGGTGTCGTAGAGGCGAGGCGACGACGGCCCATCCGGGTCTGTCGGATTGTGACGGCGAGAGCCCGAGTCAAGCGGGTTCGACTCCCGCCCTCGCAGCCGCTCATACGTGCCGATCTAGAGCGGTCTGTTCCGGCAGAATGCGGTAGTGGTCCGGGCCGTTAGCGAGTTGGTGAACGTTGGTGACTCGGCGTGGCCCTCGATACAGGCGGCCGCGGCAGCGTCGGTCGAACCCGTTGTCGTCCTGCCAGTGGATCGCAAGGACGGCGAGGAATGCCTCTACCGCCTCCAAGTGACGACGCGTAGTGCGCTCGGCGCGTTGGCGCTGAACTGTGGCGGCATCGTCGTTGGACACGGTTGGCTGCGATTGCTCGGAGGCGGATATTCGTCTCTACCTGATCTCGCAAGCGCGAACGGCCTTGGCGCGCCCACGGATTCCGGCGTGCCGCCGCCCTATTTGGAGGTGGCACGAGACGTTCTCGGCGGCAGGTTCGCGATCAACGGTGGTGCGCTGCCTGGAGTCGTGGGCGGCGTGTGTTACTTGGCGCCGGACACTCTGGGGTGGGAGCCACTTGGCACGGGCCATGGCGACTTTGTCGCGTGGGCATTCGGAGCAGGAGTCGAGCGGTTCTACGACGAGTTTCGTTGGACGGGATGGGAGTCCGAGGTCGAGCCGATGGCCCTCGACCAGGGTCTGTCGATCTACCCGCCCCTGTTCTCGCAGGAGGCGCGTGACTTGGCGAGCACTAGTCGCCGACCTGTGCCCTGGAGCGAGTTGGTGGGCTTCTACGACCAAGCACGTCGCGATCTAGGCGACGCCCAAGATGGTCAGCGCTTCCGTGTTACTCGGAAAGACTGACCGCCCATTAGTGCCGATCTCGCACGTCGTCGGGGACTGCCACACTGAATCTGTGGCAGAGCAGCAAAAGTGGCGTCGTCGTGGCGGAGTGATCAAGTCGCTGCCCTGGCAACGGCTTGGGCCGTACTACCCGAGCGAGACGATCGACGGTGGCGAGGACATTCATCTGGACCGTCGTGGTCGGCTTGTGTGGCTTGTTCTAGTCGTCGTGCTCGTCGCTATCGGTGTCGCGCTCGTCGCGGTCTCGCGCTAGCGCATAAGTCGCTCTCCAGACGTATCCGTGGGTGCGGTTTCGGTCGGTCCGCGAGCGCACCCCTCTGATTCCTAGGTTCGTTCCTCGGATTTTGCTCGGTGGAGATTGGTGGGTCGCTCTACCATTGCGGCATGGCGTTCGATCGGATCACCGTTGAGCCCGGCAAGATGGGTGGTCGCCCCTGTATTCGTGGAATGCGGGTAACGGTGAGCATGATTCTGGGCAAGCTCGCTGGTGGTACGACCATTGATGAGCTTCTCGCGGATTATCCATATTTGGAGCGTGAGGACATTTCCGCCGCCCTGGCGTTCGGGGCAGCGATGGTCAATGACATGGAAGTGGAGCTGTCCCGACCGGCGTGAGGCTGCTTGTCGATGCGAACCTGTCGCGTGCAGTCTGCGGCGCGTTAAACGCCGCGGGCTACGAGTCGGTCCACGTGTGCGATCTTGGGCTTGGCGAGGCGGACGACGCGACGATTTTTGATCATGCGGGCGAGCACGGCTTGGTGGTGTTGACCGCTGACGGTGACTTCCCGGCGATGCTCGCCAGCAGGCGTGCAACGACGCCGAGCGTCATTCACTTACGCGGTACGTCGGAGCTTCGGACCGAAGCTGAGGCGGCGCTCGTCGTTGCGAATCTTCCGGCGATTATGGAGGCGCTCGAGGCGGGAGCCGTTGTGTCGCTCAGCCCGACTCGACTTGCTGTGCGGGTCTTGCCGATCGAGCCCTGAAATTCCATCGCGCGTTTCTGCCGCGGGTGCGCTTCCTCGCCACGGTGGCGCGACCGGTCAAGGCAGGCCCGCCCGGTCGAACTCCTGCTGGAGTCGGGGGCGTCGGCGATAGGTCTCGCGAAGCTCGCTGATCAGCTCCTCGACGTCCTGGGCCTGTGCGGTTCCGGCTGCGAGTTTGCGCATCTTCGCGAGTCTTCGTGCAGCGCGTTGGTACGACTTCGCGTCGGCGTTGGTCAGTTCGTTTTCGACAAGCCTGCGGTGAACGGGTATGACGGCGGCAGCGTCGAGCTTTTCGTAGGTCTTGACGAGTTGGCTCCACGTGTCGTCGCTGTCGAGGTGCAGTTCGTGGGCGAGTGTCCAGGCCAGTTCCGGTTCGTGGAGGGTCAGGAGGGCGAAGAGCACTGCGTCGCGTGGGCTCGACGCCAGGGTTGTGAGTACCTCGGGCCTGTGGTCGGGCCACGCTGATCCTGCGGCCTGGTGGAGCCGCGCCGCGCTGGACGAGGACGGCCAGCGGCGGAACACCACGAGTCGCGCCGCGAGGGCATCCTCGGGTCGGTGTTGCTCGAGTAGACGACACCAGTAGTCGCTGGCCTTTCGGGATTGGTGTCCGTTGTCGAACTCTGTTGCTTGTTCGGCCCAGTCGATAGCGAGGTCAATTTCGCCGATCTCTTCGAAGGCCTGGGCGGTGTCTTCGAACCAGGCGGCGACCTTCTTGTCTCGCGCGTGGGTCGCGATGATGGCGTCGATGTCGTGGTCGAGCACGGCAAGGCGTTGCGCGTTCCAGTCCAACACGTACCAGCCGTGCGAATTCGGGCCCTGCCAACGCTCTACGGGACGCGGTCCGAATCGGCGTTCGATCTCGTGAAGCCTGCGCCGATATTCGCTGACTCCTTTGTCGCCGAGCGCGGGCGCGTACTGGACCGGGTCGAGTTGGAAGTAGTCGACGTCTCCGTCGAACTGGAACTTGATCATCCAGTCGATCAGCTCGCCCGGCGTTACCCGCGCTGCGGCGGCCGCCACCGGGTGCAGATCGAGAAGGCGCCGGCACGCGTCGCCAATGATGCCGCTGGAGTCATCGGCGCGGGCGATGACCTTGACTGCGCTGGCCAGCGCTTTGTTCGTAACAGACCAGACTTCGGCCGGATCGCCGGTCGCGAACTCCATTTCGAGGATGTCGATGGCGTCGTGCATTTGACGCCCGTGGGCGTTGGCGACGCCCCATCGCCAGACGTCGGCACGGGTACGGATCATGGACAACACCGCGTCGGCCAATTCGCTCACCCCGCCATTGTCGCCCTCAGCGCATCAGCAGAGGTGGTGGGTGGAGCCGGGTGGAATTCATCGCACATCTATCGCACATTCGTGTGTGATCGCCGCTGTCCGCCGTCATGCGGGCATTGCCTCTGACCTGCTGCGATGGTTCACCGGCGTTCGCCGCTTACCCCTCAGGTTGATCTTGTAAAGAGGATGTCGTCAGTTCGATTCTGACAACCGGCTCCAAACGGATAACCCGTCGCTCCGAACAGCCCTGTGGCAGGCTGGTCGTGTGGAGTTGAACGCGGAGGATCGCGCCATTTTGGCGTTCGAGGCGGGCTGGTGGCTCGAGGCCGGATTGAAGATCGAGCGCATGCGCGCCGAGCTCGGCATCACGCCGTCGCGGTATTACAAGCGCCTCGCTGAACTGATCGACTCGCCTGCCGCGCTCGAGCATGATCCTTTGCTCGTGCGCCGACTCCGTCGCCGTCGTTCGCAGGAAACGATGCTCAACCAACCCGCTACCGGAAGGCACGACCACTAATGGGCCGACCCGCTGGAGCCACTGTGCATGTCGGCAAGGCCGCGGCACTGATCATCGGGGCCTTCATCATCGGCTTCATCATCTTGAACGTCGACGGCACGGGAGGCGGTATCCCGGTCTCGACGGGCGGCGGGGGTGGTGACGCCGTCACCAACACGACCGTGCGCCAAGACGAAACCTCGGAGACCACGACCACAACGGCACCGCTGCGTCAGCCCGCCACGATCAAGGTCGTGGCGATCAATGCGACCCAGACCTCCGGCGTTGCCCGCAAGGCGACGGAGAAGCTGATGGCGGCGGGCTACAACGCACTGACGCCGGGCAACGCCACCGACGCATTCAAGGCAACGGCGCCGACCTCGGTTGTCTACGTCGTCACGCCGGGGTACGAGAACGAAGCGATCGCGGTCGCCGCGGTGTTCAACCTGCCGGCGTCGGCCGTCCGGGCGATGCCCGCGGCATCCCCGTCTCCCGACATCAAGGCGGGCACGAACATCGCCGTCATCGTCGGCACGGGTCTGACGATTTAGCGAGCGAAGCCGTCGCGCAGCGAGCGCAGAACGTCGACCGCTTCGATCGGGCTGCCCAGCACGACATCAGCGGCGTCACGCATCGCCAACGGACCTTCGTGGCTCTCCACGTAGAAGGCCGCGGTTGCGATCGACGGATGCGTCCGCATCGCGATCACCGCGGGTAAGTCGACCAGGTCGTCGCCGAAGAACGCCACAGCACGCGGATCGTGTTCCGCGATCAGCTCGTCCATCGCGTGGCCCTTGTCGAGATCGACCGGCGGGCGCAGCTCGACGGCGTAGCGGGTGTCGTGGGCAACGAGTCCAGTCTCGGCCGCGACGCGTGCTGTGAAAGCGCGGATCCATTCCTCGGCCGAGGTCGAGTTGCGGAAGTGCAGCGCCAGTCCGAGGCCCTTCGGCTCGGCGATCACCTCGGGCGGCGCCGTCGCGATGACCTCCGCGTGGACCTCGTCGATGACGTCGCGCCACGGCGCCGAATCGCGATGGGGGACGATGACGCCGTCGCGCAACCGCTCGTGGCCGTGCAGGCCGATGAACTCGACGCCGCGCTCGGCGCATGGCGACAGCCGCGCCACGAGCCACTCGACGGGACGACCAGTGATGAACGCGACGCGCAAATACTGGGTGAGGTCGACGAGGACGTCGATCGTGCCCTCGATGGCCACGGCGTCGTCGGGATGGTCGACGATGTGCGAGATGGTGCCGTCGAAATCGAGTACCAACAGCGCGTTGGGAGCCGATGCAACCAGAGGCTCTAGCGCGGGAGGGATCGACACGGCTGGCTAGCTTTCCATGTGATGCGCGCTCGGAAGTGCTTTGCCTCTGTCGCGTGCGTCGCGCTTGCAGTCGGAGTCGCGGCGTGCGACGACCCGGCGATCACGCTGACGTATCGGCCGCGGGTGAACAGCCGCGAGACCTACGAGTTGCGCGTCAACACCTCCACTGTCACGAAGCTCGACGGCCAGGCGACGACTGACCGCAAGTACAACTTCGTCCTGCAGTCGACGCAACGCGTCAAGGCCCGTCGTGGATCGGAGACCCAGGTCGAAGTCGCGCTCGCGGGTGACGGCAAACGAACGCGCAACTACGTCGTGCGCCTCGACCGTGCCGGTCAGTTGGCGACCGTGGAAACCGTTGAGGGCGTTCCGTCGTCCGCGACGTTCGGAAACCTCGGTATCAGCGAACTGCTTCCGTCGGCCGCCGGGGCGCTGCCGCGGCGGGCCTTGCGGCCGGGTGATCGGTGGAGCATCAGTCAGTTGCTGCGCATCGGTGATGAGCCTGCGGGTCGGCTCGTCGGACGCGGACGACTGTCGAGTCTCGGTGTCGCCAAGGGTGTCAAGGAGGCCATCGTCGACACCGAGGTCGCGCTGCCGGTCGACCGGCGTTCCGTGGGTGAAACCGGCGAAACCATTCATCTCGTCGGCTCGGTGCGGACGGTCATGACGGTGACCCAGCGCGTACGAGACGGCGTGGTGCTTGCCGCGAGGGCGCGCAGCGTCGGCCATTACGACGTGACCTTGCTGCCGCCCACCAAGAACGGAGGCCCGCCCGTGCGCGGCACATTGACGGTGATCGTCAGTTCCACCACCAAGTCGCATTAGCGACCGTGGTTGGCGGCGTCTAGTTGTCGCTGCAGCCACTGCTCGGGTGAACGAGCACCCGCCGCGGTGCGCAGGCGTTCGGCGCGTTCGGAGCGTTCGTTGTCCGGCATCGTCAGCGCGTGGTGCAACACGTCGGAGGTGCCCGCGATATCGATGGGGTTCACGGCCAGCACTCCAGCGGGGCCGAGTTCGTCGAAGGCGCCCGCCTCTCGAGACAGGCACAGCACGGCGTCGCGTTCGTTGATCACGGCCGCCTCGTACGCAACGAGGTTCAGGCCGTCGCGAATCGGATTGATCAAGAGCACGTCGGCGCTGCGCAGCGCAGCAATCGAGCGCGGGAAGGCGTCGTTGGTCTCGAGGATCACCGGCGTCCAGGTTTCGGTGCCGAAACGCTCGTTGATGACCTGCGCTTCCTGCTCGACCTCCTGGTGCAGCCGCTTGTACTCCTCGAGTGACTCGCGACTCGGATAACAGAGCGCGAGGAGACACACGTTTTCCCGCAGCTCGGGATGTTCCTCGAGCAGGATCCGATAGGCCCAGAAACCGCGGAGAAGATTCTTTGACGGCTCGATGCGATCGACGCGCACGATGCGCTTGCGGTCACCCACCTCGGCGTCGAACCGCGCGAGTTCCTCCGCGCACCGTTCGCCCTCGCTGACCTGCGCGATCTCCTCGTGGTCGGCGGCGGCGGGCGCAACGTAGGTACGCGGCAGCGGGAGTTGGCGCGTCGACGGATGCGCGAACCAGCAGCCTTCGAACGCCTCGGCCCACCGCGGTGCGTGGAAGCCGACGGCGTCAGCTCCCGCCATGCCGGTCAACAACTCGTGCACGACGTCGTCGGGCAGCATCGAGAGAAAGGCCGGGTGGACGAACGGTGTGTGGGTGAAGTGCGAGATGCGCAGGTCGGGTCGCGCGGCGCGCAGCATCGCTGGCGCGAGCGCGAGGTGGTAGTCGTGCACCAGCACGGTGGCGTTGGGTGCCGCCGCACGAGCGGCGGCCTCGGCCATCAACTCGTTGACCGCTCGGAACGCGTCCCACGCGCGGCGGAACGTGAGGTCGAGCACGGGCTGGCGCAACACGTCGAAGAGGTGGTGGTGCCAGAACCACAGCGTCGAGTTCGCGATGTAGTTGTACGAGAGGTCGTAGGTGTGTTGCGGGACGTCGACGAGGCGAACCCGGTAGCCCTCGACGTGCACGTCATTGTCCGCGCCGGTCGTGCGCGCGACCTCGCGGTCGGCATCGTTCATCGTCGCGGCAACCCAAATCGCATCGGAGTGACGGACGCCACCACCGAGTGTGGAGGCCAAACCGCCACCCGCTTTGCCCGGAACCGGCGTGCCGTCGTCGTCCAAAGAGAACGACAGCGGACCTCGATTCGACAGCACGACCAGAGGCGCAGTCATTTGTGGACCAACATAACGGGGTGCCTCATGTCGTCGCCGCACTCGACAAGTTCCGCGGAACCGCCACCGCCGCCGATGCGTGCGCCGCGGTCGCGCGCGCGGCGAAAGCCAACGGATGGACGTGCGACGAGGCGCCGATGTCCGACGGCGGTGAGGGCCTGCTCGAAGTCTTCGGTGGGCCGAACCGGTCGACGGAGGTCACGGGCCCGCTCGGTCGCAGAGTCATGGCGGAGTGGCGACTGGATGGGTCGCTGGCCGTCATCGAGTCGGCGCGTGCCTGCGGCCTGCTGCTCGCCGGGGGAGCCGAAGGCAATGACCCGGTCGCGGCCACGACAGCCGGCGTGGGTGAGTTGTTGACCGCGGCGCTCGATGCGGGCGCGCGCAAGCTCATCGTGGGCCTCGGCGGGTCGGCCACGACCGACGGGGGGCTCGGCGCGCTGCGCTCCGGTCCGCGCCCAGCCCGGATGAAGGGCGTCGAGCTTGTCGTTGCCTGCGACGTCGAGACGCCATTCACGGATGCCGCGCGCGTATTCGCCCCGCAGAAGGGGGCGACGGCGGCGCAGGTCGAATTTCTCGAACGTCGGCTCTTCACGCTGCTCGATGGTTACCGAAACGACTACGGCGTAGACCTGGGCGACGAGGTGGGCGCGGGTGCCGCCGGTGGACTTGCAGGCGGTCTGATCGTTCTCGGCGGCAAGCTGACTCCGGGAATCGATGCGGTCGCCGACCACGTCGAACTCGACGACAAGATCGACGAAGCGGATCTCGTGATCACCGGCGAAGGATTCCTGGACGCGGCGAGCTTTGCGGGCAAGGTCGTCGGTGGCGTCGTCGAACGTGCGTCGTGGTCGTCCAAGGCCGTCCTGGTGATCGTCGGCGACGCCGACAGCGACGGTCTCGCCGCCGCCAATGCATGCGCGCCCCCGCCTGCGGTCGTATCGCTCACCGAGCGCTACGGCGAGGACGCGGCGCGCGCCGCGACCCTGCAACACATCGAAGACGAGGCCGCCCGCTCCATGACCTCATTCCGTCAGTAGCCTGCCCGCCGTGGACGATCGACTTCTCCTTACCGGTCGCCGCGCGTGGGCGCTTCTGGGGATCGTTGGCGTGGCTGCTGTCACGCTCGCTGTCGTCTGGCGGGTACGCATCATCTTTGCTCCGCTGTTGTTGGCGGCGACGATCGTGTTCCTGCTCAACCCCGTCGTCGGACTTCTGGAGCGTCGCGGGTTGCATCGCGCCGCGGCCGCTGCGATCGCCTATTTCACCGTCGCCGTGAGTCTCGTCGGCGTGGGCTTCGGATTGTCGGTGCTGGTCGGCGGTCAGGTCGACCAACTACGCGAGGACTTCCCGGACATCCGGCAACGCGTCGAGGACTTCGTCGACGAAAAATCCGTCGAGAGCGAAGTCAACGACTGGCCGATCAAGATCCCGAAGTACGACAAGTTGCTCGACGAGCTCACGCCACCCGATCGCGATCTGCGTGATCAGATCAGTCAGTTGCGCGAGCTCGGCAGCACCGTCCTGCACATCGGTCTGATCCTCGTGCTTGCGCCGATCATCGCGTTCTACCTACTCATCGACCTGCCGCATACGTCCCGCGTGATTCAGGGCCTCATACCGCCGAACCTCAAAGACGAGGTCAACCACGTCGGGCGAAAACTGGGACGCGCTATCGGCGCGTACTTCCGCGGTCAGATCGCGGTGGCGCTGATCGTCGGCGTCTTGTGTTCGATCGGCCTCACGATCATCGGCCTCAAGTTCTCGTTCATCATCGGGATGATCGCCGGGCTGTTCAACATCGTGCCTTTGATCGGCCCGTGGATCGGTGGTGTGCCGGGCGTGATTATCGCGTTGACGACGGGTTCGGTCGTGAAGGCGATGCTCGTGGTCGCCGTGATGGCCGGCGTCCAACAGATCGACAACCACTTCATCACCCCGCAGGTGATGCAGCGGGCGGTCTCCTTGCATCCGTCGGCGGTCATGCTGGCCCTGCTGGCGGGCGGTGCGATCGGCGGCTTCGTCGGACTGTTGCTCGCGGTGCCGGTGACTGCGGCGCTGCGCATCGTCGGCTCGCACATCTGGCACCACCGCGTGCTCGGCGAACCAATGGAACCCGTCGACGCAACGGAGCCAGTCACCGTTGAAGCCTGACCGGATTGCGTCGGCCGCCGCCGCGGTCATCGGCATCTGGTTCCTGGCGCTGGTCCCGCTGCATCCGAACATCCTCGACGGCGACCTGGCTGGTGCCGTTCGTGGCGATCGCTTCTGGCAACTCAGTCATGCGGTGATGTTTCTCGTCGGCATCGCCGGTGTCGTCCTCGTCGCCCGTATCATCCCGACGCTGAACGCCGGGCGGATCGGTACTGCGGTGCTGGTGACCACGATTCTCGCCGGGTTCTCGACCTCGGCCGCGGGCGCCATGGAAGCGACGCTGTTCCCACTCGTCGCGCGCAACCGGCCCGAGCTGATCGCCTACGACGGACCGCTGTTCACGTCGCCGTTGTTTCGTGCGTTGACGGGTCCGTGGCTGCTGTTCCCGGTGTGCCTCGCCGCGCTCGGTGCGCTCGTCTACCGAGTGGGGACGCAGCGCAACGCCGGCGTCGCGCTTGCCGCGGGCGGCGTCTCCTTCTTCGCGTTCGGCATGTGGTTCGTGCCGGTCGTGGGACTGCTGTCGTGCGAAGTGCTCGGCGCCGCACTGTTGTGGTGGGCGGCGATCCTTTTCGGGCCTACGCCTGCGGGCGCAGCGGGTCCTTCGCGATAGCGGCGCGCTCGTGGGGCAGCGCGCCCGACGTCGGCACGCCGGCTCGATTCAGGATCACCCGCAGCACTTCGGTCGCCATCGGCCGTAGTTCGTGCATCGGCCGGTTGCGGTGCGCGCGCGGTGCGACGCTCACCTCGCCGATCGCGTCGGCGCCGTAGCGGGCGGCGATGTCGAGCAGAAGACCGACGTCGACGCCGTATCCGTCGACGAAGCCGACCTGCTCGATGGCTTCGCGCCGGATCGCAACCTCACCGGAGAGCGGCTGACGAATGTGGGCCAGCGCCGGGAACAGCAACGCGAGCGCGGGCCGTGCCGCGAGTTCGGTGACACGGCCACCCTGTCCGGGCTGATCACCAAGGGGTCGCTCGTAGGCGGGGCGCACCATCATCAACTCGGGGTCGACGGTGAGCGAGTGGATGAGCGCGGCCGTGGTTTCGGCGCGTGGATTGGTGACGTCACCGTCGAGGAAGACGACGACCTCACCCTTGGTTTCGCGCACGCCGGTCCACAGTGCCGCGCCCTTGCCACGCCCGAGCGACGGGATCACACGCGCGCCGGCGGTTTGTGCCTCGGCTTCGGTGCGGTCGCTCGAGCCGTCGTCGACGACCACGACGTCGGCGCCGGGTGCGCCAATCAACGCAGAACGGACAACCTGCGCGACGGTCGCCTCTTCATCCCGAGCCGGGATCACGATCGAGATGGACTCGGCCATGAACAAAGTCTTACCGCTTTGCCTGGGACTGCACGTCCTCGTACACTTGTCCCCACTTATCCAGAGCGGTTGAGGGGTCGGGCCCGTTGAAACCGCGGCAACCAGCGCAATGCCTTTCGAAAGGCAGCAAAGCGCCAGGTGCCAACGCCCGAATCGATGAGAGGGAACGACATGACCTTCCTAGAGGCACTTCGGTGTCGTGAGTGTGGCAAGACCTATCCGGTCGCGGCGTTGCATGTGTGCGAGCACTGCTTCGGTCCACTCGAGTGCACGTACGACTACGAGGCGATCAAGGCCAACATCTCGCGGGAGCAGATCGAGAAGGGCCCGCAGACGATCTGGCGCTACGCCTCGCTGCTGCCGGCCGAGGAGCCGGGCGCGATCGACCTCGGCGCCGGCTGCACGCCGCTCGTGCGCGCCGACCGTCTCGCCGCCGAGCTCGGCCTCGGCGAGGTGTGGCTGAAGAACGACACGGTCAACCCCACGGGCTCGTTCAAGGATCGCGTGGTTTCCGTCGCGCTGGCCAAGGCCCGCGAACTCGGTTTCAAGGTTGCCGCGTGCCCCTCGACGGGCAACCTCGCCAACTCCGTCGCTGCCCACGCAGCACGGGCCGGGATGCGTTCGGTCGTGTTCGTCCCGTCCGATCTGGAGCCCGCGAAGATCAACATGACTGCGGTCTACGGCGGCACCCTCGTTGCAGTAGACGGCTCCTACGACGACGTCAACCGTCTGTGCGCGGAACTGGTCGACGACCATGACGACTGGGCGTTCGTCAACGTGAACGTGCGCACGTACTACGCCGAAGGTTCCAAGACGCTTGCCTACGAAACGGCCGAACAGCTCGGCTGGCAGGCGCCCGATCACGTCGTCGTGCCGATCGCGTCGGGCTCGCAGCTCACCAAGATCGCCAAGGGCTTCCGTGAACTCGCGCAGGTTGGCCTGATCGACGAGCACGCCGTGCGCGTTTCCGGTGCGCAGGCCGACGGGTGCTCGCCGGTCGCCACCGCCTTCGCCGAGAACACCGATGCCATCCGTCCCGTGCGGCCCAACACGATCGCCAAGTCGCTCGCCATCGGCAATCCCGCCGACGGTTGGTACGCGCTCGACGAAGTCCGCAAGAGCGGCGGTGCCATCGGCTCCGTCAGCGACGACGAAGTGCGCGACGGCATTCAGCTGCTCGCTCGCACCGAGGGCATCTTCGCCGAGACGGCCGGCGGCGTGACGATCGCGACGCTGGCGAAGCTCGCGGCGCAGGGCATCGTCAAGCGCGACGAGCGTGTCGTGGCGATGATCACCGGCCATGGCCTCAAGACTCTCGACGCGGTCTCCGAGCGCGTCGGTCCGACCTTCACCATCCCGCCGACCCGCGCCGCCTTCGAAGCGGCGTACACCGAGGAGAACTAGACGTGGCGACCGCCGTTCGTATCCCAACCCAGCTGCGTCCTCTCGCCGACGGTGCCAGCGAAGTCAGCGTCGACGGCGACACCGTCGGTCAGGTGCTGAAGAACCTCGAAGCGCAACACCCGGGCTTCGGTGAGCGTCTGTTCGACGACGAAGGCAAGCTGCGTCGCTTCGTCAACGTCTTCCTCGCCGAGGAGGACGTGCGCTTCCTGCAGGGCCTCGACACGCCGATTGCCGCCGGGCAGACGTTGTCCATCGTCCCGGCCGTCGCAGGCGGCTAAACACTCCGCCGTGCTCGCACGGTTGTTTTCGAACAAGCCCATCCCGCGCGCCACCTTGGTGCTGCTCGGGATCGTGACGGTCTACGTCGTCGTCTTCGGCACGCTGACGTGGCGGCAGCAGTCGAACTTCGGCACCTTCGGGTTCGACATGGGCATCTACGACCAGGGCATCTGGCTGGTCAGTCGGTTCCGCGAGCCGATGCTGACGGTGCGTGGCCTCAACTACTTCGGCCATCACGTCAACATCATCACGCTGCTGTTCGTGCCGTTCTACTGGCTGGGTGCTGGCCCGCACTTCCTGTATCTGGTCGAGACGATCGTCATGGCGATCGGTGCCGTGCCGATCTACTTGCTCGTTCGCGACAAGCTCGGCGACCAAAACGTTGCGCTCGTCCCCGCCGCCGCGTACCTGCTGTTTCCGTCGCTCGAGTGGATCAACTGGTGGCACTTCCACCCGGACGCGCTGATCATCACGCCGCTGCTCTTCGCGTGGCTCTACGCACAACGCAAGCAGTGGAAATGGTTCAGCGTCGCAGTCGTGTGTGCGTTGCTCGCGAAAGAAGACGCCGCGCTGGCGGTGTTTGTGATGGGCGGCATCCTCTTCTTCAAGGGCGAGCGGAAGTGGGGCCTACGCGCCGTCGGCGCGGGTGTCGTGTGGTTCATGATCTGCACCAAGCTGATCATCCCGATCGCCAACGGCGGCAAGGCCCCGTTCTACGAGGAGTTCTTTCCAGGGTTCGGACATTCGATCTTCGCGATCGCGTGGAACATCGTGCGTCACCCGTCGAAGGTCTACGACGTCGCGTTCATGCATGACCAGCTCACGTACTACCGGCAGATGCTGCTGCCCGTCGGCCTCTTGCCGTTCGTGGCGCCGGTCGTGTTGTTGGTCGGTGGACCGCAAACGTTGGTGAACGTCGTGTCCGCCCACTCGCCGACCCACGACATCCGTTTCCACTATTCGTCGATCGTCATCGCCGCGATCTTCCTGGCGACGGCCGAAGGGTTCGTGAAGGTCGCCAAGCGCGGCGAACTCTGGAAGACCGCCGTGGTGTCGCTGCTCGTGCTGTCGTCGGTGATGGCCAACCACGAGTGGTCGCCGTCGCCCATCGGCCGGCAGTACAAGTCCGGGATCTGGGCCCAGCCGCAGCTCAAGCACGCTGCGATCAACGAAGCGATCAAGCTGCTCAAGCCGAGCGACGGGGTGACGGCGACGTATTACATCGTTCCGCACATCACCCATCGCACCTACGCCTACGAGTTCCCGAACCCGTTCCGGGTCGCGAACTGGGGCGTCAACGGCGAGGACCCGCCCAGGAAGTCAACGTCGACCGTCTTGCTCCTCGACGTGTCACTGAACGGCAGCGACGACCCGCTCTACCAGGACCTGGTGAAACCGGACGGTCCGTTCAAGATCGTCTTCGACGAACAGGGCATCGTTCTCGCCCGCAGGAAGCCCGGCCGCTGATCGACTTTTGACGTGTGCGTGACCACCGGTGGTGACAAACACGTCAAAAGTCAGTCTTGGAACAGGCGGCTGCGGTTGATGTGGAGTTTGTGGAGGACGAGGCGGGCCATGGTCGCGAGGGTCTCGGTGCCGTAGCGGATGTTGGCGCGCATCGAGGTCGACGACGCTTCCGGGAAGTACTTCGTGTGGATCGGAACCTCGACCACGCGCTGCTTGAAGGCGACGGCTTGGGCGATGACTTGGGTGTCGAACACGAACGCGTCGCTGTTGCGCATGAACGGCACCGTCTCGAGAAACGAGCGGCTGTACGCGCGGTAGCCGGTGTGGAGTTCGGCGAACGACGTACCCATCGCAAGGTTCTCGATCGACGTGAGGATCTTGTTGGCGACAAAGCGGTACAGCGGCATGCCGCCGGCACGAGCGCCGCCCTCGGTCAACATCCGGGAGCCGAGCACCATGTCGGCTTCGCCCGCGACGATCGGTGCGATGAGGTCGGGCAGCAGCACCGGGTCGTACTGGCCGTCGGGGTGCAGCATCACGACGACGTCCGCGCCCCGGCGTAGCGCCTCGAGGTAGCAGGTCTTCTGGTTTCCGCCGTAGCCCACGTTGTGTGGCAGGGCGATGGTCCGAATGGGCAGCGTGGCCGCGACGTCGAGGGTGGTGTCCTTGGACTTGTCGTCGACCAGGAGCACTTCATCCACCACGCCCGCCGGAATCGACGCATAGGTGTTCTGGAGGGTCTGCGCCGCGTTGTACGCAGGCATCACCACGAGCACCTTGGGTCCGCCGGGCACGGATCGACCGTACAAGACAGGTCGGCTTGCACCCGAAAGCGGGCAGGCTTAGGATTAGCACTCGCATATTGAGAGTGCTAACGGCCGCATTTCCGGCCAGGAGGATGCATTAGATGCCCAAGTTGATCTCGTTCGACGAGGAAGCTCGTCGTTCCCTCGAGCGTGGCATGAACCAGCTCGCCGACGCCGTACGCGTCACCCTCGGCCCGAAGGGCCGCAACGTCGTTCTGGAGAAGAAGTGGGGCGCTCCCACGATCACGAACGACGGCGTCTCCATTGCCAAGGAAATCGAGCTCGAGGACCCCTTCGAGAAGCTCGGCGCTGAGCTCGTCAAGGAAGTTGCCAAGAAGACCGACGATGTTGCCGGTGACGGCACGACCACGGCCACGGTTCTCGCATGGGCCATGGTGCGTGAGGGTCTGAAGAACGTCGCCGCCGGCGCCAACCCGATGTCGCTCAAGAAGGGCATCGAGGCCGCCGTCGAGGCTGCGCTCGGCGCTCTCGCCGACATCTCCAAGGACGTGGACAACCGCGACCAGATCGCTCAGGTGGCCGGTATTTCGGCGGCCGACGAGGAGATCGGCAACCTGATCGCCGACGCCATCGACCGCGTGGGCAAGGACGGCGTCATCACCGTCGAAGAGTCGAACACCTTCGGCATGGACATGGAGTTCGTCGAGGGCATGCGCTTCGACAAGGGCTTCATCTCCCCGTACTTCGTCACCGATCCCGAGCGCATGGAAGCCGTGCTCGACGATCCGTACATCCTCTACGTCGGCTCGAAGATCACGGCCGTGCGCGACCTGCTCCCCGTCCTCGAGAAGGTCATGCAGGGTGGTCGCCCGCTCGTCGTGATCGCCGAAGACATCGAGGGTGAGGCGCTGGCCACCCTGGTCGTCAACAAGATCCGCGGCACGTTCAAGTCGGCTGCCGTCAAGGCCCCCGGCTTCGGCGAGCGCCGCAAGGCGATGTTGCAGGACATGGCCATCCTCACCGGTGGCCAGGTCGTCAGCGAAGAGGTCGGCCTCAAGCTCGAGTCGATCGACCTCAGCCTTCTGGGTCGTGCCCGCAAGGTCGTCATCACCAAGGACGAGACCACGATCATCGAGGGTGCCGGCGACGCGAACGACGTCAAGGGCCGCGTCAACCAGATCAAGGCCGAGATCGACAACACCGACTCCGACTACGACCGCGAGAAGCTCCAGGAGCGCCTCGCCAAGCTGAGCGGCGGCGTGGCCGTGCTCAAGGTCGGCGCCGCAACCGAAGTCGAGCTCAAGGAGAAGAAGCACCGCATCGAAGATGCCGTCTCGACGGCCAAGGCCTCGATCGAGTCCGGTGTCGTTCCCGGCGGCGGCGTTGCCCTCGTCCGTGCCCAGGCTCGTGTGCTCGACGTCGCCGAGAAGCTCGAAGGCGACGAGGCCACCGGCGCTCGCATGGTCGCCAAGGCTGTCGAAGAGCCGCTCAAGCAGATCGCCATCAACGCCGGCCTCGAAGGTGGCGTCGTGATCGAGAAGGTGCGCTCGCTCAAGAAGCCGACCGAGGGCCTCAACGCCGCGACCGGCGAGTACGAGGACATGTTCAAGGCCGGCATCACCGACGCCACCAAGGTGACGTCCTCGGCCCTCCAGAACGCCGCCTCGATCGCTGCGCTGTTCCTCACCACTGAAGCCGTCATCGTCGACAAGCCCGAAGAGGCTGCCCCGGCGATGCCCGGCGGCGGAATGGAAGACTTCTAAGTCAGTCGCCGCCGAACCAGAGGTTCGGCGACGAGTCAAAACCCCGCGTCACGTTCGCGTGCCTACGGACCGGCGAAGCCGGATCCTTCGGCCGCACGTGGCGCGGGGTTTCGGTCTTTTTGGCTCGGGTGGGCGTAGCGTTCTCGCATGACAGTGACTGGGGTGGGGGAGGTTCGGACGATCAGGCCGAACCGGTTGGGAATTTCGCCATGGAAGGCCTTCAAGGCCGATCCGCGGGAGTGGTTCGGCGAGGAGGAGATCGCGAAGGCGAAGCGATACGTGACGCCGCTGCGGCGGGTGCGTGTGGTGCGGATCGTGCTGAGCACGATCGCCGACCTCGTCATCATCCGCAGCCACCTGCTGCCGAACCTTTTCGACTCGTGGAACCTCAACAACTGGTTCCTCGAAGTGATGCTCGGCATGGCGGTCATCAGCGCGATCGGCGTCGTTCTCGCCACGCCCTTCGACTGGTGGGTCGAGATGGTCTACGACAAGAAATGGGAGTTCTCGAACATGACTCCCAAGCTCTTCGTCACCGACGCCATCAAGGGCCTGACCCTCGGGCTGGTTCTCAACGGCGTCATCGCCGGGCTGCTGTGGTGGATCATCCGCAGCACGGACCTGTGGTGGCTGCTCGGGTGGGCGGCCGTGTCACTGCTGTCGGTCGGCTTCGCGATCATCTATCCGCGCGTGATCGCGCCGATCTTCAACAAGTTCCAGCAACTCGACAACGCGGCGCTGCACGAGCGCATCTTGGCCGTCGCCCACGGCGTCGGCGCCGACATCTCGAAGGTCGAAGTCGAGGACACCTCGAAGCGCACCAAGCGGTCCAACGCCTACGTCGGCGGCGCCGGCAAGACCCGGCGCATGGTCATCTGCGACACGATGACGGACTGGCCCGAGGATCAGATCACGTGGGTGTCCGCGCACGAGATCGGCCACTGGCGCCGCAAGCACATCATCAAGATCGTGCCGTGGTTCATCGGGCTTTCACTCGTGGACTTCGTCGCGCTCAAGTTCATCCTCGACAACGATCGCGTGTTGCGCTTCGCCGGTGTCGAGTCACTGCGCGACCCGGGCGCCATTGCGCTGTTTTTCTTCGTCTTCTCGTTGCCGTCGCTTGTGACGGGGATGATCGGCTCGTACTTCTCGCGCGTGCACGAGCGTGAAGCCGACTTGTTCGGTCTCGAGGCGGTGCCCGACCCGGACGCCGCGATGGCGTCGTTCCGTCACCTCCAGGAGGAGAACCTCGGTGACCTGACGCCATCGCTGTGGAAGCGGCTCAACCACTCACACCCGCCGACCGCCGAACGGCTGGCGATGATCGCCGAGTGGAAGAAACGTCAGGGCGCCGCGACGAACTAACGGCTATGACAGGTGCGCGTGCCACGCGTGTTGTGACCGCCTACCTCGGCTGATTCCCAGCCCTACTGCGATCACCCATAGACCGACGCCGATCGCGCCGACCACGCCGACGCTTTTGGGTGTCGAAGCTGCGGTCGGTGTCGCACCGTCGATCGTGCGACGGGGTGCCGGGGCTGCGGGAGGCCGACCGGTCGTCAGTGCCGCAGCTTGTTCGGGCGGTGCCTGCAGCACGGAACCGCCCTTGATGTCGGCCACCTGCGCGGCCATTGTCGTCTTGAGGGTGAACAGCGTCGACTTGAGCCCGAGCGCGGCGTCGAACGCAAGCCCCGTCACTGTGGCGTCGCCGCGATCACCGTGCAGCACGATGCTCGTCGCCCGGCCCGAAGGACCGCGGGTTCCCACGTCGGCGCCGGTGAGGGTTCCGGCGTACTTGAGACGACGGGCGACGTCGGTGAGCGCGAGCGTCACCGTCCACGGCGAGGGGTTGGTGCACAGGTACGGCGCGGCGCGGAGGTACGCGTACGACGGTGTCTCCGGCATCCCGAAGCCCTCCTCGCGTGTCGCGCTGTACCCGCCCCCGTTGGCGGAGTACACAGCCGACGCGAGCGTCTTACCGAAGGTGAGCACCTGCCCGGCCGTCGCCGCGACCGCCTTGTCCATGGCGGCGTACTCGGCGTCGGAGCCGATGTAGACCTGACAACGCTGCGTGTCGCACAACTCGCCGCCAACGGCCATCGCGCGCAGAGCGTACGTGCGCGCGGCGACCGCCTGCGCTTGGAGCGACGCGGCCGGCCACGATGGGTTGCGGACTTCGCCCATGCCGCGCAAGTACGTCTCGACCGACACCTGATTCACGAACCGAACCCCGCCGGCGAGCGGCGAGAGTTCCATCAGCCCGCGGTAGCGACGGCCGCGCGGCGTGATGCCGACCCGTCCGTCACCGTTCGGCGCCGCGGTGACGTTGCCGGTGTAGGCGAGCCCGGGGTTGGGTGCGGTTGTCGAGGTCGTCGACGTGGATGTTGTGGTCGCAGCGCCGAGCGGTCCGGAGGTGTTTTCGTTCTTCGGCGTCCGTCGGTCGCCGATGGGAATGAGCGGTTGCGAGGTGGAGGTGGTCGTCGCGACAGTCGTCGACGTAGTGGTCGACGGATGCGGCGTCGTGCTGGTGGTCGGCGGTGGGGCGACGATCGGCTTGACGCGGATTGCGTCACCCTCGCGTGACACGAGCGCGCTCGTGCCCGGCGCAAACCTCAGCGTGCCGGCGTTGCCCCGCACCTCGCCGCCGTCCGGGAAGGCGATGTCGACGTTGTTGCCGGCGTACACCGGAACGCGTACCGGCCCGCTGGCTTTGCCCATCGACGTGCCCGGATAGAAGTGGGCGATGATCTGCGCAAGCGACGAGCCCGCTTGGCCCATGGCCAACGCACCGTCTTGGGCCATACCGACGCCATGGCCGAAGCCTTTCCCGTCGATCCGGAGCGCAGGAATGAGCGCGGGCTCGGCCGCGATCGAGGGTGTCGTCGTTACTGCTGCGGCGGCGAGGGCCAATGCACAGGCGCGGCCCAGCCACGAAAAACTCCGCACACAGCGAGTTTACGAGGCGGCGCGCACCTTCTTGAGGCCAGCCTCCACGTCGTGGAGGTGGTGCACGCCCTCATGCGCCGCGTTCTTGAGCATGACCAGCATGTCTCGCTCGCCCCACGGAAACTCCGCCGTTCGGGACCAATCGTTGGGTTCGACCTTTTCGGACGCGGCGGCGAGCGCCTCGGCTCCAGCCTTCAGGCGTGTGATGACGGCACTTGGATCCTGGCCGTTGTAGTCGTTGGTTATCGCCAGCTGATCCGGGTCGTCCGTCCACAGGCTTGCCACATCTGGATTGCTGTGGAGGTTCATGCGTTCGATCGTCTCGGCAAAGACGGGCAGCAGATCGGCGACGTGCGCGGCGTATTCGAGCGCTGACCACACGCCTTCCGCCGGTCGCGTGCGGATGATCTTGTCCGTGTCTTCATCGGGCTGCGGCGCCAGCAATTCACCGAACCGACGGGGCAGGCTGCGCACCGTTGTAATCGCGTTCGGGATGAGCAGCGTGCCGTAGTCGAGGTGACACTCCGGGCACTTCCAGTCGTCGCTCATAGCTCCTCCTCTTTCTCTACGCCCAGGTAGGCGGCGCGCACCGCCGGGTCTTCGGCGAGATCGCTTGCTACCCCTTCGCGTACCACTTCACCCGTGGCGAGTATGTACGCGTGATGAGCGCGGCGAAGCGCTTGGGCGGCGTTCTGCTCGATCAACAGGATCGTCGTTCCCTGTTCGTTGATCTCGGTGATGATCGAGAAGATCTGCGCCACCAGCCGCGGCGCGAGCCCCATCGACGGTTCGTCGAGCAGCAACAGCTTCGGTGCCGACATCAGCGCGCGGCCGATCGCCACCATTTGCTGCTCGCCGCCCGAGAGGGTGCCGGCGGCCTGCTTGCGTCGTTCGGCGAGGCGTGGGAACAGCGTGAAAACGCGATCGAACTCTTCGTCGAGTTTCCCCTTGCGGAGGTACGCGCCCATCTCGAGGTTCTCGGTGACGGTCATGCCGGGGAACATGCCGCGGCCTTCGGGGGCGTGGCCGATGCCGAGCTTGGGAAGCTTGTGCGCCGGCACGCCGACGATGGACTGACCGTCGAAGACGATGTCGCCGCCGGTCGGCGAAAGCAGGCCGGAGATGGTCTTGAGCGTCGTGGTCTTGCCGGCGCCGTTGGCGCCGATCAGCGTCACGATCTGACCCTGCTCGACGGTGACCGTGATGCCCTTCAACGCTTTGATCGGCCCGTAGGAGACCGCGACATCGCGCAGTTCAAGCAGCGCCATCTTCGTCCTCCACGCCGAGGTAGGCCTCGATGACCGCCTGGTTGTTCTGCACGTTCTGCGGCGCACCCGACGCGATGACGCGGCCAAAGTCGAGCACGGTGATCTCACCGACGAGACCCATCACGAGGTTCATGTCGTGTTCGATCAACACCACCGTGATGCCTTGCTTCTGGATGCGACGCACCAGCGCGATGAGCTCCGCTTTCTCGGTCTTGTTCATACCCGCGCCGGGCTCGTCGAGCAGCAACAGGCACGGGTCGGTCGCCAGCGCACGAGCGATCTCGAGGCGGCGCTGATCGCCGTAGGGAAGGCTGCCGGCGCGAGCGTCGCCCCGGCCCTTCAACCCGACGAACGCGAGCAGCGCCTCGGCCTTGGCCTTGGCATCGAGTTCTTCGCGGCTGCGGCGCGGGTTCGGGAACAGCGCTCCGAAGACGCTCGTCTTGTGGTGCGCGTCGAGGCCTACGGCAACGTTGGTGCGCGCACTGAGGTCCGGGAACAGCCGGATGTTCTGGAACGTGCGTGCGATGCCCGCCTGACAGATCTTGTGCGGCTTCTTGCCGATGATCGACTTGCCGTCGAGCTTGATGTCGCCATCGGTCGGCTCGACTACACCGGTGATCACGTTGAACAGGGTCGTCTTGCCGGCGCCGTTCGGCCCGATGACTCCGACGATGCCGCCGGTCGGCACCGAGATGGAGACGTTGTCGAGCGCCCGCACACCACCGAAGTCCATGGTGACCGCGGCGATGTCGAGGCACGGTTCGCCCGGTTGGTTCGTGCGGTTACCGGTGAGGCCCGGGTCACTGAGTTCCTCGGCCTCCTCCTCCGTCGGAGCGGCTGTCTCGACCATGCCACCGAGTCGTGACGGGATGAGTCCCTTCGGGCGGAAGATCATCACGAGGATGATCGCGAGGCCGAAGAGCATCACGCGGTAGTCGGTGATGTCGGTCGCGTGCGCCCCGATGGCGCGGTTGAGGAACTTGGTGATCTGCTCGCCGGCCGCCGCGTCACGCAGGTATTCGGGGAGGAACGCGATGAGGAACGCGCCCGCGATCACGCCCGGCAGTGATCCCGTGCCGCCGAGCACGACGCACGCGAGGATCGTGACGGACAGGAAGAACGGGAAGCTGTCGGGGCTGATGTACGCGACCTTCGTCGCGAATATCCAGCCGCCGAGGCCGCTGGTCGACGCGCCGACAGCAAAGGCCCACAGCTTCATGTTGAACGTCGGCACGCCCATGACTTCCGCGGCTTCTTCGTCTTCGCGGATGGCGGACCATGACCGCCCGACGCGTGAGTTGTTGAGCCGCACGGACATCAACAGCGCGAGCGCGATCGCACCGAGCGTGAGGTAGTAGTAGGGCAGGTCTTCGAGCTTGAACGGCGGCGGGTGCTTGATGCCGTTGATGCCCCGCGCGGCGCCGAGTGAGTTCGTGTTGTTGGCGACGATGCGCACGATCTCACCGAAGCCGAGGGTGACGATCGCGAGGTAGTCGCCGCGCAGTCGCAGGGTGGGTGCTCCGAGTAACACGCCGGCGACGCTGGCGGCGAGGATGCAGAAGGGCAGCGCCGCCCACGCGTTCCAGTGGAACGTCGTCGTGAGGATCGCCGCGGTGTACGAGCCGACCGCAAAAAAGGCGATGTAGCCGAGGTCCAACATGCCGGCGGCGCCGACGACGACGTTGAGGCCAATCGAGAGCAGCACGAAGATCGCGACCGGATAGAACATCGTCGTCTGCAGGAACGGCGAGAGGAACGGCGGCGCTATCAAGGCGAAAGCCGCGACGACGACACCGAAGATCATGCGCTGCTGCTTCGACATGACCTTGCGCGGTCGCCGCTGCCAGATGCCGAGCGGTTTCTCGGGAATCACGCTCATGCCTTTGACCTCCCGACGTTTTCTCCGAGCAGGCCCGTCGGTCGCACCATCAAGACGAGGACGAGCATCGAGAACGCGAACACGTCGGTCCAGCGCCCGCCGAGGAAGCTGGCGCCGTAACTCTCGAGCAAACCGAGCAGCAACCCGCCGAGCAAGGCACCACGCACGTTGCCGATGCCGCCCATCACTGCTGCGGTGAACGCCTTGATGCCCGGGATGAAGCCGAAGTTGTAGCGAACAGTTTCGAAGAAGACGCCGTAGAGCGCGCCGGCGGCGCCAGCCAGCAGGCCGCCCAGCAGGAACGTCAGGAGAATGATGCGGGTGACGTTGACGCCCATCAGTTGTGCGGCTTCGACGTCTTGCGCGACCGCACGAATGCCGCGACCCATCCGGGTGCCGTTGACGAATCGGTCGAGCGCGACCATGAACACGACGGCGGCCCCGATGACGAGCACCTTGTCGGTGCGAACGTCGGCGCCGAAGATCGTGAACAACGTGGACTTGTTCATCACACGCGGAAACGGGAGTTCCTCGGCGCCGTAGCGAAGCGATACGAATTCCTGGACGAACAGTGACGCCCCGATCGCGGTGATCAGGAACGCAAGACGAGGCGCGCCTCGCTTGCGCAAGGGGCGGTAGGCGAGGCGCTCGAGCGCAACCGCCAACACGCCGGAGAACACCATGCCGCAGACGACCATCGCGAGCAGCGCCCCTGCCAGGGCGAAGCCTGACAGGGGCGCATGTCCCGAATCGATGCCGATTGCGTGGAGCCCGAAGAGGGATCCGAGGATGCCCACCATGAACACCTCGGAGTGAGCGAAGTTGATGAGCCGAAGGACTCCGTAGACGAGCGTGTACCCAAGGGCGATCAGCGCATAGATCGCCCCGACGGTGACGCCGTTGACCGTGTTCGCCCAGAACTGATCGGTCAGACAGTGTCCGCAGAAGTCGATGGCTCGCTCCTTCCGAGGTGTTCGTTAGTGGATGGTTACTTGAGGGTCGACGTGTCGCCGGCCGGGACGAACTTCCCGTTCTTCACTTCGAAGAAGTACACGGTGGTCGCCTTGATGTTGCCGTTCTCCTCGAAGTCGAGCTGCTTCGAGATGCCGGTGTAGCTGGTGACACCTTCGACGTAGGCCAGGAGCTTGTCGCGGGTCGTGTTACCGGCCTTGATGCCGTCGAGCAGGATGTTCGCGGCGTCGAACGCCTCGGAGGAGTAGGTGCCGGGATCCTGGCCGAACTCCTTCGTGTACGCCTTCGCGAACTCGCCGAGCTTGCCGGGTGACGCTGCGGTCGCAAGGTTGCAGGGACACGCGATGACGGACCCGTCCGCGTTCGGCGACGCGCCGTCGAGGAAGCCCTGGTCGAGCGAGCCGTCACCCGAGATGAAGATGACGTTCTTCGTGGCGTCGTTGTCGCCGAGAGCCTTCTTGAAGCGGCCGGCGAGCGGGTAGTAGCCGCCGTAGAAGACGATGTCGGGCTTGGCGCCGGCGACCGCCGTCACTGCGTTCGGGATGCCGGTGGTGTCGTCTTTGTTGGCGAAGCCGAAGTGGCCCTTGTCGGCGTTCTTGCCCTGGGCGGCCTTCTGCAGTTCCTGCACGAGACCCGTCGAGTACGCCTGCGCGTCGTCGGCGTAGAAGATGCTCTTGCCGGCGTACTTGGACACGACGTACTTGGCGATGCCTGCGGCTTGCGCGTTGTCGTCAGGCAGCGCGCGGTGGAACACGCTGTAGCCCTCGGCGGTCTTGGCGACGTTGCCGGCGCCGACGATCGTCGCCAGGCTCACTCGGGTTGCCGAAGACGAGATCATCGGCAGCTTGGCTTCCTGCAACTTCGGCAGAACCGCTTCGGTCTCGCCGGAGAAGGCGGGGCCGACAAGACCAAGGATGGAACTGTCCGCGTTGTACTTCGCGAACTGACCGTCAGCCTGTTTGGGGTCACCCTGCGTGTCGAACTCCTTGAGCTTGACCTGCAGGTCGGGGTTCGCGGCGTTGAACTGCTTCACGGCGAGCTGGGCGCCGTAGAGAATGTTCAAGCCGAGGTTCTTGTCGCCGCCCGTCTTCGGGCCAACGAACGCAATCGAGTACTTGGCACTGCTGGTGGTGTTGTCGGAGCCACCGTTTGACGCGTCGTCATCCTTCTTGTCGCTGCCGCACGCGGCGGCCACAAGGCCGATCGCAATGACGGCAGCAACGACGCGCCAACGGGACCGGGTGCTTCGAGACATGTGTGTCTACTCCTGCTAGTCGGTCGGACACCGCGGACACTATGCGCCTCGGACACAATGGCGCCATGATCCGTCGCTTCGTCACCCTCGGCATCGTCGCGGCGCTTCTCGTCGTCGGGGATGTCAGCGCCCGCGCGTTTGTCGAAACGAAGGCAACGCAGCGGGCCCAACTCGAGGCGCCGCCCGGCTCGGTGGTCACCGCATCGATCGGTGGATTCCCGTTCATCCCGCCTCTCATGCTCGGGGGCAAGGTGAGCCAGGTCGGCGTGCATCTCGAGAACGTGACGGCGAACGTGGTCACATTCGCAACCGTTGATCTTCATCTTCACGGTGTCGAGCTCGATCGCGCCAAGTTGTTCAAGGACCGCAAGGTACGCATCATCGACATCTCGTCCGGCTCGATCGATGTGACGGTCACGCAACAGGCACTGACGAGCGCGCTGCACGTTCCCGTGTCGATCGCTGACGGACAGATGACGGTCACAATTTTGCAGAAGTCGTTCTCGGTGACGCCGTCGATCAGCGCCAACGGCAAGCTCACGTTGACCGGCGCCGCCGGTCGATCGCTGACGTTGACGATTCCGAAACTCGACTATGTGCCGTGCCTCGGAGAGATCACGGTGTTGGCCGGGCGCCTGCGGCTGTCGTGCGAAATACAGGACGTGCCGCCCGCACTGGTCGACGCCGTCGAGGGCGCCTCGTAGCCAGTAGCGGTCGAGGTCAGTGCCGGTCGATCGCGGTGATCTTGCACTCGAGCGCACCCGTCGCCGGCGCGTCCACCTGCACCTTCCACGACGCCGACTGATCGGACCGCAGGCTCTTCACGGTTGTCGTGTTCTCGCCGGCATCGTTGGCGTTGACGACGAACTGAACGGTGATGTCGTAGTCCTTGGTGCCCGAGCCGTGGTTGACGGCGAGGCCGGTTGCTTCGAGGTGCCCGTCGTCGAGCAGGTGGCATTCCTCGATGTTCACGTCTTGAAAGACGTTGTGGCTGTCGCCGGAGGTCGTCGTGCGGAAGAGGAACAACGCGACGATGACCAAGAGGAGCGCGCCGATCGCCCACACGTAGCGGCGGGAGTACCAGACGTATTCGTTGTCGTCCTCGATCAGCTTGCGCGCTCGATCCATCACCTGGGCCACGTCAATCCTCCGGGGTCTTGTCGAGCCAAGTGGTGAAAAGCAAGTGATCGACGCCCATCCACTGCGTAATCCTGCCAGCCTCACGGAGCTTCGGGACGCACTCCCTTGCTACGTCCATGCCGACCATGCGGACGTAGTCGGCGAGCGTCATCTTCAGTGGGCCCGCGTCGAGATCTCCGGGTTGGGTGCGGGCGTCGACCTCGAGGGTCGGCCGGCACGGATGCTTCAGGTCGACGGGATGGCAGTGGTAGATGACCCCTTCGAACACCGACAACGCGACGATGCGCACTCGCTACCAGCCCTGCGATCCCGGCACGCCCTTGAAGGGCCCCACGACGTCGTGGGTGATCCAGCCGCCGTAGAAGCCGCCCGGCTGCGGTGTGACCACTTCGTCGTCGACGCGGCATTCGTCGACACGGCCTGCGTAGAACGCGACGTAGCCCGCGATCGCCGCGAACGACGACGTCGGCTGCTCGTAATACCAGCCGGCCTGACGGGCAACACGGTCGTCCACCATGACGTCGACGTAGCCCGCCGATCCCTTCCACTCGCAGAACGACGATCCGGGCGCCTTTCGGACGAGCGACCGGTCGATGTCATCGGGCGGGAAGTAATAGACGGGTGGGTGACTCGTCTCGAGCACACGGAACCCGTGCACCGTGTCGGCGACGATGCGACCGTTGAACATCACGACGAGATGCTTGGCGGTCGGCTCGAGCGCGGGTGGGCGGGGGTAGTCCCAGACAGACTCGGGTTGGGGTGCCACCCGAACAATTTGTCAGCATGAGACATGCGCGTCGCGTTTGTGCCCGATCTGATGGACAGGTCACGCCTCAACGGCATCCCCGATCTGATCATCGTGACCACCGCAGGAGCGCTGACGGCCATCGCCGGGCTGGGTCCGGGCGACGTCGTCGCCGTCGACCTGTCGCGTCCCGGCGCGCTCGACGCGGCGGTGGCCGTCGCCAAGAGCGGCGTCAAGGTCTACGGCTTCGCATCGCACGTCGATACCGACACCATGCGCACGGCGAACGCGGCCGGCATCGTTGCTATGGCGCGTTCGGCGTTCTTTGGTCGCGCCCGCGAATTGTTCACCTAGGGTCGTTCTGTGGATCACGAGCTGCTGCGCTGGAGCGAAGCCCTCGCCGGTATCGCGCGTACCGGCCTCGGGTTCACCCAGAGCCTCTACGAGCGTGAGCGCTTCGAGGAAGTGCTCCACATCGCGGCTGACATGCGCGCCGCGATCGAGGATGGCATCGACGCCAGCGAGTACTCGGGCGAGTGGATGCGATCGATCGGTGAGGGCGTACCCGGGTACGTCACGCCCAAGCTCGCCGTAGGCGCCGTCGTGGGGAACGACAAGGGCGAGATCCTCTTGGTGCAACGGTCCGACTCCGGCATCTGGCTGTACCCGACCGGCTGGGCTGACGTCGGCTACTCACCAGCCGAGGTCGTCGTGAAAGAAGTGAAGGAAGAGACCGGCATCGACTGTGTGCCCGAGCGCGTCATCGCCGTGATCGACGGTGTGCGCCAGCAATTCACACGGGTCCCGCTGTACTCCATGGTCTTCCACTGCCAAGCCGTTGGCGGTGAGCTCACGCCGCATCCGCTCGAGACCAACGACGTCGGGTGGTTCTCGCGCGACAACCTGCCTCAGCCTCTCGTCGGGTTCGATCGTTGGGGCGAATCCGCGTTCGCCGCTATCGACGGGCAGCCCGTCGACGTGTTCTTCGACCCGCCGCGGTCACCCGTTTGGCGGGGTTCCTTCGAGCTGGACGAGTAGCTCGGCGACGATGCTGGTCGTCGCTCGGTTGCGTTCCCACTTGTCGGCGACCGTTTCGTGGTCGACGAGGCCGGACGCATCCGGCGTGATCCCGAGCGCGGCCACTGCCGCAGTTGCGAGGGTTGCCGGTTCGATGTCGGCGCCGAACGCCGGGAAGCACTCGAGGCCGTCCCACAACTGATCGAGGGGTGCCGGCGGAGTGGCACCCGTCGCCAGCGCGAGCGCGGCGTTTCCGAAGACTTCTTCTGTCGCGACGCCCTTCGGTCGGTTGTATCCGGCGACGGGATGCAGCCGCCATTCGAATACCGCTTCGTCCGGACCGTCGTCGCGTAACCAGACTTGCGAGCCGTTCACGTAGCTGTCGATCGGCTCACCAAAGCGGTCGTCGAGGGCGATGATCAGCTCGGGCGTGGCTCGCCAGACGCAGGTCGGCACGAGGCGCGTGGTCATGCCCCGAACGTAGAGGACAAGATGGCGGCATGGCCGAACCACGCATTGCGCCCGTCACGCCCGAAGAGACCGACGACCGCACCAAGGAGATGCTCGCTGCGCTCGGCGGCGGCATGTCGCAGGCGCTGAACATCTTCACGACGCTCGCGCATCATCCGAAGCTGCTGAAGAAGTGGTCCGAGTTCGGTGGCGTGCTGCTCTACGGCGGTGAACTCGGCGCCCGCGAGCGTGAGCTGGTCATCTTGCGCACGGGTTGGAACTGCCAGTCCGAATACGAGTGGGGCCAGCACAAGATCATCGGCATCCGCGCCGGCCTCACGGAGAAAGAGGTCGAGGCGACGTGCATGCCCGCCGACGCCGCCGGATGGAACGACGACGACGCGTTGCTGATCCGGGCGGCCGACGAGCTGCACGAAGAGTCGGTGCTGAGCGACGAGACGTGGGCGGCGCTCGCCGCGCGCTACTCGAAGAAAGAGCTGCTCGAACTGATCTTCAACGTGGGGCAGTACCACCTCGTGTCGATGGCGTTGAACTCGCTGCGCGTGCAGCGCGACAAGGGTGTCGAAGGATTCCCGTCGTGAGCAAGCGTCTCGAAGGGCGAAAGATCATCGTCGTCGGTGCCGGCACGCGCATCACCGACGATCCCGAGCAGCCGCTCGGCAACGGCCGTGCGGTCGCCGTGCTCGCGGGGCGCGAAGGCGCGTCCGTTGCGTGTGTGGATGCGAACGAAGACGCCGCCGCAGCGACGGCGGCGTTGGTCGAAGCCGAAGGCGCGAAGGCCGCGGTCATTGCGGCGGATGTGAGCGATCCCGACGCGTGCGCGTCGCTCGTGACCGAATCGATCGCCGCGTTGGGTGGCGCCGACGGCATCGTGCTGAACGTCGGCATCGGGGCAGGCCTGGGTCTGACGCACACGTCGGTCGAACAGTGGGACCTCGTCGCGAACGTCAACCTCCGCGCCCACTTTCTGGTTGCGGCGGCCGCGAAGGAACACTTGCCGTCGGGCTCGTCGATCGTGTTCATCTCGTCGGTCGCGGGCCTGCAGCCCGGCAGCCGCATTCCCGTCTACGACACCACCAAGGCGGCGCTGCTCGGTCTGAGCCGTCACGTTGCTGCGGAGTGCGCGTCCCGGGGCATTCGCTCGAATGTTGTCTGCCCCGGGCTCATCGATACGCCGCTCGGTCGTGCCGCATCCGGTGGCCGGCCGTCACGCGATCGCACCCCCGTGCCGCTCGGTCGGCAGGGCACCGCGTGGGAAGTTGCCGCCCCGGTGTGCTTCTTGCTGAGCGACGAAGCCAGCTACATCACCGGACAGGTGCTCGTCGTCGACGGCGGGCTCTGCATGCGTTGAGACGCGTTGCCCTTCTCGTCGCGCTCTCATTGGTGAGCGGTGCCTGCAAGGGCGAGTCGCATCGTTCGACATTCACTACTCCGTCGACCCGTCACGCCACGACGACGACCGCGTCGAGCAGCACGACGGTCGCAACGACGGTAACGACGCTGTCGCGCGCGGTGACACCGCAAGCCAGTGGCTGCGACCCGGCGACGTTGGAGCGCGTCCGGCCGCGGGCCGATCGCACCGCGTACACGGTCGACGCTGCTCTCGATCTCGACGCGAACGTCGTATCAGGGACACTGCAGGCTGAGTTCACACCCGACAAGGCCGCCGACCACGTGGTCATGCGTCTTTGGCCGAACGGGCCCAACCAGCGCAGCCGGGGCGCGCACGAGGAGATCGCGAACGCGACACTCGACGGCAGGCCCGTCGCCGTGAACATGGCGAACCCGACGACCGCGTTCCTGACCACCGGTGACCTCGCGCCGTACAGGCGCGTCAGCATCAAAGTCGCGTTCTCGCTCACGCTGCCCGGCCTCGCCGACGACCGGCTGTCGCGTTCGGGCACGACGGTGCGCCTCGGTTCATGGCTGCCGCTGCTCGCGTGGGAACCGGGTTCCGGGTGGACGCTCGATCCGCCCACGACCAACGACGCCGAAGCGTCGACGACAATCGCCGCGGACTTCGACGTGCACTTCACCGCGCCCGCAGGACTCACCGTCTTGGCCAGCGGTGAACAGGTCGGCGACAACCACTGGAAGGCGCCGGCTATGCCGGACTGGGCGGCGACAATCGGCGCGTTCAATCTGGTCGAAGGACGCGCCGGCGCGGTGCCCGTCGTTGTGGGCGTCGACCGGTCGATGGGTGAGTCGCCGACTGCCTACCTGAACCGCGTGATCGGATCGGTGCAAGCCCTCACGGCGCGTTATGGCGCCTATCCCTATCCGGCGTTGACGCTTGCCGTGACGCCCGGCATGAAGGGGGGCATCGAGTACCCGGGTCACATCATGCAGGGGCCGAACACGAACGCCCGCACGACGCCGCACGAGGTTGCGCACCAGTGGTTCTACAGCCTCGTCGGCAACGACCAGGGCCGGGATCCGTGGCTCGACGAAGGCCTCGCAAGCTGGGCCGAGGCCGTGATCAACGGCACCTTCCGTTCGTTCGTGACCCGTGACATTCCGGCCGACGGCCGCAATCAGATCGGCCAGCCCATGACGTTTTGGGACAAGCACGACCCGAGCTACTACCGCTCGGTGTACGTCCAAACGGTCCAGGCGCTTAACGCGATGGGCTTACCGATCGCGGCGATCGACTGCGCCCTCGCGCGGTACGTCGCCGTAAACGCCTACCGCGTCGCCACGCCGATCGATCTGCTCAACGCGCTGTTGACGGTCGCACCGAACGCACGCGAGGTGCTGCTGCGTTACGGCGCCCAGCGGCTCTAGTTCTGGTCGCGGAGAAAGCGTTCTGCTTGGGACGCGATGTCGAAGAGGTCGGCGTCGTCGTCGATGTCGCCCTCGTCGATGTTGGCTTCGAGTTGTTCGACGTAGGCCTTGATGTCCTCGTCGTTCTCGATCATCTCGTTGACCTGGCGCTCGTAAGACGACACGGCGATCTCGAGGTCGGTCGAGAACAGCGAGCCTCCGACGATGTCGGCTACGCGCTGCGACAGCGACAGCGTCGCCTTGGGCGAGGGCTGCTGGCTGACGTAATGCGGTACCGCGGCCCACAGCGACGCCGACTTGATGCCGGCCTCACCGAGGCGTGCGTGCAGCACGCCGACGATGCCGGTCGGTCCCTCATACCGGGAGCGACGCAGGTCGAGCTTCTCGATGAGTTCGGGGTCACTGCCCGTGCCGGTCACCTGGACGGGGCGCGTGTGGGGCACCTCGGCGGCGAGGGCGCCGAGCGTGAGAACGAGTTCGACGTCGTACTCCTGCGCGAGGCCGACGAACTGATCACAGAACGTGCGCCAGCGGATGTTCGGCTCGATGCCGTGCACGAGGATGATGTCGTTCTGCGATCCGGGCGCGGACGCGGCGGCGAACGTGGTGGTGCGCCAATCGATGGCCCGGGTCACTCCGTCGATCAGACGGACCTGCGGGCGCACGACCGTGAAGTCGTAGAACTCTTCCGGATCGATGTCGGCGAACTGCCGCTCGTTCCACGAACGTCCGAGGTAGTCAACCGCGGTGCTCGCCGATTCGGCGGCATCGTTCCACCCCTCGAAGGCGGCGATGATCACCGGCCGACGAAGCTTCGGGCGATTGTCCCAGCGGACGTAATCCATCCGCCAAGGTTAACAATGGCCTGCGTGGGAGGAATCGCAGCCGCCGCCTTCGAAGAGCTGATGTCCCGCGCGCCTTTCGCCACGGTGGACGAAGGCCTCGAAGAGGAATCGAGGGTCTATTCCGCGCTCCAGGCCGGCCCCGAGTTCCAGGCCTGGCGGGCGGCCACCCGACCCAAACCTTCACCGCCCGACGCCCAGGCGGTCATCGTCGAACGGGTCGACGACGAGCTCCGCATCATGCTGAACCGCCCGCACAAGGCCAACGCTCTCAACGTCCAAATGCGCGACGAGTGGCTCGACGCGTTGGCCGTCGCGCACGCAGACCCGACGGTGCAAGTGACGATCACCGGCGTCGGCAGGAGCTTCTGCGCCGGTGGCGATCTCGACGAATTCGGTACGTTCCCCAGCCCCGAAGAGGCGCACACCATCCGCCTTCAGCGAAGCATCGGGCGAGCCATTCACGGGATTGGGGACCGGGTGACGTTCCGCATCCACGGGGCCTGTTACGGCAGTGGCATCGAGTTGCCGGCCTTTGCGCACAGGGTGATCGCACACCCCGACACCCGCATCGCCCTGCCCGAATTGGCGATCGGCCTCATCCCTGGTGCTGGTGGCACCGTGAGCATCACCGCACGAATTGGCAAGGACCGCATGCGAGCGCTGACGAGGAGTGGCAACGTCATCGACGCCCAGACGGCTCTCGAGTGGGGACTCGTGGACGAGATCGCACCCTAGGGACGCGAACCTGACACGACTGTTAGATTCGCTCCCATGATGAGTTTTGACGAGGTCGAGGGCATGGACCTCGAGTTCCTCGCACATCCGCAGCCGACCTACGAAATGATGCGCCTCGGCGGTTCGGTCATGGACCTGGGCGACGGCAGCGATGGCGGCATGGCGATGGTCGTCGCCGTCACCAACGAGGCGGTCAAGGAGGTGTTCTCCCATCCTGAAATCTTCTCGTCGGAGGATGCGGTCGACATCGGTCAGATCCGCCCGCTCATCCCGCTGCAGATCGACCCGCCGCAGCACAAGTACTTCCGCCGCCTGACCGACCCGATCTTCGGGCGCAAGACGATCGAAGCGATCGAGCCCGAGACCCGTCGTCTCGTGAAGGAACTCATCGCGCAGATCAAGGACAAGGGCGAGTGCAACTTCCATCAAGCAGTCGCCGAGCCCCTTCCGTCGACGGTTTTCCTGCAGCTGCTCGGCCTGCCCGTGTCGCGCACGCCCGAGTTCATCAAGCTGAAGGACGGCATCGTGCGTCCGCCGGCGAAGACGAACGACGAGCGTGTGCTGCTCGCTCGTCAGGCCGGCGAAGAGATCTACCGCGTGATGCGTGAAGCGATCGACGAGAAGCGTGCCGATCCGAAGGACGACATCATCACGATGCTGCTCGACTCCGAGGTCGATGGCGACAAGCTCACGCAGGACCAGGTCGAGGACATCCTCTTCCTCTTCTTCATTGCCGGGCTCGACACGGTCACGTCGTCGCTGGACTGCTTCATCTCGTTCCTGGCGCAGAATCCGGAGCATCGCGAGCAGCTCATCAAGGACCCGTCGATGATCCCGCACGCCATCGAAGAGATGCTGCGCTTCGAGTCGCCGGTGCAGGGCGTCATCCGCCGCGCCGCGACCGACACCGAGCTCGGCGGTTGTCCGATCCCAGCCGGCAAGAGCGTCTCGGTGCTGATCGGCTCGGCGAACACCGACGAAGCGCAGTGGGGGCCCACCGCGATGCAGGTCGACTTCGAACGCGACACGAAGGGTCACATCGCGTTCGGTGGCGGCAATCACCGCTGCCTCGGTGCGCACCTTGCGCGCATGGAACTGCGAGTCGCTCTCGAAGAGTGGCTGCTCGCCGTCCCCAATTTCTCGATCAAGCCCGGCGTCGAACTCAAGTACTCGCAGGGCCTGCGTTCGGTCGACAACCTCGAGATCGTCTGGTGAGCGGCAACCGTCCCCTCGAGGGCATTCGCATCGTCGAGGTCGCGTCGTGGATGTTCATTCCCTCCGGCGGCGCTGTGCTCGTGGACTGGGGGGCGGAGGTCTTCAAGGTCGAGCATCCCGAGACGGGTGACCCGCAGCGCGGCCTGATGACGTCGGGGATCATGCCGGGCACTGGCCAGGCGATGATCAACTTCATGATCGAGCAGCCCAACCGGGGCAAGAAGTCGGTCGCCATCGACATCTCGCATCCGGACGGGCACGAGGCGTTGATGAAGCTCCTCGAGACGGCCGACGTGTTCCTCACGAACTACCTCCCGCCGATCCGTCGCAAGCTGAAGATCGACACTGACGACATCCGTGCTCGCAACCCGAACATCATCATCGCCCGCGGTTCGGGTGCCGGTCCGTTGGGCCCCGACGCGGAGAAGGGCGGCTTCGACGGCGCCGCGTTCTGGGCGCGTGGTGGTCTCGGCGTCACAATGCCGCCGCAGCACGACGGCTGGCCGGGCTCGCAGCCGACGCCCGCGTTCGGTGACGTGATGGGTGGCATGACTACGGCCGGTGCGATCGCCGCTGCGCTGTTGCAGCGCGAGCGCACGGGCGAACCGTCCATCGTCGACGTGTCGTTGCTCGGCGTGGCCATGTGGCAGATCTCGCCGATGATCCTGATGAACAAGCTGTTCGGGATCGAGCGCATCGCGGGAACCGAGCGCGGCGCGTACGGCAACCCCGGAGTCGGCACGTACCGCACCAAAGACGGTCGCTTCGTGGCGATGATGCTGTTGCAGGGCGATCGCTTCTGGGCCGACTGGGTGACGCGTCTCGGCAAGCCCGAGTTGATCGACGACGAGCGGTTCGTCGACGCCGCGGCCCGCGCGGCCAACGCCGTCGAGTGCCAGAAGATTCTCGACGAGGCGTACAACAACTTCACGCTCGACGAACTCAAGGTCGCCTTCGACGGATTCGAAGGTGTGTGGTCGCCGTTCCAGACGCTCGCGGAGCTGTACGACGACGTACAGGTCGTCGCCAACGGCTACCTGCCCACGGCCGACGTCAACGGTACCGAGTTCCAGATGGTGGCCTCACCTGCGCAGTTCAACGAATCCGCCGTCACGGTGACGCGCGCGCCCGAACACGGCGAGCACACCGAAACCGAACTCGTCGAGCTCGGTTACGACTGGGACCAGATCATTGCCATGAAGGAATCGGGAGCGATCCTCTGAGCTACGACCAGCGGGTCATCGATCTTGGATACACGCTGCACGGACCGCACAAGCCGCACGACCCGCTCGACGCGGTGGTCGTGTGGGGTGGCGTCGCTCGCACGTCGGGCACGCTGCCGCGTATCGACGGACAACTCACCTGCATTGGCGTGGTCGGCGACACCGTGTCGGTCGACGACGCGTACGAGGCGGCCGCGGTGTGCGCGCTCAACGCGCTGTGTTTGTTGCGCGACGAGCTCGGGACGCTCGACCGCATCGAGCGCATCCTCTCGGTGACGGGCTACGTCGCGTCGGCACCGGGCTTTGCGCAACAGCCGTCGGTCATGGACGGGGCGTCGAAGATCCTGGTCGACGTGTTCGGGGACGCCGGGCGTCACGCCCGCAGCGCCATCGGTGTTGCGGCATTGCCCCGTGGTGGTGCGGTAGAGATCGAGATCACAGCAGCCGTAAAGGGAGACTGATGGACGTTCGTTCGATCGAAGACGTGGCACCGGTCATCGAGCACAACGGGACCGTTCCCGTGTGGTGGCTCGTGTCGCCGCGGGAAATGATGGACATCACCAAGGGTGGGCACCTCGAGCTCGTCAGTGAGTTCGAAGTCGCGGGTGGCGGCTACGTCGACCCGCACAACCATCCGACCCACGAGTTCTATTACGTGACCTCGGGCCGAGGGGTCATGGAGATCGAAGGCGAAGAGCGCGTCATCCAGCAGGGTGATCTCGTCCATATCCCGCCGATGGCGATGCACTCGCTCAAGCCGGTGAGCGACACCGCGCCGATCCACTGTTTCTGTTTCGCGGTCGCCACGCCCGACGCGGGCGCCGTCAATTACACCGCGCATTGAGCATCCGCGACGACCTGCTCGCGCTCGGCTCGGCCACGCTCGGCGAGTCCGGAGCGGCGCGCATGGATCCGCGCATTCGGCCGGCATGGTCCGGGGCCGAACTCGCCGGTCCGGTGATCACGGCTAAATGCGGCAGCGGCGACAACCTCGCGATCCACGTCGCCGTCGCGGAAAACGAACTCGTCGGCGCCGTGCTCGTCGTCGACGCGACCAACCCGCCGGAGTTCGGCTACTGGGGCGAGGTGCTCACGACCGCCGCCGAAGCGAATGACATCGCCGGTCTGGTGATCGACGGCGGCGTGCGTGATGTCGGCGCGCTCGAGGCGCACGATTTCCCCGTATTCTCCGCGCTCATTGCCTTGACGGGAGCGCAGAAGAAGAAGGGTGGCACCGTCGGCAAGGTCATCTCCGTCGGCGGCGTCGAGGTCGCGCCGGGGGACTGGATCGTCGGTGACGTCGACGGCGTTGTGGTGATCGCCGAGCCCGATCTCGAGAAGGTCATCGAAGCGGGCCAAGCGCGCTACGAGCGCGAACTCGAGCTGTTCGCCGAGCTGAAGGCAGGCAAGACGACACTCGAGTTACTCGACCTCGATCGCAAAGGCCTCGACAAATGAGCGAGGCCTTCACCGTCAAGGCGGAGCCGCTGACGCATGAGGCGTTCGCGCCATTCGGTCAGGTGATCGACACCGGCGAAATGATCATGGAGCTACGCAACGGCGAAGAGTTCATGCTCAACGTGTTGTCGTATGACCGGTACCCCCTCGAGTGCGACCACCTCAATCGGCATCACAAGGCAACCCAGGCGCTGGTTGCGCTCGGTGGTCGCCCGTCGCTGATCGTCGTTGCTCCGAGCGAACTCGATTTCTCGACGACGGATCACCTGCAGCACGTGCGTGCGTTCATCTGCGACGGCACGGCGGGCGTCAACCTGTCGCTCGCCACGTGGCATTGGGGTCCGGCGCCGCTGATGGACCACGTCGACCTCGTCAACGTCCAAGGCAAAGGCTTTCTCAACGACAACGAGATCGCCTACCTCGAACGCGACTTCGACACCGTGGTCAAGATCGAGCTCTAGTCCGGTTCTTGTGCTGTTTTGGGGCGCTATAGCGCCCAAAACAGCACAAGAACGCGATCAGCCGCCGCGTTTGACGTCGCGGTAGGGGATCTCGCGGTCGCCGGCGAACTCGCGGGGCATGCCGAGGACGCGCTCGCTGATGATGTTGCGCTGGATTTCGTTCGAGCCACCGCCGAGTGAGAGCGACTGACGCCACAGCGACATCTCGCTGATGATCCGGCCCGGTGTTTGCTCCCCGACGGGCCACGCGGCGGCGGTTTCCCCCGCCAGTTCGAGGCCGATCTCCGCGCGACGCATCACGTTGGTCGCGGCGAACAGCTTCATCAGCGCGCCGGTCTGCGACGCCAATGCGCCCGATCCGATGCCGTGGCTGATGCGGTCGATCAGCGCCGAACCGACCAGCTGACGCGTGCGCGCTTCGCCGAGGAGTTGGCGGGCGACGGGATCGTTTTCGCGACCCGCGCCGCGCACGAGCGACGACAACACGTCCTCCTCGTCGTCGGGGCCGTGGCCGACGGACCGACCGCTCGTGTAGATCGAGCCACCGCCGACCGCCGCGCGCTCGTGGACGAGCAACCGCGACGCGACAGTCCAACCGTCGTCCACTGCGCCGACCACATCCGACGCCGGGATCGGCACGTCGTCGAAGAACTCCTGGCAGAACTCCATCGACCCGTCGACCTGACGAATCTGCTCGACGGTCACACCGGGCTGATGGATCTTCATGATGAACATGGTGAGGCCGCTGTGCTTGGGCACATCCCAGTTGGTGCGAGCGAGACACATCGCGTAGTCGCTCTCCATGGCGCCGCTCGACCAGATCTTCGAACCGTTCATGATGAACACGTCGCCGTCGCGATCGGCTCGTGTCAGGCAGCCGGCGAGGTCCGAACCCCCGCTCGGCTCGCTGAGGAACTGCACCCACAGCTCTTCGCCCTTGAGGATCGCCGGGATGTGGCGAAGCTTCTGTTCGTGGGTGCCGTAGTCGACGAGCGTCGCGCCGAGGATGCCCAGCGTCGGGACGTTGAGCGAGAACGGCATGTCGTATGGGAGCGACTCTTCGCTGAAGACGCGTTGGTACTCGAAGGGCAGCCCGAGGCCGCCGTACTCGGACGGCCAGCAGATGCCGGCGAAGCCGCCGTCCCACAGCTTGCGCTGTAGGGCCCGCTCGTGGACGCGGCGCTCCGCGCGCTGACGCACGTCGGTGTCTTCGGGCACGGGAGGCATGTTCTCGGCGAGCCACGCGCGCGCCCGGGCCCGGAACTCCTGGACCGTCTCTTCGCGGGGCGAACTCATGCGACTCCCAGCGACGACGCGGCGAGGCGGTCGCGATGCTCGGTCGGTGTGCCGTACAGGCTGCGATTCACGGTGGCTCGTCGCAGGTAGAGGTGGATGTCGTGTTCCCAGGTGACGCCGATGCCACCGTGGAGCTGCACGCAGTCCTGCACGATCTCGGTCGCAACCGGGCCGATGTAGGACTTCGCCGCGAACATCAGGTCGTTGGCGTCGTCACGACGATGCGCGATCGCACGCGCCGCGGCGGTCGCGATGCCGTGACAGGCCTCGAGCTGCATCTTGTTGTCGGCCATGCGGTGCTTGAGCGCTTGGTAGGACGCGATCGGTCGACCGAACGAGTAGCGGTCGCCCATGTAGTCGAGGGTCATGTGGAAAACGCGGTCGACGACACCACACGTCTCGGCGACCTGGAGCGCGACAGCCACCTGTAACAGCGCGGTGGGCGACACCATCAACGGTTCGCCGATATCAGCGGGCACCGTGATCGACGAGAAGCGACGCGTCAGATCGAGGCCCTCCATCGGGATCACCTCGAGGCGGGGCGCGCCCGCCTCGATCAACCGATTGCCCACGAGCAAGACGTCGGCCTGCGCTCCCGCCTCGACCGGGTTGCCCGGCAACACCCACGCTCCGATCAGGTCGCCGCTCAACAGGCCCGGCAGCCACTTGGCCTTCTGCTCGTCGGTGCCGCCCATCGAAATCGCGTACGCAATGACATTGCACGGGACGAGAGGACCGGGCGCGACGACGCGACCCATCTCCTCGGCCACCAGCACCGCGTCGAGCAATCCGTGCCCGCTGATCGATCCGCCGCCGTCGGCCTCGCTCACCAACAGCGACGTCCAACCCAGTTCGCAGCCCTGGCGCCAGACATCCCGGTCGAATCCGTCGGCCGACGACTCGAGCGCGCGCACCGCGGCGATCGAGCACTTGTCGGCGAGGAATTTGCGGGTCGTCTCGGCGAAGAACGACTGCTCGTCGTTGAGTCCCAGCTCCACGGCGGCGAGGCTACAAGTCTTCTAACGCGAGCGTCACTTTTGAGCGTTAACGTGCGCAGCCATGTCTGGTGTTGATGCGTTTCGGTATGACGGCAAGCGGGTCCTGGTGGTCGGCGGGGCGACGGGAATGGGCGCAGCAGCGGCCAGGACCGTGGTCGAACTCGGTGGCGAAGTGATCGTGCTCGACTACGCGCCGGTCGACTTCGCGGTGAAGGAGTCGATCCAGGTCGACCTGCGCGACAAGGACGCGGTCGACGCCGCGCTGGCCCAAGTCGGGGGTCCGATCGACGCTTTGTTCAGTGCCGCGGGCGTCGCCGACGGTACGCCCGGACTGATGAAGATCAACTTCATCGCCCACCGTCACATCATCGACTCACTTGTCGCGTCAGGTGCCCTCGGCCGCGGCGGCTCGATCTGCATGATCAGTTCCGCCGCCGGCCTCGGTTGGGAGACCGAAGCCGAAGCCGTCGGCCAGGTCCTCGACACGCCCGACTACGACACCGCAGCGGCGCTGTTCGAGACCGAAGAGTTCGCGTGGCGCGACAACTACATGTTCTCCAAGCAGGTCATGTGCACCTATGTCGCCCGTCAGGCGTATCCGCTCATCAGCAAGGGCATTCGCATCAATGCGATCTGCCCCGGGCCGACGGACACGCCCCTCGCGCGCGCCAACGCCGACATGTGGCTCGGCTTTGGTCAGGACTGGCGCGAGGCGACCGGCACCGAATACGGCACGCCGGAGGAGATGGGCGACACGATGGCGTTCCTCAACAGCCGTGCCGCCCGTGGCATCGCCGGCGTCACGCTGATCATCGACGGCGGCTACATGATGAGTTCGCTCGCCGGCTCGTTCACGCAGGGCACCGACGTCGCGAAGTTCCTCTTCGGCCGCCTCAGCTAGGCGAGAAGATTCCGGTCAGTTGCGACAGCTGGTCGGCCGTCGGCTCGGCCCCGATGAGCGACCGGAAGTCGCCCGGACCGAACAAGTAGTACGCGAACGTCTCGGCAAAGTCGCCGGCGGGTGAACCGAAGTCGGTGCAGCCGTCACAGGTCGGGTACCAGTCTCTGACGTCGTAATTGAGACCCCGAACGGCAAGGTACTGCCGAGCCTCGGCGATCGTCGTGTGTGAGAAGTCGAGCGCGTGTCCCATCTCGTGGGCGATGGTGCGCGCCAACTGCAGCGAGGTCTGCCCGTCGCGGATGTAGATCGTGATCGTGCGCATCGTCGAGTTCGTTTCGCCGAGCACGCCGGCGCGCCCACCGGTGAAGATCACCCGATAACCCAACTCAGGCCATGGGTAACTGATGAGCGCGAGGGCGGCCTCGCCGCGTTCCTGAATCGTCGCCGCCGCGGCAACGACACGAGGAGCGGCGGTCGTAGGGGGCGCCACGACTCGAGTGGTCGGCGGGGCGGTGACGACGGTGGTCGGGGGTAGTGCCGTGGTCGTGGTGACGGGTTCGAGGCTGCCCTCGACGTCTCGCACCGCCGTTGTGCTTGTGCCACGAATCGCCGGCGGGTCAGCGAGCTTGGTCGACGGCGAGTTGAAGAACTGCACACCGATCAGTGTCGGCAAAACGGTCATCGCTGCGCCGCGGAGAATCCAACGACGAAGCCTTGCGGTGGTCACCTCCTCCCATCGGCGCGGACCTTGGCAATCAGAGGGGAGTTACCCAGTTGTTACCTGTGAGGGGCTTTCGTCCCTATTGGCGCAACAACTGAGCGCCGATTGAGGCGACGAGCCAGCGCTCGAATTCCTTCGGTGACCAGCCGCGATCGTCGTGCAGCAGCAGCCAGACGTCGGGGTGGTTGAGCGTCCAGAGAATGTCGGTTGCCTTGGCGATCGTCAGGCCCGGCTTGAGGGCTTTGAGCTGGCTGAGACGCTCCACGATGACGCGTTGATTGGCGTGAAAATCCGAGCCGATCAGCGCCCAGAGCTTGGCGCTCTCTTCGTCGACCGACGACGCGGCGCGAATGACGCGCAGCACCGGCCCGATGCGCTGCTTCGCCTCGACAGCAGCGTGGCTCAGCAGCTGCACCACACGGCTCGGATCGGTCTCCTCGAGCACCGCGAGATACCAGGGGCGGGTGGCAACCGGTGCCTCGTCGAGATCGCCCTTCAGCGCGAGGTCCCACACGGCGCGAAGCAGCCCCGCCTTGGTTCCGAAGGCGTCGTAGACCGTCTTGGCCGAGACGTCCGCCTCGGCTGCGACCACTTCGATTGTCGTGACGACGTACCCGTCGCGGACAAACAGCCGGGTCGCCGCGTCGACCACATTCCGCCGGGTGCCCTCGGCCTGGGCGAGGCGGCGCGTCGAGTTGTACGCGCGCTTGGTCTTGACAGGCTCGTCGATTTCGCTACGGTATCACTCAATCCAATTTAGTATCACTAAAGCGAAATAGGAGACGAGCGATGGATGCGGAGCGACGGGAATTCGTGCACGGACTGTGGGCGTCGGTGGCGGACGAGTGGGTCGCACGCGCCGATTACCTCGAGGTACGTGGCGCGCTCATCGCGAAGCCGATCCTCGAGCGCGCCGCAATCGCCACGACCGATCGCGTTCTCGCCCTGGCTGACGGGGCTGGGGGTATGGGCCTCGCCGCCGCCGCCCTGGCGGCGCAGGTCGTGTCCTCCGACGTCGTACCGGCCATGGTCGACGGAGCGCGTCAACGCGCAGTCGAACGAGGCGTCACCAATCTCACCGCCCGCGTCATCGACATCGAATCGATCGACGAGCCCGACGCGTCGTTCGACGCGGTGATCTCACGCGAGGGCCTGATGTTCGCGGTCGACCAGCAAGCCGCGTTCGACGAGATCGCACGTGTGTTGCGTCCCGGCGGTCGGCTAGCCGCTGCGGTGTGGGGTCTTGCGCACGAGAACCCTTGGTTGTCGATTGTGATCGACGCGGTCTCGGACGCGGTCGGCCATCCGGTGCCACCGCCTGGGATGCCCGGCCCCTTCGCGCTCTGCGACGAAGACCGGATCGGTGCGCTGCTCGACCGCGCCGGTCTTGTCGACGGAACCATCGAGCGCGTCGACGTGCCGTTCCACGCACCGACCTTCGACGACTGGTGGGATCACACCACGGCGCTGGCGGGCCCGGTCGCCAACATCATTCGGGGGTTCGACGAGCCCACGGCCGAAGGATTGCTCGCCCGCATGCGCGAGCTCGTCGCTCCCTACACCAACGCCGGCGGGATCGAACTCCCGGGAGTATCGTTGCTGATTTCCGCGACGAAGCCCTAGAGCACGGCGTCTGCGGGCAGGCCCAACGCGACCTGGCCGGCGTGGATCAGTGCGACCTCGAGCGGCATCGGGTGGAACTTGATGGCGCGGATGTCGCGATACGCACGCTCGACCGGGTGGCCCTTGAAGTACGACGCGCCGCCGACGACTTCCATCGCGAGGTCGCACACTTCGAGGCCTGCCAGCGAGATCTCGCGCTTGGCAGCCATCATGCCGGCAACGTTCTCCATCGACGGATCCGGGTTGTCGCCGGCGGCGGCAATTGCGCCGTCGAGCGCCCAAGCCGCTACCCGCAAGCGGCTCGCCATCAAGCCGATCTGGCGCTGCACGGTCTGATCGTTCTTCTTCGCGTCCGCAGCTTTCAACGCATGGCCATACGCGCCTTCCGCGACGCCCAAGTAGCAGCCCGAGATGATCGACAGGGCGATCGTCGCAATCGACTGCAGCGGCGGATCCATCACGCCATGCGGACGCACGCCGCTGATCTGCGCGTCGGCGACGAACACGTTCTCGAGCACGATGTCGTTGCTGCCGGTGCCGCGCATGCCGAGCGAATTCCAGTTGTCCTGCACGGTGACGCCTTCGGCGCTGATCGGCACTGCGCTCATCAGCACCTTGAGGCCCTCTTCCGGGTCCTCGTACGGGAACATCGTCGACATCACGTCGCCCACCGGTGACTGGCTGCAGAAGATCTTCGTGGCGTTCACTCGATAGCCACCGTCGACTTTTTCGACCGTGCCGCGCGGACGGGTCCAGTCGGCCCCGCCCGTCGACACGAGCACGATCTTGTCGTCGAGCACACGACGCAGCAGCGGTTCGGCGCCCGGGATGCCACGGGCATAGCGCCATGCGGCGAAGGCGACGATGTGTTGGTGCATCGACGTGCTCAGTGCTGTCGACGCGCAGTACTTCGCGAGCTCGCGCTGGACCATGGCGATCTGCCGATAGGTCGCGCCGCGACCACCGAGTTCTTCGGGCACACCGATCGCGAGCAGGCCCGCGTCCTTGAGTGCAGTGTGGGACTCCGTGACAAACGTGCCGTCGCGATCGTGGCGCTCGGCGTTTTCGGCGAGGAGGGGCCCGAAGGAAGCGGCCCATTCGACGAGTTCGTGTTCCTTCTTCGCGGCGTCGGTCATGTCGGCTCCGTCCCGTTGTCGATGTTTGGCGTTACACGGTTCTGCGTATGGTCACACGATGGGACGCGTCGTGCACTGGATCTTCGAGGACCGTACGAGTGCGACGGGCCGCCTTGTGGTCGGGCAGTGGCCGAATCCGCCTCTCTGGGTCTTCATCGTCGGTGCGATCGGTCGCCGCGTGTTCAGCAGCGGAGCGCCGCACGCCGTGTTCGCAGTCGTGGCCGCGGTTGCCCTCGTGGCGTGGGCGTTGCTGGAAATCGCCAAGGGCGTGAACCCGTTTCGACGGGCCCTCGGTGCCGTTGTGCTGGCGGTGGTGCTCGCGGGCGTGATCTTCTAGAGTGCTTTCTAACACTCGTGTCACAATTCGCAGGGGGAACCCGCAATGGCTCGCAAGCTCGACTTTCCGGTCTTCGACGTGGACAACCACATGTACGAAGATCGCAACGCGCTCACGAAGTACTTGCCCGCTGAGTACGACGGGCTGATCAAGTACGTCGAGGTCAACGGCCGCACCAAGATCGCGGTGCGCAACGTCATCTCGGAGTACATCCCGAACCCGACGTTCGATCGCGTGGCGCGTCCGGGCGCTCAGGAGGAGTACTTCCGTATCGGCAACCCGGAAGGCAAGAGTCGTCGCGAAATCATGGGTCAGGCGATGGACTGCATCCCCGCCTTCCGCGAGCCCGGTGCGCGTCTCGAGCTGATGGACGAGATCGGCCTGGATCGGGCGATCATGTGGCCGACGCTCGCGTCACTCGTCGAGGAGCGCCTGAGTGACGACCCCGACGCAATCCACGTCGTCGTCCACGCGCTGAACCAGTGGATGCTCGAGCAATGGACGTTCAATTTCGAGAACCGCATCTTCCCGACGCCGGTCATCACCCTGCCGATCGTCGAGAAGGCCATCGCCGAACTCGAGTTCGTGCTCGAGAACGGCGCCAAGATCATCCTGATCCGTCCGGCGCCAGTGCCGGGTCTGCGCGGCCCGCGTTCGTTCGCGCTGCCTGAGTTCGACCCGTTCTGGAAGCTCGTCGAGGAGTCGGGGATCGTCGTCGGCATGCACGCGTCCGACTCCGGTTACCAGCGCTACATCAACGAGTGGGAGGGCATTCGCAACGAGATGACCCCGTTCGCGGGTGGCGGCGCCTTCTCAGCCATCAACGGGGCGCATCACCGTGCCATCGTCGACGCGATGTCGTCGGTCGTCGGTCACGGTCTGGTCACGCGTTTCCCGAAGCTCAAGATTGCGCCCGTCGAGAACGGGTCGTCGTGGGTGCGCCCGCTGATCGAGGACATGGAGGCGGCGTTCAAGATGAACCCACACCTGTTCGAGGAGAACCCGGTCGAAGCATTCAAGCGAAATGTGTTCGTGCACCCGTTCCACGAGGACGACCCGCAGGGTCTGGTCAAGCTGGTGGGCGTCGACAACGTGCTGTTCGGCTCCGACTACCCGCATCCCGAGGGCCTCGCCGACCCGCTGTCGTTCGTCGACGCCCTGCCTGACCTGTCCACGGAAGAGCAGGCCAAGGTCATGGGTGGAAACCTCGCCCGCCTCATGGGCGTCGCCGCAGCCTAAGCCAACGTCGAAAACTTGCCGTCCTGGGCTTCCAGACGAAGCCCGGGAATGTGCGAGAACGGCTCAGGCTCGTGCGTGATCGTGATGATCGACGCGCCCGCCTGGTGGTAGGTCTCGAGGATCTCGACGAGGGTCTTGGTGCCTTTGGCGTCGAGGCCGCGCGTTGGTTCGTCAAGCAGGAAGATGCTCGCGGGACGCGCCAGACCCAGTGCCAGCGCGGTCTTTTGTTTCATGCCGCGGCTGAAGGACGAGGGCAGGTCGTCGGCGCGACTCGATAGCCCGAAGGCCTCGATGACTTCGACGGCGCGATCGGCGACCTCGTCGCTTTCGTACAGGCCGGCCAGATAGTCGATGTGTTCGGCGACGCTGAGGTCGCTGTAGAAGGCGGGCGAGTCCGAGAAGTACGAGACCTCTTCGCGCGCCGCCCGACTGCCGGCAAGTGCCTCGCCTATGTGCACCGTCCCGCTTGTCGGTTCCTGCAAGCCCGCGGCGAGCGACAGCAGCGTTGTCTTCCCCGAGCCGTTCGGGCCGAGAACGAGACACCAATTGCCAGACGGGATCTCGACCGTTAGCCGGTGCACAGCCTCACGTTCGTTGAACCTCTTCGTGACCTGATCGAAACGAACGGTTGTCACTGTGGCCTCCGAAATCTGACCCAACCCAACGTGATGCCGAAGACGGCAACTGAACGGATTGCAAGGGCGACGAGAGGTCCGTCGACCAACAGCCCGGCGATGCAGATGAACGCAACAATCGCGGGCCACGCCATCTGGATGATGATCGTGCCACCGCCCAGGCCGGTGGGGTCGGCGGCGACTGCGGTGGTGAACACACTCTTCCATCGGCGACGAAACGTGATGGTCGAAGCGCACGTGGCGCCGCTCGCAGCTGCGATCGCAATCGCGACGCCTCGGCCGGTTCCCGCCGTTCCGATTGCAGTAACGGCGGCGAACATCGTTGCGAACGCCAGCACCCAACTCACCACCACGTGGCGCGACTCGACTGATACCGAGTCGGGCAGCAGTTCGAGTGCGTCGCGCCGATCGTTCTCCTGGGCGAACGACTCGGCGAGGATTAGGCCGAGCACCCAAAGCGGCGCCGCGGCAAGGGCGAGAGTACGAACGGTCGCGTGATCGGCCGACAGCATCGCCGCGCTTCCACCCGCCGTCGCCAGCAGCACGAACACACGGCCGTAACGCCACCGCGCCAGACCGCGCAGGGCGCGCACCGTGAGGGGGTAGCGGCGGGCCAAGGTGCTCGGAAAACGAACGATCGGATAGTCCCGCCAAGCGTGAGTGATCGACCGCTGCAACAGAAGGAGGCTGCGAAAGTCGTTACCGGCGAGCGCAAACGTTGCTCGATCCAGCACGTCGGATCCGCGGGCGATGAGTTCGACGGGCAACCGCTCGGCCCGTCGTGTCGCCCACACGATGCCGATGACGCCGGCGAGCCAGGCGCCGCCGATCGGTATGAGCAGCGGTCCGTCGCGCAACCACTCGACGCCCTTGGTGAGTGGGGCGAGCTCGCGATTGCGCGCAACGTCGAACGCGGAGGCGAGCCCGAGCGCGACGCACGTCGACACGAGAGCGGCTCGCGTGGCGCGTTGGGCCACGAGCAGATGGGCCGCGAAACCCACCACTGCGACACCCGCGGCGAATCCCAGGTAGCCGACCTGTCGGCCGACGGGCACGCCACCGAACTGAGTTGGAGAGGTGAGCATCACGGCGAGCATGATCAGCGCGCCCCCGATGGCGGAGGATGTCGCGCTGAACGCGGTCGGGCGTGCCAGCGTTTGGCTGCGTCGGATCGGGCTCAGCAGATCGAACTGAATTTCTGCGGGTGTCGGGCGGATGGCGATAGCGCGAAATCCGCTCAGACCCATCGTGACGATGATCACGCCGACCGACAGGCCCGCGATAGCCGACGCTCGCGTGGAGATTTCGGTGGGATGGAGACGGTGCCCACTCAGGTCGCCGAGCAAAGCGAACCCGACCACCGAGAAATACGCGAGGACGTACAGCCTCCACACGTACTCGCCCCAGCCGGATCTCGGCCCCCGCCTCGCCATCGCAAGCAGAGGCTACGGTGATGCCCCTAGCGTCCCAACTCATGTATCCGGGACATTGGGCGAAGGAGCGGCCTGATCACGCCGCCGTGGTGATGGCCGCGAGTGGCCAGACGGTTACCTACAAGGAGCTCGACGAGCGGTCCAACCGACTTGCGCAGCTGTGGCACGCCCGCGGTCTGCGCCGGGGCGACCACGTCGCGATCCTGCTGCAGAACCAGGTCGAGTACTTCGACGCCATCTGGGCGGCACTGCGCAGCGGGTTGTACTACACGCCGGTCAACTGGCATCTCACGGCGCCGGAGGTCGAGTACATCGTGAAGGACTGCGGCGCTCGCAGCGTCGTGACCTCCTACGCGCTGCGGGAAGGCGCGAGCGACCTGAAGGTCGAGATTCCGTTGATGGTCGGCGGTGTCGTCGACGGATGGGAGTCGTACGAGGACGAGGTCGCGAAGTACCCGTCGACCGCGCTCGAGGACGAGCCCGAGGGCGCGGGCATGTACTACTCGTCGGGAACGACGGGTGTGCCCAAGGGCATCCTGTTCCCGCTACGCGATTCGAAGATCAGCGACGAGTCGCCCCTCGCCGCGTACAAGTCGCCGATGACGCCCGACGCGGACACGATCTACCTGTCGCCGGCACCGATGTACCACACGGCCCCCGTCGTCTTCTCGAGCAACGTGCACCGCTATGGCGGCACGTCGGTCGTCATGGGGAAGTGGGATCCGGAGGATGCGTTGCGCGCCATCGAGCAGTACCGGATCAACAAGGTGCAGTTCGTGCCAACGATGTTCGTGCGCATGTTGAAGCTGCCCGAGGAGGTGCGGCTCAAGTACGACGTGTCGTCCCTCGACGTCGTCATCCACGCGGCAGCGCCGTGTCCGGTCGACGTGAAGCATCAGATGATCGACTGGCTCGGTCCGATCCTGTGGGAGTACTACGCCGGCTCCGAGAACGTGGGCTCCACGCTGATCACGTCGGAGGAATGGCTCGAGCATCCGGGTTCGGTCGGCCTGCCGCGCATGTGCACCGTGCACATCTGCGACGACGACCACAACGAGCTGCCGGTCGGCGAGATCGGTCGTGTCTGGTTCGACACGCCGCACGCCAGCTTCGAGTACCACGGTGATCCGGAGAAGACGAAGAACTCGCGCTCGCCCGAGGGTTGGTACAACCTGGGCGACGTCGGGTACCTCGACACCGACGGCTACCTCTACCTGACCGACCGCGTGTCGTTCACGATCGTGAGCGGTGGCGTGAACATCTATCCGCAGGAAGCGGAGGACGTGCTGGTGATGCACCCGGCGGTGGCCGATGTCGCGGTGTTCGGCGTGCCCAACGAGGACCTCGGTGAAGAAGTGAAGGGCGTCGTGCAGTTGCTCGACGGATCGCTCGGCTCACCCGAGTTGGAACAGGAGCTGCTGACGTTCTGCCGGGAGCGGCTCGCCGGTTACAAATGCCCGCGCTCGATCGACTTCATCGACCAGCTGCCGCGGCAGGACACCGGCAAGCTCTACAAGCGAGTCCTCCGCGACCGCTACTGGAGCGACAAGACCTCGCGCATCATTTGAAGCGGATGAGGCATCGCTCGGCGAGTCGCATGTCCTCGGCCGTCACTTGGTAGCCGGGAGCGACCTTCAGGCTCAGCAACGACGGCTTGAGTCCACCATCGATCATGGCGTTGACTTCTTTGGCCACCGCCTCGGCGTCGCAATCGAGAGTTCCCCTTTGGTGCCCGGTGCGTCCCTGAAACGTCACGGTTGCGTCGCGGCCGTCGACGAAGTTCGCGCGCCAAGCAGCTGGTGTGACGACCACTCGACCGTCGATGCCCTCGTGCCAACCCGCGGGAATGCGGTAGTGGCGCCCGGTGCGACGGCCCTCGAATTCGAGCAGAGCGAACGGCTTGACCACCCGCCCGAGCGGCGAACCGAGCACGGAGCGCATCACCGGGTTGAGCAGGCGCAGCATGGCGTCGGGCTTTCGTGCGTCCTGAAAGTCGGTCATGACGGCTCGCCGACAATCTGCGAGATGGCGGATTCGACGCCATCGGCGTTGGTGTCCACGATCTCGAGATAGAAGCGAGCGGCGCTCGCCTGCATCTCGGCAAGGGTGAAGACTATGACCCCTCGCATTAGGTGGGGGGCGCCGTCGGGCCGGGTGCCACGCATCTCGAGCTCGGCCCAGACTTCGTTGTCGACGGTCGCGTGCCGCAGCACCTCGGCGACGACGTCGGGCACGCCGGCGAAGATGCGGCTCCAGTTCGCACGGACCTGCTCTGCGCCGGTAAAGCCTCGTGCGGGATGCGCCGGCGTTTCGTTCACGTAGTCCGTCGTGAAGCAATCGGTAACCGCATCGAGGTCGTGGTCGTTCACTGCCGCCGTGAGCCGTATCAGAAATGGGTGCATCGGTCCTCGCTTATTTCGTTCTAGTTACCTAGAATGAAATGAGTATGGGCGCGACATCTCCCGTCGTCAAGCGGCGGAAGTACAACGGCACATCTCGGCAGGAACGCGCTCGACTGCAACACGACACCGCTCTCGACGCTGCCCGGACGCTGTTCCTCGAACGGGGATACGCCTCCACGACAGTGGACGCGATTGCCGAGAAGGCCGGAGTATCTCTGGCCACGATCTACAAGACTTACGGCGGCAAGGCTGGATTGACGCGCGAGTTGTGTCGCCGTGCCCTGGAGGGTTCCGCCGATGAGCCCGCAGAAGATCGCTCCGATGCGCTGCGCTCGAAGACCGCTCAGGAACTGATTTCAGGTTGGGGTCAACTTCTCGCGGAGGTATCACCTTTGGTGTCGCCGCTGGTTCTTGTGTTGCGAACCGCCGCAGAGACCGACGAGGAGGTGCGAGCCCTGTACGACGAACTCGAACGAGCCCGTCTCTACCGGATGCGTGAGAACGCGAAGGCTCTCGTTGCGAGCGGCCGATTGCCTGACAGCGTCACGGTGGCTGAAGCACGCGACGTCTTGTGGTTGTGTAGTTCTGCGGAGGTGTACGACCTCTTGGTTGGTCGGCGAGGTTGGTCGCCGAAGAGGTACGCCGCCTTCGTGACGCGCACGCTCATGCAGGGCCTGCTGGGCTGACTGCAGACCTCATCGTCTGGCAGGCCCTAACGCGCCCGCGTCAGCAGGTTCAGGAGGATTGTGCCGGCAATCGACGCGATCAGCATCGCCTTCCACGGGAAGAACACGCGGGCTCGATGGTCGCTGCGCTGGACCTGTGACTGCGATTCGGCCCATCCGTCGATGCGTCGCATGCCGCGGTCGGCTGCGTTCGGGAAGGCTCGGACGGCAAGGTTGAGAACGATGGTGAGAATGATCGAAACGAGCAGCGAGAAAAGCAGCATCGGTTAATCGAGTACCCCGACGGCGAACGCGTATGCCAAACCCGTCAACGAGAGGCCGTCGGTGATCTCGCCGTTGCGGACGGCTTGGCGGACGCGTTCGATCGGAACCCACTCGATGCGTTCGGACTCGGTTGCGTCGACCGGCTCACTGCGATGCGTCGCGCCGACACCGAGGTAGATCGTGAAGGTCTGATCGGAGATGCCGTTGGTCGGGTGATAGGTGACGAGCTCGGTCAAGGGCCCCGGCTCCCAGCCCGTCTCTTCGAGCACCTCACGGCGCGCCGTGTCGTCGATCGACTCGCCGGGATCGCCGGCGCCCGCGGGGATCTCCCACCCCCGGGTGTCGGTGATGAACCGGTGCCGCCACAGCAGCAGGATCTGCCGCTCGTCGTTGACGACGATGACGCCGGCGGCCGGGTTGACCTGGCGCACGACGTGATGCTCGAAGCGGCGGTCGCCGGGGATTTCGACGTCGACCATGGTGAGGCGAACCCACGGGCTGTCGTAGATCTCGCGCTCGCCGTGAACAATCCAACGCACGGTCTGTGTCTAGCCGCGCTAGAAGACAGCGGTGACCCGCCCCTGGATCGTGATGGTGACGGGCGAGCCCGGCAGCGGAAAGTCGACCCTCGCTCGTCTCATCGCCACGGAACTCCGTCTGCCAACGCTCAGCCGCGATGCCGTCCGCGGTGGGCTGTTGGCGACGGCCGGACTGTGGACCGGCGACTTCGAAGGTGCGCCACCGCGTGAAACGGCGGTCGACGCGCTCGCCGCGATGGTCGAATCCGCCACGTCCAATGGCGTGAGCCTCGTCGTCGAGTTCCTCGTCAGCGCGGGCCGAGAGGAGGCCTGGGCGCGATTGCAGGCGGCGGCAAACGTGATGGTGATCGTGACCGAGAGCGATCAGGCTCGTGCTCGACTCGAAGCGCGCGATCGCATCGACCCGCTGCTGACGCGGCCGGGCGTCCTCGAGGCGTTGGGTTTCGAGTCGATGGACGCGTTCATGGCGTCGAGTCCGGGCATGACAGTTAGCGCCACGATGCGCACCGAGTTCGATCTGCCGACGCTGCGCGTCAACACGGACGACGGTTATGACCCGGAATTTCCGTCGATCGTGGAGTGGGTCGTCGACCAGACTCGCCGCACTCCGGCGAGGAGTGAGCGGTCGATCTAACGTTCGTGTCATGAATCGCGAGCCTTCGTTCCCGCCGTTCACAGCGACTTCTGGGGAACTCATCAAGCACGCCGCAGCGAAGTACGGCGACAAGACGTTCGTCATCCTCGACGATCGCCGTTACTCGTTCAACGACATCGAGCGTGAGTCGCGTGAGCTCGCACGCGGCCTGCTTGCGAGTGGGGCGGGCAAGGGCACCCGGGTCGCTCTGCTCGCGTCGAACAGCCCGGACTGGATCATCGGGTGGCTTGCAGCGACCCGCATCGGCTGCGTGGTGGCGCTGCTCAACACCTACTCCAAGGCGCGCGAGTTGAGTTACACGCTGCGTCATTGCGACGCGCAGTTCGTCCTCATGGTCGACGGTCACCTCGGCCACGACTACCTCGAGCGGATGGAGCAAGTCGCGCCGTCCATCGCCGACCAGAGCAATGAGTCGATCTTCATCGAAGAGTTGCCCTATCTCCGCGCGGTGTGGACGTGGGGCGACAAGCCGGCGCGCGGCTGGAGCGCGCACGTCAGCGACCTCGTCGAGCGTGGGGCGAAGGTACCGATGGCCGTGTTCGACGCGGCGGAGTCCGAAGTCACGCCCGCCGATCCGATGGTGGTCATCTACTCGTCGGGCTCGACCGCGGATCCGAAAGGCGCGGTGCACAACCATGGCCCGGTCGTCCGGCACGCATTCAACCTGTGGCCGATGCGCGACATCACCGTCGACGACGTCCTCTACACGTCGATGCCGCTGTTCTGGGTCGGTGGACTGAGCTTCACACTCGTTGCGGCCCTGCACTCGGGCGCCACGCTCGTGTTCGAGAACCAGTTCGATCCGCCCAAGACCCTCGCCCTCATCGAAAAGGAACGCATCACGCAGGTGCTCGGGTGGCCGCACATGGCCAAGGCGCTCGCCGACCATCCCGACTTCGAGACGCGGGACCTGTCGTCGCTGCGCACCGCGTCGGCGGCCGGCGCGTATTTGTTGCCGCCGCACCTCCAGCAGGACGCGATGGCGCCGCGGGCCAACTCGCTCGGCATGACCGAGACGCTTGGCCCGCACACCTACGACCACCGCGAGAACATTCTCACGGACGACCAGGCGGGCTCGTTCGGCCCCGAGGTGCCCGGCGTGCACCACAAGATCGTGGACGTCATCACCGGCGAGGAGTGCCCAACGGGCACGATCGGGGAGGTCTGGATCCGCGGCTACTCACTCATGCAGGGTCTGCACAAGCGGGAGCGCAGCGAGGTCTTCACCGAGGACGGTTGGTACCGCACGGGTGACGGCGGCTACTTCAAGGAAGACGGCCACTTCTATTACACGGGTCGTCTCGGTGATCTCATCAAGTCCAAGGGCATGAACATCACGCCCCGCGACGTCGAGATCGCGCTCGAGTTGCACGACGACGTGATCCTCGCGTTCGTGTGCGGCGTGCCGATCGACAACCTCATGGAGAAGGTCGTCGCCGCGGTCGCGCTCAACCCGGGAGCGTCTGTCACCGAGGACGAGCTGAAGGCGTTCGTGAAGAACGAGATCGCGTCGTACAAGGTGCCGGAACACATCGCGATCTTTCCGTCGCAGACGGATCTTCCGTGGCTGGACTCGGGCAAGGTCGACCGCCGCGCCCTCACTGCGGATCTCGTCAACCGCTTCAGTTCTTAAACGCGAAAAGGCCCCCGACCCGTGCGGATCGGGGGCCCTTCGACGTTCTGGCTAGACGCCGGTGTACTGCGTGATGAAGGAGCGGATGCTCGACGCGTTCACCTCGGAGTAGGCGCCCGGGAATCCGGGGATTGCACAGAGGAAACCGTGGCTGACGATGCCGATCTGAATGCGCTGGCTGCCCGACTTGTAGAACAGCGGGCCGCCGGAGTCGCCCTGGCAGGAGTCCTTCAGGAACGCCTGCGCGCAGACCGTCGTTAGCGCGGCGACCGAGCCCTCGGCGCCTTCACCGCAGTCGGCGTCGCTGACGACACTGAGCTGCGCTTCCTGCATCGTGGTCGGAGCGAGCAAACCCTGGGTGACGGGCGTGATGTCGCCCCAACCGGCGACGGTCACTGCGGTGCCCGCAGCTTCGAGGTTGTCGTTGGCGAGTGTTGCCAGCGTGATGGGCGTGACGTTTACCGGCACGGCCGACGCGAGGTGCAGCAGCGCGACGTCGTTGTAGGAACCGTCGTAGAGCGGGCTGACCTTCACTTCGCTGACGGGGATCACGGTGCCACCGCTGGTGTTGTTGTTGGAGCCGACGCGCACGGTCAGGCCACTCGCATTGCTGTCGGGCACGCAGTGGGCGGCGGTGAGCACCCAGGTGCTCGACACCACGGAGCCGCCGCAGAAGTGCGAGCCACCGCTCTGCACCGACGCCATGAACGGATACGACCCAGCGGTCGTTCCGCCCACCACGGCCTTACTTGGCGACGGCATCGCCACGGCGGATACGGCCGCCGCGAACACGGCAGCCACTACAAGACGCTTACTACGCACAATTCCTCCAGCTAGCAGGGTTGATTTGCCCCGATTACCAGCAGGAAACGTCCCATCGACCGATTTCTTACGGCTCGCTGTGTGACAGGCGTCAACAAACGCTGTGACGCACGTCATGTCATGAAATGCGTTGGCCGTCGTATAACGGCTGCGGTTTCTCAGGGGGAAAATTGGAATGGGACGTCGGCTGCTTCTTTTTTTCGGCGCGCTCGTCATCGCGATGAGTGTCGTTGTTGTGCCTTCGCGCGCCGAAGCGCAAACCTCGGTCACCGAGCGCTTCGCTCGGCCGGCGGGATCACTGGAGTCGCCGCCCGCCTCGGTGGGCGTCCGGCCGTTGCTTGTCGTCGTGATGCGGTTGTCGACGTCGGGCAACGATTTTGTCGGGCCGTGGGACCACACCTTCGCCGTGAACCGCTACTTCGGCAGCAACGGCGTCAACGACTACGTGCGGACTGCATCCCGCGGCGCGTTCTCGTACGTGCCGGCTGTCGGTGACGGAGTCATCGACGTCGACTACCCCGGCAGCATCGACGACCTGAACAACGCCCCGCGCGCCGGCATCGCCGCGCTGCAGTCCGTCGACTCATCGGTGGACTTCGCGTCGTTCGATAACAACGGCAACGGGGTGCTCGACGGGGTCGAGTTGGCGATGGAGGTCGTCGTGCTCGGCGGCGATCGCATGGGTCCGGGAGAGACCCGGCCGATCGCCGGATACGACCCGTCGTTCACGCAGCGCGACGGCATGGAGTTCGGTGGCGACTTTATGGTGGCAACGGTCAACGGTTACTCGAACTTCATGACGGCCGTGCACGAGCTGTTTCATCAGACCTTCGACACCTTCGACGGGTACTTCTGGGGCGTCGGTCGACTCGACGTCATGGGCCCCACCTACGGCCTGCCCGACTCGGCTCGTTGGATGCCGAGCGCGGTCACGCGGTTGCAGCTGGGCTGGATCTCGCCGAGCGTTGCGGAGAGCGACGGGACATACGCGATCGGCGACGGTGTGATCGTGCACGACCCGGCGACGACAGACGCGCGGTACTTCGTCGTCGAGCCGCGCGGTGACGGCCGGATGGACCGGGGCGCGAGCGGTGCCGGTGTCGCCGTGTGGCGCGTCAGCAACGACGTCCGCCTCAGCGCCTCGAACGATCTTGTCCGCGCCGTCGAACTCGTCACCCCGTCGGTCATTGCGTCCGATCGCCGAGTTGGTGGGTGTGATCGTGGGTCGTGTCGCGCGGGCGACACTTCCGATGTCTTCTCGGCCGCGCAGACGCTGGCGCTTCGCTACACGTCTGCCGCCCCGACATATTCGAGCGGCGCGTATTCGGGCATCGCACTCACGGTGGGCGGCGCAACGGTGAGCGTGCGCTTCGGTGTGCCGGAGCCCGCGCGGACCGCGGTAGTGCGTTCCCCGCAAATGCGACCTGTGACCGCCACGGCTCCGTCGTCGTCAAGCTCGAGTTCCAGCTCCTCGAGTACGTCGACATCGATCGTCAGTGCCGCCGCAGGTCTCTGGCCGAACGCGTTCACGACCGAAGAGCTGGACCGGTGGATGGACGAACTGTGCGTGCTCGAGCTGCCGGCCTGCGCCGTTTACCAGCTCGGCCAGTCACTCGTGTACCCTTGATCGTTCTCACGGCCGACTTGGTGCGTGACTGACTGCTCGCAAACGACTCACGTCGGTTTTTGGGAGGGGTCCCGAAAAACCGAAAGTTGTTTCTGCATGCCTAGCTTCCTCGAGCTCGGTGTCCGCAAGGACATCGTGACGCGCCTTGCTGCGCGCGACGTCACCGAGCCCTTCCCCATCCAAGCCGCCACCATCGAGGACGCCCTCGCTGGTCGCGACGTTTGCGGCCGCGCGCCGACGGGCTCCGGCAAGACCCTCGCCTTCGGCATCCCGCTCGTCACCGCAGTGGATGCCAAGGCCGCACCCCGTCGTCCCCGTGGCCTCGTGCTCGTGCCGACGCGTGAGCTCGCCATCCAGGTCGCCAACGAACTCATGTCCATTGGCGGGCCGAAGGCGCGCGTCGCGACGGTGTACGGCGGCGTTCCGTACGGCAAGCAGCTGCAAGCGCTTCGCCGCGGTAGCGACATCGTCGTGGCGACCCCCGGTCGCCTCAAGGACCTTGTCGACCGCAACGAATTGCAGCTGGGTGACGTGTCGTTCGTCGTGCTCGACGAAGCCGACCGCATGGCCGACATGGGCTTCCTGCCCGAGGTGCGCCGCATCCTCGATCAGGTGCGCGACGACCGTCAGACCCTGCTTTTCTCTGCGACGCTCGACGGCGACATCTCGACCCTGATCGAGCGCTACCAGGACAACCCCGTCCGTCACGAGGTCGAAGGTGCCGATGATGCGCCTGAAAACACGCACGTTTTCATGAAGGTCCGCACGCCGGATCGCGTCGCGGCCACTGCGGAGATCGTGAAGAAGGAGTACTCGGCGATCGTGTTCTGTCGCACCAAGCACGGTGCCGATCGTCTTGCCGTCCAGCTCGAAGGTCTCGGTGTTTCGGCGACCGCGATCCACGGCGACCGCACGCAGAAGCAGCGCGAGCGTGCGCTGCATCTGTTCAGCTCGGGCAAGGTGCAGTGCCTCGTCGCGACCGACGTCGCGGCCCGCGGCATCCACGTCGACAACGTTGGTTGCGTGGTGCACTTCGACCCGGCGCAAGACGACAAGGACTACGTGCACCGTTCGGGCCGCACCGGTCGGGCCGGCACCACCGGCACCGTCGTGTCGATGCTGCTGCCCAACCAGGTGAAGCTCGGCTACGCCCGCGCCCGTCGCCTCGAGCTCGACGTGCAGGAAGAGATGCCGGTGTTCGACGGCCCGGCGCGCGTGTTCGTCGCGCCGAGGCCCGTCGAGGAAGTCGTCGAAGTCCCGGCAAAGCCGAAGTTCGAGGGCCGCAAGCGCAAGCCCGACGCGAAGTCGGAGTGGACGCCCAAGCCGAAGTCGGACTTCAAGCCGAAGGCCAAGTCGGACTGGAAGCCGAAGTCCGAGTGGAAGAAGGACGATCAGTCGCAGCGCGAATTCCGCGGTGAGCAGAAGTTCGAGAAGCGCAACGACTGGGCGCCGAAGCCGAAGAAGGAATGGAAGCCCAAGGCCGAGTACCTGGCCGAGAAGGCTGCCGCCGAAGGCCGTCCGACGGGAGCCAAGCCCAAGAAGAAGCCGGGCACGGTCGGTGGTGTCGCTCGCAAGTACGACGAGAGCACCCGTCGCCCGCCGCGCGGCGCCAAGGTCGGCGACACGAGCCGCGGCCGCAAGAAGCCCGTCTCCGCCAAAAAGCGCGCCCGCTAGTGATTTGTGAGTGATTCGCCGCACTGAGTGCGGCGAATCACTCACAGAAGGGGTTAGGCGAGCGAACCGACCTGCACGAGTGTCAGGTCGCTGGCTTCGGCGTCGACGAGCGCCGCGGTGCTCGAGCACACGACGGCGAGCGTCGTCGGACTGACGATGATGAACCCGGTCGTCATCGCGAGGGATGCCGTGGCGGGCACCTCGTCGCCAGTGTTCCGCAGCGACGCCGACGTCGGTGAGAACTGACGTCCGTCGGTCAGGCGGAGCGAGCAGTTGATGAAGTCGACGTGCGCCTGGTGGGTGTAGTTCCGACCGGTCACTGTCGCGAAGGCAATGTAAGAACCGGCCGGCAACGTCTTCTGCTCAAGAATGGTGTCCTGCAGGTCGTCGAGGTGCACAGTGGAAGGTTTGAACGCCCAATAGCCATGGGTCGCGCCGCCCGCGGGACCGGGGACGCCCTGGATGCCTTGCGGTCCCGTCGACCCGGTCGCACCGGTCGCGCCCGTCGCACCGGTCGCACCGGTAGGACCTGTCGCACCCGTCGCACCCTTGGGGCCCTGCGGCCCGACCTGGTTCCACTCGACATATCCCTCACCGAAGCGGCAGTCACCGGCTGCGTCGACCAGACGAAGCGAGCCGTTGTCGTCGCGAGGGCCGGGGTGCGTCTGGTAGCAAGCGTGGATGACCCCTGTCGGTGGCGTAAGGGCGTACGCAGTGCCGGGTGCGGCAACCATCGCCGTCGACGCCACCGCAATGGCGAGCAACGCGAGGCGCTTCATCGTGCGCCACCCATCCACGTATCGAGCAGGTCGGCCGAATCCCAGGTGACGCCTTGGTCGGTGTGGGGGATGCCGTAACCGGCCAGCACCTCCGTGACAACGGGAACCAGCGTGACGTTCTTGAACTTGAGCCACAGCGCGTGCGACTCCCAGACGTCGTAGTAGCGCAATCCGTTCTCGATGACTTCGACCACATGGGCGACGAGTCCTTCGGGCGCCTCGTTGGGAAGCGCGGCGCGGATCTTGGCGTAGATCTCGTCGTTGGCCGGAACCTCTTCGATGAAGGTGTACGCGGAGGCGGGCGCCTCCTGGCCGCCGAGCCACGTGTCGATGACCTCGATCTCGCGGAAAGTTGCCCGAGCTGGATCGAGCGCGCCTCCGGAGGCCTGGACGGCCTCGGCGATGATCGGTGCGAGCGCGGCTTCGAACGTCTGCCACGCCTCGCGCGACTCCCAGACGTCAACGTGGCGCACGCCGCCGCGATGCTGAAGACCCAGGTGGCTGATAAGCCCGAGGGGCGGTTGGCCGTTGTACCGCTCGCGGATCTTTGCGTTCACGGCGAGGTACGCCTCGGGCGGTACGGGTGAGTCGAGAATAAATGCGTAGGGCATCTCTAGCCTCCAGGTTCAATTCCGATACAATTGTCTGTATCCGATACAGGAGTATGTATCCAATGTCCGAATCCGTCAAGCCATCGCGTAAGTACGACGCATCCCGTCGACAGGAGCAAGCCCGATCGATGCGTCGTTCCGTGCTTGCCGCGGCGACGGATCTGTTCGTGACGGAGGGGTACGCGTCAACGACGATGAGCGCAGTGGCCGATGCCGCTGGCGTGTCCGTCGAAACGATCTACAAGACGATCGGAAAGAAACCCGCGCTGGCGAAGGCGTGCTTTGACGTCGCAATTGCGGGTGATGACGAAGACGTCGCGATCATGGATCGCGAGTCGTTGACCAAGGTGCGCAACGAAGCTGATCCCGTCACGAAGCTCAATCTGTACGGCCAGCACATGGCGCGGACCATGCCACGTATCGCAGCCCTGCTGCTGGCCGTCCGGGCCGCGGCCAGCGCCGACCCGGGCGCACGCGAAGTGTGGGACCAGCTCAACGATGAGCGACTCCACGGCATGTCGATGCTGGCGGAGGAGCTCAAACGCATAAAGGCACTGCGCCGCGGCGTATCGGTTGACGAAGCGCGCGACGTGTTGTGGACGCACAACTCCGTCGAACTGTTCGACCTGCTCGTCACGCAACGCGGATGGACCAGTTCGCGCTACGGCGAATGGATGGGGCGCCAGCTCATCGCGGCGCTGCTCTAGCTAGCTCAGTCTCGTCAGCAACATGGCGCCGGCGATGGGGCCGCCGCCGTTGGCGACCGCCGCCACTTCGGCGTTCGCAACCTGACGCTCACCGCACTCACCACGGAGCTGCATGACGGCTTCGTGCAGGAATCCAAAGCCATGCAGGCGGCCCGCGGAGAGCTGGCCGCCATGGGTGTTCAACGGCAGGTGGCCCCCGAGGCCGATGTTGGTGCCGTCCTCGATAAAGGGGCCCGACTCGCCCTTGCCGCAGAAGCCGAGCGCTTCGAGCCAGGTCATCGTCAGGAACGAGAAGCCGTCGTACAGCTCGGCGACGTCGACGTCGGCCGGGCGCAACGACGTGCGCTCCCAGATCTGTGCTCCGGCGTCGCGAGCCGCCATCGTCGTCATGTCCTCGAACTGGTCCCACGACGGACGGCCGCGCAGCGCGGTGCCCATCGACTCGACCTGAGCGACGGGGTGGTCGACGTTCTTCGCATGATCGACCGCGCTGACGATCACCGCGGTCGAGCCGTCACACGGCACGTCGCAGTCGTAGAGGTGGAACGGCGTCGTGATCATGCGCGAGTTCATGTAGTCGTCGAGCGTGAGGATCTCGCGGAAGATCGCGTTCGGGTTCAACGACGCGTGCCGGCGCGCGTTGAGCGAGATCTGCGCGAGTTGTTCCTGCGTGGTGCCGAACTCATGCATGTGACGGTGCGCGCACATCGCGAGCCAACACGCCGCGCTGTACGCGCGCATCGGGATCGTCCACTGCATCTCGCCGCTCATCTTCGGGGCGCCGCCGCCACCACTGGAGGGGAGGCCGATGCCGCCGCGGCGACCGCCGCCCTGCGCGGTCGACTCGCTGACGGTTCGGTAGACGAGCACGTGCCGAGCGAGACCGGCGCCGACGGCCATCACCGCGTTGATGACGGCCTGGATCTGCGCGGCGCCTTCCCGGCCGCCGCTGTGCCAGTTGAGCTTCAGGCGCATGGCGTCCTGCACGTCGGGCGTGGCCGGGCCGGCGAAGCCGCCGGGGCCGCCCATCATCCCGCCCGGATACGCCGCGAGCCCGTCGATGTCGTCGACGGTGAGACCGGCGTCCGCGATCGCGCGATGCGCCGCCTCGAGAGTGAGGTCGAGATCGCCACGATTGAGCTTGCGCCCGATCTGCGATTGACCAACGCCGGAGATGATCGAACGGTTGTCGAACTCACTCACGCTTGGGCCGCCGGTTGGAAGAGGGGGAAGTAGATGTCGTCGTGTTGCTCGAACACGACAGAGACGGGCATTCCGATCTTCACATCGTCGTTGTCGCAGTTGACCATGTTGCTGGTCAGGCGCAGCCCTTCCTGCTCCTCGATTTCCACGAGGATGATCGCCCACGGCTCGGTCGAGCCGTCCCACGAGTGGTGGTTGATCGTGAAGCTGTGTACGACTCCGCGACCGCTGACGACTTCAGGAGCGATGTCCTTCGACAGGCACTTCGGGCACTCGGGCAACGGTGGGTGCAGGTAGTACCCGCAGCCCTGGCAGCGCAGGAAGCGCAGCTGCCCGTCAGCCCCTGAGGTCCAGAAGAACTCGTTGTCGTCGTCGAGCGCCGGGAGAACCCGGAAGGTCAACTACTTGCCGCCGCGCGCGGCGATGCGCTCGGCGAGCGTCATCGCGGTGACGATGCCGCCGTCGGCCTTGAAGGCACCGGTGCCGTACGACTTGACCGACGTGTCGACGTCGGTGGCCTGGGCCCGCAGCGCACCCACCGTGCACTGCTCCTTCGGGATGTGGGCGAAGGGGTCGTACTTGAAGTGGTTCATCGCGTTGAGGTGCGTAATGCGGTTGATGTCGTGGTCGGGCAGACCGTCGAGGTACTTCATGGCGATCTCGGGCGCGTTGGGCCACGTCGAGTCCGAGTGGGGGTAGTCGCACTCCCACATCACGGAATCCATGTTGAGGTAATTGCGGTTGGCCACACCGAACGCGTCGTCGATGAAGCACGTGAGGATGTGCTCGTCGAACACCTGGCTCGGCAGCTTCCCGCCGAAGTCCTGATTCGTCCACTGGTGATGGTGGTTGTAGACGTAGTCGAGGCGCTCGAGGAAGTACGGAATCCACCCGATGCCGCCCTCGCTGAGCGCAACCTTGAGCGTCGGGAACTTGCGGAACATCGGCGACCAGATGAGGTCGGCGGCGCACTGCACGATGTTCATCGGCTGCAGCGTGATCATCGTGTCCATCGGCGCGTCCATCGACGTGATCGTCACCTGCGACGACGAACCGATGTGCAGGCACAGCACCGACTCGGTCTCCTGCATCGCCGCAAGGAACGGATCCCAGTGGTCGGAGTGGTAGCTCGGGAGGTTGTTGATCTTCGACGGGTTCTCGCTGAACGTGAACGCGTGGCAGCCCTTCTCGGCGACGCGCATGACCTCGTCGGCCATGAGTTGCGGATCCCAGATCGGCGGAATGGCGAGCGGGATCATGCGGCCCGGGTACGCGCCGCACCATTCGTCGATGTGCCAGTCGTTGTACGCGCGCAGGAGCTCGAGCGCGACGTCCTTGTCTTCCATTGTGTAGAAGAGCGTGCCGGCGAAGCCGACAAGCGACGGGAAGTTGAGCGAGCCGAGCACGCCGTTGACGTTCATGTCGTCGATGCGGGCGTGGATGTCATAACAGCCCTTGCGCATCTGGTCGAACGACGTGGGGTCGAGGCCGTACTCGAGCGGATCGCGACCCGCTACCGCGTTGAGGCCAACGTTGGGCATTGGTGCCCCGTCGAATACCCACGTGTCGATGCCGTCGCGGTGCTCGACCTTCGGTGCCATCTCGGCGGCCTTCTTCGAGAGTCGGCCCTCGAACAGGTCCGGCGGCTCGACGACGTGGTCGTCGACGCTGACAAGGATCAGATCTTCTGCCCGCATGTGGGGTTCCCTCCCGAAGTCCAAAAGTGACGCTCGCGTTAGATTACGCGCACTCGGAGGGCCGGCAGCCTTCGGCGCCACTTCTTGGACTCGGTCGGGTGCATCAGGGCCCGCCCCCACGGATACCCCACCCCCAGTATCGGGCACTATCCGTGCGCTCAAAAGTGGCCCGACGGGGATACTTTTGTCCCCGGCAGCGGCCCGTCAGTCGAGATCGGCGACGCTGACGGCGCCCGAGCGAATCGCTTCGGCGACAAGCCGCCCGCGGCGCCGGTCGGCGCCCTGGAGTTCGAACTTGTCATAGGCGCGCGTCAACAGTTTCTTGGCGGCGGACTCGCTGACGACCAACTCCTCCGCAATCGTCGCAACGGTTGCCGGCTCGTCGAGCATGCTGCCCTCCAGGACGGGCCGGCACAGCGCGATCAAGGCGTCGCGCTCGCGGATTGTCAGCCGCGGCGGAGCGGCCATGGGCGAGGTGCGAGTCAGAGATTCGTCAGCCATCGTCGGATGAAAATGCAGGCGGACTTCGCCGAGTCGCAACTCGTCGCCGGTGTGCAGCGCGTGGGGACCGTTGATGCGAACGCCGTTCACGAACGTCCCGTTGCGGCTGCCGAGATCCTGGACGACCCACCCACCGGTGACCGTCTCGATCGCAGCGTGGAGGCGCGAAACCGTTTCGAAGGGAAGGGCTACGTCCGTCTTGCCCTTGCCTAACGTGGTGCGACCCTCTGAGATGACAAATCGCTGTGCGTTGTCGGTGCCGACGACCTCGAGTTCCGCTTCAAACATGCCGCGCATCCTTGCGCCTCCCGTTCGTCGCGAACCATCTCCGAAGGGGGACAGTTTGGTGCCTGTTCGGCCAGATTGCTGGCGCGGTGGCATCAGTAGGATCGGGAACCTGACCGGGGGATCAATCGACGGCGAGTTGATCGCGCAGCGTTTTCGCGTGCTCGCAACGCTGGGGCGTGGCGGGCAGGGCGTGGTCCAACGCGCCATCGACACCACTAACGGCCGGTCTGTTGCGCTCAAGATTCGACGAGTCGGCAGCGAAGCGGACCGAGAAGAGGTGCTGCGCGAGGCGCGCACGCTTCTGCGTGTTCGACCTCACCCGCACATGGCGATGGTGCGAGCCGACGTCTTCGACGGCGACCGACATGTCCTGGTCATGGACTTCATCGACGGCCCGAATCTTGCGTCGCTCTTGCGGGCTTCAGGGCCGCTGCCGCCCGAGCGGGTGCTGCGCTGGCTCGCCGGTGTCGCGTCTGCGCTCGATGCTCTGCACCGCGAGCAGCCGCCTGTTGTCCATGGCGACGTGAAGCCGTCGAACATCGTGATCGACGGAAGCGACGACAACGCGGTGCTGGTGGACTTCGGGCTGGCGGCGTCACCCCTGGACGCCGATCGGCGCCACGCGACCGAGGGCTACGCCGCGCCGGAGCGGACACGCGGTGAACCGGACCCGGCGTCGGACATCTATTCGCTCGCCGCCACCGCCTACGTCCTGTTGACCGGCGCGCTGCCGGCGCCGGGCCGTCACGACGCATTGCCGGGGCCGGCCCGGACGGCGTTCGCTCGCGGACTGGCAACCCAACCGAATGCCCGGCCCTCGAGTGCGGCCGCGTTCATCGAAGACCTGGCCGACGCGTACGGAGTGGTGTCACCCGTTGCCCTCCCGCGCGTGACGGCGCGACGTCCGTTGCGACTCCTTGCCGCAGCCGTGGCCGTGGTGGCGGTGGTTCTCGGCGCCGCCTTCTTGCGCAAGGACGCGCCGACGACGCGCACATCCGCGGGCCCGGTCGCGACGACGTCAACCTCGTTCGTGGCTCCACCTGTCGCAACGACAACTGTCGATGCGATCCGTATCACCACGGGCCCTGCGAGTGGTTCGCCTGCGACAAACACCGTCGCTCGACAAGCAGAGGCGGTTGGCCACTTCTCCTTGCTCGACCCCGCCGGAAACCTCGCGTCGTACCGCGTCACCGACAGCGGCGCAGCGGTCGCCGAACGGTCCACGGCGACGGGCAGTACGCAGTGGACCGCCGTTGCGCGCATCCGTGCGAACAAGGTGATGCTGTATCGGTCGAGTGACGGGTTCAACCGGGTCACCACGTTCGGTGCCGACGGAGCCGCGTCGTTTGGGCGAACCGAGGACGCACAGTCGGGTTGGAGTCACGTGGTGGGTCTCGCTGACGGGCTGGTGTTCTTCTATCGGTCCTCGGACGGCTTCGCGGCAACGTTGCGCTTCGGGGACCAAGACCGCATTCGTGACGGCGATTCGTACCTCGACTGGCGCGTCAGCAACGCGGGGTACGACCGGGTCGCCTACGCCGGCGGCAACCGCGTGTTGCTCTATACGGCGCGCACCGGAAATTCGCAGCTCGTGACCGTCGACGACGATGGGCGCGTAACCACGGTTGCGTCACCTCGACTACCGCCGAACTGGACCCACCTGGCCGCGACCGGCAACGGCTTCGTGCTTGGTATCGCTGCGACCGGAGCGGTCACGGTGATGCGTTCGAGCACTACGGGCGTGACGACAGTCGGTTCGTTCTCGGTGCCGTCGGGATCGTGGAACCAGGGCGCTCCGTTCGGCCGTGGCGTCCTCATCGGTCACCGCGAGTCCGGCGATGCACTCGTCATCGACATGGCGAACGACGGAGGCGTCCGGCGGGTGATGCCCTTCCGGGTTACGGCGGGCGCGCTACTCGGAACGCTCGACTGAGCGTGACGGTTCGATCGCAACCACGATGGGCGAGAGCGGCAGTGACCACGGCGCCGTGCTGCGGATCGTGCCGTCGTCATCGATGCGCACGATGCGGCCGCTGAGGCCGAGCCGACGGTAGGCGACGAAGCCCCGATCGAAGCCGACGCCGGCGTCGAACCCCGAGCCGCCGAGCGAGAAGGTGCCGAGCGTCTGGGTTTGCTCGCCGCGTAACGACAACACAACGCCTTCCCCGTTCGCCTCGACACCTGCGAGCAGGCCGGAGCCGGTGCGAGTCAACAAAGCGATGCCTGGTGGCAGCGTCAGCCGGTGAAGGGAAACCACCGTCCAGTCGGCGTTGACGCGGGCGATCGAGGCGCGTCCGGTGTCGGCGTCGTAGAACAGGAATTGTTTCGGGCTCAACGCCAGCAGTTGGTCGTAACCCTTCGCCACGTTGGCGGCCGAATGGGCGACGCAGTCGTTGCCGTGATCGCAAACGATCGTCGCCGTTTCGCCCGTGTTGCTCCGGTACAGCAACACCACGTCGTTGCCGTCACCGGCCATGTGGGTGAAGCCGACGCCCGGCCTCGGTCGATAGTCGCCGAACCCCATGTGCCCGTCCGGCTCGAACGGCGCAGTGCCGACAGAGCCGTCGATGGCGCTGTAGAAGAGCAACCAGTCCCCGCCCAGCGGAGCGATCAACGTCCAGATCGGACTCAGCCCGTATGTCTTGTTCTGGAAGCGCGGTCGACCAGTGTCGTCGACGTGGTACACGTCGGCCCAAGCCGGATACTCGCCTGATCCGGCCTTCACGCCGTGCCGATACACGGCGATTCGCGAAGCGGCCGCGGCTGGGCCGACCGCAGCCCGCGTGGATGGCGCGAGCGGCGCCGCGTCGAGGGCACCCGTAGACAGCGGCTCGGTCTCGAAACCGGCTTGCGTCGTACTAGTGGGCGCGACAGCCGCGACCGCAGCTGCGGTGGTGCGCGGTGAGCGGGTGGACTCCGGGCGCGCGATGTCCTTGTCGGCGAACCCCGGCGTCAACAAGGTGAGCGCGATGGCGACCGTGGCGAGACGCAGGTGGGTGCGGACACGCGCAGCATGCTGCGACCCGAGCCCGGCGGCGGCGTCGCGATCGGCCCGGATGGTTGGTTGGTCACCGACGCCGATCGCTACGTCCACCAGGACGGCGCGGCGATCCGGTCCATCCGTGATGATGATGTTCTCCGCCTTGACGTCACCGTGAGCAAATGGCGGATCCAGCGAGTGCAGGTAGTCGAGCGCAGCTTGCACGTCGGGGAGCCAGCGGCGTTGCTGCGGCCGCGGCAGCTCGGACAGCCGGCGACCGAAGACCCAGTCCATGACCAGAACGTGTGCGTCGCCATCGGCGAAGTCGTCGCGAACCACCGCCAGATTGGGGTGGGGTCGCAGGTCCAGAAGCCGGCGAACGCGTCGGGCGGACTGGGGGGTGAACCGGTAACGCTTCAGCACGACGGGTCGGTGGAGCTGCGTGTCCCACGCAAGAACAACTGAACTGTGGCCGGTTTCGGCGAGAGTTTCGCGGTGGAGATATCGCCCGTTCGACATCGATTCGTCGCTGTTGCCCACCTGCCGCCCCTGGTTACCGGAAGTCGAAACTGACGCTCGCGTTAGATTAAACGCCAATGAGCGATGTTCTTCCGGCGGGCGACGTCGACATCGTTCGTCGGCGACCGTTCGGCTCGAATCCGACGGTGGGTGAGCGGGGTTCCGACACGCAACGGCGCATCTTGGCTGCCGGCCTCGAGGTCTTCGGTGAGCTCGGTTTCGACGGCGCTCGCGTCGAACTGATCACCGAACGCGCCGGGTGCTCACGTCCCGCGTTCTACCAGTACTTCTCGTCGAAGGACGACGTGTTCTGGAAGCTCGCCGGTCGCTTGGGACGAGAGATGGTCACGTTGGCGGATGCTCTCGGTCACGTGTCACCGGATACGGCCGGCGTTCAGGCGCTCGAGAAATGGATCGACGACTTCGCCGCGATGCATCAGCAGTACGCCGCGATCTTCTCGTCATTCCAGGCCGCGGCTCGCGACCAGCCGGCGACGGGTCAGTCGTCGGTGTCCGTGAGCGACAAGACCGCGGAAGCGATGCTGCGCGCCTTCGACCAGCGGACCGATCGCCCGTCGGTGATGATCGCGACCGGCGTCGTCGGCGTGTTGATCCGTTGCGCGTTCTACTTCGAGGCGGCGGGCTTGTTCGACGAGACCGATCGACGCGAGTTGGTTGGGTCGCTGGCCCGCATTGTGCACCGCCTGTTCGCCGGACCGATCACGGGTGTGAACGTCATTGCCTCGTCGCCGACGACGACGGTCGTGCCGGATGCACCCAAGATCGAACACCGTCGCGACCTGCGCCCGCGTGGGGAGAAGACCCGCAAGCGGTTGCTCGACGCGGGCGCCAAGGTCCTTCCCGCTCACGGCTACGCCGCGGCGCGGGTCGACGACATCGTGGCGGCGGCCGGGGTCTCGCACGGCAGCTTCTACCGGTACTTCGAAAACAAGGACGACTTCTTCCGCGTGCTCGCAGAGGACGCGAGCCTCCACATGATCGAGTTGCTCGACGCGTTCCCCGAAGATCCGTCGACGGCGGCGCTGACCGAGTGGTGCGGCGCGTGGTTCGCGACCTACGAAAGCAACGGCGGCGTCATCAGCGTGTGGCAGGAGATGCAGGAGTCGGACCCGGCGCTCGCAACGTTCTCGCGGGAGGTCGCGTCGGCGGTCATCGCGCGCCTTGCCCGCGTGCTCGACGGGCGAGGCTTCGGTACGACATCGGTCGACTCGCTCGCGTTCCTCGCCGTGACGGAGCGTTTGCCCTACAGCGTGCTGACGCTGCACTTCAGCAACCGCGACGAAGCGATCGACGCGATGGTCGCCATCATCCGGCGCGGTTTCCTGGGCTTCGCCGACTGATGGCGATCGCCCAGGCGCTCGTCCTCGATGCACCGCGCTCGTTCCGCGCGCGTGAGGTCGAACTGCCCGTCGTCAAGAACGACGACGCGTTGCTGCGGGTCGAGGCGTGCGGTCTCTGCGGCACCGACCACGAGCAGTACACCGGTCAACTGTTTCCCGGCCGTCCCTTCATCCCCGGACACGAGACCATCGGCGTCATCGACGAGATCGGCGACGAAGCTGCGGCGCGCTGGGGTGTCTCCGCGGGCGACCGTGTTGCGGTCGGCGTGTTTCTGTCGTGCGGCGAGTGCGGTCCCTGCCGGCGTGACGACCCGCGGTTGTGCAAGAAGCACGGCCTCGCGACGATGTACGGCTTCCAGGCCTTCGACGTCGCACCGTCGTTGTGGGGCGGTTACGCGACGCATCAGTACCTGTCGCCTGACTCGCTGTTGCTGAAGATTCCGGCTTCGCTCGATCCGATCCTCGCGACGATGTTCAACCCGCTCGGCGCCGGCATTCGGTGGGGCGCGGTGGTGCCCGGAACCAAGGAAGGCGATGTCGTCGCGGTGCTCGGCCCGGGTGTGCGAGGACTTTCCGCCGCGTGCGCCGCCAAGGAAGCGGGTGCCTCGTTCGTCATGGTGACCGGCTGCGGCGAGCGCGACCACAAGCGGCTCGAAGCGGCCCGCTCGTTTGGGGCCGATCTCGTTGTGGACGTCGCCGAAGAGGATCCCGTCGCCGCGTTGCGCCGCGCGGCCAGTTCCAGCGCGGACGTGGTCGTCGACGTGACGGCGAAGGCGCCAAGCGCGTTTGGCCAGGCGATCTCGATGGCCCGCACCGGCGGCACGGTCGTCGTCGCCGGTATTCGCGGCGAGCCGCTCGGCGCGGGCTTCAACCCCGACACGATCGTCTACAAGGAGTTGCGCATCGTCGGCGCGCTCGGCGTCGACATGTCCGACTACCAGTCGGCCATCGACCTTCTGGCGAACGGCACATACCCGTTCGCGTCGCTCGATCGCGAAGTCGTCGGTCTCGACGGCGCGGACGAGCTTCTCAAGACCATGGCCGGTGAAGGTGGCGTGCCACCCACACACGGCGTCATTCAACCCGGAAAGTAACGATGGATCTCGAGTTCACCCCCGACCAGCTCGAGCTGCGCGACAACGCACGCTCGGTGTTGGCCTCCGAGTGCCCACCCTCCCTTGTACGTGGCGTGTACGAAGGCGAAGCGGACGGCGACAAGTTGTGGCGGACGCTCGTCGACCTCGGCTGGCCGGCGATCGGCATCCGCGAGGACGCCGGCGGCCTCGGCCTGAGCTTCGTCGAGGTCGGGCTGGTCGTCGAAGAGTTGGGGCGCGTGGTTGCGCCGACGCCCTTCCTCCCGACGGTGACGCAGTTCGCGCCGCTCGTGCGGGGTACCGCGTTCGAGTCACAGGTTGCCGAAGGTGCGATCACAGGCGCCGCGATGTTCGACGACAAGCTCGTTCTCGGGGCCGCCACGGCCGACGAGATCGCCGTGGTCGACGGCGACCGCGTGCTCGTCGTTCCCGCGGCGGCCGCGACGATCACGCCCGTTGTTGCGCTCGATCCGACGACGCCGCTCGCGCGCGTCGAGTTCGACAAGGATGCCCTCGGCGCCGACCGCGTGCTCGAAGGCATTGATATCGAGCGAGCGCGTGACGAGGCGGTGGTCGCAATGGCGTGGTCGACGGTGGCGACGTGCCGAGCGATCTTCGAGCAGACGCTCGAGTACGCCAAGCAGCGTGAGCAGTTCAACAAGCCGATCGGGTCGTTCCAGGCGCTCAAGCATCGTTTCGCCAACATGTACCTCGAAGTCGAGAAGGCGGCGGCGCTCTGCTATTTCGCCGCTCTGACGATCAGCGAGGACGACGAGCGTCGCACCGTCGCGGCGTCGATGGCGAAGAGCGGCGCCAGCGAGTGCCAGCGCCTCGTCGCCCGTGACGGCCTACAGATCCACGGCGGCATCGGCTTCACGTGGGAGCACGATCTGCACTTCTGGCTGAAGCGGGCCAAAGCTGGTGACGCGTTGCTCGGCAACGGCGCGCACCATAGGGCCCGCCTCGCCAACCTCATGGGCCTGGTCGCGTCATGAAACTGCGCTTCGACGAATCCGCTGAGGCGTTCCGGGCCGAGTTCCGCGACTGGCTCGCAGCGAACCGCCCGTCTCCGGCCGACATGGCCGCCGAGCCGTCGCTGTCGACGGGTCACGCACCCAAGTGGTCGCGCGACTTCACCCGCAAGATGTTCGACGACGGATGGCTCGTCCCGGGCTGGCCCGCCGAGCGAGGCGGTCGCAACGCGGGCCCGATCGAAACGATCATCTACATGGAGGAGCTGTACAAGGCGCGTGTGCCTCGCACGGCGAACGTGCAGGGCCTCGGCATCATCGCTCCATCGATCCTCGACTACGGCCGTCCGGACCAGATCGAGGAATACGCAATGCCGATCCTGCGCGGTGAGAAGACGGCATGTCTCGGCATGAGCGAACCGGGCGCCGGCAGCGACCTCGCGGGCCTCACGACCAAGGCGGTACGTGACGGTGACAACTGGGTCATCACCGGTCAGAAGGTGTGGACGTCAGGCGCCAACTACGCCGACTTCTGTTTCCTCTTCGCGCGTACCGATCCCGAGGCGCCGAAGCACAAGGGCATTTCGGTGTTCATCGTCGACATGAAGACGCCCGGCATCACCGTTCGTCCGTTGCCCGAGATCATTCATCCGGAACACCCCGACCTCAACGAAGTGTTCTTCGACGACGTCGTCGTGCCCGAAGGCAACCTCGTGGGTGACCTGAACAACGGGTGGGCGATGGCGAACGGTTCACTCGCGCACGAACGTGGGATGGTCTGGCTGAGCAACGTGTTGTCCGTCGAGCTCGCGTTGTCGCAGCTCGTCGAGCAGGCACCGGCGCTGCTCGAGGACATGGCGCCGAACGAGAAGGCGATCGCGGCCGACAAGGTGGTGCGCGCCGTTGTCGACTCGACGGCCGCTCGTGCCCTCGGCTTCCGTGGCTTCGCCAAATTCGTGCGCGGCGGTGACGCGCCCGAGCAGGCGCTGATGAAGATGTTCTCGACTGAACTACGTCAGAAGGTCGGCCTAATCGGATCTGAGCTACAAGGTGTCGACGGTCTGACAATCGGCGAGATCGTGAAGGACGGCACGCAGTCCGTCGACGATCCGCAGGGCTCGTGGCTCGAGCAGTACTTCCACTCGTTCGCGAACACCATCTCGGCGGGCACCTCCGAAATTCAGCGCAACATCATCGCCGAGCGGGTGCTCGGACTTCCGCGTGTCTGACAAGACCGTCGCCGACTGGTTCCTCGCACGCGCCGAGGACGAGAACACGGGTCTGCTGTTCGAGGACCAGTCGTGGACGTGGCGTGAAGTCGTCGCCGAAGCGAAGGCCCGCGCGTCGACGATCAACCAGGGCGACCACATCGGGCTGCTGTTGGAGAACACGCCGGACTACGTGTTCTGGCTCGGCGCCGCCGCGCTCGCAGGAGCGGTGATCGTCGGCATCAACCCGACCCGCCGCGGCGAGGAACTCGCCCGCGACATCAACCACACCGACTGCTCGGTCGTGATCACCGACATGGCGTTGGCGCCGCTGCTCAACAACCTCGATCTCGACTGCGAAACCCAACTCGTAGCCGACTATGCGCCAGCCGTGTTCGACGTGAGTCCCGCGATGCCCGAGTCGCTCTACTGCCTGATCTTCACGTCGGGGTCGACGGGCGCGCCCAAGGCGGTGCAGGTCACGCAAGGTCGCGCGGCTCGTACCGCCGCGCAGAGCGCAGTGGCATTCGGGCCCGACGACGTCCTGTACTGCTCGATGCCGTTGTTCCACGGCAATGCGCTCTTCGCCAACTTGCTGCCTGGCCTCATCAGCGGCGCCGCCGTCGCCATCCGTCGCAAGTTCTCGGCCGGCGAATTCATGGACGATGTCCGTCGCTACAACGCGACGTATTTCAACTACGTCGGCCGCGCGCTCAGCTACATCCTCGCTCAACCCGAGTCGCCCCTCGACGGCGAGAACCGCCTGAAGTACTGCCTCGGCTCGGAGGCCTCTCCGGCGGACCGCAAGGAGTTCCGCCGGCGCTTCGGTTGTCTTGTGGTCGAGGGCTACTCGTCGAGCGAGGGTGGTGTGATCATCAGCCCGTACTCGGGCATGCCAAAGCACGCCCTGGGTCGGCCGGGTGAGGGTGTCGACGTCGTCGTCATCAACACGGAGACGGGCGAGGAGTGTCCGCGTGCCGTGTTCGACGACGAGGGGACGTTGCTCAACCCGACCGAAGCCATCGGTGAAATCGTCGGGCGAGACGGCCTGCGCAACTTCGAGGGCTACTACAACAACCCCGAGGCGACTGCGGCTCGCAGTCGCGAGGGCTGGTACTGGACCGGCGACCTCGGCTACCGAAGCGACGACAACACCTTCTTCTTCGCAGGACGCACGTCGGACTGGCTGCGCGTCGACGGAGAGAACTTCGCAGCCGGTCCGGTCGAATCTGTGATCGGTCGCTTCGACGGTGTGCGTGGCGTCGTCGTGTACCCGGTGCCCGATCCGCGCACGGGTGACCGGGTGATGGCCGCGTTGGAAGTCGAGCGCAACTTCGACCCGATTGCGTTCGAGGCGTTCCTGGCGTCGCAGTCCGACATGGGCACCAAGTGGACGCCGTCGTTCGTGCGCATCGTGGACGCGATCCCGTTGACCGCGACGGGCAAGGTCGACCGCAACCCGTTGCGCGCGCAGCGTTGGGACACCGACGACGTGGTGTGGTGGAAGCCGTCTCGCAACGAGAACTATCGAGAGATGGCAGCCGAGGACGTGAAGTCACTCAACGACGAGTTCGGCGTGCACGGCCGAGAGGGGAGCCTTGCGTGAAGTTCGCAACGACGTATCCGATGGTTGCGCATCCGTACGACGCGGACCTCGTCTCCGGTGCGTCGATCGCACGCCTCGCGAAAGCGGCCGAGGATGCGGGCTTCGACGGCATCGGTTTCACCGACCATCCAGCGCCGTCCGATCGGTGGCTCAAGGCCGGCGGCCACGACGCCTTGGACCCCTTCGTCGCGATGACTTGGGCGGCCGCGGCGACCAGCACGATCCGGTTGATTCCCAACGTCGTCGTATTGCCGTACCGCAACCCGTTCATCGTCGCGAAGGCGGGTGCCACGCTGGACTTGCTCAGCGGTGGCCGCTTCACGCTCTCGGTCGGCTCGGGCTATCTCAAGAGCGAGTTTGCCGCCCTTGGCGTCTCCCACGCCGATCGCAACGAGATCTTCGACGAGTCGCTCGACATCCTTCACGCGATCTGGACTGGCGACGACGTCACGTACGAGGGCAATCACTTCAGCGCACGTGGCATCACCGCGCATCCTCGTCCCGCGGTGCGTCCGCCGATCTGGATCGGTGGCAATTCCGCGCGCGCCCGTCGGCGGGTGGCCGAGAAGGCTGACGGATGGGCGCCGTTCCCCGCCCCGGCCGAACTCGCCAAGACCTCGCGCACGGCGGGTCTCGGCACGATCGACGAACTCGCAGTTGCGTTGCACGATCTGCAGACTCAGCTCGAAGGCAACGGCCGCACGCTGAGTGACATCGACGTGTCCTTTGCCTGCCACGCCGGTGGCAACCCGTCGTCGGAGACTTTCGATGCCGACGCGCACATTGCGGGCATCAAGGCGCTCGAGGCGCTCGGCGTGACGTGGGTGCAGGTGGGGGTGTCGGGCGACGATGCGGGCCGTGCCGCCGACGAGTACGCCCGCTATGGCGATCTCGTCATCAGCCGGCTCTAGATCTTCGCGGCTCCCGCGTTGACGATCGCCTCGATCTGCTTCGTGGAAAGCGGATCGACCCCGCCGGCGACGAAGAACACGAGCATGACGTGTTGGCCCTTACGGACCACGACGGCCAGGCCGTCGCCTCGCGCCGTTTCCTTGCTGGCTTTGTCGTAGTTGCTGAGCGTGAGCTTGGCCACGTAGGTCTGGTCGCCGACCGACGGGAAGTCGGTCTGCTCGAATCCACCGGTCGTCTTGCTGGCGCTGTCCTCGTCGGTGAACGACGGGCAGCTCTCGAAGCCGTTCTTGAACGCGGCGAACGACGCCTTGGCCTTGCTCTCACTGCCGAATCGTCCGAGGCGTTCGCTGATCGTGCGGCCGGTGTTCGCGCCCGTCTGGTTGATGAACTCCGCCTTCGCGCCGCGCTGCGCCAGCACCGCGGTCTCGGCTCGATCGAGTTCCTTGCAGTAGGGCGACGTCGCCGCTGGCGCCTTCGCGGGGTCGACCTCCACGGCTTCGGACGACGCTGTGAAGTCGGACGGCAGATCGCCAACGACCAGCAACCGCGCCTTCAACGCACCGTCAGCCTCGGGTGCGCTGTCGTTGCCGGTGTCGTCAGCGTTGGCCGTGGCCGTGGTCGTGGTCTTGGCCTCGGGCTTCTTGTCGCCGTCGCTGCTGCAGCCGCCGACCAGAAGGCCAAGGACGGAAAGGAGAATGATCGCCCGCTTCATGCCCGCGGAGCCTAGGCATCAGATTCGACTGACGGCTCGCTTTGCGATGCTCTCGGCCGATGACTTGGCCGGTGTGTCGATTGTGCCGAGTACCGACAACAGAACGACGTAGCCACGAGCGCGCCAGGTGACGAAGTAGCCGCTGATGCTCGCCGAGTCCTCGTCGACGGTTTGCGTTGCGGAGAACGTTGTCGCATACGAGTCGTCGCCGACTTCGACGAATTCGACCGGCTCGAAGGTGCCACTGATGCTGGTCGTGTCGTCCTTCTTCGTAACGCTGCCGCACTGGTCGAGCGCCTTCTGGAAATCTTCGAACGCGCGTGTCGCTTCCGCTTCGTTCGCGTACTTCGTTATCTGTTCGTTGACGTAGGTCGTCGCCGTGCCGGTGGTACGTCGGAACTGCGCCTCCCCGACGCGGGACCCGGGAAAGTTACGACGATGCTGGTCGAGTTCGCCGCAGTAATCGTTGGTCGACGCGTCCGGGTCGCGTTCCTCCACGCTGATGCGCTTGAAGTCGGCGGGTAGGTCGCTTGCTCGCACGAGTTTGTCGATGAGACTCGTTCCGCGACGCGGCGATGCTGCCTTTGGCGAATCGTTGCTGCAGGCCCCCACTGCGAGTACGAGAATCGAGACAACGAGCGAGAGCCGTCGCACAACGCGCAGCCTACGCTGGTCTTTCGATGACGCTTGACCCCAACGCCATTCGTCTCGACGGGCGCGTCGCAGTCGTCACCGGTGGCGGCGCCGGTATCGGCCGTGGCATCGCCAATGCACTCGCTGCGTTCGGTGCGCGTGTTGTCATCTGGGAGCGGGACGAGCACACCTGTGAGGACGCGGCGGCCGAGGTCGACGGGCTCGGCATTCATTGCGACGTGCGCGACGCGCCGCAGGTCGAACGTTCGCTCGCTCGCACGCTGAGCGAAGTTGGCACGCCCTCGATCCTCGTGAACAACGCAGGCGGCGTGTTCGTGGCATCGATCCTCGACACATCCGAGGGCCAGATGGACGCGCTTTATCGCGCCAACCTGAAGCACGTGTTGCTATGCACCGCGCGCGTCGGTAGCGCAATGCGTGACGCGGGCGAAGGTGGTTCGATCATCAACGTCACATCGATCGAAGGTGTGCGCGCCGCGCCGGGTTACGCCGCGTACGCGGCGGCGAAGGCGGGGGTGATCAACTTCACCAAGACGGCATCCCTCGAACTGGCGCCACACGGGATCCGTGTCAACGCGCTGGCGCCCGACGCGACATTGACCGAAGGCATCCGTTCGCTCGTGAACGAGTCAGCGATCGAGCACATGGGCCAGATGATCCCCATGCAACGAGTGGGCCACGTCGACGAGGTCGCGGGCGCGGCGGTGTTCCTCGCGTCGGAGATGTCGAGCTACATCACCGGCCAGACGATTCACGTCGACGGTGGCACCCACGCCGCCGGCGGCTGGTACCCGCATCCGCAGACAGGGCATTACATCCTGGGTCCGGCTCGCTAAGGATGCGCGCCATATGGCGCACAGCGAGGGTAGGGGCGGGGTGCGCCATATAAAGAGCACTAGCGGCTTGGGCCGGTATGCTCCGTATATGGCGCAAGAACATCCGGTCAGTCACATCACCGCCCAAGTCCGCCGCGGTGAAGACATCGGCCGGGCCCTGGGCAATTTCAGGCGCCTCACCGGCGTCACTCAGGCCGAATTCGGGGAACGGGTTGGCATCACGCGTTCGCGAGTGGCGCAGATCGAGGCGGGACTGTCGACGCCGTTGCTCGAGACCGAACTGAAGATGCTGCGGATGCTCGGTGCCACCGTCACCATCACCTGGTCACCTGCGGAGACCTAATACGTGCCAGGCAACCCCACTCTCGACATTTGGATGTATGGCCGCCGCGTCGCTGAGGCACGCCGCGGCAAGAAGCCAGCAGCCATCGAGCTGCGCTACACGCCCGAGGCGATCAGGAAGTACGGCCTCAACGTCCCGTTGCTGTCCTGCAGTCTGCTCACCGGCGACCGGTGGGTCGACGCAACAGCGTTCGTGTCCGGCGTCCTGCCCGAAGGCGTAGCGCGCGACGTCATGGCTAGACGAGCGAACGTCGCAGCGTCAGACGTCCACGGCCTGGTTGCCCGTTTCGGACGCGACGCCGTCGGCGCGCTCAGCATCGTCCCGACCGGCGAAAACCCCACCGACGGCGGCGCAGCCGAGTACTACACCGACGAATCCCTCGCCGCCGCGATCGACGAGCTCGACGAAAACCCACTCGGCCTTCAAGACGACAGCCAACTCTCCCTGCCCGGTATGCAGGCCAAGCTGCTACTCATCAAGACCGACACCAAGACCGGCTGGGCCCGCCCGATCAGCGGCGAACCGTCGACCCACATCCTCAAACGCGACCACCCCAGCTACCCCGGCATCGGCGCGTACGAAGCCGACTGCCTCCGCATCGCGAAACACATCGGCCTCACCACGATCACCCCGACCTACGTACCCGGGGACCCTCGCGGCCACCTAATCGTGGATCGCTACGACCGCCACATCGACGCCGACGGCGCCGTCACCCGCATCCACCAAGAAGACCTCTGCCAGGCCACCGGCGTGAACACCTTCGCCAACTACAAAGCCAAAGCGCAGGCCGCCGGAGGCCCACGCTTCGCCGATGCCGCCGAACTCCTCGCCACGTACGCGAGGCAACCCGAAGCCCAACTCGAGCGGCTCTTGCGCGTTCTGACCTTCACCGCGGCTATCGGCAACGCCGACGCTCACGGCAAGAACCTGTCGTTCCTGCATCACCCCGACGGCATCATCGAACTCGCGCCGCTCTACGACACCGTCCCGACGCTGCACTGGCCGAAGCTCAAGACCACCCTTGGCATGTACGTGGGCGGCTGCACCGACATCCGATTCGCTACCGCCAAGCACGTCACGACCGAGGCAGCCAGCTGGGGTGTGCCCGCCTCAAGAGTCAACGAGGTTCTCGGTGGCACGATTGAAGCGATTCGCGCCGCGGCGACCGAACTCGACATCCGGGCGTCATTGCGAGCTGTCATCACCGACCAGACGGCAAGGCTTGGTGGGTAGCTACGCGTCGTCAGGAAGCCGAGGCGACTCGTTTGTCGAGGTCGTCGGCCAACGCGTTCAGGGCTTCCCGGCAGTCGCCGGTGAAGACCGGGCCGTGCATGAGGGCGAGGTTGGCGACGTCGAGTTGTGCGAGTTCGCGCACGCGTCGGCCGCTGTCGGGAGCCAAGGAGCACGCGTGGAACATGTCCTCTGCGGCCGCGGCGGGACCGACGATGTCGCTGGTCGACGTCGGAGTGAATTGACCCGTCTGGGTGAACAGGTCACCGCAGAACAGCGTCTTGGTTTGTGACTCGTACATCACGCCGGCTTCCCAGCCGTGGGGGACGTGCGGTGTGTCGTACCAGACGAAGGTGTGACCGCCGGCGTCGTAACCGTCTCCGCCGTTGACGAACGGCATCGGCGGCCGATCGCACAGATCGTTGAGCGACACCATGCACGCAGTCGTCGACGCGCCGACGGTTGCGCCGGGCGCCAGCGCGAGCCATTCGTTCATCGAACCGCACTCGTCGGACTCGACGTGACCGAAGCTGATCCACCGGATCGACTCCGGTGGCAGGACCTTGGCGACGGCGTCCTTCACGAGCGGAAACAGCGCGCGCCCGCCCGTGTGGAACAGCAGCGGCTCTTCGCCGGCGACGAGGTACTGGTTGAAGCAGAAGTCCATCTCGGCGATGTGGGTCGTGAGTTGGTAGATGCCGTTCGCAACTTCTTCGATACGCGTTTCCATTTAGAAGGGAACCTCCTGGGAGAGCAGGCCGTCGCCGTGCGCGCGACCCGAGAGAATGCGGCAGAACTGCACTGCGTCGATCGTGATTTCCTCGCCACCGGAACCGGACGAGAACGTGCCGCCGGCGGGGCCGGTCAGCGTGAGGTGGTAGGGCTTGCCGTGACGGCGCGCCCATTCGTCGACGACATCGGCGATGAGCTTTCCGTCGTGGTCGGCGGTCAGCTCCATCGGATGACCGGTCGCTTCGGCGAGATCCACACGGTGCATCCACGTGTCGCGCGTGAGGATCGTGTCCACGAGGTACGCGAGACGCCACGTCTCGGTCGTGCCGTCCGACATCTCCTGCTTCAGCGGAATCTTGCGCATCAGCTTTCGCTTGGCGCGCCAGCGAGCGTTCTTCGGCGCCAGCTCGCGAAGCTGCTCGATGACGTCGCGAGGCGACAGCGACGCGTTGCGCTTCACCTGCACCTCGGTGAGGCCGTCGATCATCGGGCGTTCACCCGCCGCGCGCGAACCAGCGGCCATGTGGCCGACGAACTGCGGCAGGGCGGTGAAGGTGCGGGTCATGCCAAGCACATGGCCGGCCATGTCACGCACAGTCCAGAGCGTGCAGTCGGTCTTGCGGGCCCAGTCGTCGTCGTCGAGCGCGGCAAGCGCATCGGCGAAGCGGATCGTTTCGGTCTCGGCGCTAACTGTCATTTCCGTGCTTTCTTCTTCGGTTGGGTGGCGATCGCGTAGTTGAGGACCATCTCCATGGCGTCGTCGACGAGTCGAAGCCAGCGGTCTCCGCCGGGGTCGTTCGAGATCTGCTGGTCGACGAGGCCGGTCATCACGCCCGTGTACATGTCGATGGCGTGCGCGATGTTGTGGGTCTCGGCCCACGCGACGAACTCCTGGAAGCTCGCCTCGGAGATGCCGTAGGACTCCGGTGACGGTACGAAGCCCGGGATCGTCCGCTGAAACATCAACTGGTACCGGACGGGATTGCTGGTGCAGAACTCGGCGAAGTACTGCGCGGTCGTGCGCAGACACGCCAAGGTGGAGCCCTCGAGCGGCTTGCGTCCGGCTTCGAACTGTTCGAAGCCCTGAGCGAACATCGCGTCGTAGATGTCGTGCTTCGACGCGAAGTACGAGTACAGCGACGGGGCTTGCATCCCCACTCGGGCGGCGAGTTCACGCAAGGAAAGGCCGGCGAGGCCTTCGGCCGCACACAGCTCCCAGGCCACGTCGAGAATCTCGGCCTTGGTTGCCTCTCGACGCTCGGTTCGCCTATCGCGCTTCGGAATATCTAACACTGTTAGGAGTAGACAACATCGTTAGGGAAATGTCAAGTACGACAGACTCGGATTCGTGGAACCGGAAGAGTTCAAGGGGCGCATCGGGCAGTACCACTGGGATTCCGAGCCGTACTGGCCTGACGACCCCAAGCCGCCGAAGGGCGCGCCCAACGTGTTGCTCGTCGTCCTCGACGACGTCGGCTTCGCACAGATCGGCTGCTTCGGTTCCGACATCGATACGCCGAACATCGATGCGCTGGCGGCGGGTGGGCTTCGCTATTCGAGCTTCCATACGACGGCGTTGTGCTCGCCGACGCGCGCGTGCGTGCTCACCGGCCGCAACCATCACAACGCGGGCATGGGCCGGATCGTCGACTTGGCGATGGGGTTTCCCGGATACACCGCGCGCATCCCGAAGTCCGTCGCGATGCTGCCGGCGATGCTCACGCCGCACGGCTACGCCGCGTACGCGGTCGGCAAGTGGCACCTCACGCCCGAAGACGAGGAGCACCTTGGTGCATCGCGTGAGCGCTGGCCCCTCGGCAAGGGCTTCGAGCGTTGGTACGGCTTCTTCCCGGGTGAGACCCATCAGTTCGTGCCGGCGCTGCATCATGACAACCACGCCGTCGATCCGCCGGGCGCGTTCGAGGAGGGCTACCACCTCACCGAGGACTTGATCGACAAGTCGATCGAGTTCGTCGAGGACCTACGCAACGTCGACGTGGAGAAGCCGTGGCTGCTCTACCTCGCGACGGGTGCCTGCCATTCGCCCCATCAGTCGCCCGCCGGGTGGATCGAGAAGTTCAGCGGGCGCTTCGACCAGGGCTGGGACGAGTGGCGCGAACAGACGCTGGCGCGTCAGAAGTCACTGGGCGTCATTCCCGAACACGCGCAGCTGAGCGAGCGACCGGATTGGGTGCCGGCGTGGGACTCGCTGAACGAGCAGGAGCAGCGGGTCTACGCCCGCTACATGGAGGCGTTCGCGGCGTACCTGTCCCACACCGACCACGAGATCGGACGACTCGTGTCGCGCCTCGACGCAATGGGCGAGCTCGACAACACCATCGTCGTCCTGCTGTCCGACAACGGCGCGTCGTCCGAAGGTGGTCCCACTGGCTCGCTGAACGACGGACGGGTGTGGAACCAGCTGCCGCGCAGCGTGGAAGAAGCCGACCAACGGCTCGACGACATTGGCGGACCGCGCATCCACAACAACTACCCGTGGGGTTGGACCGTCGCGGGCAACACACCGTTTCGCCGCTGGAAGCGCGAGACGCACGAGGGCGGCGTCGCCGACCCGCTCGTGGTGCACTGGCCACGAGGCATCAGCGCGCGCGGTGAGGTCCGCACGCAGTATGTGCACGCGATCGACGTCTTGCCGACGCTGCTCGACGTGATCGGCATCGACGCCCCGTCGGAGGTTGGCGGCGTTGCGCAGCGTCCGATCGACGGCTTCTCCTTTGCCTCGACGTTCGCCGACGCGAACGCACCCGAGACGCATACGACGCAGTACTACGAGATGCTGGGGTGCCGCGCGCTCTACCAGGACGGCTGGAAGGCCGTCGTCTACCACGAGGTCCAGTTCGACGAGCCGGGTCTGGACAAGGCGCCGTGGGAGCTCTACGACCTTCGGAACGATCCGTCCGAACGCAACGACTTGGCGGCCGCCGAGCCCGAGCGCCTCGCCGCGATGATCGACACGTGGTGGGCCGAGGCCGAACGCAACCACGTGTTGCCGATCGACAACCGGCCGTTCTCCGAGATGGTCTTCGGGCGCACACCGTCGGTGCGGCCCCGCAACCTCTACCGCTACTACCCGGGGCGCGCGCCTGTTCCCGAGTCGGTCGCGGTGAACACCCGTAACCGTCCGCATTCGATCACCGCCACCGTGACGATCGGCGAAGGACCGATCGAAGGCGTGCTGGTCGTCCAGGGCTCGGTGCTCGGCGGATGGTCCTTTCACGTCGTCGACAACGAGCTCGTCTACGTGCACAACCTCGCCGGGTTCCGGCTCTACCGCGTCGCTCTCCCATTGCCTTCGCTCGCGCCGGGCCGACACACGCTGGCAATGCACTTCGACGCCCCGACAGTGACGATGGCCGTCGATGGCGAAGTGATCGGCGATGGCGAGATCAAGCGCACGTTGTGGAGCCGTCTTTCCCTCACGGGAGCGGGGCTCACGGTGGGCTGGTCGCCCGACTTCTCTCCGGCTGATCTCGACTACCGAGGCGACTTCGAGTTCACCGGAACGATCCATCACGTCGACATCGACGTGAACGGCGACCCAGTGATTGACGCCGAGGCCGAAGCAAACGACATCATTGCGTCGCAATGAATCGCCTTATCCAGCCCCGTCGGAAAATGCAGCTCACGGTTCTGTTCAACGCCGTGGTCTTCTCGGCGCTGTTGCTGGCGATGGGCGTGTGCGGCGTCGACGAGCATTACCTGTTGCTCGCGTTCTTCGGAGTCGTGATGGCGGTGGCGATCTGGTCGGTGAGCACTGTGGGCTACGCGCTCGAGCCCAAGCCCGGGCACCGCATTCGCATTCATCGTCCGGCGGGAGTTGTCGATCTCGATGTTCGTGACGGCTTCAGCGTCCGGCGCGCCCGTCGCGGAGCCGGCGGACTCGTGTTATCGGTGGGCAACAAGCGGTATCGCCTGTTCGGCTCGCTCGGTACCGCCGAGTTGGTCGACGAATGGATCCGTCGCGCATCGCGATGATGCAACCCCTCGCCGACGTACAAGCTGCGGTGCTGGCGATCGCCGAGGCCCTGCCCGTCGCGGAGATCGATGCTGCTGTCGCACTCGGCCTCGTGCTTGCCGAAGCCATCGTGGCCGAGGGCGACGTGCCGAGCTTTGCGAACTCAGCGATGGACGGCTTCGCGGTGCGCGCGGCTGATCCGGCGACTCGGAGGATCGTCGGCCGTATCGGCGCCGGTGTGTCGGCTGACGCATTCGTCGTAGGCGAAGGTGAAGCGGTTCGCATCATGACCGGTGCTCCGGTTCCCGCCGGCGCCGACGCGGTCGTCATGGTCGAACGCACGACCGAGCGTGACGGAGTGGTGGAAGTCGACGGCGAGGTAAGGGTCGGCGACTGCATTCGCCAGCCGGGTGAGGACGTGCGCGCCGGTGACGTGTTGCTCACCCCGGGCCTGGTTCTCACTGCGTTGCGACTTGGCGTTGTCGCCGCAGCAGGACGCGCGACCGTTCGGGTGCATCGACGGCCGGTCGTCGGCGTGCTCGTGACGGGTGACGAACTGGTGCCGCCCGGTGTCGCTTTGGTGCCACCGCAAATTCGCGACTCGAACCGGCCGATGCTCCTTGGCCTCGCGGTGGCAACGGGCGCCACGGTCGTCGACTGCGGCCGCGTTGGCGACGACGAGACCGAGCTCGATGCGGCGCTCGCCGATGCGTGCGCGCGGTGTGATCTGGTGCTCACGAGTGGCGGCGTGAGCATGGGCGACGCCGATCTGATGAAGCAGCGGCTGACGCCAGTGCAGGTCGCAATAAAGCCGTCGAAGCCGCTGGCCTACGGGCGTCTCCACGACACGCCCGTGATCGGTTTGCCCGGCAATCCGGTCTCTGCGGCGGTGAGCTTCACGCTGTTCGCAAAGCCGCTGATCCGGAAGATGATGGGGGCTCCGTCGGAGCCCTCCCGTCAGGTGCGCGTGGCCTCGGATGTGCATCGGAAGCCGGACGGGAAGACCCATCTCCTTCGGGTGATCCTCGACGGTGACGTGGCGACACCGGTCGTGGGTCAAGCGAGCCACCAACTTTCTGCGACGGCCGCAGCCGACGGGTTCGTCGCTGTCCCTGATGGCGAAGGCGTCCCCGCGGGGACGCCTCTCGACTACACGCGGTTCTAGAGATCTTCGCCGCTGTCGACGTCCTGCGCGATACGGGCGTCACGCAAGGGGACATCGACGGCGTCGAGCTCCGCAAGCATCCGCATCGGTGATCGTTCGCCGCTTACGAAGGCATCCTTCACCGGGGCTGTCCGCCGCCACGCCGCCAGCGTTGGGTGGCGCTGATCGTCGACAGTCGCAACGGCTGCGTCGTGGGCGGCGACGGACTCCACTAGTTCGCGAATCGTCGCCCCGTTGACGTACGGCATGTCGCACGCGACCACCACGACGACGGCCTCGTCACCGATGCCGAGGGCTTGCGCAATTGCGCCGAGGGGTCCGTCGCCCGGATGATCGTCAGGCACCGCCTCGAGGCCGAGTTGGCTGAGCGCGACGACGTCGCCGCCGATTGCCGTGATCGTCTTCGCCTCGCTCAACGCGTTAGCGACGCGCAACACCATCGGCAGCCCGTCGACTTCCACGAACGCCTTGTCCCGACCCATCCGACTGCTCGCCCCACCCGTGAGGATCGCGGCGTCGAAGGACGTCACTCGCCGTTGTCGACGAGCGCGAACGCGTCCGCAGCAGACAACCCGGCCTTGGCCGCGAGGAAGCACGCAACCGGTGCGGCCTTGCGTTCGGACTCGTGGGCGGCCACCCGTGCGAGATTCAGCAGCGCGTCGATCTCGTCAGCGGTGAGGGGAGGAACGCCGATGCGCGTCGCGAACTCGGCCAACCAGGATTCAGCGTCCATGGCGGCATCGTAGAGTTGCCGGGTGCAACCGACTGCCGAGCGTGCGTCTGCGGTGACGCTGACCGACCTGCGGGGTCGGCCGCTGCGCGACCTGCGGATCTCGGTGACCGATCGCTGCAACATGCGCTGTAGCTACTGCATGCCGGAAGACGAATACGCATGGTTGCCGCGCGAAGACCTGCTGACGCCGTCCGAACTCGAGGCCGTTGTCGCCACCTTCGCGGCCGCCGGTGTCGTGAAGGTACGCATCACCGGCGGCGAGCCGCTGCTGCGGACCGACCTCGTCGAGATCGTCGAGCGCATCGCGTCGGTTGCGGGGATTGCCGACATCGCGCTGACGACCAACGGTTCGGCGCTCGCGAACAAGGCCGGCGCTCTGCGCGCCGCCGGCTTGAGTCGCGTCACGGTGAGCCTCGACACGCTGCGGCCCGTGCGGCATTCCGTCATCACGCGCCGCGACAACCACGCCGCGGTCCTCGACGGGATCGCGTCACTTCAGGCCGCCGGCTTCAGCAACACGAAGATCAACACGGTTGTGACCCGCGGCGTCAACGACGACGAACTCGCTGACCTCATCGCGTTCGGTGCCGCCCGCGACGCCGAGGTCCGCTTCATCGAATACATGGACGTCGGCGGCGCGACGGCGTGGCGTTCCGACGCCGTCGTCGGTCATGACGAAATCCTCGCGATCGTCGGCGATGCGCTCGGCCCGATCACGCCCGTCGAGACGCGTGCCTCGGCGCCCGCCCGTCGCTACGCCATCGCCGGCGACACCACCTTCGGCATCGTGGCGTCGACGACGACGCCGTTTTGCGCCGCGTGCGATCGCTCGCGGGTCACCGCCGACGGCGTGTGGTTCCACTGCCTCTACGCAAGTAGCGGAACCGATCTGCGCTCGCCGCTGCGTGAGCGCGGCACTCTCGACGAGATCGTGCGCGCCGGCTGGACCCAGCGCGCCGATCAAGGCGCGGTTGACCGACTCACGGCTGCGCCGCGGGACACCTCGGTGCCCGTTGAATTGCTGCGTCGTGACCCCCACCTCGAGATGCACACCCGAGGCGGTTAATCGATATGGAAATCAACGTCCGCCTTTACGGCCCCGCCAAGCAGTATCTCGAACTCGACGACTTCACGCTGTTCGTCAACGAAGCTGCCACGGTCGGGGCTGCGCTCGACGAACTTGGGCTGATGAGCGACGAGCTCGCCGATCTGTTGCCGACCTGTGGCGTCGCGATCGGTGACGACATGGTCAACCGCGACCACGTGTTGCAGGAAGGCGATCACCTCAGCGTGTTGCCTCCGGTGAACGGTGGCTGATCTCGCTCGCATTCGGAGCCACGCGCTCGACATTGACGAGCTGACCGCGCTGACCGAGCGTCCCGACTGCGGCGCTCTGGCGACCTTCACCGGTGTGGTGCGCGACCACCACGACGGCAAGTCCGTGCTGCGTCTCAGCTACACCGCGCACGAAGGCGTCGCCGAGAAGATGATCCGTGAGATCGAACAAGAGGCGATCGAGCGTTTCGGTGTTGCGGAGTGTCTCGTCGTGCACCGTGTCGGTGACCTGGCGATCGGCGACGCCGCGATCGTGGCTGCGGTTCGCTCCGGCCATCGCGGCGAAGCATTCGACGCCGTGCGCTACGTCGTCGACAACGTCAAGCGTCGCGTACCGATCTGGAAAGAGGAGTTCTACGCCGACGGGTCGAGCGCCTACGTGGAAGGCTGCAGCCTCGTGACGATCGACGCGGGGCGCGCCGCGGTCATCGTGTTGAGTGACTCCGTCGCCGGTGGCGACAAGAAAGACACCGCCGGCGCGTCCGTCGTCGAGCGACTTAAGAACGTTGGCTTCGACATCGCCAGCTTCGAGGTGCTGCTCGACGAGCCGGTGCAACTCGCGACGCGTATCGACGACCTGGTCGAGGACGACATCGAACTCGTGATCACCGTTGGCGGTACCGGTGTCGGTCCGCGCGACATCACCGTCGACACGATCAAGCCGATGTTGTCGATGGAACTGCCGGGCGTGATGGAGGCGGCCCGCGCCTACGGTCAGGCCCGCACGCCGATGGCGATGTTGTCGCGGGGCGTCGCGGGCGTCATCGAGCGCACCGTGGTGATTACGTTCCCCGGCTCACGCAAAGGCGCCGAGGAAACCTTCGACGCGATCAGCGCCGGCCTTCCCCACCTGGTCGAGGTCGTCCGCAAGAACCGCCCCCACCCCGGCGGCTACGACTGACCCTCGTTCTTGTGCCGTTCTGGGCGCTATAGCGCCTCAAAACAACACAAGAACGCGAGGTGTTAGCTGTAGCGGACGTTCCTCGGGCGGCTACGGCGCAAGTAGAGCGGCTGCTTCGAGTGCACTTCTGCGATCAACGAGAGGGTCAGCATGTCGATGCACCCGTTCCCACCCGCCCGCCATCTGCACAAACACTTCCGTCACGCGGAGGTCCCAGCGCCGTGGGCCATCCTTCGGATCGAAGACGACACTGGCTCGCTCGATCATCGCCAACCATGCGATGCCGTCCGCGACTCCGCCGTTCACCAGTTCGACGTCGCCTGTGCCCGACGTCCATTGGCTCGCAACGGCCGCCTGACGCTCTGCGGTTTGTGGACCCCCGAAGCCATGCCCGCCCACGGCACCCATGATCGTGCCGGTCTCGGGCAGCGCATAACCGGAGCCGTCACCGTTGATCCACTTGTGATGGTCACGCCGGCACTTCTCGAGCAGTTCGGCGAGGATCGGATCGGTGGAGATCATCGTTCCATCATGACGGCAAAGCGTGATGGCCGACCTACCAGTGCGCGACCGACTCGCGGCGGCTAGCTGTAGCGGACGAACCAGCGGTCGCGAAGAAGGACGAGCGCGGCGGTGGCGATGGTGACGAGAAGGATGCTGAGGGCGATTGCGGTGCCCCGGTCCGATTCGAGCTGCAGGTAGACGTCGAGCGGCAGTGTCTGCGTGCGACCGGTGATGTTGCCGGCGAAAGTGATCGTCGCGCCGAACTCGCCGAGCGCGCGTGCCCATGCGAGGACGACACCGGCACCTATCGACGGGGCGATCGCCGGCAGAGTGACGCGGCGGAAGATGGTGAGCTGACCTGCGCCCAGAACGGCGGCTTCCTCCTCGTGTGTGCGGTCGGCGTTGCGCAGCGCCGCTTCGACGGTGATGACGTAGAAGGGGAGCGCGACGAAGGTTTGCGCAACGACGACGCCGAGCATCGAGAACGTGAACTGAACGCCGAATGCGTCGTGGAGGAAGCCGCCGATCGGTGAGCGCAGGCTGAAGGCCGAGAGCAGCGCGACGCCACCGACGACGGGTGGGACGACCATCGGCAGCAGGACAACGCCGCGCACGAGCGAGCGAAACGGCAGCTGACCCCGGGCGAGCACCCACGCCAGCGGCGTCCCGAAGACAACGGCGACAGCGCTTGTCGCCAGCGCTCCGAGCACGGACAAGCGCAGCGCGTTGAGCGCCGCATGCGACGTGATGTCAGCCCAAAGCGTGGACCATCGCGCCTGCTGCGCGAGCGCGGCGAGCGGAACGGCGATGACGCCGAGGGCAACCGCCCCGAGTACGTAGGCGTACCACGGCGGCCGCGTCGGGCTCAGGGGAGGAATCCGTATTTCTTCAGTATGCGTTGGCCGGTCCGGCTTGCCACGAACTCGAGGAATGCTGCGGCACCCCGACGTTCCCTCCCGCCGATCGCCGCGATCGGATAGGCGGCGATCACGTTCTGCGTCGCGGGGATCGTGACGGTGTCGACCTGGTCGGCCTTCGCCTTCGCATCGGTGACGTAGACGATCGCCGCAACCGCGTCACCCTCGGCGACCTGAGTAATGGTTTCGCCGACGTTCTGGCCGCGCGTGATGTGTGATTCGTCGATCGAGACCCTGGCCGACGTCAGCGCCTGCGCGGCGTATTTCCCACACGGAACTTCGACGGCGCATAGCGCGATCGTGCCTGCATTCACCAAGTCGGCGACGCTCGTGATGGCGGTCGGGTTACCGGGCTTCACCGCGATCACAAGCGTGTTGTGCGCGAACGTGCGCGGGTTGCCGAAGACGAGCTTGGCGGCTTGGAGCTTGGTCATGTTCGCCTGATCGGCTGAGGCGAATACGTCCACGGGGGCGCCGGCGGCGATCGCATCAGCGAATGCCGAAGAAGCGCCAAAGTTGAGGTTGACGTTGACGAATGGCCTCACCGAATTGAAGGCGACCACCATCTCGTTGAAGGCGTTCGTGAGCGAAGTCGCCGCAGAAACAGTGATGGTGTCGGCGAGTGACCCCTCACCGCCCTCGCTGAACGTGTTGTCGCCGGGTTTGCTTCCACAGCTGGCGAGCATCAGTCCAACGGCAAGACCGAGGCAGGCAAGGGGTGCCGAAAGAGGGCGGCGGCGTTCTCGGAACACATCATTCTCAGTTCGTTCGGTGGAATGTGACCCCACGCAGACTTGATCACGTCCTGCGTATCGGGCCACGTCGAGTCGCCGTGCGGATAGTCGGTTTCGAACATGATGTTCTCGACGCCTATCGCGTGACGCGTGTCGATGGTGGACGGGTCGTCGATGGTGCAGAACCAGAAGTTGCGGCGCAGCACGTCGGCCGGACGCTCGTCCCACCCGAGCCCATAGCGTGATCGGTCGAGGATGTTTTCGAGTCGGTCGAGCAACATCGCGACCCACCCGATGCCGCCCTCGCTCATCGCGATTTTCAGCTCGGGGATACGCACGGCATGGCCCGACCACAACCACTCGGTGCATGCGGTGAGCGATTGCTGACCGAACAACGTTGCCGTCAGCGGCATGATCGCCATGCCCACATCGGGCGGTGGAGGGTTGATGCCGGACGAGCCGACGTGGAGGCACACGACCGTCTCCGTCTCCGCGCACGCACGCAGGATCGGATCCCAGTAGTCGGTAAAGATCGACGGAAGCCCGATGTCGTGGGGGCGTTCCGGGAGCGTGACGGCGGTGAAGCCACGGTCGGCGTTGCGACGGATCTCCGCGGCGCCGATCTCGGGGTCGGTGAGCCACGTGATGCCCATCGGGATGATCCGTTCGGGGTGCGGCTGCCACCACTCCTCGTACATCCAGTCGTTGAACGCACGGGTCACGGCGAGACCCAACGACGGGTCGGAGCACTGCGAGTACACGCGGCCGCAGAAGCCCGTGATCATCGACGGGAAGTTGAGCGACGCCCACACACCGTTGATGTCCATGTCGCGGACGCGCTCGTCGATGTCCCAGCAGCCCTTCCGCATCTGGTCGAACCGGAACGGCTCGACCTTGACGGTTTCCGGGCGCCGGCCGGCGACCGCGTTCATGCCCACTTGACTGAACGTCTGCCCGTCGAACTCCCACACTTCATGGCCGTACTTGTTCGTGACGACGTGAGGGGCACGGTCCTGTAGCGCCGCAGGCAGCCGACCGTCGAACATGTGCGGCGGTTCGACGAGGTGATCGTCGACGGAGATGACCGTCGCAAACACCTCGCGTGGTGAAGGCTCCGGAAGGAAAAGATCAGTGTCAGTCAAGGACGGACGCGTCGCGGCGCAGTTCGCGGCGGACCATCGACTCCCACAGGCCGGGGAACGACACGTAGTCGAAGGGCGCGGCGAACTTCTTGAACACCTCGTCCTTCACGGGCACACCCTTGCCGATCGCTTCGACGTGCCAGGCCTGGCGGCAGCGCCATTCGAGGAAGACGGAGCGGTGATGAGCCTGCTGAATGTCCTTGCCCACGACGAGCACCCCGTGGTTCGCGAGCAGGGCCATACGCCCGTCGCCCAACGCGTTGACGCACGCCTTCGCGTTGTCGACCTCGTGCACCCCGCCGTTGAAGTCGTCATAGACGACCGGGTCCTCGGGGATCATCGAACCGGTCTGGTCGTAGACGGGCGGGGCGCGGTGCAGGTCGGCCCACACGGTTCCCCAGCGCGGGTGGTTGTGCACCACGACGGCCGCGTCTTCGCGTGCCTTGTGGAACTCGAGGTGCAGCGGGATCGCGGGCGTGATCGTCCACTTGCCTTCGAGGGGATTGCCCTCCATGTCCATCCGCATGATGTCGGAGGCGCAGATCTCGTCCCACGTCAGGCCCCACGGCGTGACCAGCACCGTGCCGTCCTGCTGCTTCCACGTGATGTGGCCCGACAGGTGATCGTCGTAGCCCTCGTGGAACAGGAGACGGGCGAGCAGCGCGATTTCCTGGTGCGGGGTGAGTTCGGGAATCGCCGGCCCCATCGGGTTCTTCCTCAGATCCATAGAGTCAGAGCCTATGAGTTCGATCGTGAACCACGTTGGCCTCGCTGTGTCCGACCTCACTCGGTCACGCGCGTTCTACGAAGAGGTCTTCGGCTTCGAGTTCCGCAACGAAATGGCGGTGCCCGACGCGGCGACCGGAAAGCTCTTCGGCATGAGCGGCAAGCTCGGCGTGGAAGTCGTCTACCTACAGCGCGACGGATGGGTGCTCGAACTCATTTCGTACGCTGACGCCGGCGTGACGCCTAAGCGTGAGCGTCCGTTCAACGAGCCGGGCCTCACCCACATCTCCATCTGCGTTGACGACATCGACGCTGCGTGTGCGAAAGCCGCAGAGCTCGGCGGAGAGGTGCTCGGCGATCGTGGGTTTCCCGGGATCGTCGCGATGCTGCGCGATCCCGACGGTCAGCTCGTCGAAGTCATGCCGATGAGCTACCGGGACACGGTCTAGGCCAGCGCGATGTCGACTAGGGGCCGATAGCGGTCGGAAATCAACGCCCTTCTCACGGTCTAAACGCCGACGTGCCGCGGGTACGCGCGAGGCATGTCAGTCATCGAAGAATCCGTTGAAGTCGACGTCCCGCTGTCTGTTGCCTACAACCAGTGGACGCAGTTCGAAGAGTTCCCGCAGTTCATGGAAGGCGTCGAGTCCGTCTCGCAAACAGACGACACGCACCTGCACTGGAAGGCCAAGATCGCAGGCGCCGAGCGCGAGTGGGACGCCGAGATCACCGAACAACATCCCGACGAGCGCGTCGCATGGCGCGCCACCGCCGGCGCGCAGAACGCCGGAGTAGTGACCTTCCACAAGATCTCGCCCGATACGACCAAAGTCATGCTGCAGCTCGACTTCGACCCTCAGGGTTTCGTCGAGACTGCGGGTGACGTAATGGGCTTCGTCCGTACACGAACCGTGGGTGACCTCAAGCGCTTCAAGTCCTTCATCGAAGCGCGCGGCACCGAATCCGGTGGTTGGCGCGGCGACGTGCAGAACTAAAAGAGCGCTACGACGAACGGCTTTGGCGCGCGAACTCGGCGGCGCCTTCGAGGAACGCCGCCGTGTTCTGCGCCTTGCCGATCACGATGTCCTTGAACCAGGTGGGCGCGTAGACCTCGGCGGCATCCTCTCGGATGCCGCCGATGATCGCGTCGACCATTTCGCTCACCGGGATGCGCGCCGGTGCCGTCTCCGGCAAGGGGTCGTTGTCGGGAATGTCGAACAGCGGAGTGTCGACCACGCCGGGATAGACGACCATGCTCTTGATCCCGTCGAACCAGAGGTCCATGGCCATCGCTTCGGAGAAGCTGGCGAGCGCGGCCTTGGATGCGTCGTAGGCCGACTCGCCCGGTGAGCTCAGCGGCGCCGCGATCGACGACACGTTCACGACTCGGCCGTCGCCTTGCTCGAGCATTCCCGGCAGAAGCTTGAGCGTCAGTTGGACGGCGCTCAGATAATTGATGCGCATGACAGATTCGACCGTCGCGTAGTCGAGTTCGGTCACATGCTTCCGGCGGGGAATGCCGGCGTTGTTGATCAACAGGTCCACACCCCCGAAGGCTTCGAGCACCGCATCGGCGAGGGCGTCGACGTCGGTCTCCTTCGCCATGTCGCACAGCCACATCTGCGCTGACGGGCTGTGCGCCTGGCACGCCTTCAGCGTTGTCGTCAGTTCCGCCTCGCGTCTCGCACAGATGCCAACGGTCGCGCCGAGCGACGCGAGTCGCTCCGCGAGCGCGGCGCCGATGCCCGACGATGCGCCCGTGACGAGGACGCGCTTCCCCGCAAAGTCGTACGGCATTTACTTCCTCGGTAGATGAATCGCCCGGTCGGCGATGATGTTCTTCTGCACTTCGGTCGCACCTGCCCCGATCGAGGTGTAACGCTGCCACGGGTAGTAGTGCGCCGCGTGACCACCCTGGAGCGCGTCGGGTCCGCCCTTGGCGAGAATGCCCATCGGTCCGAGGATGTCGATGTTCAGCTCGGCGAGGGCCTGGCTCAAATGGCTCCACTGGAGCTTGGCGATCTGGTTCTCAGGAAATGACCGCTCGCCCTTGAGCACCTTCGACAATGCCCGCGCGTTGAGCAGACGCGTCAGTTCGATCTGGGTGTACATCCGCGCGATGCGGTCCTGGATGCCCGGGTCGTCGAGCGCGTCCGGGTTGTGTTCGCGTGCCGCCGCGATCATGTTGTCGAGCTCGGACCGAAGGCCGATCGCGATCGAACCGGTGCCGGCCCGCTCGTGTGTGAGCGTTCCCATGGCGACGTTCCAGCCTTCGCCTTCGCTGCCGAGCAAGTACGCGGTAGGCACGCGGGCGTCTTCGAACAACACCTCGCAGAACATCGCTTCGCCCGTGATCTCGCGGATCGGCGTGACGTGGACGCCGGGCAATTCCATGTCGATGATCAAGGCCGTGATGCCCTCGTGCTTGCGGCCGTTCGCGATGGCGTCCTTGTCGGTGCGAACCAGGAACAGGCCCCACTTCGCGTACTGCGCGGTGGACGTCCAGATCTTGCGGCCGTTGACGACGTACTCGTCACCGTCGCGGATTGCCATCGTGCGGAGGTTGGCGAGATCGGAACCCGCCTCCGGCTCGCTGAAGCCCTGACACCAGTGAACGGTCGCATCGAGGATGCCGGGCAGCCACATGTTCTTCTGTTCGTCGGTGCCCCAACGGATGATCATCGGCCCGATTTGCCAGATGCCGTTCGGGTTGTAGATGCCCGGTGCTTTCGCCCGCGCCATCACTTCGGAGTAGATGACGTTTTGCATCGTGGTCGCTTCGCGGCCGCCCCACTCGATCGGCCAGTTGATGGCAGCCCACTTGCCTTCGTGCAGCCGCTGCTGCCACGCCTGACGACGGGCCATCGTGCGGGAGTATCCCTCGACACCTTCGCCGATCTCGCCGAGGTCCTCGAACTCGGGCAGGTTCGCGTCGAGCCAGGTCTGCAGCTCGGCGCGAAACGCCTCGTCCTCGGCGTCGTACTTGAAGTCCACGGGCGCAACCTAACAAGTGGGTATCCACCCAGGATGGCCGACGAAGAAGGTGAGAAGGAACGGGTCGATCGGGAACTCAAGGAGTTGCTGGAGGAACTCCGCGTTGCGATCCCAGGTGTCCAGGTGCTCGGCGCCTTCTTACTGACGGTCGCCTTCACGCAACGGATCTTCGAAGCAACACAGCTGCAGCGGAACGTGTACTTCGCGGAGTTGCTGCTCACGTCCATGGCGACGTGTCTACTGATCGCGCCCACGGCGTACCACCGGCTGAATTTCCGCGCCGACACCGAGGCCAAGAAGCACATGCTGTTCACCTGCACGCACTTTGCGGTGGCCGGCCTTGCCTTGCTGCTCGCCGCCCTCACCGGCGCAGTGTTCCTCGTCGGCGACGTGCTCTACGCCACGTGGGTCGCGGCGGTGGTGGCCGTAGGTGTTGGGCTGTGGTTCGGATGGTTCTGGTTCATGCTGCCGTTGAACCGACGGGCGAGAATGCGCAATGGCAGAAAATCCGTCGCCGTACGAAGCGTTCGACGCGTTGGTGGTCGACCGGCCTGAGCCCGGAGTGCTTCGCATCACCTTCGATGCTCCGCCGCTGAACGCCGTCAACGCGCGAGCCCACGAGCAGCTGGCCGACATCTGGCCGGTCTTCGATCGGGACGACGCTGCGCGCGTCGCAATCCTGCGTGGCGCCGGACGCGGCTTCTCGGCCGGGGGCGACTTCGAGATGATCGAAGGCATCATCAACGACTACGACACGCGGCTGCGCACCCTGCGCGAGGCGCGCGATCTCGTGCGCAACCTCGTCGAGTGCTCGAAGCCGATCGTGTCGGCCATGCACGGTCCGGCGGTTGGCGCCGGACTCGTCGCAGGTCTGCTCGCCGACATCTCCATCGCTGCTCGCACCGCCCGCATCATCGACGGGCACACACGTCTCGGCGTGGCGGCGGGCGACCACGCCGCGATCTGTTGGCCGCTGCTGTGTGGCATGGCGAAGGCCAAGTACCACCTGTTGATGTGCGAACAACTCAGCGGCGAGGAAGCCGAACGCATCGGACTCGTCTCCCTCGTCGTCGACGACGAGGAAGTCCAGGACAAGGCGATGGCCATTGCGGTCGAGCTCGCGAGCGGGGCTCAGCACGCGATTCGCTTCACCAAGCACACGCTCAACCACTGGTACCGCGCCCAGTTCCCCGCGTTCGACGCGTCGGTGGCATACGAGATGCTCGGCTTCGGCGGGCCGGACGCGGTCGAGGGGCTCGCCAGCCACCGCGAGAAGCGACCACCGCAGTTTCAGTAGCTTCGGTTCATGGCCAGTTGGGGTGAGATCGAGGCGGCCGAACCGGAATTCGCGAAGCGCGTCCAGGCGCTCTTCGACGCCGGCCGCCACAAGACCATGGCGACGCTCCGCAAGGACGGCTCGCCGCGCATCTCGGGCATCGAGTGCGAGTTCGTCGACGGGAAGCTGCAGTTCGGATCGATGGACAACGCGCGGAAACTCGCCGATCTGCAGCGCGACGGTCGCGTGGCGTTGCACGGTCCGACCTTCCATCCGGTCGAAGGGCAGGAGAAGGACTGGCCGGGAGAAGCCAAGATTTCCGGTGTCGCGTCCGGCGCGGGGGAGGCGTGGGTCGTCGACATCAACGAAGTGGCGATAACGCATCTCAACGAGGAAGCGACCCGGCTGGTTGTGGAGTGGTGGACGGTTCGGGACGGTTTCCACCAGATCGAACGCGACTGACCGCCGTTCGGCCTACGCCGCGAAGAGCCAAACGAGCTATAGCGGTGCGTTTCATGCACCGTCACACTCGGACCCATGACGGACGTCGTGCATGAGCAGGAGCAGTTTCTACGCCTGGCCGAGGACGCGCTGCGGGGGGCAACCGCTGAGGAACTCCAGCGCGACGCAGAACTGTTGGGCGCCCGCTACCCGCATCTTCGGGAGCGGATCGCCGGTGTCGTCGCGCTGGCACGCGTGAAGGCGGAGAACGAAGCGTCTCTCCGACTCAACGAGGCTCGCCTCGCCGAGGCCCAGCGCGTCGGGATGATGGGCAGCTACGACTGGGAAATCCTCACCGACACCAACGTCTGGAGTGACGAGCTCTACCGGATCTACGGCACCGAGCCACGCTCGTTCAACGCCTCCTACGAGAAGTTCATGGAGTTCATCCATCCCGACGACCGCGAGAAAGTGAAGGCCGTCCATTACAAGGCCTTCCAGGACTGTCAGCCGTACCACATGGAAGAGCGCATCGTGCGGGCGGACGGCGACGTGCGCGTCCTCGCGACGACCGGCGAAGTCGCCGTCGACAGCGAGGGTCGACCGGCGCGGATCTATGGCATCTGCCGCGACATCACCGACCAGCGACGCGCGGAAAACGCCGCCCGTCGTCAGTCCGAGCGCTTCGAGGCGTTGGTCGAGTCGGCGCCGGACGCGGTGATCGTCGTCGACCAGGCCGGAACGATCATTCAGGTAAACCGGCAGATGGAGGCGACCTTCGGCTACACCCCGTTCGAGTTGCTGGGAAACGGCATCGAGTCGGTGCTGCCTGCGGCGGTGGCGGATCTCGATGTCTCGCTCGACGCGGGCCTCTCGTGGATGGTGCGGCACAAGAACGGCAGTGGGATCCCGGTGGAAGTGAGCCGCGGCGTGCTCGACTCCGAGGAGGGTGCGATGGTCGCGCTGTTCGTACGCGACGTCACCGAACGCAAGCGGGCCGAGGAAATCGCACTTCGTCTGCACGATGCCGAACTGCGCCGGCGCCACGCGCTGGAGATCAACGACAACGTCGTGCAGGGCCTCACTGCCGCGGCGTACGCATTCGAAGAGGGCTTCGACGCCGATGCGAAGGCCGCGTTGCGCAGCACCGTTGCCTCGGCGCGGCTGATGATGAACGACCTTCTCGGGCAGTCGTCCGGGGCGACCCTGCGGGCGGGCGACTTGGTACGCGACCGCCCGTCCGCCCCCGCGCTGCCGATCGACTCGGTCATCCGCAACAACGAAGACAACCCGTCGGCCGGCGCCGGCCGCGTGCTGCTTGTCGACGATTCGAGCGACATTCGATTGTTGCTGCGCCGGATGCTCAAGCGGTCGAGCTTCGACGTGATCGGCGAGGCGAGCGACGGGCGTGAGGCGATCGTGCTCGCCGGGCAACTCCACCCCGATGTCGTCGTGCTCGACCTCGCGATGCCCGTGATGGACGGGCTCGAAGCGCTGCCGGAAATTCGTCGTTCGCTGCCGCACGCGAAGATCGTCGTGTTGTCGGGCTTCGACGAAGCACGTACCGAGCGTGCTGCGCTCGAGGCGGGCGCCGACGCCTACATGGAGAAGGGCGGCGAACTCGCCCACATCATCGCGACGCTGGAAGCGCTCGTTCTGCGCTAGTCGCGGTGACGGGCGAGGAAGTCGAGGATCGCGTTGTTGAAGATCTCGTTGCGGTCGCCCGCGACCATGTGACCGGCGCCGGCGACGTCGGCGAACTCGGCGTGGGGAACGCGACGGAGGAAGTCGTCGACGCCTTCTTGTGAGAGAAGGTCGCTGCTTCGGCCTCGCACGAGCAGCGTGGGCACCTTGAGGTTGTCGGCCGCACGGTCGAGTCGTCCGTCGCCGATGACGGACGTACGCGTCTCGTCGCGATTGCCGAACTTGCCGTTCACGAACGCGGGGTCCCAGTGCCAGTACCAACGGCCGTTGCGTTCGCGCAGGTTCTTGGCGAGGCCACTGAGGTCCTTCGGCCGTGGGCGGTGTGGGTTGTAGGCGGCGATGGCGTCGGCCGCATCCTCGAGCGTGGCGAAGCCGTCGAGGTGGCCCATCATGAAGTCACCGATGCGGTCGCGACCGGCAACTTCGATGCGGTTGGCCACGTCGACCAACACGACACCCTTCGCCACCTTCGATTGATTCTCGGCCTCGCCCACGGCGAGGAACGACGCAATGCCCCCAAGCGACGCGCCCACGAGGATCGGCGGAGTGTGCAGCGACGTCGCGATCGCGTACGCGTCGCGCGCGAACGGCTCGTGCGTGTAGTCGCCGTCGGGTGACCAGTCGGAGTCGCCGTGGCCGCGCAGGTCCACGGAGTACGCACGCCAGCCGTTCTCGACGAGGAACTGCCACGTGCCATGCCACGAATGACGGGTCTGTCCGCCGCCGTGAAAGAGCACGACCGTCGGCCCGTCCTCGGGTCCGCCTACGTCGGCTGCGAGAGTGAGGTTGTCCGAACCTGCAAGTCGGGTTTCCACGCGGGTTACTTTCGCGCATGGACTTCACCGCCAATGAAACGCACGAGGCCGTGCGTGAGGGCGTTCGCCGAGTGTGTTCCAAGTTCGACGACGCCTACTGGCGCAACTGCGACGCGAAACACGAGTTCCCCTGGGCGTTCTACGAAGCGCTCGCCGAAGGGGGTTGGGTCGGCCTCGCCATCCCGGAAGAGTTCGGCGGCGGGGGGCAAGGCATCACCGAAGCCTCGATCCTGCTGGAGGAGATCGCCGCGAGTGGCGCGGCGATGAACGGTGCGTCGGCGGTGCATCTGTCGATCTTCGGGATGAATCCCGTCGTGAAACACGGGTCCGACGCGATGAAGGCGAAGTACCTGCCCCGCGTCGTGGACGGGTCGCTGCACGTCGCGTTCGGGGTGACCGAGCCCGATGCCGGCACCGACACCACGTCGATCACGACCGCAGCTCGTCGCACCGACGGCGGGTACTTGATTCGCGGTCGCAAGGTATGGACGACCAAGGCGATGTTCTGCGAGAAGGTGCTGCTGCTCGCCCGCACGACGCCACTCGAGGAGTGCAAGAAGCGCACCGACGGCATGACCCTGTTCCTCGCGGACCTGCAGAAGCCCGAGGTCGACATCGTCCCGATCGACAAGATCGGCCGCAACGCGGTCGTGTCGTGCGAGGTGCGTTACGACGACCTGTTCGTCGACGAGGCCGACCGCGTCGGTGAAGAAGGCGCAGGGTTCAAGTACCTGCTCGACGGTCTCAACCCCGAGCGCATCCTCATCGCGTCCGAGGCGCTCGGTATCGGCCGCGCCGCGATTCGTCGGGCGGTGCAGTACGCCAACGATCGGGTCGTGTTCGGCCGACCGATCGGGCAGAACCAGGGACTTGCGTTCCCCCTGGCCCACTCGCACGCAATGTTGCGCGGCGCCGAGTTGATGATTCGCGAGGCGAGCTGGCGTTACGACAACGGATTGCCGTGCGCCGAGCAGGCCAACAGCGCCAAGCTCGTTGCCGCCGAAGCGGCGTTCGACGCGGCCGACCGCGCCCTGCAGGTGCACGGCGGCATGGGCTATGCCGAGGAGTACGACGTGGGCCGCTACTGGCGCGAAGCCCGTCTCATGAAGATCGCCCCCATCTCCCAGGAGATGGTCCTCAACTACCTCGCCGAGCACGTCCTCGGCCTGCCCCGGAGCTACTGATCCTGCCTTCACGGAAGCGTCGGGAAGGTTCCATACCGTAAGGTACGGGCCATGTCAGATGAACCCGTTCTCGTCCGCGAACAGCGCGGCAACGTCCTCGTCCTTCGTCTCAACCGTCCCGATGCCCGCAACGCGCTCAACGGCGACCTGATGGGTGCCCTCGGGGAGGGCATCCACGAGGCGGAGTCCAATGTCGACATCCGCGCCATCGTGCTGACGGGCACCGGCGACAAGGCGTTTTGTGCCGGCATGGACCTCCGCGCCTTCGCATCGGGTGAGTCGACGGCACCCAAGGCCAGCCCTGAGGGCATGCAGGCCTTCGGTCGCTTCTTCGGTGGCGGCGACGTGTCGGTGCCGATTGTCGGTGCTGCGCAGGCAACGGCCGTCGCCGGTGGTTTCGAGTTGCTGCTCAACTGCGACCTCGCCGTCGGCGCCGACACTGCGAACTTCGGTGTGCCCGAAGTGAAGCGCGGCCTGTTCGCGGCGGGCGGCGGCGTGTACCTGAGCCAGCGCATCCCGCTGGCGCAGGCGCTCGAGCTCACCCTCACCGGTGATCCCATTACCGCTCAGCGCGCCTACGAGCTCGGCCTGCTCAACCGCGTGGTCTCCGCCGACAAGGTCCTCGACACCGCCATCGAGCTCGCCGAGGCGATCGCCAAGAACGGCCCGCTCGCGCTGACCGCGACGAAGAAGATCGTGCGCGCCGCCATCAGCGATGCGCCCAAGGCCAAGGAGATCTTCGCCGAATGGCAGCCGAAGGTGTTCGGCTCCGAAGACGCCAAGGAAGGCTCCCTCGCCTTCGTCGAGAAGCGCGACCCCGTCTGGAAGAACCAGTAGCGAATGTTCTCCCGAGCGCCGAGCGACACTGAGCCCTACGACGAGTTCAGCTTCCTCGCCGACGTCGCCGACGAAGTCGGTGGCGACAAGACGGCGCTTCTGCCGACCGAACGCATCGATGTTGCGATCGGCGGTGGACAACACGTGAGTGCGATCCGGTGGGGCGGTGACGCCCCACCGGAGTTCGTATTCCTCCACGGCGGGGGCCAGAACGCCCACACGTGGGACCCACTGATGACGTTGCTGAACCGCCCAGCACTGTGCCTCGACCTTCCCGGCCACGGTCGTTCCGATCGACGGGAAGACCGCGACTACGGCCCGTGGCAGAACGCCATCGCGGTGCAAGAGACGATCGAAGCGTTGAACCTCGATCCGCTCGTACTCGTCGGCATGTCACTCGGCGGCGCAACCGCGATTCGCGTCGCCGGTCAGCACCCGAAGCTGTTCACCAACCAGGTGATCATCGACGTGTCGCCCAACGTGTCGAAGGAGGGCCGCACGATGACACCGGAGCAGCGCGGCTCCGTCGCACTCATCGGTGGTCCGCCCACGTACGAGTCGTTCGACGCGATGGCCGACGCAACGATTGCGATGTCGCCTCTGCGTTCGCCCGAGGCGATTCGCCGCGGGGTCCGCCACAACGCGGTGCGCCTCGACAGCGGCGAGTGGATGTGGAAGTACGACCTGTTCCCGCGGGAGACCGACAAGCCGGCGCCCGAGCGGAACTGGACCGACTTCCAGGACCTCTGGAACGACGTCGCCGCCTACGACGGGCCGACGATGGTCGTCCAGGGCGCGCTCTCGGTCTACGTGCTGCCGGAGGACATCGAGCAGTACCGAGAGGTCAAGCCGTCGATTCGTTTCGAAGTCGTAGAATCTGCGGGTCATGCAGTACAAAGTGACCAGCCAGCGGCGCTCAACGCGTTGCTCGACGATTTTCTTTCGAAGTAGGGGGAAGTAGTGCAGCTCAAGCCCGGGTCTCGGTACCGGTCCGTTACGTGCAGCGGAGAGTTCGTCGTGGTGAAGGCACCCGCCGACGACGTCGACCTGCGTTGCGGCGGAACGCCTGTCGTCTCCATCGACGAAGAAGGCGGCACCGGCACGCCGGCCGACGGCTTCGCCGAGGGCACGCTGGTGGGCAAGCGCTACACCGACGAAGGTGAAACCCTCGAAGTGCTGATCACGAAGGCGGGCGAAGGCTCGTTGTCCATCGGTGACGCGGCGCTCAACGTGAAGGGCGCCAAGCCGCTTCCGTCTTCGGACTAGAGGTCGGCCGATGCACGTCGGGATGATCCTCGAGATGGCGAGTGACAACCTCGCCGACCGCATCGCGATCGGTTCTCGCGACGGCGGGCTCTCATTCGCCGAGCTGGGTCATCGCTCGCGTCGCGCCGGCACCTACTTCGCGCAGCACCCGTGCGAGACCGTCGTGTTGATCGACGAGAACTCTCTCGCCGTGCCGATCGCGCTGTTCGGTGCCGCGATCAGTGGCAAGCCCTTCGCGCCCGTCAACTACCGACTCGCCGACGACAAGCTGCGCGCCATCGTTACGCGCACGTCGCCGGCCCTGGTGATTGCGGGCGACGGTGTGGCCGAACGGATCGCCGGCATCGACGGCATCGAGATCGTCTCCCGTGACGACTTCCTCGCGACAACGCTCGACGAGTCGATCGAGCCCACCGACGGTTGGGGCTGCGATCCCGACGAGACCGCGGTGCTCCTCTTCACCAGTGGGACGACCGGTGAGCCCAAGGCGGCCGTTCTCCGCCACAAGAACCTCGGCTCGTACATCACGACGTCGCTCGAGTTCGCGTCCGCCGGTGACGACGAGGCCGCGCTCGTGAGCGTGCCGCCGTACCACATCGCTTCGGTGTCCTCGGTGCTGTCGACTTCTTACATCGGGCGTCGGGTGGTGCAACTCGAGAGCTTCGAGCCGAAGCGCTGGGTTGCCGCGGCGCGCGACGAGAACGTGACCAACGCGATGGTCGTGCCGACGATGCTCAACCGGATCCTCGACGTCATCGAGGCCGACGGCGAAGGCCTGCCCGATCTGCGCTCGCTCGCCTACGGCGGCGGTCCGATGCCAATGCCCGTCATCGAACGCGCGATGACGCTGCTCCCGCACGTCGACCTCGTGAACGCATATGGCCTTACGGAAACGTCCTCGACGATCGCCGTGCTCGGTCCCGACGACCACCGCCTCGCGTTCTACAGCGACGAGCCGGAGTGGAAGGCGCGTCTCGGTTCGGTCGGCCAGCCCCTACCGGGTGTCGAGGTCGAAATCCGCGACGGCATCATCTGGGTACGCGGCGAGCAAGTCTCGGGCGAATACAAGGGCAAAGACGGCGGCCTCGAGGACGGGTGGTTCAACACGCGTGACGCCGGTTATCTCGACGACGAGGGCTACCTCTTCGTGCAGGGCCGCGTCGACGACGTGATCGTGCGCGGCGGCGAGAACCTGTCGCCCGGCGAGATCGAAGCCGTGTTGCTCGAACACCCCGGTGTCGAAGCCGCCGCCGTGGTCGGCATCCCGTCGACCGAGTGGGGCGAAGCGGTTGTCGCGGCCGTCGTGCGCAAGGCCGATTGCACCGAAGACGAGCTGCGTGACCACGTTCGTGCGGCGCTGCGCAGCGCCTGTACGCCTGAACGCATTGCGTTCCGTGACGAGCTCCCGTTCAACGAGACGGGCAAGCTTTTACGGAGAGTTCTCCGGGACGAACTCTCGGCCGAGTTCAACCCTTCCTAGAGTGTTCGGCGTGATTCGCCGTACCGCTGCTCTTATCGGGTTCCTCGCAATTGCCGGCCTGGCCGTCCCCGCACACGCGCAGACCGCCGAGAACGACTTCAGCTACTCGCCCGATACGCAGGTGCGCGGAAAGACCATCTCGGTCACCGGTCAGTGTGTCGACACTGAAGAACTCGCGGTCAGCGTCCAAGAGGGTGCTGACGGCAATGGGAGCTTCGTGTTCTCGAAGACGTTCCCGGCCGAGACCGGCGCCAAGATCAGCGGCTCGATCACCGTCCCTGACGACGCGCCGTTCGGTTCGTACGTGATCACCGCGGTGTGCCGCACCGGGTCGTACCAGCCGTTCACGGAGAACGGCCCGTTCGCAGTGGTCGACAAGATCGGCGCGACGACGACCACGACTGCGGCGCCGAAGGCGACGACTACGTCGTCCAGCACCTCGACCACGGTCGAAGACACGGGCCCGACGACGACGGCTTACAAGCCGACCGAACTCCAGACTGATGTCGACAGCGCGACCGAGACGACGATCAGCGACGAGACGACCACGACGGTCGACGAGTTCGCCGCGTCGCGCAAGGACGACGACGACTCGATCGGCCCACTCCTCCTGGTCATCGGAGCCGTGCCGCTGGTGCTCGCCGTGGGTGCGATTGCGCTTGCGATGCGCCGCCGGGGCGCGACGTCCGCCGAGTAGCTAACAGATACCGCTCGGGGCGACGGGGTCGCCGTCGAGGATGGCGCCGCACGTGCCCACGTAGAAGCCCGGAAGCGGATACAGCGGCGGAGCCGGGTTCGCGACACCGAGCGCACCAAAGAACTCGGCGATGGGGTCGATGGGCGACGCGGCGGAGTCGGGGTCCTCGTAGACCTGCACTCCGGGCTCGGCGTACACGTGGCCCTCCTGGTTGTACCAATCACGATGGGTCTTGTTCTTACCTGACGCGCACGACCGCTCACCCTCGAGCGACGCCCCGTCGCACTCCTCAGGGTCCCACTGGCGGCCCGTGTAGTCCGCGGCATTGCGTTCCTTGTTTGCGCCGCCCGTGTAGACCTCGTGCTTGTGCGTGGTGACGTCCTCGCAGATCCCGTCGGCACACGAGCCGGCCTCGAACATAAGGAACGGCGTGATGTTGGTGCCGCTCGGCAACGTCTCCTTGCTCAGCGGCCGCACGTGAAGCCCGATGGAGCCACCGTCGGACGGGCCGTTTTGCAGGCCGTTGGTACCGACATCAGGACGACCGGAGAAGCCGTCGTGCTCCCCGCCGTCGAGGTTGTCGTCGGCGCCGAACTCGACATCGAAGCCGTTGTCGCCAAGGTTCTTGATCGTGTAGGTGCGATGCACGCCGGCCATGTAGAGCACTTGCCGCAGCGACTTCTCGTTGAGGTCGCCGACGACCCAGGCGCCGATGCCGCGAGCGCTGCCCTTGCCGTCGCCGCACTCAGTGCCGGTCTTGCCGTTGGTGCCGCCGGTGTTGGCCGCGGCGCAGAAGCCGTGCGGAAAGTTGTCGCTACCGGGCGCGCCTTCACCGAACAGGCCCGGCGTCGCGTTGTCGCCGTTGGGCATCTGGTCGAGACCGGCCTCGACGTAGCGGGTGTTGCCGCTCTCGACGTTTACCTTGAGGTTGTGGCAGCCGTACTGCGCATACGGCTTGTCGTACGCCTCGGCGTCTTTGGTGCAGTCCATGCGATCGGGCGAGTAATCACCGCCGCTCAGCGCGACGGCGACACCGCCGAGCGCGAGCAACGACGCAAGCGCGACGGCCGGAACAACTACGAGACGCGACACGCTCACGTTCATCTTTTCGAATTCCCCCAACTGACGCGGAACCCCACGTCCGCGTGTTGCCAACAGTAGTGGCCGCCTCGCTAGCGTCCGCGGTCGTGAGGAGGGCGGTGCTTTGTGTGATGGCGGTGACGCTGCTCGGCGCGTGCAACGGCGGAGGCGGCGGTAAGCAGGCGCAGCGGACGCCGAGCGGTCCGACGACGACGCTGGCCACCACCGGCCCGCTCGACCCGGCGCTCATCAATCAATCGCAGTTACGACGCGTTGTTGGTTTCTCGACGGCGCTTGTCGGGCCGCTCGCCGACGCTGCTGCGTTCGAGGAGTCCGACCCGCGTGGCCCCTGTGGCGCGTCGATGCCGGTGCTCGCGTTCGACGAAGCCAGCGCGACAGGTTGGCGCGCCGAGAACCTGCGTGCCGGTGGACAGGTCGTCATCCGTCGACCGGCGAACGAGCTGCAGTCGTTCATGGCGGCGCGCATCCGCGACGCGCGGGAGAACTGCCCGGCGTTCGAGATGAAGAACCGGCAGGGGCAAACGCAGATCACCAAGTTCGACGCTGCGGTGCACGTCACCCGCAACGCCGACCAGTCGCTGGCCGTTGTCATGGCCGTGCGCATCAACGGCACTCTCCGGGCCATGACGACAATCGAAGTGCGCACGGGCAACCTGCTGTCGCGCGCGGTCGTCGTGACGAACAAGCCGATGGGCACGCCGACGGTGCGCGGCCTTGCGTCCCTGATGGCCAAGGCGCTCGACTCCGTCGCCTAGCTAAGTTCACCTCGTGGATTTCACCTTCAGCGCCGAACAGGACGCCCTGCGCGACGTCGCTCGCTCCTTCCTCGAGCGCGAGGCACCGGCGACCTACGTACGGTCGATGATGGAGGACTCGCGCGGGTTCACCGACGAGTTCTGGGGCAAGGTCGGCGACCTCGGTTGGCTTGAGCCGCTCGGCATGCTCGAGACGGTCGTGCTGGCCGAAGAGATGGGCAAGCTGCCGTTGCCAGGGCCGTGGTTGTCGGCGGTTTGTGCACGGCTGGTTGCGGATGCTCTCGGTGATTCCACGCCGGGTCGCGGCACGCTCGCCCTCGAGGAAGACGGCACCCGCAACCCGCTCGATTCCATCTCGACCACCTTCTCGGCGGGAGTGCTCAACGGCCTGAAGCCGCTCGTGCTGGACGGGCACACGGCCGAGTTCGCGTACGTCGTGGCGCGCGACGGCGACGGCCTCGCCACGTTCGTCGTCGACGCGCCGGCCGGTGAGTTGGTCCCGTCGCTCGACGTCACCCGCAAGATGGCGCGGCTTGATCTCCGGGACACGCCGGCGCGACGGGTGGGCCCGGACGGCGATCAGCGGGCGCTGCTCACCCGCGTCATCGACGACGTCGGCATCCTGTTGTGCGCCGAGAGCGTCGGCGCCTGCGACCGAGCGCTGTTCATGGCGACGGAATACGCGAAGAACCGGGTGCAGTTCGACCGTCCCATCGCGACCTTCCAGGCGATCCGTCACAAGATCGTGGACATGCTTCACCAACTCGAACTGGCGCGGGTTGCGACGCACTACGCGGCGTGGACCAGCGACGAAGGCGAGGACGAGGCAGTGCGCCAGGCGTCGGCCGCTTCGGCGAAGGGCTTCGTCGGTGAAGCGGCCGCGATGATCACGGGCGAGAACATCCAGGTGCACGGCGGCGTCGGGTTCACGTGGGACGTCGACGCGCATCTGCTGTTCCGCCGCGTAAAGGCCAACGACGTGCTCTTCGGCCGCCAGGGCTGGCAGCGCGAACGCCTCGCCGCCCTGGTGCTCAGCGGCGCCGTCTAACGAAGAACTCCTGGCCCTCGTAGGCGAGTCGACTTTGCACGCAACAGAACAGACCGTCCTGCGCTGTTGCGTGCAAAGTCGGTGGGGGGGTCAGCGGCCGGGGAGGTCTTTCTTCACGACCTTGCCGGTGGCGTTGCGAGGCAGTTCGTCGACGAAGGTGATCCGGCGGGGCACCTTGTAGTCGGCGAGCTGTTCCGCGCAATGGGCCCGGAGTTCCTCGTCAGTCGCGGATTGGCCGGGGCCGAGCACGATCCAGGCGCCGACGTCCTCGCCGAGCACGTCGTGGGGGATCGAGGCAACGGCCGCCTCCTGCACGGCGGGGTGTTCGAACAGCACCGCCTCGACGTCGGTGGCGTGCACGTTGTTGCCGCCACGGATGATGACGTCCTTGGCGCGACCGACGATGTACAGGAACCCGTCCTCGTCGAGGTAGGCGAGGTCGCCGGAGTGCAACCAGCCGTCACGCCAGGTGTTGGCCGTCGCCTCGGGGTCGTTGAAGTACTCGCGCTCGCGGCCGGGATTGCGGACGATCAGCTCGCCGATCTCGCGCGGCGCCATCTCGTCGCCGGTCTCTTCGTTGACGATCTTGAACTCCGTCGGCGGCATCGGCTTGCCGACGGACCCGACGCGCTTGTCGCGCTCCTCCTCAGGCATGAAGCAAAACGCAGGGCCGGCTTCGGTCATGCCCCACGAGTTGGAGACCATGGCCTTCGGCACCTTCTCCTGTAGCCGCTTGACCGTGCCGGGGGCGACGGGCGCGCTGCCGAGCGAGCAGATGCGCAGCGAGGAAAGGTCGGCCCCGTCGAAGCGCGGCGACGCAATCAACAGCTCGGCCATCGCCGGGACGATGAAGGTTGCGCGCGGCTGGCGCGTCTCGACCACGTCGAACCAGTCGTCGACGTCGAACTTGGGCATGTAGAGCAACGCCATGCCGAGCTTCATCGGGTTGTACGTCGACGCGATGCCGGCGAAGGTGAACATCGGCGACGCGTGCAGCCAGCCCTTGGCCGAGTACCGCTGCGGCAGGCCATTGGGGACCATCGCGATATTGCCGTGACGCACGACGACGCCCTTGGGTCGACCCGTCGTGCCCGATGTGTACATGACGTCCGCGATGTCGGAACTGTCGACGGGGACTTGATAAGTGGAGTCGTCGCCGTCGAAGGTGAGCTCACCGGCCCGTAACACGACCTTCGATCCGGAGTGCTCCAACAACGCGTCGCGTTCGCGGTCGACGAGCCGCGTGTTGAGCGGCACCGCGATAGCGCCGGCCTTGTGCGCGGCTGAGTACGAGATCAAGAACTCGAAGGGCGACTCCGGCCCGATGTGGATCGCAACCCGGTCGCCCTTCTCCACGCCCTGCGCGGTGATCCACCGCGCCAGCTGATTCGAACGACCTTCCCAGTCACGGAACGTCATCTCCTCGTTCGACGTGACATTGATTGCCGCGGGCTCGTCGGTGAAGTGCTCCGCCATCGTGCGGAGCTGGTCGGTCAGCAGTTCGGCCATCAGTTCGCTTCCGGGTCGCGGGGCAGGCCGAGCAGGCGCTCGCCGATCACGTTGCGTTGGATCTCACTGGTGCCGCCCGCGATCGTGAGGCAGCGATTGGCGAGGAAGCCGAACGTCCACTGGTTCGCCCGGCCGACTGTCGTTGCGCCCTCGGGCCCGAGCAGTTCGAGGCCGAACTCCTGGGTGCGTTGGTCGTGCTCGACGCCGAGAAGCTTGCGCACGCTCGCCTCCGGGCCGGGCTTCGCGCCGCTCAGCGACCGCGCCGTCGAGCGCAGGCCGAGCAATGCAACGGAGTGCGACTCGGCCACGAGGCCGCCGAGCTCCGCCATGTGTTCGCCCATCGGCAGGTCGCCGCACAGCGAGAGCAGGGCCTCGATGCCGCCGCCGAAGCTCGAACCCGAGCCCATCGCGACCCGCTCGTTGGCCAGCGTCGTGCGCGCGAGCGTCCACCCGTTGTCGACCTCGCCGATCACGCAGTCGTCGGGCACGAACACGTCGTTCATGAACACCTCGTTGAACATCTCGAGGCCCGTCATCTCCTTGAGCGGGCGGATGTCGAGGCCGTCGGTGTTCTTCATGTCGAGCACGAAGTACGTGATGCCGAGGTGCTTGGGCGCCGCAGGATTGGTGCGGGCGATCAACATGCCCCAGTCCGCTTCACGGGCGTAGGAGGTCCACACCTTCTGGCCGTTGATCAACCAACCACCATCGGTCTTGCTCGCGACCGTCCGCAACGCGGCGAGGTCGGAGCCGGCCTCGGGCTCGCTGAAGAGCTGGCACCAGTTGATCTCGCCCACGAGCGTCGGCCGGACCCAGCGCTCCTGCTGTTCGGGCGTGCCGTACGCGGCGATGGTCGGCGCCGCCCACGCGCCGATCGCGAGGTGCGGGCGACGCAGCTTGGTGCGCTTGAACTCTTCATCGATGACGAGTTGCTCGACCGCGCCAGCGTTTCGACCCCACGGCTCGTCCCAGTGCGGTACGAAGTAGCCGTGGTCGACGATGCGCGCCCGCTGCTCCTCACGCGGCAGCGCGGCCGTCTCGTCGGCGAACGCCGCGATCGCCGGACGAATCGCCTCGGCCTCGTCGGGCAGGTCGAGCGACAAGCGCCGACGCGTGCCCTTCAGCGCAGCATCGGCCACGACCTTCTTGTACTGACTCGTGCCGCCCAGCAGCTGACGGGTGGCCGTCGCCCGGCGCAGGTAGAAGTGCGCTTCGTGCTCCCACGTGAAGCCGATGCCGCCGAGTACCTGGATGCAGTCCTTGGCGACGGAAACCGCATTGTCGAGTGCGATGGCGGCGGCGGCGGCCGTTGACAGACGCTGGTCGTCATCGGACCCGGTGTCGAGTGCGATCGCGGCGTCCCACGCCGCGGCCCGGATCTGTTCGGTCGCCACGAGCATGTTGGCGCAACGGTGCTTCACGCCCTGGAACTGTCCGATGGGTCGGCCGAACTGTTCACGCACGGCTGCGTATGACGCCGCGGTGTCGACGCACCAGCCCGCGACACCCGCAAGATCGGCCGCGAACAGCGCCGACGCGTAGGCCTTGGCGTAGCCGCGCGCGTGCGGATGCCCGAGCGGCTCGGACGAGTTGATCGCGATCTGCGCGAGGGGACGGGTCGGGTCGAGGGACTCGACCGCCGTCGCGGTGAAGTCGCGTGACACAACCCATTCGTCGCCGACGGGCGCGATGAGCACCTGCGCCTCGGCGCCGCAAAGCGCGTAGGTGCCATCGAGCGACACGGTGCCGATCTCGTCGCCGTTCTCGAGGGCGGCAGTGTCCTGCCCGGCGAGGCGCAGCAGCGACGCGGCCCACACCGTCGCAAGGGCAGGCCCCGGTGCACAGGCGCGTCCGAGCTCTTCGAGAACGATCGCCGTCTCGAGGAAGCCGAAGCCCTCGCCCCCCAAGAAGCCCAGCGACGCGAGCTCCTTCAGGAAGGGAGCTTCGAAGGAGCGAAGGACAGCGGGCGAGATGTTCTTCTCGGCGAACTTCCGGACGGTCTCCGCCAGAGCAACGTGGTCGTCCCCAATGGCCAGCGATTGCGTTTCTAACACGGGCGTCACGTTACCGGTCGGGCCATCTAACCTGCCGCGCCGATGCCGATTCACTACGACCAACTCGGGGACCACGTCGTGCGCATCACGATCGATCGTCCCGAAGCGCGCAACTCGATGGACCTGTACCACTTCCGCGATCTCGCGAACGCCTGGCGCACCTTCCGCGACAGTCCCGACGACTGGGTCGCGATCGTCACCGGCGTCGAGGGCCACTTCATGTCCGGCGCCGACCTGAAGACGTACATCCCACAGATCACCGAGCTGCAAGCCGAGATCCAGAAGGGCGGCGTCGACGAAATCGACGGTTGCAAGCTGCGCGACGGCACCGACGCCGTGCTGCGTTCGCTGAAGATCTACAAGCCGATCATCGCCGCGGTCGACGGACCCTGCGTAGCCGGCGGCATGGAGATGCTCGGCGGCGTCGACATTCGCGTCGCCACCGACCGTGCCGTGTTCGGCGTGATGGAGCCAAAGCGAGGCTTGTTCGCCGGTGGTGGCACGACAGTGCGTTTGCCGCAGCAACTTCCGTTCCCTGCGGCGATGGAGTTCCTGCTGACGGCCGAGGCGTTTCCGGCCGCGCGTTGCCTCGAGCTCGGGTTGCTCAACGAGATCGTTCCCGTCGACGAACTGCAGGATCGCGCCGTCGACTGGGCGCGCCGCATCAACGCCAACGCGCCGCTCGCCGTGCAGGCGACCAAAGAATCAGTGCTGCGCGGCATGGCCGCGGGAACGCAGAAGGAGGCGTTCGGCATCGAGAGCGAGATTGCCGGAAAGATCTTCTCGAGCAATGACGCCAAAGAGGGTCCCAAGGCGTTCGCCGAGAAGCGCGACCCGATCTGGACCGGCACCTGATGTCGATTGACCCGCGCACGCCGTGCGTCATCGGCGTGGCGCAGCACACCGTCCACCCTGGCACCGGCCCGTCGCCCGAACCGCTCGAGTTGTGGGACGACGTCTGCCGCCGCGCGGCGCAAGACGCGCAAGCGAAGAGCGACGTGCTCGCCGCCGCTGACTCGCTGCAGATCGTCTATTGCATGGCGTGGTCCTACGACGCGCCGGTCGACCGCCTCGCCGATTCGCTTGGGATCTCGCCGCGCCACCGCTTCTACAGCGGCATCGGGGGCACGACACCGCAGGTGCTCGTCGACGATGCCGCGGCAGCGATCATCCGAGGCGAGATGGACCTGGCCGTGATCACCGGTGCAGAAGCACTCGAGACCAAGCGACAGGCGAAGAAGGCGGGGGAGCGTCTGCCGTGGTCGTTCAAGGCCGAGAACCCGCCGCCGTTCCCGTTCGAGGCTCCGTTCCATCCGACCGAGACCGCGCACAACGTGTTCCAGGCGTGGCTCACCTTCCCCGTATTCGACATCGCTCGACGAGCGCGTCTCGGCCTCGTGCCCGACGAGTACCGCCAGCAGGTTGCCGAACTCCTCGCCCCGATGTCGAAGGTCGCGGCGAAGAACCCGTACGCGTGGTTTCCTCGCGAACGCACCGTCGACGAGTTGCGCGACGCAACGCCGGAGAACCGCATGGTCGGTTACCCGTACACGAAGTACGAGATCTCGGTGATGGACGTCGACATGGCGGCCACCGTGATCGTCGCGTCGCACGCGAAGGCCGACGAGTTGGGCGTGCCGATGGATCGCCGCGTGTACCTCAACGGCTGGTCGTACGCGACCGATCCCGTGTATCTCGCCGAACACCCTGACCTGTCGAGCTCGCCTGCGATGAAGTTCGCATCGGACGAGGCGTTTCGCTGTGCCGGTATCGGCATCGACGACGTTGCCCACATCGATCTGTACTCGTGCTTCGCGTCATCCGTGAACCTCGCGTGCGACGCGCTCGGCATCGCGACCGACGACCCGCGTGGCCTCACCGTCACTGGTGGCCTGCCCTTCAGCGGCGGCGCCGGCAGCAACTACATGCTGCATTCGATCGCCGCGATGGTGGACGTGCTGCGCGCCGACCCCGGCTCGCACGGCCTCGTCAGCGGCGTCGGTATGCACATGACCAAGCATTGCTACGGCGTGTACTCGACAACGCCCAACGAGACCGTCATGCCGACGACGCCCGGCGCGCCAGTTCAGATCGGCATCACGGATTCGTACAGCGGCAGCGCGACGATTGCGAGCTATACGGTCGCCCACGGTCGCGACGGTGCGCCCGAGTGGGGTCTCGTGATCGTGGATCTGGCCGACGGCACCCGCGCCTACGGCAAGGTCGAGGACGCGCCGCTGCTGCAGGAGATGGAAGCCCGCGAATTCGTGGGAGAGACAATCGAACTCGTCGCCTCCGACAGCGGCGTCAACCTCGTAAAGGTGTGACATGAAAGTTGCTGGAGCCAACGTTGTTTTGACCGGCGCGTCGGCCGGGATTGGCGCCGCACTCGCGCCGTTGCTCACGCAGGCGGGCGCAACGGTCGCCGTCGTCGCCCGTCGTGAAGAACGACTCGCTGCGATGGTCGAGCGCGGCGAGGCCGCGCGCTACTACGCGTGCGATCTCGGCGATCCGGCGAAAGCCGAGGCGATGATCCGGCAGGCCGAAGCGGACATGGGTGGCGTCGACATCCTGATCAACAACGCGGCGATCCCGAAGCGCCGGCGCGTACAAGACCTCACGCTCGACGAGATCGACGACGTCATGCGTACGAACTTCGAATCGCCCGTCCGGATGACGATGGCGTTGTTGCCGCAGTGGCTCGAACGCGACAGGGGAACGGTCGTCAACGTGTCGAGCTTCGGCGGTCGCGCCGGGATCTACCACGAGGCCGCGTACTGCGCGTCCAAGTTCGCGCTGTGCGGCTGGAGTGAGTCGATGGCTATGGACCTGTGGCGTACCGGGGTCGACGTGAAGCTCATCATCCCTGGTGCGATCGACACCGAGATCTGGGACCTGCCGGACAACGACGCCCCATTCTTCGAAGGCGACAAGGAACCGCCCGCCACGGTGGCGCAGGGAATCATCGACTGCATCGAGGGTGACGCCTTCGAGCTCTACGTGCCGGACATGAAGGGCATCGCCGAGTTCAAGACCAGCAACATCGAGATGTTCCTGCAGGGCAACGTCGACTTCGTCGAGTCTCAGTCCCAGGGATGACTGGCCGAATCATCCCGTAGGTCGATGCCGACACTGCCGCGTATTCCGCACACTCCGGGCATGAAAAACGAATCCATCGCTTACAAACTGGGTCGATCGACGGGACTGCCGAGCCGACTGCTTCTGTTCGGGTTCTTGCTGGCCCGCGAAGGCGTCGGCGTCGTGCCACGACACAACACCGCGGCGCTGTTGCTGACGGTCGCCGCGGGCGTGATCGCGTGCCTGCCCGACATCAACGACGAGAAGTGGCGCGGCTCGGTGGCAACGGTTCGTCTCGTCGCGGTGTTCGCGTGCATGAACGTGGTCCTGCACATGGACGCGCCCACCACCTCGATGCTGCTCATCGGCGCGTGCGTCATGTCGCTCGTCCGGCTCGCTGACAACGTGCCGTTCATCTACGGCATCCTCGCCGGCGTGGCTGTGTACGGCTGGGTGCCCCAACTGCACAGCCACAAGTTCGGTACCGCTGGCAACCAGATGATCTTGTCGGGCAAGCCCTGGTCGCCGGAGCGCGCTGGTCACGAAGCGTTGCTGCTGGCCGGGTTCATGTTCCTGACCGTTGTCCTGAAACTCACGAACGACAAGGCCCGTCGATACAAGCAGGAAAAGGACGCGGCCGAGACCGCACGAGATGCGGCGGTCGCCGACGAACGCGCTCGCATTGCTCGCGAACTGCACGACGTCGTGTCGCATCACGTCACGGCGATGACGCTGCAAGCGGAAGCCGCCGCGATGACCGGCAACAAGGAGGCGCTGTCAGCCGTCGCCACCGAAGGACGTGAAGCCCTGACGGAACTGCGCCGCATGCTCGGCGTACTGCGTCATCCCGATGACGGCGATGCGACGGCGCTTACTCCACAGCCCGGCCTCGATGGTCTCGACGAACTCGGGAAGCGAGTGAGTACGGGACCCGCCGTTCGTGTGACGCGCGACGGTGAGGTGCGTCCGCTGTCGGCCGGCCTCGAACTGGGTGTGTACCGCTTGGTGCAAGAGGCGCTGACCAACGCAGCCAAGCATGGTGACGCCACCACGGTCGACGTCGTCCTGACGTACGGGTCAGAGCAGCTGACGGTCGACATCACCGATGACGGAAGACCGTTGGCAGCAGCTCGGGTCGGCAGCGGTGGTTTGGGCTTGGTCGGAATGAGCGAGCGCATCGCGCTGCTCAACGGCAGTCTCGAGACGGGACCGCGAACCGACACCAACGGCTATCGCGTCCACGCAGTGCTTCCGATCGACGCATGACGATCCGCCTCCTCATCGTCGATGACCAGGAGATGGTGCGCGCCGGCTTCCGCCTCATCTTCGGCGCCACCGACGGGCTTGAAGTCGTCGGCGAAGCCGCGAATGGGGCAGACGCGATCGACGCGGTTGTGGCGACGGAACCCGACGTCGTGCTGATGGACATTCGCATGCCCGACATGGACGGTATCGAAGCGACTCGCCGTATCGCGGCGATGGCGGAAGGGCCGCGCGTCGTCATCCTCACCACGTTCGATCTCGACGAGTACGTCTACGACGCGTTGCGCGCAGGCGCGAGCGGCTTCATGCTCAAGGACTCCCCGCCGAGCGATGTCGTGCGCGCGATCGAGGTGGTGGCCGAAGGAGAGTCGCTGCTTGCGCCGTCGATCACCCGTCGCTTGATCGGCGAGTTCACGACGCGGTCGACGACGGGCATTCGGCCGCCCGAAGCGATCGAAGGTCTGAGCGAACGTGAAGTCGAGGTGTTGAGCCACATCGGTCGCGGCCTGACCAACGGCGAACTCGCCGAGACGCTGTTCATCTCGGAGGCGACCGTGAAGACGCACGTACGAAGTCTGCTGACGAAGCTCGACGCACGCGACCGCGTGCAGCTCGTCATCTTCGCCCACGAGCACAACTTGACGGGCTGAGCGCGGGAAGCCCGAAGCCAGGACGGGCTTCCCGCGCTCAGCGCGTTCTCAAGCGACGGCGGCTGCTCCGTTGAAGCGGCGTCGCACGAGGAGCGCCACACCGACGGCGCCGGCAAAGCCGACGGCACCGATCGCGCCCGCAGGAACCGGCGTGCCATTGGTGACGAACTGCGCGCCACCCTGGAACGTCTTGTGACCGTCGACGATGTCGTAGACAACGAACAACGTTGCCGCCGTCGCATTGCACGGGATCGTGATGTCGACAGTCGGGAGGAACGTGCGGCTGGTGCGGGGCGCTAGCGAGACGCCGGGCTTCAGGCCGCCGTCGTCGATGATCGACGTGTTGTTGGTGGCGATCTGGCTGCCACCGGTCGAGTACTTCCCGGTGTAGGAGACATCGGTGAACGTGTCGGTTTGATCGCTGTCGTTGTTGACCGTGATCTTCGGGTGAATCCGCCACGTCGCGTTGCCGTTGGAACACGCGCCCTTTGTCGCATCGATGATGGACATGTTGGTGGTCGCCGTGGGCTGTGCGAGTGCGGGCGTGGCACTCAACCCCAGGAGAAGCAGACCGCCCAACGCTGCTTTGCCGATTGTTTTACGCATACCTCCGCGGTACGGAGACCACGGGGCTGCGGATCAATTACCTGAGCAGCAACCGCTTCAGCAGCTTGCCCGTCGGCAGGCGCGGCAGCTCGGCGACGAAGCGCACCTCTCGGGGGCATTTGAAATGACTGAGTCGTTCGCGGCTGTACGCGATGACGTCTTCGGCTGAGAGCTCGCCTCCCGGCGCAAGCTGTACGAACGCGGTCACCTGCTCGCCCATGTCGGGCTCTGGCGTTCCCAATACGGCGACGTCGTCGATCGACGGGTGCAGGATGAGTACGTCTTCGATCTCGCGGGGATAGATGTTCACGCCACCGCTGATGATCATGTTCGATGCCCGATCGGTGAGATACAGGTAGCCCTCGTCGTCGATCTTGCCGACGTCGCCCATCCACGACCAGCCCCGCTTGTCCCAGGCCTGGGCCGTCTTCTCCGGCTCGTTGTAGTACTCGAAGGTGCGGTTGGTGGAGAACCACACCTCGCCCTCCTCTCCGACGGGAAGCTCTTCGCCGTCGTCGCCCACGATGTGGATCTGGCCGGTCATCGACTTACCCACGGTGCCCGGGTGCTGCAGCCAGTCCTCGGAATTCACGTAGGTCAACCCGGCTCCTTCGGAGCCGCTGTAGAACTCGTGCACGATCGGGCCGACCCACTCGATGAAGCGCTGCTTCGTCTCGACCGGGCAGGGCGCCGCCGCGTGGCACACGACCTTGAGCGACGACAAGTCGTAGCGCGAACGTTCTTCGTCGCTGAGCTTGAGCATCCGGATCATGTGGGTCGGCACGAACTGCACGTGGGTGACCTTGTGCCGTTCGATCGCGGCCAGCACCTCGAGCGGATCGAACTTCTCCATCACGATCGCGGTCCCGCCGATGCGTTGTGTGCCGTACGTCCACCCTGCGGGGGCGGCGTGGTACAGCGGCGCGCCGGGGGACAGGTACACGGTGTCGGTGTCGAAGCCGAACATGCCGGTGAGCATCATCGTGAGGAACGACTTGGCCCCGATATCGCCCTGCGCAAGCGGCGGCAGGATGCCCTTGGGTTGTCCCGTCGTGCCGGACGAATAGAACATCCAGCCGCCCTCGGCCTCGTCGTCACCGAGACCGGGTTCGACGCCCGCAATGACGTCATCGAGGTTCTCGAATCCGTCCATCGGCCCGTCGACGGAGATGCGTGTCTTCACGGCCGCCAGGTCGTCGTCCATTTGCTCGATCACGTTCGACAAACGGCTCGACGCGAAGAACGCGGTGGCCTCGCAGTTGCGCACGATGTAGCCCGCCTCTGCGGCGATGAGGTGCCAGTTGATCGGCGTGACGTACGCGCCGACGCGAGTAGCTGCCCACACAACGTCGTAGAACTCGGTCTGGTTGTCGAGCAGCACCGCGACGTGGTCGCCTTTGCGCATCCCGCGGTCGTGGAGAACCCGCGCCAAGCGCCCCGACCGGTCCGCGATCTGCGCGTACGTACGGGTCTCGCCGCTGGTGTTCATGATCACGGCGGGCTTGTCGGGCGTCGTTTCGACGTGCGCCAACAGGTGTTCACGAGCAGCGTCCATGAACGCACCGTAATGTGACACGAATGTTAGAAGTGGGCGTTATCGGCCTTGGCAACATCGGGGGGCATCTCGCGCAAAACCTGGTGGCCGACGGCCATCGCGTGACCGTGTTCGACCTCGACGCCGAGCGCGTGAAGGCAATCGACGGGGCACAGCCTGCGTCTTCCGTCGCTCAGTTGGCTGAGGCGGTGAGCATCACGTTCACCTCGCTGCCGGATCCGTCGACGGTCGTCGCGGTCGCAAGCGAGTGGGCCACCACCGCACCGACGGGCTCGATCCTGTGCGACCTCTCGACCACGCTGCCGGCGAGCAACCAGGCCGTCGCCCGCCAACTGGCGACGAGTGGCCACGTCTTCATCGAAGCGCCACTCACCGGTGGTGCCATCGGCGCCAAGAACCGTGCGCTCGTCTTCCTCGTCGGCGGACCCGATGACGCGTTCGCAACCGTGCAGCCGTTGCTCGAGAAGCTGGGCCGCGCCACGTTCCATCTCGGCCCGGTCGGTGCCGGGACCACGATGAAGCTCGCCAATTCGCTGCTCGCGTTCAGTGGTGCCATCGCCGCGTTCGAGGCGCTGTCGATGACGACCAAGGCTGGTATCGACGTGCGCACCGCGACCGACATCGTGAAGCTCGCCGGCCCGTCGAACTACTTCGTCGACCGCGGTATCGAAGGCATCAACACGCGCGGCAAGCCCACCGAGTTCTCATTGCGACTCGCGGCGAAGGACGCCGATCTCATCGGCCAACTCGGCGAGGCCGTCGGTGTGCCGACGCCCGTCGCCAAAGCCATGCTCGAGTTCCTCGGTGACGCCGTCACCCGAGGGCTCGGTGACAACGACTGGGGCGACCTCGTGATCGCCGCCGAACAACGCGGCAACGTCGAACTGACGATCGCACCGAAAGAGGAGAGTTAATTTTGGCGCGGGTTGCTATCGCTCCCGATTACTTCGAAGTCGACGCCGACGGGAGCGGGGTTCGCCTCAAAGGGTCGAAATGCAACGCGTGCGGCGAGGTCTTCTACCCGCGCCGCATTGTCTGCGCGAAGTGTCTGCACGAAGGAACCGAGGACGTCATCCTCTCGACGACCGGCACGCTCTACACGTGGGCGTGGGTGCACATGCCGTTGTTCGCCAAGACCGACGCCAAGGTGAGTTCGTACGGCGTCGGCCAGGTCGACCTGCCCGAGGGGCCGCGCATTCAGGCGATCCTGCAGGGCGAGCCCGATGACTTCACGATCGGCATGGAACTGACGCTCGACGTCGAGTCGCTTCGCCAGGACGACGAAGGAAACGAAGTCGTGATCTACAGGTTCCGGCCATGAAGTTCAACGACATCGCCGTTGCGGGCATCGGGCAGCTCAAGTTCGAGATGTACAACGACATCCCGCAGGTCGAGCTTGCGCGCGACGCCGGCCTGCTTGCGATGCACGACGCGGGCGTCACGCTCGCCGACATCGACGAAGTGTTCGTCGGCTACCTCGGCCTGCAACACCAGGTCGGGGTGAAGGCCGTCAAGGAAATCGGTCTCACCGGCCTGCCCGTCACCCACATCGAGAACGCCTCCGCGACGGGCCTGTTCGCGTTCCGCGAAGCGGCCTGGGCTGTGTCGTCCGGACGCGCCGAGATCGCCATGGCGCTGTGCTTCGACAAGATGACCGAGATGACCGCGGCGCGTGTCAGCGGCGGCAACGCGCCGCGCGGCGCCGGTCGCGATCAGCTCGACGCATCGATTCTTCCGGCCGCGTTCTTCGCCATGTGGGCGCAGCGGCGGATGCACGAATACGGCACGACGCCTGAGACCTTCGCCAAGATCGCCGCGAAGAACTGGAACCACGGCGCGCTCAACCCGCTGTCGCACCGTCAGCCCGACCACATCGTCACCGCCGAGGAAGTTCTCGCGTCGCGCGTCATCGCCGGCCCGTTGACCGCCATGATGAGCTGCCCCGCCGACGACGGCGCTGCGGCGGTGATCATCGCCAGCGAAGAGTGGGTCCGTCGGAATCAGCCGAACCGCAAGGTGGTGCGTCCGTTGTCGAGCGCGGCGCAGTCCGAGGCGTACTCGCCCGGACACGCGTTCCTCGGCCCGGTCGTGGGCCCGGCGACGATGACCCAGACCACTGCGAACGAGGCGTACGAGAAGGCCGGTCTCGGTCCGAACGACGTGTCCCTTGCGATGTGCCACGACGCGTTCGCCAACGAAGAGCTCGAGTACTACGAGCTGCTCGGGTTCTGCGAGCCGGGTGAGGGCGACAAGCTCGTCGACGCCGGCGAGACGTCGCTCGGTGGACGGATCCCGTTCAACACCGACGGCGGTCTCATCGCTCGCGGCCACCCGGGCGGCCCGACCGGCGTCGCGATGATCCACGAGATCGTCACGCAGCTACGCGGCGAAGCCGGCCCGCGACAGGTCGAGAACGCACGGGTCGGACTGGCGCACTGCGTCGGCGGCGGCAGCGTGTGCACCGTAAATCTCTTCGAGGGAGTGGACTGATGGGTGACTTCGAGGTTGGACGCGAGATCCAGACCAAGCTCTGGCCGCAGATGGCGACGGGCGGCACGCCGCGTCCCGTCAACAAACTCGCGCCGGACTTCTTCACCTACGTCGCCGAGACGGCGTTCGGCAAGATCTGGTCGCGGGAAGGCCTCGCGCTCCGCGATCGTTCGATGATCACCGTTGCGATGCTCGCCGCGCTCGGCAAGACCGGCGAACTGCGGGGTCACCTCGCGGGTGCCCGCAATCTCGGCATCTCACAAGAAGAGTTGGTCGAAGTGCTGATGCAGGTCGCCGTCTACGCCGGCGTTCCCGCCGCGAACGAAGCGCTCAACATTGCAGCCGAGGTCTTTGGCATCACGATCGATTGACGCAACGACGCATACCGACGGTCGGTAGTCGCGAATATTCGTAAGAAGGCTCGGCGGCGGTCGTTTTCTGTAGGTCCCAAGACGTGGGGCGCCAACGCTGTTTGGAGGTCGTCTTGAAGTTCCGACGGATCGCAATTCTCGTTGCCGCGGTAGCGGCGTTCGTGGGCCTGCCCGCGGCTGCGGCTCAGGCCGCTATTACTCACGTGTACTCGCCCGTGCCCACCGGTCTGGCTCGAGTGTGCGTGAGCGTGGAAGCGGCCGACTCCGGCCTCTGCGTCCACCTGTAGCAACCATCGCGTCAAAAGCGCTGCTGCAGCTTCGGCTCGCAGCGCTACTCGTGTCGGCGCGTCTGTCGTTACGACGCGCCGACACGACGACGACGTTGCGTCGATTGACGCGCCGTCGATTCGGTCACACGCGCCCCTTCCGCCCGCACGATGGCATGCGGGCGGTTCGTCGCGCTGCGCGTGTGGTCGGTGGAGACTGCCTGGCCCAGTCCGTCGCGCTCACGGCTGCGCTGGCGCGCGCCAACAGCGACGCAGTGCTCGTGCTCGGGAGTCGCCGATATCCCTCAGGCGAATGGGGTGCGCACGCTTGGGTGCGCGCGCAGAACGAGACGCTCGATCCGCGACCGAGTGGAGTGCATCAGCCGATGGCGCAGCTCAGCGCGGCAACGGCTTGGTCAGTTGCGCCGCTTGGGGGCGAAGGGGACTAGAAGACCACGCTGACGTTGACGGCTTCGGCCATGAGGCCGTGGGTGCGCTCTTCGATCGTGCCGAAGTCGGTGAGCGCCGGAGCCGTGTAGCCGTCGGTGTCTGCTTCGAAAATTGCGTCGTCCATTACCGAGGTGCCTCCTGGTGTTGTTCCTCAGGGGAACGCAGTTGCCCGACTTTTATCGCGCAAGTTCGTCCGATTGTCCACGTTGTCGTTGACATGCGGTCGGTAGGTTTGGCCGGCGAAGTGATCCTGCACGAGGAGGAGCGAGAAGCCTTCCTGTTGCACGTCGCAAGCGGCCGGTATTTCGGACTCAACGAGTCCGGCATCGTCATTTGGAACGCGATTGTCGACAGGGTCGATCCCGTCGATCGATTGTGTGAACGCTGGCCGAGCCGTGAGCGCTCGCTGCTCGAACGTGACGCGAATGTGCTGCTTGACCAGCTACTTCAGGCGGGCCTCGTCGCGCCACGATGACGAGTTGGGAGGGCTGCCACGGCGTTCGGTTGGCGGGTGACATCGGCGATTGGGGCTCGTGTACGCGACCGCCCGTTCTCGACGCGCACGTGTCGTTCGGTGCCGTCGCCGAGCCGCTCTCGAAGCCCTTGTGGGTGCAACGCACCGTCGTGGATGGGGAGGTCATCGAACGATCGCTGCATCGTCATACCGACGGTCAGTTTGTGGTGGCGGGCAGCCGGGGAACGCGCATGTCGGTCGATACCCGGACCAATCAGGTCATCGTCGACGACGGACCTCCGTTTGTGCAGCGACAGCTGGTTGCGGCGATCGCGTTACCGCTGCTGCTGCACGCGTTGCGCGCGCTCGTCGTTCACGGTGCCGCCATCGCGCGGGACGGCAAGGCAGTCGTGATCTGTGGAGTGTCCGGCGCGGGCAAGTCGAGCTCGATGGTTGCGTTGTACAACGCGGGGTGGACGCCTTTGAGCGAAGACGTCTGCTCGATCACCGTCGACGGTGAACGTGGCTTGGTCTGGCCCGGCCCACCATGGGTGCGCGTGCTGCACGGCGAGCCTGAGCCGCTCGATGCCCCGCTGCTCTCCGAGCGGGGCGACAAGAAGGCGTTTTCGATCGCAAGCCGTCTGGCGTCGGACCCCTTGCCTATCGAGCGAGTCGTGCTGCTCGATTCGCCGGGCGGGGATCAGGTCGAGGACGTGTCCCTTACGGCGGGGGACGCCATCGGTGCGATCGAGCCGCACGCCGTGTGGTTGGCCGCGCCCGAGAACCGTTCGGCCGCATTGTTTCCGTTGCTCGCGGCGGTCGTGACGCGCGTTGCTGCGAGTCGGTTGCGGCTCCCGAGAGACGCGGCGTGGCGTGACCGGCTACGCGACACGCTGGAGCAGCCGATGAGCGCCGCGCTTCAAGACTCGTAGCGTTCGTCGCGGCGCCTGCGCGGGTCCCCAACTCACGGCCTCGCCGAACGCCACCCGAGCGGCGTACCGCCAGTCGTCCACGAGGGCGTAGCGGAGTCGGTCGCGTACCAGCGGGGCGCGCGAGCTGAGTGGCCACTCCTCGCTCAGCACCGCTTCCAGAGCGGCCCGGCGCCGCGGCGGCAGGTTCGTGATCGAAGCCGGCGCGTCGAGCCCGAGTCGCTGCGCCTGCGTGAGCGCAACCGCAAGTGCGACGCGACAGTCGCTCTTGTCAGCCAGGTGGCGAACTCGATCCCAGTCCAGCACGTCGTGGTGGGCGACGACCGCGAGGTCGACCGACCAGATCAGGCGATCGAAGGTGTGGAACGGCTTCGACGCATGCGCGGCGAGCATCACGAGTTCTTCATCGGGCGGAAGCACGAAGGCGGGCGCGTCGTACAGCGTCGTCGCCACTCGTGACGCCCACAACACGTTCATGTCGAGCCGGTTCGACTTGCTGTGCCAGGTCGTCCAGCCCTGGTGCAGGTCGACGCGCAGGCCGGGCATGTCGGGGTGCCGCAACGTCGTCTCGTGCTCCGCCCGTCCCTGCGGGAGCATCTGCCAGCCTTCGTTCTGCAGCACAGCTAGCGCGGCTTTGAACTGCTTCGGCGGCGCCAGTACGTCGACGTCACCCATCGGCCGCAGCGCGGCGTCGGGGTAGCGCGGGGCAAGGGCGGCTCCTTTGATGACCACCGCCTCGATCCCGCCGCGCGCCAGCGGTCGCAAAACGAGGTCGCCGCTCATGGGCAGCACCATGCGGCTCTGCGCTCGACAACGCGACGCATCGTGGACGAGCGCCGATGGCATTGCGGTGCCAACCGCGTCGAGCGCACGGTGCAACAAGGGGCCCACCTGTTGGCCAACGGCGGCGTGTGCCGCGGCTCGGACATCGGCTCCGGCATCGAGGGCAGCTCGTATCGCGTCACCATCGAGGACCGGTCGCGCCGCCGCCCACAACAGTTGTGCCGAGCTGCTCACGAAGAGAGAACGCTATTCGGGCCAGGTTCCTGCGTTCCTCAGCACAAAGCTGACACGAACGTTAGATTCGGCGGATGGCTCTCAAGGATCACGTCATCTGCGACAGCGACCTCCACGTGATGGAGCCGCCGGACCTCTGGGAGCGGTACATCGCTCCGGAGTACCTCCATGCGGCGCCGAAGGGGTTGACCGAGATCACCCGCGACATGCGCGTGCGTGTGAAGAACCACACCCTGCTGCGCCTGGGCGCGGTGAAGCCGCAGGACATCAACGCGCCCCGTCGTGGGTGGCGGCCTGAGCACGAGAACGTCTACGCCGCGCCGGAGGCGGCCGGCTGGGACGCTGCCTCGCAGCTCGCCGCGATGGACAAGGAAGGCCTCGACCTCTCCGTGCTGTTTCCGTCGCGCGGCCTTTTCGTCCTCGGCCTCGACTCGTCGGAGTCGATCGGGCAGGACGGCCTCGAGCCGGCCTTCGCGACCGCCATTGCGCGTGCCTACAACGACTACATCAAGGACATGTGCGATCACGCGCCGGACCGCATGTTCGGCGCCGCGATGGTTGCGCCCCACGACGTGCCCGGCGCTGTGCTCGAAGCGCGACGCGCGGTCGAGGAGCTCGGCTTCAAGGCAATCTTCCTCGCGCCCGGCACCGTCAACAACAAGCCGTGGCACCACCCGGCGTACGACCCGCTGTGGGAAGAGATCCAGCGCCTCGACGTGCCGATCACGTTCCACGGTGGTGGCCAGACGTACTTGAAGCCCGACTTTTCGCTCGCGCCGCTCGACAATCTCATGCTGTGGCACACGTTCAACCAGCCGTTGGCGATCCAGTTCGTGACGGTGTGCATGACCGGCGGCGGCGTGCTGGAGCGTTTCCCGCGCCTGCGGGTCGGCCTGCTCGAGGGCAACTGCTCGTGGGCGCCGTGGCTGCTGCACCGGCTCGACGAGCACTACGAGTGGGTCGGGGCCTCCGACGCAGCCGAGCTCACGATGAAGCCGAGCGACTACTTCCGTCGCCAGTGCTTCCTGGGTATCGAGGCCGAAGAGGAGACCGCACAGCCGTACCTCGACACCTTCGGTGACGACAATCTCGTGTTCTCGACCGACTATCCGCACGGCGACTCGATGTACCCGCACGCGGTGGAGACGTTCGACAAGATGCCGTATCCGGACTCGTCGAAGGTGAAGATCTGCGGCGAGAACTGGTCGCGTCTGTACGGCATCCCGCTCGTCAAGCACACCTAGTTGAGCGGCGTTCGCGCGTGGTTGGCCACGCAGGACATCCCTTCGCCGGACGCGTCGTTCGACGAACTGCGTGCGTGGAACGCGGTGTTGTTCGACGCGGGTTGGGCGGCGCCGAGTTGGCCCGAGGAGTTCGGCGGGCGCGACGCGTCGCTCGAGGAACAGCTGGCGTACAACGAGGCGATGGCGGGCGTGCCGGGGCCGGTGAACGCGATCGGCGTCGCCAACATCGCGCCGGCGATCATGACCTACGGCACCGACGAGCAGAAGCAGCGTTTCATCCGCCCGATGCTGCGCGGCGACGAGATCTGGTCGCAGGGCATGAGCGAGCCGGAAGCGGGCAGCGACCTTGCGTCCCTGCGATGTGGCGCCGTGCGCGACGGCGACGATTTCGTGGTCAACGGGCAGAAGACGTGGAACAGCAACGGCCATTTCGCCGACTGGTGTCAGCTCTACGTACGCACCAATGCCGACGTGCCGAAGCACAAAGGCATCACGTGCCTGCTCGTCGACATGCGAACACCCGGCATCGAGGCCAGGCCGATCAAGACCATGGCGGGCGACGCGTCGTTCGCCGAGTTGTTCATCACGGACGCGCGCATCCCGTCGTCCGCGGTGCTCGGCGCGGTCGACGAAGGCTGGCCGGTCGCAACGCGGACGTTGTCGAACGAACGGGCCGGCGTCGCGAACCTTTACCTCGGTCAACGTCGCACCTTCGATGAACTCCTCTCTCGGATCGGCACCATCCCTGTCGCCTCGCGGGATGAGTTGGCGAAGCGGTACATCGACGTTCGCCTGCTCGAGTTCTTGGCCAAGCGCATGATCGGCGCGGCGATGGCCGGCCGACCGCCAGGGGCGGAGGGCAGCGTGATCAAGCTCGCGTGGTCCCAGACCGGCCAAGCCTTGGCGAACACGGCGGCGTCGATGATGGGCGTCGACGGGCGATGGGGTACGTCGATGTTGTCGTCGCGCCAGTTGACGATTGCGGGCGGCACGACCGAGGTGAACAAGAACATCATCGGCGAGCGCGTGCTCGGCCTACCGAAAGAACCGGGCTAGACCCTCGTCACCTTGGCAAGGACGTCGACCTCGGCCAACGGTCGCTTCGTCACGCTGTTGAGGCTCATGCGCCACACGAGTGCACCGAACGCGATGCCGACCGCGGCGATCACGTACTGCAGCGGACTGTCGATCGGGGCAATGAACGTCGCCGCCACGAACGGCGCGACGGTCGCGAGTCCGCCGAGAGTCACGCCCATCGCTGCTGCGAACGACGGTGAGCCGCCGGCGCTTCCGCTGCCGCCGAAGACGTTGCCGCGGTTCGACTCCGGCAGCGGCGCGGCGGCACGGACGCTGCCGATCGCGGCATAGCCGGAGTCGATGCCGACGAGCGTGGCCATGAGACCCAGAGCCGGCAGCACGCCCGAGTAGCCGCGGGTGACGCCGGCCACCACTGCGAGCACCACGAGTCCCATCGGCACGACCATGATCACCCGGGCGAGCGTGCGGGCGACGAGTTGGGTGCGCAGTGAGATGCCCGCCGCGATGTCTGTCCACACGCGGTCGCCGTCGTAGCCGAAGTGGTTCGAGTTGCCGGTCAGCACTCCGATCGGCAGCACGGCGATCAGGCAGAGGCGTGCGTTGCGATTCGAGCCGTCTTCGAAGAGGCGGATGAGCGGGAACAGGGCGGGCCACAACAGGCCCAGGAGCGCGGCCCGTCGACGGGGGTCGCGCCACGTGTAACGGATCTCCTTCGCCACCAACGCGTCGTACGGAGCGGGCAGGCGGGCGATGAGGCTCGGTACCAGCGCGCTGCTTTCGCTGCGTGATTTCGCCGTTGGCGCCGGCGGGTTTGTGGTGGCGACGTTGATGGCGCGCCACCAGAGGGCAACCACCAAGACGAGCAGCGCAGCAGTCGCGAGAAGGCCGAGAGCGAACGCGAGCGGTCGGCCGTCCTGGACGCCATGGATTGCCTGCGCAGGCCAACCACTCGGCGCCCAGCGCATCGTGGTCTTGGCCCAACTGGCCACCAGTGGCGTGTGCGATTCCGACGACAGGCGGTTGTTGTCGAGCCTGCGGTTGATGATCTGGACACCGACGTTGATGAACAGCGCGATGACGGGGCCGAGGAACAACGCGAAGTCACGCCAGCGGCGTTTGCTGGCGGCGGCCGACAGCGATGTCGTGACGAGTCGGCTTGTCGCCATGCACAGCAACAACATGAGTACGAGCAGGACGAGGATTGCCGGCGCCTGGGCCGCCGATCGCGCCGAGCCGATGAGTGCACCGCCGAGCACGAGGACCGAGAACAAGCCGCCGGGTCCGACGGCGGCCGACGCCAACAGCCCGGGCATCAGGTCGCGGGCCTCGAGTGGGAACAGCGAGAGGCGGTCGACGTCGAGCGTGTTGTCGGACGCAAGCGTGAGGATTGGACCGACGGTCCAGCCGAGGAGCAGCGCCAGGAACACTCCGGCGCTCGCGTTCGCGGCGTTGGCGGGACCCGTCGTGCGCAACGCGATCATCAGCAATCCGCCGAGGCCGCCCAGCATCACGGCGAGGCCGTACGCGACGACGAGACCGACGATGCCGCCCGCGCCGGCGCGACGGCTCCGATTGCGGAGCAGCCGGATCTTCAGCGAGACGAGGTGTCTAACCACGACAGCTTCTGCCCGTCGTCTTCCTTGGCGCCGACGAGCTGAAAGAAGACGTCCTCGAGGCGCTTGCCCTTGAGCAACGTCTTGGTGGGTCCGGCGCCCGCCAGGCGCCCGGCGCTGATGACGCCGATGTGATCGCAGATGCGCTCGACCGTCTCCATCACATGGCTCGAGAACACGACGGTGCCACCCGACTCGGTGAAGCGCTCGAGGACGGTGCGAATGGTGCGCGACGAGATCGGGTCGACCGACTCGAAAGGTTCGTCGAGGAAGACGACGCGCGGCGCGTGTAGGAGCGCGCACGCCAGCGCGATCTTCTTGCGCATGCCTTGGCTGTAGTCGATGACGAACGCGCCCCGATCGTCGTCGAGACCGAGCACGTCGAGCAGTTCGTCGCTGCGTTGCCGGATGACGTGGGGGTCCATCTTCCGCAGCAGTCCGTTGTAGTGCAGCAATTCGTCGCCGGTGAGGCGGTCGAACAGGCGTAGGTCCTCGGTCAGAACGCCGATGCGAGCTTTGGTTTCGTTGGGTGACTCCCACACGTCGAGCCCGTCGATGGTGACGTTCCCCGAGTCCGGACGCAGCAGTCCCGTCGTCATCTTCAGTGTCGTGGACTTGCCCGCACCGTTCGGGCCGACCAGCCCGAAGAACGATCCCATCGGCACGTCGAGGTCGAGGCCGTCGACGGCCCGCTTGGACTCGAAGCTCTTGGTGAGCCCGCGCAGCGAGACGGCGATCTCGACCGTCTTCTTGACGCGTCGAGGGCGCGCTACCCCGTCGCCCACTTCGGCAGTTCGCGATCGAGGGACAAACGAAGTCGGTCGCGGCTTCCGCCTTCGGGGCCGTCCTCCTCGGGTTCGACGAATTCGAAGCCGAGCTTTTCGTAGAAGGCGACGGAGGCGGCGCCGGGATGGTCCGGCCCGAAGGCGACGACCTCGACATCGGCGGGCGGGTGTACCCAGCGCACCAGTGCGTCCACGAGCAAGGCGCGACCGATCTGTTGGCCGCGGTGCGCGCGGTCGATGACGAGCCAGCCGATTTCGAACAGGTGCGTACCGGTCTTGGTGAACAACAGTCCGCCGGCAACGTCGTCGTCGATCAGCGCTACGAGTCCGACGCCGCTCTCGATGTTGCGGCGAACCGTGTCATGGAAAACGGGGTTGTCGACGGCCGGCCCGAACAGGTCCTCGGTCTGCGACGCGAGCCGCAGGATCCCGTCGAAGTCCTCGTCGTGCGCGAGTCGGATGTTCATGACTTGGGCTTCATCGCCTCAGCGGACGCCGCGTACTCGGGCGTGTCGTGCGATTCCGTCTCCGCGGCGAGGCCCATGGTCAACGTACGCTCGGCGTTGGCCTTGAGGTGCTGGTTCAACACGAGCTTGGTCTGCTGCACCGCTTGGGGCGGTTGCGCGGCGAGGCGTTGCGCGAACGCCAGCGCGTCGCTCATCAGCGCGTCGCCAGCGGACACGAAGTTCGCGAGGCCAATCGCAACCGCGTCGTTGGACGGGATGCGGTCACCGGTGAGCAGGTATTGCTTCACCTTCAGCAGCGACGCGTTGGCGGGCCAACCCGTCGCCCCGCCGTCGCCCGCGACGAGGGCCACTGAAACGTGGGGATCGGCAAGGAACGCGTTCTCGGCGATGAAGACGATGTCGCACAGCTGCACGATGGTGCAGCCGAGTCCGACCGCCGGACCGTTCACCGCGGCCACGACAGGCAACGGAAAGTCGAGCATCGCCTCGACGATGTCCTTCGCTTGTTCCATGGACCGCGAACGGAAGGCGAGGTCGGTGCGGCGTCGGTCGAAGTCCTCGAACGACCCGCCGGCGCTGAAGGCGCGACCGGCACCCGTCAACACGACGGCACGCGCCTCGGCGTCCTTGCGCAGATGGGACCACAGTTCCGTGAACGACTCGTGCATCTGTTCCGAGAAGGCGTTCAAGTTCTCGGCGTCGTCGAGCGTGACGACCCGCACCGCCCCTTCGGCCGCGACTGCGATTCCCTCGAGTTCGTACACGTAGATTCCTTTGCCTATGACGACGAGCCCGAGGGTAGCGATAGTCACCGGCGGCAGTAGTGGCATCGGCTTGGCGTGCGGCAAGGCGCTGGTCGACGCGGGCTACGACGTCGTGCTCACCGCCCGGCGCGAGGACGTCTTGCGGGAGGCCGCGGCCTCGATTGGCGCACGGCATGTCGCGGGCGACAGCTCGGAGGTCGACGGGTTCGCCGCCGTCGTCGACGCGTGCGAACGCGTCGATCTGCTCGTTCACGCGGCCGGCATCATGCAAGGCACGTTTGTGCGCAAGGAGACGGTCGAGACGTTCGACAATGTGTTGCGCGTGAACCTTCGCTCCGCGTTCATCACGAGCAATGCGGTCCTGCCGAAGATGCCTTCCGGCGGACGCATCATCTTTCTGTCGTCGTCCTCCGCTCACGCCCCGCAACCGGGCCGCGCCGCGTACTCCGCATCGAAAGCCGGTCTGAACGCGTTCGCATCGGCAATGTCACGCGAGGTCGACCGTGACGGTATCGGCGTGCACATCCTGACGACGGGCCCGGTCGCCACCCCGATGCTCGAGGACGTGCACTTCCCGATGCTGGCGCTGAACCCGGAAGACGTGGCCGGCGCAGTCCTGTATTTGGCGCAACTTCCGCCGAACATCGCGCTGCTCGAAATCAGCGTGGATTCGGTGCAACAGGGCCCGTTTGCGCCCGAACCGCTCGTGCCGGCGGAGGCGAAAAAGCGGGGCCGTACCAAGTTGTAGGGCGTCGGTCCGGTACTTTGGTCGGCGCTTTGTTGTCGTTGCGCACCAAAACCGCTGGGATTCTCGCGTTCGCCCTCCTTCTGACGGGCTTCTTCGCGGACCCTGCCTTCGCGGCGAAGAAGAGCAAGTCGCAGCAGGCCCGGGAGCAGGCGGCGGCAATCAAGGCCCGACTCCAGCAGGTCACGGCACAGCTGCAGGCGCAGGAAGCCAAGAGCCAGTCGGCCAAGCAGGCCGCCGCCGCCGCCGTTCAGCGGTTACGCGCGGCTCGCGCTGAGGAGGCCGCCGTCGAGGCGCACCTGAAGACGGTCAAGTCGTCGATTCGCGAGATCGCGGTGCAGGCCTATATCCGTGGCGGCTCGGGTCCGTCGCCCGCACGCGTTTCGGTGAGCGACCTGATGGAGGCGGCGCGCGCCGACTTCATTCGCAACAGCGCGCTGGGTCTGCAACAGGACGTTGCCGATCAGCTCAAGTCGGCTCGCGAAGATCTCGATCGCAAGCGCACCGCCGCTGAGGCCGCGGCCAATGTTGCTGCGAGTCGTTCAAAGTCGGCGGCGGCCGCGGTCGCGTCGTTGCGAGCGTCGCAAGCCGAACAACTGCGACTGGTCGGCGCGGCCGAGTCGCGGTATCTCTCGTCCTTGAAGGAAGAGCAGCTCGCCTCGCGTTCACGCCGCGTGCGTGGTAGCAAGATCGATCTCACCACGGTGCGCGGCATCACCGTCGCCACTCGCATCGCCGGCAACCTCGAGCGCATGCTGAACGCGGCCGATGCCGATGGGATGCGCTTCGGTGGCTCTGGTTACCGCAGTCCCTCAGCCCAGGTGGCCGTGCGGAAGCGCAACTGCGGCACGAGCGAATACGCGATCTACGAGAAGCCGTCGTCGTCGTGCCATCCGCCCACGGCGAAGCCCGGTCAGTCGATGCACGAGCAGGGACTCGCGATCGACTTCACCTACAACGGCAGTGTGATCAACAGCCGGAGCAACGCCGGCTACCGCTGGCTCAAGGCCAACGCGGCCCGGTACGGGTTCTACAACCTCCCGTCCGAGGCGTGGCACTGGTCGACCAACGGCAACTAGTCGCGTTCGATGATGGTGGTGTTACCGCCGCGGCGACCGCGGTAGTAGCGCGGGCCACCGAAGGCGCCGAGCATCAGTACGACGAGAAGCACAACGATCAGAAGCGTCAACATGAGGCGGTGCTACCCGAGGGCGAGCATTCGTAAGCTCACGCCGTGCTGAACCTCGTAAAGCCGGCGCTCGACATCGGGCTTTATACGAACCGCATCGACGAGGTGCGGGCGTTCTACGAGGACGAAGTCGGGTTGGCGTACAACCACCTACTGAAGGCCGGCCGCGGCGTGCATCAACACCGCGTCGACATTGGCACCGTCGGCGTCTTGAAACTCAACGACTCGCGCGAACCGCTTGGTGAGTCGCCGTCGGGCTACATCGGTCTCGCCGTGGTTGGTGCCGCGCCCCGCACGCTGACGGATCCCGACGGCCTGTCCGTGGAGATTGTCGAGTCGTTGCCCGGCGACGCGCTCGTGCGGGTGACTGTCGCGTCCGCCGATCCGGCCGAGCACCGTCGCTGGTTCGTCGACGGCCTCGGCGGCGCGGTCGTTGCCGACGACCTCTACGTTCTTGGCGAAACCCTCATCGCGGTCGAGCATCGGCCCGATCAGCCGCCGGCCGGACCGCTCCTCGGCGTGGGCTTTCGCTACCTCACGATCCAGGTGGCCGACGTGGTCACTGAACACGCCCGACTCGTCGACATGGGCTTCACCGAAGCGGTGCCGCCGATGAAGTTGGGCGAGGTTGCGGCGATCTCGTTCGTCCGCGACCCCGGCGGCAACTCCCTCGAGATCTCCCAGCGCGCCTCGTTGACCGGCGACCTACCTGCTGATCTCTAGCCCTTAGCGAGTCGGCTTCCAGCGGTCCGACGCCGTCGGGTCGATGAGGTGGGCGCGCATTGCCTGGGTCGCCGGCGACAGCGCACGCGCGCCATCGACCACGACGGCGAGGCCGACGGCATCCGTGCCGCCGGGTGGCGGCAAGGCGACGGCTCGCTCGGGGTCGAGCACGGCGCGGAGGCCGTTCGGCAACAGCGCCGCGCCGACGCCGGCTTCGACGAGAAGGCGCGACGTATCCGCGTCGGCAACCTCACAACGAACGTTGGCGGCGACTCCGGTGAGCTGCCGTTCGAAGATCGTTCGCATCGCAGTGCCGTCGACCAAGGCCACCCACGGGACCGCGCTCCAGTCCATCTTGGGTTTCGCGAAGCGGCGCGGCGCAGCGGCGAAGACCGACTCGGTGCCGAGTGATTGACCGACGAGCGTGCCGGGGAGGTCGAGCTTGCGGCCGGGGTACGCGATCACCGCGATGTCGTGCGCACCGTCGGCCACGCTGCGGATCGCATCGTCGCTCAACGCCTCCGCAACCTCGACCCGTACGGCGGGATACGCGTCGGTGAAGCGCGACAGGGCGACGGGCAACACATCGTTGAACGCGACGCGTGCGCCAATCACGCGGACGACACCCGCGTGCAGATCGCGCAGCGCAGTGGCCTCGTCCGACGCGACACGCGCTGCATTGAGGACGCGCTGCAGGTGGGGCAGCAGATGCGCGCCGGCTGCGCTGAGTCGGGAGCCGCGCGTGTCGCGCTCGAACAACAGGACACCGAGTTCCGTCTCGAGCGACGCAATCTGCTCGGACACGGATGGCGCGGTGAGAACGAGTTCTTGCGCGGCGCGTCGAACCGAACCGTGTCGGGCTACTGCGTCGAAGCACCGGAGTTGTTGCAGCCGCACCGCCGTAAGGTATCTCCTTACACGGCGGCAGGCAGGTGAGGTGTTCCCTATCTCGGCGATCGTTGCCAGAATCGCCCGAACGGCGCTCGGCGCCGAAGCGAGGGGGATAGTTGTGCGAGGACGTTCCATTCGTCGTGTCCTGATGGCACTGGGATTGGTGGCTGCGGCTGCGGGCTATTTGGCGCCGCCCGCGAACGCTGCGACGCTCACTGAGGTGACGGGCTTCGGTTCGAACCCAGGTGTGCTGCAGATGTTCGAGTACATCCCGACCGGGCTCGCGTCGAACCGACCGGTCGTGGTGGCGTTGCACGGCTGCACGATGTCGGCGTCGACCTACGACGACGAGAGCGGCTGGACGAAGTGGGCCGACCAGATGCAGTTCGCGCTCGTGATGCCGCAGCAGACCGCGGCCAACCAGTCGAACAAGTGCTTCAACTGGTGGCTACCCGGCGACCAGAGTCGCGACCAGGGCGAGGCGTTGTCGATCAAGCAAATGGTCGACTATTCGCTGTCGCACCACGGCAGCGACGGGAACCGCGTCTACGTGACCGGTCTATCAGCCGGCGCCGCGATGACCAACGTGATGGCCGCGGTGTATCCCGACGTGTTCAAGGGCGCGGCGCCCGTCGCTGGCGTTCCGTACAAGTGCGCCGTGAACGCGTTGCAGACGGGCTCGTGTAACCGCGGCAAGACGCTCAAGACGCCGGTGCAATGGGGCGACCTCGTGCGCGGCGCGACGACGTGGACCGGGCCGTGGCCGAAGGTGTCGATCTGGCACGGCACCTCCGATGGAACCGTGAATTACGCCAACCTCACCGAAGAGATGGAGCAGTGGACCAACGTCAATGGCGTCGACCAGACCGCCGACGTCTCGGACACTGTCGGCGGGTATCCGCACAAGGTCTACAAGGACGGTTCAGGCAACGCCCGCGTGGAGACGTACTCCATCACGAGCATGGGTCATGGCCAGCCGATCGATCCCGGCACGGGCGCCCAGCAGTGCGGCGTCGCGGTGTCGTACAGCCTCGATGTGAACCTGTGCGCCAGCTACTACATCGCGCTGTGGTTCGGCGTGAACGTCTAGTCCTCGAACTTGGCGTCGCGCTTTTCGAAGTAGGCCATGACGGCTTCGACCTGATTGGGCGAGCCGATGAGTGAGCCGATGGTCTCGCGTTCGTCCTTGAACTGCTCGGCGACGTTGCGGTAGGGCGACGCGTTCAGCAGCTTCTTGGCGCCGCGCACGGCGGTCGGCGACTTCGACGCGATCTCCCGCGCCATTGCGAGCGCCTCTTCGAGCGGGTTCGGGGCAACGCGGGTCGCGAGGCCGATCTGGCCGCATTCCTCGCCCGTCACCATGCGGCCGGTGAACGTGAGTTCCTTGGCGCGGTCGAGGCCGACGAGCAGCGGCAGGATCGCCGTCGCGGTCATGTCCGGCACGAGGCCCCAACGGATCTCGAGGATCGAGAACTGCGCGTCCGGCGCCATGATCCGCAGGTCGGCGCCGAGGGCGAGCTGCGCACCACCGCCGAGGGCGACACCGTGTACGGCCGCAATGACAGGGCAGTGCAGTTCCTGCCACACGTAACAAGCTTGCTGGCCGAGGTGCGTGATGCGTCCTTCGAGGTCCATGATCCCGCGGGGCCTCGCGCCGCCCTCTTCGGCCGGAGCCTCGGGTGAGCCGCCACCGGCCATCGCCTGGAAGCTCGAGAAGTCGAGGCCGGCGCAGAAGCCGCGACCGTTGCCCGACAACACAACGGCCCGCACGTCCTTGTTCTGCTTCAGCTCTTCGCCGGCGTCGACGATCGCGGCGAACTGCTTGCCATCGAGGGCGTTGATCTTGTCGGGACGATTGAAACGGACGTCGGCGACGTGGTCTTCGATGGTGATGGTGACGCGCGGTTCGGACATGGCCCGACACCGTATGAGATAACGGCATTACGGTGCCGACTCATGGCACCGCATCCCGTTCGTCGGTTGGGCACTCTCGTGGAACCGCTCGCGGCCGCTGTCTACTTCGCCCCCGAAGCGACCGAGGCCTACAAGGCGCTCGGCGACCTCGACGCCTTCTGGGCGCCGTACTACGCGAGTCGCGGCGCGTGCCTCGGGGAAACGCCCGCACTCGTCGTTGCGTCGGCTTTCGGCGTGTTCAACCCGGACCACATGGTCGAGCAGCTTGAAGCGGCGTGGAAGTGCGCGAGCCCGTCGCAATGGTGGACGGCGCGTGTGCGGGGCGCGACGGCACAGCTCGAACGCATCCTCGGCCCGTCACCCGACGGCGCCGAACGGGCGACGGAATTGCTGCGACGAATCGCCGACAACTCGCCGGTCTCGGGTCACCCGTTTTACGCGGGACTCGCGTCGCAGGCCTGGCCGGGCACGATCGTCGGCGATCTCTGGCATGCGGCCGACCTCGTGCGTGAGCACCGCGGCGACACGCACACAGCGGCGTACAACGCGATGGGCTTCAGCGCTCTCGAGATGATGATGATGACCGAGTTGTGGTGGGGTCTGCCGCACGGCCTGTACCTCGCGAGCCGTCACTGGGATTCGGAGCCGATCGCGTCAGAGCTTCAGCGCTTGCGCGACCTCGGTCTCGTCGAGGGCGAGACGCCGACGCTGACCGACAAGGCCATCAAGGTGCGCGTAGAGATCGAGGACTTGACCGACCGCGGCGAGGCGCGCGTGCTCGATTGCCTGACCGACGCCGAGCGCGACGAGCTGTTCGCGATCCTCAAACCGATGGCCGCAACGATCGTCGCGGCCGGCGGCTACCCCGCCGACCCGAACGAGCGGGAACTGCCCGGCGTCGAGCTGTAGGTACGCAGCGAGCCGTGCGGGATTCCTCAGGCGGCGGGCTTCTTCTCCGGGCGCCAGAAGCCGATCAGCAGCGCGATGGCACCGGCGAAGCCGGCGAGTCCGATGTAGAGGCCGGTGTCGCCGTTGGCCCACGTGAAGTCGAGGGCGCGGTCGAGCGACCACCGGCCGGCGCCGAGCGTGCACAGCGCGAATGCGGCGGCGATCAGTGACACCACGTACTCGTAGCCCTCGCCCTTGTAGAAGATGAAGAAGCCGTTGGGGCGGTGGTTCGTGACGAAGGCCACGAACATCGTGCCGATGACGCCGGCGGCGCCGAGCGGCGTCGCCAGGCCGGCGATCAGCGAGGCCGCCGCGCCCAGTTCCGTCAACGACGCGAGCCAGGCGTGCACGATGCCGGGCTTCATGCCGAGACTGGCGAACCAGCCTGCCGTTCCTTGGATCTTGCCGCCGCCGAAAATGTGCCGGTAACCGTGGGCGAACATCACCACGCCCACCCAGACACGCAGGACCAACAGCCCGAGATTGATCGCATCGAGGTCGTTCACGACTACGTTCTAACAGCGGTGTCAACTTTCGATCAGGAAGCCGTCCACGCCAAGTACCTCGCTGAGCGCGACAAGCGCTTGGTGGCGGGCCGCTCCGATATTCGCGACCTGTCGACCGACGAGTTCTTCGCGAAGTTTCGCGACGACCCGTTCACCGAGCGCACCGAACGCGCCCCGGTCTCCGACCACGTCGACGTGTGCATCATCGGTGGCGGTATCGCCGGGGTGACGCTCGGCGCGCACCTGCGGATGAAGGGTGTCGAGAAGATCCGCATTGTCGACCTCGCGGGTGGGGTCGGCGGCACGTGGTACTGGAATCGCTACCCGGGCGTGATGTGCGACGTCGAGTCCTACAGCTACATCCCAATGCTCGAGGAACTCGGCTACGTGCCGACTCGTCGTTATGCGTACGGCGAAGAGATCCGCACCTGCATCGAGAACATCGCCACCAAGTACTCGCTGTACGACGACGCGCTCTTTCAGACCCGCGTGAACGCCGCCACGTGGTCCGAGGGCGACAAGGTCTGGCGCGTCGAGACCGATCGCGGCGATTCGTTCACGGCGACGTACTACGTGATGGCCGTCGGCCTGCTGAACCTCATGAAGCTGCCGGCGATTCCGGGCATGGAGGATTTCGCGGGTCACTCGTTTCACACTGCGCGCTGGGACTATGCGTTCACGGGCGGCTCACCGGCGGGTGGGCTCGACGGGTTGCGCGGCAAGACCGTTGCGCTCATCGGCACCGGGGCGACGGGCATCCAGGCGTTGCCGGCGTTGGCCGAGTCGGCGGACAAGGTCTACGTGTTTCAGCGCACTCCGTCGGCCATCGGTGTGCGTGGCAATCGCGACACGCCACCGGAGTTCGTCGACTCGCTGCAGCCCGGATGGTGGAAGGCGCGTAACGAGAACCTGCAGGCGATCATGCTCGGGCGTCCGGTCGAGCAAGACCTCATCGACGACGGGTGGACGCACCACTACGCGGTCGTGCACAACGCGCCGCGGTGGAAGGGCATGACGTTCGAGGAGTACATGCACCGCGCCGAAGAGATCGACTTCGGCATCATGGAGGAGCACCGCGCGCGGGTCGACCAGGTGGTGAAGGACTCGGCGAAGGCGGAGATCCTCAAGCCCCAGTACCGCTACCTGTGCAAGCGGCCGTGCTTCCACGACGAGTACCTCGAGGCGTACAACAACGACAACGTCGAGCTCGTCGACTGCCCCGCTGGTTTCGACAAGATCACTGCGGAAGGTCCCGTCGTGAACGGGCATCAGTACGAGGTCGACGTGATCGTCTACGCGACGGGCTTCGAAGCGGAGGCGACGCCCTTGGCGCGCCGGGCCGGTCATGAAGTCGTCGGTGTTGGTGGGGTGACGCTGGCGGAGAAGTTCGCGCCGGGCTGTTCGACGCTGTTCGGGATGTTGTCGCGCGACTTCCCGAACCTGTTCGTGATGCCCGCCCCGGCACAGCAATCTGTCGTGACGGTCAACTACACGCAGCTGGCCGTGCTCGGCGCGGAGTTCGTCGCCGGCATGATCGAGCAACTCGACGGCCGCACGTTCAACGTCTCGCAGGACGCCGAGGATGCGTGGGTGAAGGAAGTCGTCGACACCTACGTCGACGGCTCGCACGTGATGTCCGCGTGCACGCCGTCGCGCATCAACAACGAGGGCGACCCGGGCGCGATGAACCCGCGCAACTCGTCGTGGGGCCGCGGCTTCGGCGACTACTTCGCGTATCGCGATCACCTCGAGGGCTGGCTCGCCGCCGGCACGCTCGAGGGCCTCGAACTGTCGTGACGAACCAACCAGTCGTCGTCGTCACCGGCGGCGGCAACGGCATCGGCGCCGCCATCGCTCTGGAGCTGGGGCGACAAGGCGCGTTCGTCGTCACGCTCGACCCGATGGTCACGCTCGACGGGTCTGTCGGCGACCGCTCAGGTGAGCCCACGACGGCGGACCGCATCAACGCCGCCGGTGGCTCGGCGCGCGCCGCGAACATCTCGGTCACCGACGGTGACGCCGTCATCAACTTGTTCGACGACCTCGTCGACGAGTTCAAGGGCGTGGATGGCGTCATCAACGTCGCGGGAATCAGCCGGCCCACGGGCTTCGCGAAAGGCAGCGACGTCGACTGGCGCAGCGTGCTCGACGTGCACCTGAACGGCTACCGCAACGTCCTCGAGGCGGCGCTGCCGGTGATGGCCGACGCGCGCCACGGACGCATCGTCGGTGTGACGTCGGGTTCGGGCTGGCGCGCTGCCGATGCGGGTGCGTATTCCTGCGCGAAGCGCGCGGTCGCATCGCTCACGTGGCAACTCGGTTGGCAGGCGCCTCCCGGCGTCGTCATCAACGCGATGTCGCCGATCGCTGTCACCCGCATGGTCACGGCCGCGCTGGGCGGTGGTGCTCCGACTGCGGGCAAGGCGACGGGTGGGCTCAACCTCGGCTCCATGCCCCAGCCCGAAGAACTCGGTCCGCTCGCGGCGTACCTCGTGAGCGACGATCCGTTCTGGATGAGCGGTGAAGTGCTGTTCGCGGGTGGTTCGGAAGTCGCGATCGTCGAGCAGCCCCGCCTTCTCGAAGTTGTGCGCGCCGCCGACGTGGCGTCGCTGCCCCATGTCCTCGAGACCTTCGGGGGCAAAGCGCTCATCGCGGCCGAGCAGAACCAGACCGCGGGCGGCGGAAGCAACCCACGCTTCGTCGGCATCTTCGACGAGTCGACCGTGCCCGAAGCGGGCGACGTGTCGGCCTGCGCGATCGTCACCGATCGCCCCGACCTCGGCGCCGCAGTCGCGAGTGCGCTCGAAGCGCGTGGCGTCAAGTGCACGATTGGCGCGGCCTTCGAGGGTGAAGCCGACGCGATCGTGGTCGCGCTCTCGGGCGCCGAAGAGTCAACGGCGGCAACTGATTGGGAGCGGACGCTGCAGGAGCACGAGACGATCGTCGAGGAGATCTACGCCGACGCGATGTTCGCTCGTGGTGCCGCCGACTACGCGGCTGCGACGGACAAGCCGGTGCGCATCGTGACGCTCACCGACGCGACGTTGTCTTCGGGTCGGTCGCGCGCACAGGCCGCCGCGCAGCTTTCGCGTTCATCGCGTAAGGCGACCGGCGACCGCGTCGCCGCGTTCGCCGTCGCTGTGGAGACGCGCGGCGCGGAACGCACGACGGCTGAATTCGCCGCGTATCTGTTGTGCAGTACCGAGGCGGTTGCGTTGTCGGGAGCCGAACTCGCCGTGGGCGACGGGTGGGTCGGTATCAAGAGCCACCCGCATCCGTCGGCCAGCCTGACGTTCGGTGGTCCCGAGATCCCGTCGTGGTTCGACGGCGCGCTGAGGAGCATGACCCGATGAACAAGCCCGCCCGCATCGTCGACTGCCACGTGCACCTGTGGGATCCGGCTCGTACCGATTGGTATCCGTATCTGTCGGGTCGCCAGCAGCTGAACATGGGCGACACGAAGGGCATGGAGCGACTCTTCAACGGCGAGATCTACCGCGACGAGTCTCCGGGCTGGAACGTGGTCGGCCTCGTGAACGTTGCGGCGGCTACCGGTCTCAACTCGATCGACGAAACGCTCGAGCTGAACGGCCGGGACGAGATCTCGGCGATCATCGGTGGCCTACCGCCGACCGAAAGCGACGCGCAGTCCATCGAGCTGCTCGACAAGCAGATGGGTGCGACGAAATTCCGTGGCGTGCGGCCGATGGGCCAGTTCAAGTCACCGCTGCCCTCGGACGACGTTCTGCGCGCCCTCGCCGAGCGCGAATTGATCTTCGAGTTGATGGCGAAGACCGACGGGCTGGGCCTCGCGGCAGAGGGACTGGCGGGTCACGACTCGTTGTCCGTCGTCGTCGAGCACACCGGTTGGCCACGTAGCGGCACGGACGAGGAGTTCGCCGAGTGGAAGGTCGGCCTCGACGCGCTCGCCTCCGTCGGCCCGAACGTCGTATGCAAGCTGTCGGGGCTGGCGATGCCGCTCGGTTCGATGGCGCCCGACACGCTTCGCCCGTGGATCGAGCACGCCATCGACGTGTTCGGTGTCGACCGCTGCATGTTCGCGTCGAACTTCCCCGTCGACGGCATGCACGGCACGCTCGACGAACTGTTCACCTCGTTCACCGAGCTGACCTCGGGCTGCTCGGACGACGAGCGCGACGCACTCTTCGCCGGCAACGCCGAGCGGGTGTACCGCCTCTAATGGATCTGGGAATCGAGGGTCGCGCCGCGATCGTCACCGGAGCATCGCGCGGCATCGGGCGTGCGGTCGCCACTGCGCTGGTCCGTGAAGGCGCGCACGTGTTGCTGTGCGGACGTGACACAGAGAACCTGGAACTCGCCGCGAAGGGCATCGGACACGACGCGCACGTGATGACCGTCGACGTCGAAGCGGAAGCCGCCGCCGACGCGATCGTCGCGGAGTGCGTGCGCGTCTTCGGCCGCATCGACATCCTCATCAACAACGCCGGCGGCACGAAGCCGGCCTACCTGTCAGAACTCAAGGCTGAGGACTGGCAGAAGTCCTTCGACTGGAACTTCTTCAGCGCGGCGCGGCTGTCGGTCGCCGCGGCGAACACGATGAAGGAACGTGGGTGGGGTCGCATCGTGCACAACTCGTCGATCGACGGTGTCGAAGCCGACAAGACGTTCGCCGCGTACTCCGCTGCGAAGGCCGCAATGCTCAACCTGTCGAAGTCGCTGTCGCAGGAGTACGCCCGCTACGGCGTGCTCAGCAACTCCGTCGTGCCCGGCATCACGCTGACCGAATCGGTCATGGAGAACGCCCAGGCCGCCGCCGAGCGTGCTGGGTCGACCGTCGACGAAGTGATGGAGCGCATGCTCGGCCGCATGCGCATCGCCATCAAGCGCATGGCGAAGCCCGAAGAGATCGCCGACGCGATCGTCTTCCTGGCGAGCGAGCGCGCCGCGTTCATCACCGGCGCGACGCTGGCGATCGACGGCGGCACCCTCCGCGGCATCTGACGACGTCAGACGAGTCAGAGCAGTTCCGCGAGTTCGCGGCGGATGATCTTGTTCATCGCGTTGCGAGGGAACGCATCGACGAACACGAAGCGCTCGGGCACCTTGTACTTCGCGAGGTTCGCCAAGCAGTGCGCGCGCAGCGCGTCCTCGTCGGCCGAGCCTTCGATGAGCGCGACGACGCGTTCGCCGAGTCGTTCGTCGGGCACGCCGATGACGGCAGACGCGGCCACGCCGTCGACCTCCTGCAACACCCGCTCGACCTCGGCCGGATAGACGTTGGCACCGCCGCGGATGATCAGCAGCGACTTGCGGTCGCGCACGTGCAGATAGCCGTCGTCGTCGACGAAGCCGACGTCGCCCGTGTGCAGTACCCCGTCGACCACCGCCGACTCCGCGCGGTTCCAGTAGCCGAGCATCGGCTTGTACCGATCGTCCGCGGGTGCGACGCAGATTTCCTCGTCGACGATGCGCACGTCGAGATGGGGGAGCGGATGGCCGCTCGCTCCGCTGACGTGCGGTCGGTCGGCGGGATCGATGGCGACGATGGTCGGTGCTTCGGTGAGGCCGTAGGTCGCGAGTACCGGCAAGCCGAACTTGTCCTCGAAGGCACGACGAATCGCCTCGGGGCAGTCGGCGCCGCCGGTCCAAACCTCTTCCAATGAGGAGAGGTCCGACGCCTTGATCGAGTCGTCGTGCGCGAGCGAGTGCAGCAGCGCCGGCGGCCCGTTGAACAACGTGACCCGCTCGTCGCGAATCCACTCCATAACGCCCGTCGCGTCGATGCGGTCCATCACGATCGCAGTGCCGCCCGCCTGCGCGGTGAGCAACGTCGTGAGGATCTGCAGATTCAGGATGGTGAGGGCGAAGCAGTCGCCCTTCCGAAGAGTTGCGTCGTAACCGCGGGACTCCACGACCATCTGGCCGGGCATGAGCAGGTTGTACTGCGAGTGGACGGCGCCCTTCGGATATCCCGTCGTGCCGCTCGTGTACGCGATCCCGGCGGGAGCGAACGGATCGACATCGACTGCTTCACGAGGCGAGGCGTCCTCGAAGGCGGCGCGCAGTTCGAGGTCGTCCTCGAGGTAGATCGACGCGCCCGCGTCCTCGAGGATGTACTTCCGCTCGGGCGGGGCCAGCGCCTTGTTGATCCCCAGCCAGATGGCTCCCAAACGCATGGTCGCGTGGAACGCCGCGACCACTTCCACGTCGTTTCCGAGGGTGGCGGCGACCCGATCGCCTTTCTTGACGCCCATGGCGGCGAGCGCCCCCGTCGCCCGGGAGCACAGTTCGTCGAGTTCCCCGTAGGTGAGCCGCTGGGAGCGCGTGACGAGGGCTTCCCGGGTGGGTTCGCAGTCCCGGAAAACGTCGGCAATCGGCTTGGGCATTGGGGTCAACCTACCGTCTAACATTCGTGTCAACTTTCGGAGGGGGAAGTGTGGATTTCGAATTTGGTGAGGATGCAGACGCGCTTCGGCTTCGGCTGCGTGCGCTGATCGCCGAACACATCCCCGAGGGCTATCTCGGCGCTTTCACCAGTGATCCCGCCGATCTCGACGTCGCCCAACAGTTCTGCAAAACGCTCGCCGACGAAGGCCTGCTGACGATCACCTGGCCGACGGAGTTCGGCGGCGGCGGCGGTTCGCACTGGGCCCAGACCGTCGTGCGCGAAGAAATGTGGGCGCACCACGAACCTCGCGGCGCCCAGTACATGGGTGTCAACTGGGTTGGCCCTGCGATCATGGGCTTCGGCACCGACGAGCAGAAGGCGCAGCACCTCACCGCGATCGCCAAAGGCGAGGTCATCTGGTGCCAGGGCTTCTCGGAACCCGACGCCGGTTCCGACCTCGCTTCGCTCAAGACGCGGGCGACGGAAGTCGGCGACGGATATTCGATCAGCGGTCAGAAGATCTGGACGTCCTACGCCGGCATGGCCCAATGGTGCGTGCTCGCCGCCCGGGTCGGCGAAGGCGAGAAGCACGAAGGCATCACGATGTTCATCGTGCCGATGGACACGCCCGGCATCACGGTGCGTGCCATCAAGTCGATGCTCGGTCCCCACCACCTCAACGAAGTGTTCTTCGACGACGTGCGCGTCGGCCCCGACGCGGTGCTCGGTGGCGTCGGCGGCGGCTGGGCCGTCATCCGCAAGGCGTTGGCGCACGAGCGTGTCGGCATCGCGCGGTATGCGCGCTGCGAACGGCTGCTGAGCGCGTTGGGCCGTGAACTCGCGCCGGTGTGGGATCAGCTGCCGCCGTCGCTGCATGCGCAGTGGGCACGCGCGCTGGTGCAGACGCGCGTCGCGCGACTGCTCGCGTACCGCACGGTGCGCGCTCAGGAGACGGGGGAGACACCCGACGTGCTGGCATCGGCCGCACGCATCGCCGTGACCCAGTGCGACCAGGCCGTTGCCGAGGTGTTGTTCCAGGCGATCGAAGACGAGTCGCTCGAGGCGGGCTTCAGCGCCCCGCTGCACGGTGCCGTCGAGGACCATTGGCGTTACGCCCAGGCGGCGACCGTCGCGTCGGGCACGATCGAGGTGCAGAGAATGATCGTGTCGCGCGATCTCCTCGGAGCGGCGGCCAAGGGATGAATCCGACCCTTCCGTCCGACGCCCTCGAGTTTGGCGAAGCAGCGCGTAAAGCGTTCGAAGCCCTCGGTGGTGGCGAGTATGTGCTGCATTGCGAGGACGACCCGTCTCGTCGTGCTGATGCGGCCCGCGCGTTCGAGGCGCTCGGCGGCGACGACATCGACCCGCGCGCCGATCTCGACAACCTCGCCGCCGCCGCGGTCCTCGCCTACGAAGCCGGCCGCGTGGCGCTGCCGTATCCCGTCGTGAGTGCGCTGTTGCGTGACGCCGACGGCGTTCCGGTCGCCGTGGGCACCCGCATCCACCACGCCGACCTGTTTCCGGCGTGGCGCGTCGCCTCGCCGGCGAACTGGGTCGCGTACGAGGCCGTTTCGGGCGCCAGCCCGCCCCAGTTCGGAAGGTTGGGGCGCTTCGTCGGCGACGTTGTGCCCGGTGACGAGCTGGGCGACGCGAGCAGCGATGCCTTGTTGTGGCTGACGCTGACGAGTTGGCAAATCCTCGGCACCGCAGATCGGGCTGTCGAGCTCGCGGCGGATCACGTCAGCAATCGCATTCAGTTCGGCAAGCCGATCGCCACGTTCCAGGCGGTGCAGTTCATGCTCGCCGACGCGGCCGTGGCCGTTGCCGGCTTGCGCGAACTGGCGCAGTTCACGTTGTGGCGCGTGTCCGAGGACATCGAGCACGCGTCGCCCGACGTGCTGGCGCTGCGCGTGCACGCGATCGACGTCGCCCGTGCCGTGCTGCGGACGTGCCAGCAGCTCCACGGCGCGTCGGGCGTGTGTGACGAGTACGACATCTCGGTCATCACCCGGCACATCCAACCGGCGCTGCGGTTGCCGTTCGGGGCCGAGCGCACCGCCGCCCTGCTCGCCGACGCGATCGCGGAGCTCGGCTTCGTCGGGCTGTTCCCGCACGGTGGTGCGCACGCGTGAACCCCGACACGCTGGGCGGCTTCCTCGAAGACCTCGCGGATCGCTTCGCCGACAACGAGGCGATCGTGTTCGAAGACCAGCGTTTCACGTACGCCGACGTGTTCAACCACGCCCAGCGGGTGTCGGTGAACCTGGGCGACGCGCGGACCGTCGCCATCGTCATGCGCAACCGGCCCGAGATGGTGTTCTCCATCTTCGGTGCCGCAATGGCCGGTGCGGTTGTTGTGCCCCTGTCGACCTTCGCCCCGAAGCCCGAACTCGACTTCATGATCGACGACTGCGGCGCCGACCTCGTCCTCGACGCTTCTGTGCGGCTGACAGAGGGCTCAGCCCGTCCAGAGCCGCACAGAACGCTCGACGCGGACGACGACGGGGTGATCATCTACTCGTCGGGGACGACCAGCCGGCCGAAGGGGATGGTGCACAGCCACCGGGCGCACGTCATCTCGTTTCGGAACAACGCGACGATCTTCGGTCGCGACCGGACCTCCCGCGTGTGGACGGCCTTCCCACTGTTCTGGACTGCCGGTTTCGACGGTGCGATGGGCGGCACCTTTGCCAACGGCGGCTGCCTCGTGTTGCAGGAGACGTTCGAGCCCGGCGCCGCGCTCAAGCTGCTCGAAGCCGAGCGCGTCGACGAGGTGTACTGCCTTCCGCATCAGACCCAGGCCATGGCCGAACACGCCGACTGGGCAACCACCGACCTCAGCCACATGACCAAGGTGTTCGGAAAGTCCGCCTTCGCTCGGCACCCGAAGGTCGACGGCGACACGAACTGGCAGAACCCGACCGGTTACGGCATGAGCGAGACGTGCAGCTTCTTCGCCGCCCATCGCTACGACACGCCGCGCGACACGATGAAGCAATCCGTCGGTGCGATCCTCCCCGGCAACGAGTTGCGCATCACCGACGACGGCGAGCTCTGCGTCAAAGGCCCCACGCTCATGAAGCACTACGTCGGCAAGACGCCCGACGAGTGCTTCGACGCCGACGGGTTCTTCCACACCGGCGACACCGGCCACCTCGACGAGCACGGCCACCTCGTTTACGAGGGCCGCTCGACCGAGATGATCAAGACGGGTGGGGCCAACGTGTCGCCCGCGGAGATCGAGGTCGCGCTGCGTGCGTGCGAACCCGTCAAGGTCGCCCGCATCGTGGGCGTGCCCGACGAACGGCTGGGGGAGCTCGTCGTCGCCTGCATCGAACTCAAGGGCGAAGCAACCGAGCAAGACATCGTCGCCTTCCTCAAGGAACGCGTGGCGTCCTACAAGGTGCCCAAGCGCGTGCTGTTCTTCGAGGACGGCGAAATTCCCATGACCGCGAGCAAGACCAAGGTGCGCGACGACGAACTCATCGCGCTGGTACTGGAGAAACTGTGAGCCAAGAAGAAACGTTGGACGCGTCCGACCTCGACCAGTACATGGGCGTGCCCATGGAGCCGGGCGAGCTAAAGGAGCCCGTCGCCGTCAACGACATCCGCCGGTGGGTGCAGGGCATGCACTACCCGAACCCGCTGCACTACGACGAGACGTGGGCGGCCGAGTCGCGCTTCGGCACGATCGTGGCGCCGCAGTCCTTCACCGTCGCGACCGACACCAGCCACGGCTGCTCACCGGCGCAGGTCGGCAAGATCCCGAACTCGCACCTGATCTTCGGTGGCGACGACTGGTGGTTCTTCGGACCTCGTATCTACCCGGGCGACAAGTTGGTCTGCCACCGCATGCCCTACGACTACAAGGTCACCAACACCGGCTTCGCGGGGCCGACCTGCTTCCAGCGCGGCGACACCCTCTACATCAACCAAAAGGGCGAGCGGATCGCGATGCAGCGATCGACGGCGATCCGCTACCAAGTGCGCGATGCCAAAGAGAAGAAGATGTTCAAGGAGAACCTCGACCCGGTGTGGTCCGAGGAGGAACTGGCGAGCCTCGAAGAGCGCAAGCTCGCCTACATCGACCAGATCCAGAACCTGAAGCACGACCCTCGCTACTGGGAGTCGGTCAACGTCGGCGATCAGCTGGCGGAGAACATCCTCGGGCCGCACAGCCTGGCCAGCTTCACGACCGAGTGGCGGGCCTACCCGATGACGACGTGGGGTGCGACGGCCAAGGGCCCGACCACGGTCCGCGCCGAAGAGCTCGGGTACACGAAGGAAATGGCCGGTTTCGAAGGCGACCGTCGCATGGAGCGCACGAACCCGGAACTGACCGACGGTGCGTACTACGGCCCGTCGCGTGGTCACCTCCAGCCCAAGTGGGCCGAGCACGTCGGCATGCCGCGTGGCTACGGCTACGGCGCGTCGATGGGCGCGTGGGTGATCGACTACGTCGCGGCGTGGGCGGGCGAGTGGGGCTTCATCACCTCGAGCACCGCGCAGTACCGCAACCCGGCCTTCACGGGTGACGCCACGTTCATCACCGGTGAGGTCGTCGACAAGTTCACCGAGCGGCGTCGCAAGCACAAGGTGCGCGTCAAGCTCGAAATGCGCAACCAACTCGACGCCGTGATGTGCAAGGGCGAAGTCGTGGTCGAACTTCCGACCGAAGCAACGGCGTAAACCGTCAGAGGCTGGGGCTGATGACACAAACGTCGACGCGAGGAGCGGTGAAGTACGGGGCCTTCCCCGTCGTCGCGCTCGCTTCGACGTTGATGCTCGAACAGGGCGAAAAGCAGTCCCTCGCGCAGGCCTTCGACGGCATCCAGCGCCAGTTCCACGTCAGCGACCAGATGCTCGGCGCGCTCGCAGCGGCGATGGTGCTCGTCGGGGTCGTCGGCGGCATGCCGATCGGCGCGCTAGCCGACCGGTGGAAGCGCGGCATGTTGCTCGTCATCGCGATCGTCATTTGGACCAGCTGCATGGGTCTCGGTGCGATCGCGCCGAGCTTCGCGTTGTTGTTCATCACGCGGCTCGGGGTTGGCGCCGTCGAAGCGAACGGCCCTGCGAGCTTCTCGCTGATGTCGGACTACTACGCCGTCGAAAAGCGCGCCCGCATGATGGGCCGGTACCAACTCGGCGGCGCGCTCGGTGGGCTGCTCGGGATTGGCCTGTCGGGCGTGCTCGTCGACCATTTCGGTTGGCGCAGCGCATTCTGGATGTGGATCCCGTTCGGCGTGATCTCCGTGCTGCTGCTCATGCGATTGCCCGAGCCGGTACGCGGCGCGCAGGACCGCGCCTTCCATTTCGAAGAGTCCTTCTTCGACGAAGAACAACCCGTCGACCACACCTACGACGACGCGTCGTGGATGGACGTCATGCGGGAGCTCGTGAAGATCAAGTCGATGTGGTTCGGCCTGATGTCGCTCACGATCTCGGGCTTCCTGCTCAACGCGCTCGGCGTGTGGGGCGTCGAGTTCTTCAAGCGCCAGTTCGATCTGTCGGCGACCAAGGCGAGCGCGTACCTGCCGGCCATCGGCGCGGGTGCGGCGCTCGGCCTCGTGCTCGGTGGCGAGATCTCCGACAAGCTGCTCGCCCGCGGCGTGCTCAACGCGCGCGTCTACGTCAGCTCCGTGCTGTCGATCTTGGCTGCGGTGTTCTTCTTCCCCGCGTTCTACGTGCACTCGCTGACGCTCGTAGCGGTTTTGATGTTCTTCGGCAGCTTCTGCCTGACGGCGCCCGTCGCCCCGAGCGAAGCGCTGACGTCCGACGTCGTGCCCGGCGAGCTGCGCGGCCGTGCCGCCGCTATTCGTTCGATCGTGCGCGCGCTTTCGGCGCTGGCGCCCTGGCTCGTCGGCATCGTGTCCGACCGCACCGGTCTTGCCACCGCGCTCGCCATCTTCACCCCGTCCTTTGCCATTGGAGGCATCGTCATGTTGTTCGCAGCCAAGACCTACCCGGCGGACCTCGCGGCCGTCGCGGCCGACGCGAGGTCGCGCGGATGAGCGAGCTGATTTACTCGACAGCGCCGTTGCGCGGTCCGGGCGTCGACACGCTCAAGGGTCTGGGCGAGGTCATCGTCGACCCGTGGATCGACCACAACCCGCTGCGTCTGTTCAACAGCGAGAAGCTGGCCGAGAAGGCGAAGGAAGTCGGCGCGACGATCCTCATCTGCGAGGCGGACAGCTGTAAGGGCCCGGTCTTCGATCTGCCGCTCACCGCGATCGGTTCGACGCGTGGCGACCCCACCAACGTCGACGTCGAGGGCGCCACCGCCGCCGGCATTCCCGTGCTGCGCGCACCGGGTCGCAACGCCGACGCCGTCGCCGAGATGACGATCGCGATGTTGTTCGCCGTCAACCGCCACATCCTGCGCGCCGACCAGGACGTTCGTGAGGGCCAGGTGTACCGCGACGGCACGATCCCGTATCAGCGCTTTCGCGCCTGGCAGCTTGCGGGCCGCACGGCTGGTCTCATCGGTCTCGGCGCCGTCGGGCGTGCCACCAAGTGGCGCCTCGAGGGCCTCGGCATGAAGGTCATCGCCGCCGACCCCTTCGCTCCTGACGCGACGCATTCGGTCGACGACCTGATCGCAGAAGCCGACGTGGTGTCGATGCACGCCGCCGTCACGCCCGACACGATGGGTCTCGTCTCCGCCGATCGCTTCATGAACATGAAGGAAGGCGCGATCTTCATCAACTCGGCCCGCGCGGCCCTGCACGACCTTGACGGCCTCGTCGCCGCCCTCCAGGCCGGGCGCCTCGCCGGTGCCGGTCTCGACCATTTCGAAGGCGAGAACATCGCCGTCGACCACCCGCTGCTCGCGTTGCCGAACGTCGTTGTCGCCCCACATGTGGGTGGCGCTACCTACGACACCGAGACGAATCACACCACCCTCATCGCCGACGGGCTGGCCGCGCTCCTTCGCGGCGAAAACCCGAGCAATCTTGTGAACCCGGAGGTCCGATCATGAGCGACACCAAGACGAGCCCGACGACAACCAAGGAAGCTGTTCTGGCCGGCGCCAAGAAGATGCTCGAGGACGGGCTGGTCGAAGGCACGTCGGGCAACATCAGCGGTCGCCTCGAAGGTGGGCTCGTGTGCCTGTCGCCGTCGTCGGTGGCCTACGACACGATGACCCTCGACGATCTCGTGGTCGTCGACATGGAGGGCAACGTCGTCGAAGGGCATCGCTCGCCGACCACGGAGAAGGATCTGCACCTGAGCGCGCTGCGGCTCTATCCCGAGCTCGGCTGCGTGATTCACACGCACGCCGTCTACGCGACGATGTTCGCCCTCGCCCACGAGCCGATCCCGGCCGTGATCGAAGAGGTCGTCGTGTACCTCGGCGGCGAGGTGCCGTGCTGCGACTACAAGCTCACCGGCTCGGCCGACTTGGGCGACGAAGTCGCATCGAAGCTCGCCGATCGCGGCGCCGCGCTCGTGGCCAACCATGGCCTCGTGACGTGCGCGTCCACGGTCGAGAAGGCGCTGCACAACGCGGCGCTTGTCGAACGTACCGCCAAGATCGTCTGGGGGACCCGGGCGATGGGCGGCACCATTCATCCGCTACCGGAAAAGGTGAACAGGAACATGGCTGGGGTCTACAAGTTCATTCGGGAGAATCCGTGACCAATCGCGCTATCCGCAGCGTCTTCGCGCTGTTGCTGGGGAGCTTGTTGCTCGCGGCCTGCGGAACGCGCCTGCCCGAATCGGATTTCGCGCAGGTGCAGACACAAGGCGTCACCAACAACAGCGACTCGAGCAACAACGACAACTCGTCCGGCGATGACTTGACGACCGATGGCAGCGATTCGTCATCGGGCGACAACGCAGCGACTGACGACGGCTCGGACTCCGGGAGTGATCCGTCGAGCGGCGGCAGCGGTAACTCGTCGAACGGTGGCGGTAACGGCGCCGCGACCGCCGACGGCCCGAACACCGCGAGCGACGTCGGCGTCACGGCAACGAGCATCACGATCGGCACGATCGTCGCGGAGAACGGTGTGCTCGGCGATGCGTTCGCCCCGAGCGCGCGCGGCATGCGCGCCTGGGCGGCGGCCATCAACGCCGCCGGCGGTTTCCACGGGCGCCAGGTCGTTCTCAAGACCTGTGACGACCGCGAGGACCGCAACCGCGACCTGCAGTGCGCGCAGCAACTCATCGAGAAGGACAAGGTGTTCGCGTTGATCGCGACGAACAGTCGCGCCTTCGGTGGTTCGGCGCAGTACCTCGCCGACCGCGGCATTCCCGTCATCGGTGAGCCGATCACGGCGAGCTTCTATCGCTACCCGACGATGTTCAGCGTGTACCAAAACGGCTACAAGCGCGACGGCAAGACGGTCGGTTACAACGGCAACCTCGTCAGCACGTCGGGCATCTACCGCTGGTTCAAGCAGAACCTCAACATCACGAAGGCGGCCGTGTTCGCTTACGACGTCGACGAGTCGAAGCAGGCCGGCGACTTCATGAAGAAAGGCCTCGAACTCGAAGGCTTTTCCGTGACGCAGTACGTCGTGTCGTTCGCCGCGCCCAGCTTCGACCAGGCCGTTGCCGACATGCAGCGTCAGGGGACGCAGATCATCCTCGACGCCATGGACGACGGCGCCAACCGCAAGCTGTGTGACGCGATGGAGCGTCGCAAGTTCAGCGTGAAGGCGAAGGTGTCCACGATCGTGTCAATGGGCGACACCGTCGGCAACAACTACAACGACACGTGCCGCAACTCGGTGTTCATTCCCGGCCAGACGCTGAACTACCAAGCGACGTCGGTGCCCGAGATCGCGAAGTTCCGTCAGGCGTACAAGCGCTACCAGCCGGGCCTGCCCGTGCATCAGTGGGCGCTCGAAGCCTGGATGATGGGCAACCTGTTCAAGTCGTACGCGAACACGTCGTCACCCACGCGAAAGGGCTTCGTCAGCTACTTGAACGGGCTCGTGCAGTGGAAGGGCGACGGTATCGACGTCGGCTTGGACTGGGAGAAGATCGATCCCGCAGCCACCAAGGTCAAGGACTGCTTCACGATCTCCCGATGGCTCGACTCCGAGAACGGTTGGACCGAAGCCACCAAGGGATTCCCGTTCTGTTATCCGGACGCAAATCAGTACGTCACCCCTGCGTCGGAGCAAGGCAACTAAAGGACGAATCATGAGCTGGCGTCGCGTGGCCGCACTGTTGTTGTCGGGTATCACCCTCGCAGCGTGTGGCACGCGATTGCCGGACTCGGACTTCGCTCAGGGCTCGTCGACGAAGGTCACGACGCGCCAGCTCGCCCGCGGCTCGTCGTCGAGTGATGCGCCGTCGAGTGATGCGACGGACTCTTCGGTCGACGATCAGTCGACAACCGACGGCAACGGCAACGCGCCATCGGCCGTCGATTTGCCCACCGATGACGGCAAGGTCTCGGCCAGCGACGACGGACCGAACACCGCGAGCGATGTCGGTGTCACCACCAATTCGATCGTCATCGGGAACATCACCGCCGAGAACGGCGTGCTCGGCGACGCATTCGCACCGGCCGTGCGAGGCATGCGCGCCTGGGCGGCAGCCGTCAACGCGGCCGGGGGTATCCACGGTCGCAAGATCGTGCTCAAGACGTGTGACGATCGAGAGGATCGCAACCGCGACCTGCAATGCGCGCAACAACTCGTCGAACGCGACAAGGTCTTCGCCATCGTCGGCGCGAACTCGCGCTCGTTCGGCGGCGCTGCGCAGTACCTCGCCGATCGCGAGATCCCGGTACTCGGCTTCCCGATCACGAACAGCTACTACCGCTACCCGACCTTCTTCAGCATCTACCAGAACGGCTACGCCCGGGACGGCAAGACCGTCGGTGTCAACGGCAATCTGCTGTATCCCACCGGCATCTTCCGCTGGTTCAAGCAGAACCTGAACATCACAAAGGGCGCCGTCTTCGAATACGACATCGACGAGTCCAAGCAGGCTGGTCAGGGGTTTGCCAAGGGCATGAAGATCGAGGGCTTCGACGTCACCGAGTACACGGTGTCCTTCGCCGCACCGAGCTTCGACTCCGCGGTCGCGCAGATGCAACGCGAGGGCACACAGATCATCTTCGACACGATGGACGATGGGGCCAACCGCAAGCTGTGTGACGCGATGGAGCGACGCAAGTTCAGCGTGAAGGCGAAGGTGTCGACCATCGTCGCCATGGGCGACAGCGTCGGCAACAACTACAACGACACGTGCCGCAACTCCGTTTACGTGCCGAGTTCGACCAAGAACTACATGGCGACGTCGGTACCCGAAGTCGCAAAGTTCCGCGAGGCGTACAAGCGCTACCAGCCGGGACTGCCCGTCCACCAGTGGGCGCTCGAGTCATGGGTCCTGGCCCAGATGATGCGGGAGTACATCGACACTCCGTCGCCCACCCGCAAAGGGCTTGTGAAGCATCTGAACGGCCTGGTCCAGTACACCGGCAACGGGTTGCACGTCGGCCTCGACTGGGGCAAGGCGTCGACGGGCAGCAAGGTCGAGCAGTGCTTCGCCGTCAACCGCTGGCTCGACTCGGCCGGCGGCTGGACCGAAGCCACCAACAAGTTCCCCTACTGCTACGCCGACGCGAACCAGTTCTCCCAACCCGCACTCGAACAAGGCAACTGACCGCGTTCTGTGCGTCTGTGGGTGGGCCTAGCCCTCCTACGCCCGCACAGAAGTGAGTTAGGCGGAGAGGAAGCCCGTGGCGTTGGGCATGTACTTCAACTCGCCGGGTTCGCCGACCCATTCGACCTTGCCCTTGGCGAGCACGTAGCAGAGGTCGGCCAACTTCATTGCGTGAGTGAGGTACTGCTCGACGAGCACGATCGTGCGGCCCTCGTCGCGCAACGCCGCGACGCGGTCCATCAGTTGCTCGACGATGATCGGTGCAAGGCCCATCGATAGCTCGTCGAACATGAGCACCTTCGGGTCACCGGCAAGCGCGCGCGACACGGCGAGCATCTGCTGCTCGCCACCGGACAGCAGCCCGGCCTGCTGATCCATGCGTTGGCCGAGGACGGGGAACGCATGGGTCACTTCGTGGCAGAAGTCGTCCCACGTGCCGGCGGCTGCGCCACCACTGCGATGTGCGATCGCGAGGTTGTCGCGCACGTTGAGCCCAGGGAAGACGCCGCGGCCCTCTGGTACGAGCACGAGCCCACGCGACGCAACTGCGTTGGCGCGACGGTTGTCGATGCGACGACCTTCCAGCCGGATCTCGCCCGACGTGACGGGGATGGTGCCCGAGATAGCGCGTAGCGTCGTGGTCTTGCCCATGCCGTTGCGGCCGAGCAGTGCGACGACGGCGCCCTTCGGCACGTCGATCGTGACGCCGTGGAGTACCTCGATGCGGCCGTAGCCGGCGCGCACGTTGCGCAGTGAAAGCGCGTGGTTCACGACGCGTCCTCCTCGAGGGTGCCGAGGTACGCCTCGCGCACGACGGGGTTGGCCGCGATCTCCTTGGGCGTGCCCGACGCGATCAGCTGCCCGAAGTCGAGCGCGTAGATCCGTTGCGACAACGCCATCACGAGGTCGACGTCGTGTTCGACCAGCAGAATGCCGACGCCGTTCGCCGCGACGTCGGTGAGGACGAGCTGCATGGCGTCGGTCTCTTCCTCGTCGAGACCACTGGACGGCTCGTCGAGCAGCAGGACGGTCGGACCGGTGCAGAGCGCGCGGCCGAGTTCGACCAGCCGCAGCACGCCGGTGGACAGCGATCCCGCAAGACGATGCTGCACGTCGCCGAGGCCGACGAGTTCGAGCACGTCGTCGACCGTTGCGGTGACCTCGGGCTCGAGGGGGTCCCGGAGACGGAAGATGCGGGTGAACGTGCGGCCGGGCGTGGCGGCTTCCGCAGCGACCTGGAGGTTCTCCCGCACGCTCATGCCGGTGAAAATCTCGAGCCGCTGGAATGTGCGGGCCATGCCGGCCTGCGCGCGCTGATCGGGCGAAAGATCGGTCACTTCGCGGTCACCGAGAAACACCTGACCCGATGTCGGCGTATTGAAGCCCGTGAGCGCGTTGAAGGTCGTGGTCTTGCCCGCACCATTCGGACCGATCAGCGACGTGACCGCCCCGGCCGCGACTTCGAGCGACACGTTGTCGACGGCAACGAGGCCACCGAAGCGGACGACGATGTCGCGGGCGACGAGCACTGGCTCGCTCATCGGGCCGCCTCCTTCAACACTGTCTCCGCAAACACGGATGCGACTGGCGCTGGTGGAGCGGCGGGCAACGGGGCGCGTGCCTCGACGCGCTTGCGCGCCACCCACGCACGGAACAACGAGGCGAGTCGTTGCGGCTGCGCGATCAGTCCACCCGGCAGGCGGCCCAGGAATACTGCGCCGATGCCGAACAGGCCGATGGCGCTCTGGATGTCCAGGTTCAGTTGGCGCGGGATGAACACGTAGAGGATCGCCGCGAGCACACCGCCGCCGATCGACGAGATGCCACACACGACAACTGCCGTGAACCAGAACAGGCCGAGCACCGGGTTGAACGTCGCGTTGTCCCAGTTGCGGCTCGACTGCGCAAGCAGCGCACCCCCAATGCCCGCCATGAACGACGACACGCCGAAGACGAACAGCTTCGCCCGGCGCAGGTTGATGCCGATCGACTGGGTTGCCGTTTCCGAGTCACGCATCGCGGCGAGGACACGACCGAGTCGACCGCTGCGCAGGTTGTGGGCGAGCGCCAGCGTCAGCGCGACGACGACGAGTTCGAAGAAGAAGAAGGCGCGGTCACCGGTCAGGTCGAGGCCGAACAAGTGCGGGCGCTCCATCGTGAGGCCACCCGGCCCGCCCTTGAACATGCGGGCGTTGAACACGAACCGGTCGATGATCAGCGCGAGGCCAAGCGTGGTGAGGCCGAGGAACAAGCCCTTGCGTCGTAGCGCCGGATAGCCGGCGAGCAGGCCGAGGCCCATGGCGACGAGACCGCCGATGAGCATCGCGACGAGTACCGGCACGTCGAGGCCATTGGCCGCTCGAGCGGTGAAGAACGCACCAGACCCGGCAATAGATGCCTGACCCAACGTGAGGTGACCCGAGAACCCGGTGATCGCCACGATCGACGTGAAGATCACGATGAGCGCCAACACGACCTGCGCCAGGCGGAGGTCCGATGAGCCGAGCGCGAACGGCGCGACGACGGCGCCGATTGCGAGGGCGATCGAGATGCCGGCGCCTGCCGGTGTCATGCGTCGACCCCCAAGAGAGCCGCCGACGAGACCTGGGCCGCTTGCTTCGGAGGACCCCACTTCGTCGAGACGGCGAAAGGCGACGAGCGCGGTGAACAACACGATGCTCGACAGGTTGAGAATGACCGCGGAGTACGTCTCGGCCCAGTTGTTGTCGGCCCCGAACGGATGGAACGAGCGCAACAGCGCCTGACCCAAGCCGAGGGCAAAGCCGTAGAGGATCGCCTTGGGCACGCTGACGAGCCGCGCGACGACAGCAATGGAGAACGTCTCGATGCCGTAGAAGATGATCTTGGTGGGCTCGAGCGAGCCCTGCGTGATGATGAGCCCCGTCACCGCCGCCAGCGTGCAACCGACCGTCCACGCCACCTGCGAGACACGGTTCGAGTTGATCGCCGCAAGCTCCGCGAGCTCACGTCGGTCGACCACCGCACGAATCGACACGCCGAGGAACGTGCGTCGGAACAGCAGATACAACAGACCGGCGACCACCATTGTCGTGGCCAGGAAGCCGACCTGCTCGGTGTCGAACGTGAGCGATCCGAAGCTGAACGGATGCAACCCGAACAGGCGCGGCACCGGTTCGGAGTTCGTGCCCTGCACGCCGGGACCCCACGTTGCGTTGATGAAGGCCAACAGAGCGACGGTGACGCCGAGCGCGGCGACGAGCTTTTCCGAACTCGACGCCTTGCGGTGCTGCAGCGGACGGAACACCACGCGCTCGAGCAACAGACCGAGGCCCGGGCCACAGATCAGGAGGACAAGCGGAACCACCGCGACGAGCGGCAGGCCCATGACACCACTGAGCTGCCAGCCGAGGTAGCCGGCGAGGAGCGCAATGGCGAAGTGCGCGATGTTGAACACCCCCGTCGCCTGATACGTGACGACGATGCCCGTTGCGGAAAGCGCGTAGTAGCTGCCGAAGATGATGCCGAGCAGCGAGACCTGGACGTAATACAACGGCTCAGGCCAGCGAGGCGATGGGCGCGCACGTGGGGCATGGGCGCATGCCGCGCTTGCGGGCCGCGGCCGGCGTGACTTCGGTGCCGTCCTTGCCGTCGGCCATCGCGCATTCGGCCCGATGGAAGAGCTGTCCGCCAGGCACGACCACGACGCGACGCGGGGCGGTCTCGGCGACGATCGCGGCGGCCGTGTTGACGGCCGGCGCATCCGCACGCGTCAGCAGCGCACCGTGCAGGTCCTCGACCATCTGCTCGAGACGGTCGAGGCGGCCGCTGTCGTTGCGCAGCTGTTGGGTGCCGAGGAAGTACGCGCCGAGCAGGGCGACGAAGATGCCGCCGAGTCCACCCGACACGAGATACGGCAGCTGCTTGGCCGGAATCGCCTCGCGGGAGACGCCGAGATAGCCGAGCAGCATCAGAAGTGCGCCGATACCGATCAGGATCCAACCGACCCAGGGCCGCAGCGCTTCGCCGATCCACCGCCACAGCTCGCGGGGATCGTCGTCAGTGCGTTGGTCAGGCGCCATGGTGCGCTCCTTTGTGTGTCATTCCTTGGGCCCAGGGAGACGGGCAGGGAGTGCGATACGGGGCACGATGCACAAGCCGAGCACGGCGAACATCAGTGCGAGATAGAAGAAGCCGAGGCGATTGCCGAAGTCGTTGGCGCGGCTCGTGGCGATGGTGCGGGGGCCGCCGGTCGCGGTCGGGTTGCGTCCCGAGCCGCCGTCGCCGGTATCTGAGCCGGAGCCATCGTCGAGCGCGAAGTCGCCGTCGCTGCCGAAGCTGCCGTCGGTGTAGTCGCTGCTGTCGTCGAACGAGTCGCCCCCACCATCGGAATAGTCGTCGGTGATGCCGCTGTCCTCTTCGTCGCTGCCGAAGTTTGCTGCGGTGGCATTGGCACCGACCTGGGCGAGGTTGACCGACACGGTGTAGCGACCGTTCAACTCGAGGTTTTGCCCGGGGGAGATCGGCGAGGGCAGCAACGGAAGGCCTTGCACGTCGCGCGAGAACTCGACGAGCACGCCTCCGACCGACGCAATCGCCGGCCCGTCGTTCTCGAGCTTCTCTTCCGTCGGCAGGACAGTGATCTTGATGCCGAACTGCTTGACGAGATTGTTGGCTTGCTCGACGAGCGCCTTGTTGAGAGGTGTCGGCTTCTTCGGATCGCTGATGACCAGGCCCTTGTTGGTGAGCTTGGCGGCCTGCCCGGCGACTGTCACGCCGGAGACGTCGAGGTCGGCGTTGGTCGTGCGACCGCCCTGTCCGTCGTCAGTCGTGCGCGCGATCGCGTCGATGGCCCCGATCTTGACGATGCCGCCGACCAGCTTGAGCCCGCTGATTTTGGTGGTCGCTTCGGTGACGAGCGCGCCCTTCACGATGCGCTGGTCGGTATTGGCGGTGACGGAATCGGCGCTGGCGACGGACCCGTCGAGCGTCAGGCCTGGAATCGGAAGGCTCAGCGCGCCAAACGGCGGCACGCCTTCGAGGTGGAGCGCGCTCAGTGCAGCCTTCGACGTCGAGCTGTCCTCACCGGCGTGCGCGAAAGCCCCCGCCGCCTGGGCGTTGATGTCGTCGGTGGGCGCGCCCAGGGCGAGCGCCCCGGCGGTGGCGCCGTCGGGTTGGAAGTCGTCCGCGGTGACGCTGAGCGGGTACTTGTACTTCAGACAAGTGTCCAGGATCGGCTTGAACTCGGCCGGGAACTGGCCGCCAAACTGACCGCAAGCCAGCGAGGGGCCGAGGATGCCACCGTTGCCGGGGAAGAAGAGCGACGCGCGGGCGTTGCGCGTGCTCGAGGAGTAGGTGCTGCGGCCTTCGACCGTGATGAAGGTGAAGAGGTCGTCGACGGGGACCACGGGATACTGCTGCGCGACCGAGACCGTTATTGCTCGTGTCGATGCGTTGCCGCTGAAGACTTCGGGCGCGGGCACGTCGTCGGCGGGCTCGTCGTCCGCGTGCGCACTCGGCGACACGAAAGCCAACACCGCGAAGATCGCGGCGAGCGAGAAACAGGCGCGACGCGCGTTGCGTCGTACAGATCCCCCCAACCTCTTACCTCCCCTCCCAAAAGTTGACGCCAATGTTAGACGCGGCAACTCTAGGAAACTCTGGTGTTCTTCCGAGGGGGATTGTGACGCTGTTTTCCGATGCAGCGCGCGCGGCTATTGCCACTGCGCTCGACGAGCAGGTTCCGGGCGCGTCCGAATTGGGTGCAGTCGCGTACGTCGAGCAGTTGCTGACAGCCTTCGACTACGACCCGCCGCGCATTTGGGCGGGCCCGACCGGATGGGTCGAGCCTGGTCCCTGGGAAGCGCAAGCGTGGAAGCAGCGCATCGAGGAATGGCGCGGCGTCTACGAGCGGGTCGCGAACGGCGCGCCGGCGAAGGGGGACCGGCGGGTCCTCCACACGCACGCCTGCGAAGCCACCTACGGCGATCCCGCGTACGGCGGTAATGAGAACGAGCAGGGTTGGGTGCGCGTGTCGTTCCCGTCGCCCCAATACCCGCCGCTGGGCTCCCGTGGCTGACTTCGACTGCGACGCCGTGATCATCGGCAGCGGGCCGGGCGGCGCAACGGTTGCCGAGGTGCTGACCGCGGCCGGTTGGTCGGTGGTGATGCTCGAGAAGGGTCGCAACCATCTGATCGATACCGAGGCGCCGTACGACGCCCGCTACCACTTCAGCAACGACGAAGTGGGAGCGCTGCGTCGCCACCTGCTCGGCCCCGACCCGTTGCTCGAGCCACGCGTGTATCGCGACACGATCGGCGAGGTGAACAACCTGCCTTCGACGGTCGGCGGTGGTGGCGTGCACGCCGACGCCAAGCTGCCGCGCTTTCGCGAGGAGGACTTCACACTGCGATCGTCGCGTGGTCCGATCGAAGGCGCGTCGGTCGAAGACTGGCCGTTCGGCTACGACGAACTCGAGCCGCACTACGCCGCCGTCGAGAAGTCGTTCGGCGTGGCGGGCGAAGAGACCAACCCGTTCGCGGTGAAGCGCAAGGAACCGTTCCCGATGCCGCCCGGCCCGGACATGCCGTTCGCCCTGGTGTCGGGCGCGGCCGCGGAGCGCCTGGGTTTGCACCCCTATCGGGCGCCGACGGGGGTGAACTCCGTCGACTACGACGGGCGACCGGCGTGCACCGACTGCGGCTTCTGCGGTGGCTACGGCTGTCCGATTCATGCAAAGGGCGACCCGATCGCGTCACTGCAGCGCTCGCTGCGAACGGGCCGACTCGACCTCCGTAGCGACGCGTACGTCACGTCGATCGTGGTGGAGGGCTCGAAGGCGACGGGTGTCCGCTATCTCAATCTGCTCGAGCATCCGGATCCGTCGACGATCGAAGTGCGCGCTCGCTATGTGATCGTCGCCGGTGGAGCGTTCGAGACGCCGCGGCTGTTGCTGCGTTGCGGTCTCGGCGGCGATCTCGTCGGCCGCTATCTCACCTACCACTACCAAACCTTCACGGTCGGCGTCTTCGATCGCGACTGCGGTGGCGAGCGTGGGCGGTCCGTCACCCACCTGCACGACGACCTGATGATCGACACGCCCGAGATGCGCAAGGTCGCGGCCGACGCCGGCTTGCCTTGGGTCCGGGGTGGCACGACCGAGCACGGTTCGGGTCGCGGCCCGATCGACGAAGCGCTCACGTATGGGCGAGGTGGCTTCCACACACAGTCGATGGCGGATAGCTCGTTGCGTCGTCGCCTGTGGGCTTTCACGATGCAGGGGGAGGACCTGCCGCAGGCGACGAACCGGATCACGCTCGATGCGTCGGTCAAGGACGCATGGGGGTTTCCGGCGGGCCGCGTCACCTACGTGCCGCACCAGCACGAACTGGTCGCGTCCGCCTACAGCGGTGAGCTGCACGAGCGGGTGATGAAGGAAGCGGGCGCCGAGATGGCCTTCACCGCGACTTCGCCTCGTGGTGACGAACCGCCCGAATCGCGCCACGTGATGGGCACCGCGCGCATGGGCACCGACCCGTCGGCCTCGGTGGTCTCGCCGGAGCAACGGTTGTGGGACGTCGACAACGTGTTGGTGTGCGACTCGTCCGTATTCGTGACCTCAGCCGGTTACAACCCGACATTGACCCTGGCCGCGCTGGCGCATCGCGCCGCAACGTTGTTGGTAGGAGGACGCAAGTGACGACAATGAAGGCCGCCGTGCTCGGCGGCGGGCCGGGCAAGCTCGACGTGCTCGATGTCGACGTGCCTGCGGTCGGCGACGGCGAGGTGCTCGTCGAGATCGACTTGTGTGGTATCTGCGGCAGCGACCTACACATGGTCCTCGACGGCTGGGGTCGCAAGGGTTCGTGGGAAGGTCACGAGTGGGTCGGTCGCGTGTCCGCCGTGGGCGCCTCGGTGTCGCGGTGGAGCGTGGGCGACACGGTCGTCGGCGGGCCGATGGTGCGCTGCGGCCAATGTGAGCCGTGCCGCGCCGGTCGCCCGTCGCTGTGTGCGGAGCGGGACACGCCCGGCATGGCGCCCGAACATGGTGGCTTCGCGACGTACAAGGTGACGCGCGAGTCGGATCTCCTGCCGATGCCGTCGGGGTTGGATCCACGCGCAGCGGCGCTCGCCGAACCCTTGGCGGTTGCGCTGCATGGCATTCACCAGTCCGGCGCGCGCGTCGGTCATTCGGTGCTCGTCATGGGTGCGGGGCCGATCGGTGCGCTGACGATCGCGGCGTTGCGCGCGATGGGCCTCGAAGACGTGCGTTGCAGCGAGCCGACGGAGATTCGTCGCGAGCTCGCATCGGCGGTGGGTGCCACGCGGGTCGTCACCCCGGATGATCTTCACGTGCCGTCGATTGCCGAGCCGGGCCTGGTCGTCGACGACGCGGTGGATGTGGTCATCGAATGCTCGGGCAACGGCAAGGCGATGGAGGCCGGCCTGGCGCAACTGAAGCGTGCCGGAACGATGGCGCTGGTCGGCGCCGGCATGGCGTTCCCGAAGTTCGACCCGAACCGGATTCTGCTCAACGAGTGCGTGATCACGGGCGCGTTCACCTACGACCTCGACGGATTCGAGCGAGCGTTGGCGTTGCTGGCGAGCGGCAAGATGCCGATCGACGCCTTGCTGGAGCCCGGGACCGTCGGACTCGACGAGTTGTTGCACACCATGCGTGGTCTCGCCTCGGGCGAGATCGCCGGAAAGGTCTTGGTCAAGCCATGAGCCGTGTGGGCCCTGCGTTTTCGAAGCCGCCGCGCTTCAACCACATCGCAATGTCGGTGTCGGCCGACATGCTCGATCTCGAAGGCCGTGAGGCGATCAAGGCCTTCTACGGCGACGTCTTCGGCTTCGAGGAGTACGAAGACCTGACGAAGGACCGGCACATGCTGGTGCTGCGCGCGCACCACCATGAGCAGTTCGTATTCCTGATCCACGAGGACGAGCCCATGAAGGCGCCCCGCATGGACCACGTCGGCATGTCGGTCGCGACGCTCGACGACTTCAACGCCGTGCTCGACCGTGTGCGCGCGTGCAAGGACAAGCTCGGCGACGAGGTCGACCTCATCGAGTCGAAGGTGGAGGAGTACGTCGGGGCACTGAACCTGCACTCGTTCTACGTCGGCTACAAGCTGCCGCTGCTGTTCGAACTACAGCACTTCGAGTATCTGTTTTGAGCCTCGTCGCCGACGACGAATTCTTCGACCACCCGTCGACTGACGATCCGTCGTGGACGGAGAAGGTCTGCGCGATGGCGGCACTCACCGACGGGTCATTGCAGGCCGCGTTCGGCATGGGCCACTACCGCAACCGAAACGTGCTCGACGCGTACGCGGGGGTGTCGCGTGGTGTCGAGCAGTGGACCGTCAGGGCCTCGCGTCACCTCGGCAACGACGCCGTCACGTCCGTCGGCCCGATCACCTACGAGGTCATCGAGCCGCTGGGAATCGTTCGTCTTGCGCTCGCTGAGAACGACATCGTGCCGATCAGCTTCGACGTGACATTTCGTGGTGCGCTGCCCTGCGTACTCGAGGACGAGTCCCAGTTCGAAGCCGGGCTCAACCGCTATCACCAGATCGGCTCCGCAGAAGGCTGGATCTCGATCGACGGTGACCGTCATGAGCTTCGGGACGACAACTCCGTCTCGACACGGGACCACTCGTGGGGGAACCGCCGCCTCGTGGGCAAGCCCGAGAAGGAACAGCCGCATCGCGCGAATGTGACCACCACGGTCATCTGGTCGCCGATCCTGATGACGACCGGCGACGGGTCGCGCTACGGCCTGCACACCTTCTACCAGCGCCACGCAATCGGCGACTTCGACCGCCACGAACTGATTGGTGGCTTCGAATACGCCGACGGATCGCGCGCGCCGTACGAGTCGCTCGCGCCCACGTCGGTCGTCGACGACGGGAATCGTCGGCTGCGCTCGGCGACGTTCGCCGCGACGGTCGGCGGCGTACCGCGTCCGCTGACGGTGACGGCCCTCGGCGACACCGGCTTTCACCTCGGTACGGGCCTCTACTTCGGGTTCGACGATCACTGGCACGGCGAGGATCGCGGCGAACTGAACGTCGAGGGCGAGTACATCGCCGACTGCTCCACCGCCGAGATGGCGCGTCGGGTGCACCAGATTCGTGACAACCTCGTGCGGGTGGACGACCCGGTCGGCGGTGGTGTCGGCGTCGGCAATATGCAGACGATCTTCAGCGGCCCGCATCCCGATCTCGGTCTGACCGAGGAAGCGAGCTTCATGTGACATGCGATGAGTGAGGGTTACTCGTGTCGGGTCGAGGTCGACGGTGACGTTGTTCGTCGTTGGGCGCGCACCGACGGCGGCACCTTTCCGGTCTACGACCTCGATTTGCAGACCCGCGTCATCAACGCGATCTCGGTTCCGTCACCCGCGCCGGCGACGTACGCAGACGGCGTGATGACAATGCCGTTCGTCGCCGGCCCGATCCCACACGACTTCACACCGATCGACCGGTGGCTCAAGTCGCTGCCGACCGATGACGATCGCCGCCACGTGTGGGAGTCGACGATCGACACCATCGCCGCAATCTTCCGCGAACCGCTCGTCGAGGGCTTGCGCGTCGGATTGCGCGACGAACTTGCATTCTGGGTCGAGTACCTCACTTGGATGGGCTCGGCGCCGCCCCAGTTGCGGCAGGTCTTCGACTGGTGCGTCGCCAACGCCCCGCTGGCGACCGAGCCCGAGTCGGTGTTGCTGTGGGGCGACGTGCGCTACGGCAACATCGTCTACGACGAGGCGACCTACGAGCCGAAGGCCGTCCTCGACTGGGACATGGTCAGCGCCGGTCCGCCTGAGATGGACATCGCCTGGCTGACCGCGCTCGACGCGGTTGGCTACGAGATGACGAAGATGCGCGTCGACGGCTTCGGTGATCGTGCCGAAACCATCGCCCGCTTCGAGCAGAACCTCGGCCGGCTACTCGTCGACTTCGACTGGTACGAGGTCTTCGCAATGTTCCGCGCAGCCGCTATCTCCACGCGCATCGCGCTCCTCGACGCCGCCGACGGCGTCGACTCGATGTTCAAGGTCGGCGAAGACCCGACGCTGCAAGCCGCGCTCGCCCGCATCAGCTGACTGTGCCCAAGGTCACAGGCGTGGGGCTTGGTCCCGGCGTAGGTTGCCCGTAGCAACACACAAATTTTCGGGGGAAGGGACATATCGATGACGCGTCGTACTTGGCGCGCGCGCACGGGAATTCGTGTCGCGCTCGTCGCTCTACTCGTCGGTGCGCTGGCACCACTCGTCGGGATGGTGGGGTCGCAGGCGACGCCGTCGACCGACGCCACGGTGACCGGCACCGTCACGCAACTGGGGGGCACCGCCATCGAAGGTGCGAGCATTACCGCGTTCCGCGCGCTCGACTTCACGCCCGTTGCTTCGACGACGTCCGCCAGCGACGGGCAGTATTCGCTGCCGGTCGCGCCCGGCGACTACGTGCTGCGATTCACGGCGGTGAATCACTCGACGCGGTACAACGCGTCGAGTGTCGACCTCGCGAGCGCGCCACCGCTGGCATTGACCAGCGGCGCTGCGGTCACCGAGAACTCGGTGCTGCCGCAGACGGACGCGCGCGTGCACGGTGTCGTCGCCGCCCAGGGCAACGGATTCTTGCCCGGGGCCACGGCACGCGTGATCAGCTTCGCCGACAACGAGGTCGCAGCCACCGCGATCACCGACGCCAACGGCGCGTGGTCCGCCAATGTGCCCGTAGGCCGGTACATCGTGCGCGCCTCGGCCAACGGGTACGCCGCGCGCTTCCGTCCGGAGTCGGCGCCGGATGAGCGCAGTGCGGCGATCATCAACGTCTTCCCGGGCGGTGACATCGACGCCGGCTTCATCGCGCTGCCGCGTGCTGCGGGTTCGATTCGCGGCACCGTCACGGTCGCCGGCGCTTCGTCGAGCCTCACCGGCGCCACAGTTGACGTCGTCGATCCTCGCGACAACCGCGTCGTGACGACGACCACCACTGACTTCATGGGGAACTACGACATTCCCGTGAGCGCGGGCGACTACATCCTGCGTCTCAGCAAGACGGGCTTCGTGACGCGGTGGGTGTCCCCGGCTGCGCCGGGGGACCCGAATGCTTCCGAGAGCAACGCAACCCTGGCGTCGGTGCAACCCGAGATGCCGACACCTCCTATGCCGTCCACTGCGCTCGTCGCGATGAACGCCCGACTGTCGGGCAACGTCACCCACTTTGGGCAAGGCGTGAGCGGGGCGACCGTGCGGGTCCTCGACATGATCGACAATCACGTCGCGGCAACCGTGCAGACCACGACCCAGGCGGGTGAGAACTGGTCCGTCGAAGTGCCACCCGGTCAGTACGCGGTGCGTATCGAGGCGACGGGCTTCGTCTCGCAATGGGTCGGCGGTCAGTGGAACACGCCCGAGACGCAGGTCGGGCGCACAGTGGTGGCCGGCCAGCAACTCAGCTTGGGCCCGACCGACATACGGCGGCCGACCGCGGAGCTGCGCGGCAACCTTTACGAAGGTACGGCCAACGACGCGTTGACCACAGTCGCGCACGTCACCGCGTTCGACCTCCAAGGCAACCCGATTGCCTCGACGGACTCGACCAGCAACGGTTCGTACGCACTCGCACTCCCGCGTGCGGGCCAGTACATCATCGGTTTCGACGACAACCCGCGCGTGCCGCAGTGGTACCGCACCGGTGTCGCGTCCAACACCGACGAGTTCCCGAACCGGGCCACGGTCCTGAACGTCGGGCCTGAAGAAGTGGTGTTCCTTAACGCCGTCCACTGGCCCACGACGGCACCGACTTCCGCCTCGGGCACCGGCGTGCTGAACGGCACGTTGACCCGCCAGACCGCGATCAACGGCGGGCTCGCTCCCGCGGCCGGCATGGACGTCGACGTCCTCGACGCCGGCACGCTGTCCTCCGTCGCCCACCTCGTGACCGCCGGTGATGGCACGTTCAGCGTGACGCTGCCGTCGGCGCGCTACATCGTGCGGTACCGCGATGGCGCCCAGACGTTGCGTACGACCTTGCTCACCGGTGTCGCTTCGCTGCCCGAGACCTTCCCGGTCTTCGTCGGCGCCGCGAACACAGCAACGTTCAACGACACGATGCTGCTCGTCGTCGGGGAACTGCGCGGCTTGGTGGGTCAGCAGGACCAGACCATCAACGCCTACAACGCGCCGATTCCCGGCGCGCGTGTCGACGTGTTCGACCTCGTCTCCGGCGCGAAGGTGGCGACGACCACGACCGACGCCGGGAGCGCGTACGCGGTGACGTTGCCCCCCGGGCAGTACGTCGTGCACGCCACCGGTGATCCCGCGCCGGTCGGCTTCCTCGGCGCCTGGGCGGGCGGCACCGGGCAGGTTCTTTCCGGCGGCGGCCACGCGGTCAACTCCGGCCAGTCGACCCCGCTACCCATCTTCGGGATCGTGCGCAACCTCGGTCGGATCACCGTGCAGGTCGACGCGATGAGCGGCGTCGACCCGATCTCGGTCCAGAGCTACCTGCAGTCCGCCGAAGTCGTGTTGTACCGGGCCGACACTGGCGCCGAGGTCTCCCGCCGGGCGTTGAACGGCCGCACGTCGGTCGACATCGACGTCCCCCCGGCGACCTATCTCGGCCGTGTCACCGGCGATAACGCCCCGCTGGGGTGGCTCGGCGGCTGGGCGAACTCCTCCTCGTCGTCACCGCTGCGCACCGCGAGTAACGCGTCGACGCTGCGTCTTGACCCCAACAGCCGACTCACGATGGCGGCGGGCGCGCAACGCCAACTGGCGCGGATCGCCGGTCGGGTCGATGCCGATGATCCCTTGCACAACAACCTCGGAGCTATGGGCAACGTGACGGTGAAGGCGTTCGACATGGCCACGGGTGCCCTGGCCGCGACCGCCGTGTCCGACATCTCGGGCAGCTATCGATTCGACGTCGCGCCGGGCGCCTATGCCGTGCGCACTACCAGCATCGGCAACGTCTGGCTCGGACAGTGGCCCACCGGCGCCCCTGATATCCAAGGCGTTACGCCTCTTGTTCTTCGCCCGGGTGATCAGACGCAGGTGAACCTGCGTGAGCGCCGCAACGTCGCTCGCGTCGCGGGTCGCACGTCGCTGGTCGGTGGATCCTCGCTGGCCGGTATTGCCGTCAGCGCCTATTCCGTGAGCACCGGCGAGCAGGTGGGCACGATGGTTTCGGACAGCAACGGCACCTTCTCGTTCGACGTTGCGCCCGGCCCGGTGCTGGTGGTCGGTGTCGATCCCAACGGCGCGTTGGCGCCGAAGTGGCGCACCAGCGCCGCGAGCGTCACGAGTGCCGACATGGTGATGACCCAGATCGGGGTCATGGCCGGAAGCCAGGACCTCAACTTCGACCGGCCGCCGGTCACTGTCGACGCCGGCCCGGCCCAGACCGCAGCGGAGGGCGGGGCGCTCACCGTTTCGGCGTCGTTCGTCGACTCGGTGTCCGGCGCCAACCACAGCGCCACGATCGATTGGGGTGACGGCTCCAGTTCGCCGGCCACGATCGACGAGGCGAACCACACTGCGTCGGCAACGCATACCTACGCCGACGATCTCGCCGGCACGATCACGGTGCGGGTCATTTCCTCGGCCACGACAGGCGGTAGCGACACCACACCGATCGTCGTGACCAACGTGGCGCCCACCGCGCCGGGGACTCCCACCTTGAGCGGACGCAACCCGTCCAACACCGGTACCCACTCGCTCAGCTGGACGCCGGCTACCGACGTCGCAGGTGACACGGTCACGTACGCGGTCGAGCACCGGGATGCCGACGACTCCGCGTGGTCGACGGTCGCCGCCGGTCTCACCGACACGAGTTACTCGTTCAGCGCCAATCCGGCTGAGACCGAGGGCACGTGGGCGTACCGCGTCGTCGCCTCCGATGAGGACGGCGGTGCGTCCACGTCCGACGCATTGGCCGGCGTCGTGGTCGACACGTCGGCGCCGAACGCGCCAGCAATCGCAGCCGATCGCGCCGCGGACTACACCGCCGCCGACGGAGCCGAGTGGTTCAAAGACACCGTCACCCTGCACGCACAAGCCAACGGTGATCCGTCGCTCGTCGACGGCAGCGAGGGCTCGGGCGTGGACGCCGCCTCGATCAGTGCCCCGGTGACCTTCGATACCGATGGGTCCCACGCGCTGATTGCCACGGTCGACGACCTTGCGAAGAACCGTTCGCAAACCGCGTCGCGCACCGTCATCGTGGACGCGAAAGCGCCCACGATCGACCTGCGGTGTGGCAACACGTCGCCCAAGGTCGGTGACACCGCCGGCGCGACGTGGACGGCGGGTGATGGCGTGGGCTCGGGTCTGCGCAGCGCAGCTTCCGGCAACCTCGCCTACGACACGTCGACTCCGGGCACCCGGACGGCGACGACGCCGGACGCGGTCGACAACGTCGGGCACGTCACGCCGGGCGCCACGTGTACCTACACCGTGGTCGACCCGACGCCGCCGGGGCCGCGCTACACCTGGCGTGGCTTCTTCAGCCCTGTTGACAACGACAACCTGAATGCGGTCAAGGCCGGCTCGACCGTGCCGTTCAAGTTCAGCCTCGGTGGGAACTTCGGCATGGCGATCTTCGCCGACGGTTATCCCGCGTCGCGAGTGTGCGGCACCACGGGACCGCTCTCGGCGATGGTCAACCCCGGCGGGTCGTCACTCAGTTACGACGCAACGACGGACCAGTACCAGTTCAACTGGAAGACCGACAAGGCGACGCGTGCCGGCACGTGTCTCGAAGCGGTCTTCAAGCTCGCCGACGGCTCCGAGCACACCGCCCGGTTCTCGTTCAAATAGCCGCATCTCCAGCTTGTGATTTTTGGGGGCAAAGACCGCCCCCAAAAATCACAAGCTCGCGGTGAGTTCCAAGAACCGCGCGTAGCGTTGCTCGATCGCGGCGTGGGGTTGCGGCTCCACGACGCGATCGGTCGACGCCCACCGGGCGGCGTCACGGGTGCCGTTTTCGAGGCCCGCGACCGCACGAGCAATGAAGGCGCTGCCGAGGGCAGCGCCTTCGGCGTTGGCCGACACGTGCACGGGCAAACCGGTGCAGTCGGCGAGCGCTCGCATCCAGTTCTTGTCACGGGTGCCACCGCCCGTCGCGACAATGCGCGTAGGTGCGAGCCCGGCCTGGTCGCGGCCGAGCTCGATGTGATGGCGCACCACGAACGCGGTTGCTTCGAACGCCGCCCGTCGCAGGTGCGCGGCCTCGTGTCGCATCGACGCGTCGTGCAGTGACGCTCGGATGTCTCGTCGATGCAGTGGGGTGCGTTCGCCGCGCACGTACGGAAGCCAAACAGGTAGGTCGCTGGGGTCGACGGCCGCGACCTCTTCCTCGCTCACCGCGCCGACCCAGCGCTTGTTGCGTTCGAGCCACAGGCCGCCGGCGTTGGAGGGGCCGCCGACCATCAGCTTGCCGCGCGCCGAATGCGGGATCGTCCACAGACCTTCGGCGTAGGCCTCCTGTTCGATGACGCCCCATGTGATGAGCGTGGTGCCGCACAGCACGAGAACGTCCCCGGTGTTGTCGGCGCCGGCGCAGAGCTGATCGCCGAAGGCGTCGATGGTGCCGCCGCCGACGAGCGCGCCGTTACGTTCGCCGATCGGGTTGAAGCCCGGCGCGATGGCGGGGAGTTGCTCGACCGACGCGCCCGCCTGCGTTGCGAGCTCTGCGTCCCACTCGATGTAGTTGTGCAACGGGTAGGCGGTCATCGCCGTCGACGAATCGATCGCGCCCACCCCGCACAGTGCGTGATTGGCGACGGCCTGCGCGGGCCAGAACCCCGCCGCGTCGGGCGTGCGAGCCGCGTGCCATCCGAGGAACGCGAGCAACTCGCCGGGGTCGCCGGCTTGCGATGTGTCGACGAGCTCGCGCTCACCCCGCACGTCGCCGTAGAGCAGTCCGGGACCGATCGCGGTGCCGTCGGCGTCGACTGCGGTGAGGGACGGCACCATCGCCGACACGTTCATCGCAACCACGTCGAGGCCCTCGGAGACTGCTTCGAGGGCACTAATCACGTTTGATCGCCACGCCAGATTCGCGTCGTGCTCGAACTGGCCGGGCGACGGGCTGTTCACGCCGTGCGGTAGGCGGGCGCGCGCCAGTACCTCGCCGTCGCCGTTGACCGCCACGGCCTTGACCGACGTAGTTCCGATATCAAGCCCGACGGTGACGTCCCCCACCTGCGTAGTCTGTCGCACGTGACGGTTTCTAACACTCACGTCAACATTGAGATCCAGAAGCCGGGCTTCTTCAACCAGCCCGACTACTACGAGATCCTTGCGACGCTGCGGGCCGAGGCACCCGTGTTCAACAGCGAGCCGAACACGTGGCTCGTGTCGAAGTACGCCGACATTCGCGCCATCAGTCGCGACACCGACCACTTCATCTCGAGCAAGGGCGTGCTGATCAACGACCCGGCCCGCAAGGGGAAGGGTCCCGGCGGCTCGATCCTGCACATGGATCCGCCCGAGCACGCCGATTACCGCCGGGTGGTGAGTCGCGAGTTCACACCGCGGTCGACGGGCGCGATGGAGGATGCCATCGCGCGCATCGTCACCGACGTGTTCGACAGGCTCGCGCCGGGCGACGAGATCGACTTCGTCAACGAAGTCGCCATGCCGATCCCGGTCCGCGTCATCGCTGACCTGCTCGGGGTGGCCGACAGCGATCTCGCCGATTTCCGCCGGTGGTCCGACGCGGTCATCGAAGTCACCGACAACCCGACGCCTGAAGCCTTCGCGAGCGCGGGCGAGTTCTGGGCGTTCCTCACCGAACGCATCGCCGAGCGCAAAGCGAACCCGGGTGATGACCTGATCTCGCTGCTTGCCGCAACGGACATGGACGACAACGCCGTGCTGCTGTTCTGCGTGTCCCTGCTGGTCGCCGGCAATGAGACCACGCGTCACCTCATTTCGATGGGGACCCACGCGTTGCACACGCATCCTGACCAGCGCGCTGCCCTCATCAATGGCGACATCAACGTCGGCGTGGAAGAACTGCTGCGGTGGGTGACGCCGATCCAAGCGTTCGGCCGCACGGTCACGCAACCCGTCACGGTCAACGGCGTTGACCTTCCGGTCGGTGACTTCGCAATCATGTTGTACGCCTCGGGCAACCGCGACGAAGAGATCTTCGGACCAACCGCGAATGTCCTCGACGTCACGCGCCCCCCGTCGCCCACGCATGTCGCGTTCGGTTTCGGCGAGCACAACTGCCTCGGCGCGCCCCTCGCTCGCAGCGAAGCACGCATGGCCTTCGCCGAATTGCTCAAGCGGTTCCCGAACTACGAAGTGGTCGACGGACCCGAGCTCACGTTGTCGACGCTGGTGCGAGGCGCGGCGTCGATGAAGGTTGTCCTCAAGTAATGCGCGCCCTCGTCTACGGCACCAAGACGCAACCGTTCGACGTTCCGTCCGACGCAACGAGCCCGTTGAGCCAAGCGCTGGCGACGACGCCGTGCGCGATCCGGGAAATCCCCGATGCCCAGCCGTTGCGCAGCGACTGGTATGTCGTGAAGCCATTGCTCACCGGCATTTGCGGCAGCGACTCCAAGCAGATCCTGCTCGACTTCGAGGGCGACACCGACTCGGCGATGAGCGGCCTGTGTTCGTTCCCGCAAGTGATGGGGCACGAAGTCGTCGGCGAAGTGGTGAGCGCCGGTCCTGATGCTCGCGGCTTCGAGATCGGCCAGCGCGTGATCCTCAACCCGTGGCTGTCGTGCGCGCCGCGCGGCATCTCGCCGATCTGCCCGTCGTGCGAGGCGGGTGATTTCTCGCTGTGTTGGAACTTCGACGACGGGTCGCTCAGCAAGGGCATTCACACCGGCGTGTCGTCCGACGCGACCGGTGGCTACGCCGAACTCATGCCGGCGCACTCTTCGATGCTGTTTGCGGTGCCGGACTCGCTCGACAACGAGCACGCGATCTTCGCCGACCCGTTCTCCGTGTCGCTGCACTCGATCACGCGCAACCCGCCGAGCGAAGGCGGCAAGGTGGTCGTGTGGGGCGCCGGCTCACTCGGCTCGTGCGCAGTTGCGATACTGCGCGCGCTGTACCCGTCGGTCGAGATCGCGGTCGTGGCGCGCTGGGACGCCCAGGCCGCGCTCGCAAAGAAGTTCGGCGCGCATCACGTCATCAAGCTCGACGGGCAGACGGAGCTCGAGTTGGTCGAGGATCTGGCGAAGTGGTCAGGCGGCAAGTTGCTGCCCACGATGGAGGGCCTCAACGGCGTGCCGATGTGCCATCCCGGCTTCATCGACGTCGTCTACGACACGATCGCGAAGCCGCAGACGTTCGAGGTCGCGACACGTGTGCTGAAGGCGCGCGGGACTCTCGTGAAGAGTGGTGTGTCGGTGCCCGGTCGCTGGGAGTGGAGCCCTCTCTATTTCAAGGAGATCAAGTGGGTCGGCTCGAACGCGTTCGGCGTGGAGGAAGTCGAGGGCGTTCGCAAGCACGGCATCGAGCACTACGTCGACCTCGCGTCGAGCGGACGGATCGACCTGACCGGCCTGCTCACGCACACGTTCGGGCTGAGCGAGTGGCAACAGGCGTTCTACACAATCGCCGAGCAGGAGCACACCGGCGCGATCAAGGTCGCTATCGACCCGCACCGTTGAGCGCATACGCCGTTCTCGACGCGCTGGCTGGAATCGTCGACGCGCCCGTCGCCATGGCCGCGGCCGTACTCACCGAAGACTCCTTCGACGAGGCCTACGACATCGCTAACGAAGCGAGTCGCTTTGAGTACGGGTCCATCGGCAAAACGATGACGGCGCAGGTGCTGGCGTCGCTCGTCCTCGAGGGCGTCTGCTCGCTGGACGACGAGATCGGTACGTGGCTCGACGCCGGCGCCAACGGGGCCATCACGTTGCGGCAACTCGCAACGCACACGAGCGGGCTGCCCCGCATGGCGCCCAACGCGTGGGACCACGCGGGCTACCACGACGACGACCCGTACGCGGCTTACACCGCTGAACTTGCGGAAGCCGGACTGCGGGAGTCGTCGCGGGACAGCGCGGAGTACTCGAACTTCGGGCTGCAGGTGCTCGGCCTGACCCTGGAGCGCATCACCGGAACGCCCTTCGCGGAACTCTTGCGTATCTACGTATTCGAGCCGTTCGGTCTGTCGACCACGACGCCGGGTCTTGGTGACCACCAGGTACAGGGCTATGCGAGTGGCGAACCGACGCCGTCGTGGTCGATGCTCTTGCTCGGACCGGGCGGCGTGTGCGGCACGCTTCGTGACCTCGTCGCATGGGGCACCGCAGTGCTCGACCCACCGCCCGCGATGCAGTTCGCGTTGGACAACGATCTGGGCTGGCTTCGCAACGGCCCCCTGATCTGGCACAACGGCGGAACCAGCGGCGGCAAGTCGTGCCTCGTCGTCGATCCCGAGAAGCAGCGCATCGCGGCGACGCTCGTTGCCACACACGACCTCGACCACGTCGACGACGTCACGTTCCTTGCGTGCATTGGTCGCGATCCGTTCGACGCGCGGCCGCTTCCGGCGGACGGGCGGTTCGACGAAGTAGCTGTGCACGTTGTCGACCTCATGGGTGCGCATCGATGGAGCGACGTCTGCGCGCTTATGACGCCGAACTGCGCCGAGAAGTTGTCGGCCGGTGTGATCTCGGGTGCATGGGAGGGCCTGATGGGGCCGCGCGGTGATTACGGCTCGGCGACGGCGATTCGCGCGCAGCGGGTTGGGGGCGCCATCGCGGTCTCCCTCGAGCTCCGCTTCGCCGACGGCGAGGGTCAGGCCGAGGTGTCGTTCAACGACGACGGCAAACTCGTCGGCATGCGCATCGCCTAGATGTCGATGGGGGACTGCTCGAGTTCGCGGCGCACGTCGGCCACGACTTCGGGAATCGTCTTCACGACGGTTTGCGCGGTGTCGCGTACGTGGTCGCGAAGGGCCTTGGGTCGGCGCGCCATCCAGATCATGCGGATGATGCCGGGCGTGCCCGTCGGAATTGTGCCGCGCGCGTCTTCGACCGCGGCGATTCGTTTCGCGACCAGCGGGCGAAGGCGTTCGTAGTTCGGTCCGCCACCGACCTTGCGCACCCCGCGCAGGACAACGCGGCGGACCACGTACAGGGTCGCCGCTACCGTGGTCGCAACGAGCGCGAACAAGCTGACCACGATCGCCCCGAACCCGTGGCTCAGAAACGCGCCGATCCAGAGGATCAGCGCAACGGCCGCGGATCCCCACACCCAAAACGAACTGCGCTCACGGATGAACCGCTCGAGCGCGTACACGGCGACAACGCGCGCCGCTGTCACCTCGGCGGAGTTCGGATCCATGGCAACAGCCTTACCCAACCAGCGCCGGTAGATTGCGCGCCATGGGGCATCCGCTTGATCCGCTCACCGCTGACGAGATCACGGTGGCCACGACCGCCGCGAAGGCCCGACTCACCGAGGCGGCCAGATTCAGCACCGTCACCCTCGACGAACCGGCCTTGGGCGAAACCCGGCCGCGTCGCGCCCATCTCGTGATCGTGCCGGGACCGGAGTGCAACGTGATCGAGGCGAGCATCGACGTCGCCAGTGGCGAGATCGCCGCCTGGACCGAACGGCCGGGCATGAGGCCTGCGCTCGGGTTCGAAGAATCACTCAACGCGATCTTCGCCCTGATCGCCGACGACCGGTACGTCGCTGCGCTTGCGAAGCGAGGCATCACCGAGGATCAGTTCGACCAGCTGCAGATCGATCCATGGCCGACGGGGAACTTCGCCAACGGCATCGAGACCGATCGGCGCGTCCAACGCTGCATCACCTACCTGCGCGCCACGCCGACCGCGAACGGCTACGCCCGGCCGATCGAGGGTGTCGTCGCGTGGGTCGACGGCGCGCGCGGCGATGTGCTCGACGTGCAGGACTACGGCGTCGTGCCGATTCCCGATGATCCGGGGAGCTACTACCCCGAAGACCACACGCTCCGCACTGATCTCAAAGACCTGCAGATCCATCAGCCCGACGGAGTGTCGTATGCGATCGACGGTTCGCTGCTCACCTGGCAGAAGTGGTCGATGCGGGTGTCGATGAACCCGCTCGAAGGTTTGGTGCTGCACGAGGTCGGCTACGACGGGCGACCGATCCTGCGGCGCGCTGCGATCAGCGAGATGGTCGTGCCCTACGGCGACCCCGGCCCAATGCACGGTTGGAAGAACGCGTTCGACGCCGGCGAGTGGGGCCTCGGTCGCATGGCCAACACGCTCACGCTTGGCTGCGACTGTCTCGGCGAAATTCTCTACCTCGACTTCGTCTACGCGGATGAGTTCGGGAACCCGACGAAGACCGAGAACGCGATCTGTATTCACGAAGAGGACTACGGGATCCTCTGGAAGCACGTCGACCTGCAGGGTGGTCGCACCGAGGTCCGTCGCAGTCGTCGTCTCGTTGTGTCGTTCATTGCGACCGTCGGCAACTACGAGTACGGGTTCTACTGGTACTTCTACCTGGACGGCTCGATTCAACACGAGGTCAAGCTCACCGGGATCATGTCGACGAAGGCGTTGGCCGACGGCGAGACGTCGCGCTTCACGCCGCCGATTGCGCCCGGTCTGGCGGCGCCTGTCCATCAGCACATGTTCTGCGCTCGCCTCGACATGGCGATCGACGGGTCGGGCAACGAGGTCTACGAGATCAACGTCGACCCCGTCGACGAAGGCCCGTGGGGTAACGCGTTCGCACCGACCGCGACGCTGCTCGCGACCGAGCAGGAGGCGCAACGTAACGTCGACCCGTCTCGCTCGCGCAGTTGGAAAATCACGAACCCGTCGAAGCGCAACGCAGTTGGTCAACCGGTCGCCTACAAGTTGCTGCCGGCGTCGACGCCGACCTTGCTCGGACGGCCGGGCTCCTCGATCGCAGGTCGGGCAGGCTTCGCGACGAACAACCTATGGGTTACGCCCTACGCTCCCGACGAGAAGCGAGCGGCCGGCGACTACCCGAATCAGCACGAAGGCGGCGACGGCCTGCCGAAGTGGACGCAGGCGAACCGCTCGATCGTGAACACCGACGTCGTCGTGTGGCACACGTTCGGCGTCACCCACGTGCCGCGCCCCGAAGACTGGCCGGTCATGCCCGTCGAGTACACGGGCTTCCAGTTGATCCCTGTCGGCTTCTTCGACCGCAACCCCGCGCTCGACGTTCCGCCGACCGAAGCGAAGCACTGCCACTGATGACTGTTGCCCTGATCTGCGCAATGCCGATGGAACTCAAGCCGTTGGTGAAAAAGCTGAAGCTCGCCAAGGACGGGCCGCGCCGCGTCGGCGACGGCGTCGTCGCGATTTACACCGGCATGGGCACCGAGCTCGCGACGAAGTCGACCGAAGCGTTGTTCGCTGCGGTGCCCGACATCGAACGGGTCGTCGTATTCGGCATCACCGGCGCGGTGAAGAACGAGACACCGATCGGCGCGATAGTGATCCCCGAGCGGGTGGTGAACAGCGAGACGGGGAAGTCGTTCACGCCGACTCCGCACCCCGACGCCAAGGGCGTGATGTGGACGACCAACGTCATCACGCCAGCGTCCGAGTTGCCGGCGTTGATCGAGCAGGGTGTCGTGTCACTCGACATGGAGACCGCCGCTATCGGCGAAGTCGCCGAGAAGCACGGCGTGCCCTGGTCCGTCTTTCGGACGATCAGCGACCGGGCGAGCGACGGCTCCGTCGACGACGAAATCTTCAAGCTCAGTAACCAGGACGGTTCGCCGAACCCCGGTCGCGTCATCCGCTACTTCGCAAAGCACCCCGGCGCTGTGCCCCGCATGATCAAACTCGCGCGCGGCGCGTTCATGGCGACGAACAAAGCCGCCGACGCCGCCATCGCCTCCCTCCGTTCCTGACTTCTCACGTGTTTGTCACCCACGAGGGTAACGAATACGTCAAAAGTCGGGGCCTACTTGAACGAGTAGGTGATCGGGAGGTGCTTCACGCCCGACACGAAATGGCTCTCGGAGTACTCGACCGTGCCGGCGAGTTCGACGGACGACAGTTGTTCGGCGAGCTTGCCGAGCATCGTGCGGATCTCTCGACGGGCGAAGTGCGCGCCGAGGCAGAAGTGCACGCCGGCGCCGAAGGACAGCTGACGGTCGGCGTCGGTGCGGTTGATGTCGAACGTCATCGCGTCGGCGAAGGTCGTCTCGTCGCGGTTGGCTGACGGATACGACAGCAACACGCGGCCACCTTCGGGGATCTGCTCGCCGCAGAGCTCCGTCGGCTGGTTCGTGTAGCGCAGGAAGTGACGCACCGGCGTAGTCCACCGGATGATTTCTTCGGTGGCGCGCACGACCTTGTCCGGATCGTCGAGTTCGAACAGCTGGCCGGGCGTGCGCAGCAACGCTTCCATGCCACCGCTCAGGCCGAACGACGTTGTGTCGTGTCCGGCCGTCGCCACGATGATGTAGTACCAGAGCCGTTCCACGTCGCCGATCGGCGCGCCGTCGACCATCGCGTTTGCGATGACCGACGCGAGATCGTCCTTCGGATTGGCCTGGCGGTCCGCGGTGATCTCGCCGAAGTACTGGATGAACTGCATGACCGACGTGAGCATCGCGGCCTGCGGGTCGTCGCCGCCGTACTCGGGATCGGCTGCGCCGAAGATGCCCTGGGTCAGCGCCATCATCAGCGGCTCGTCTTCTTCGGGCACGCCGTAGATGTCCATGATCACGTGCAACGTGTACGGCTGCGCGATGTCGGCCGCGAAGTCGCACGACCCACCCATCTCGCGCATCTTGTCGACGTACTGCTGCGCGATCGCGTCGATGCGTTCCTGGCGGCTCCCGACGACGGCGGGCTTGAACCAGTCGGTCGTCACCGCACGGTGCGACTTGTGCTTGGCGCCGTCGAGTTGCACGAGCGAGGCGGGCATCGGCATGCCGCTGTTGATGACTTCGGCCTGCTGGATCGACGGACCGAGCACGGAGAACGGTGTGTTCTCCCAATGCACGTGGTCGCGCTCGACGCCGGCGATGTCGTCGTGGCGGGTCAACACGTAGAACGGGTCGAAGCCAGGGATGTTGTCGACCTTGAGCAGCGGCGTTTCCTTACGCACGGCAGCGACGCGCTCGTGCCAACGGTCCATGTCGTTCCACAGCTTCGGGACGACGAACAGCGCGCCCGGGTCGTTCTCGAGATCGATGCCTGCGAGCGGATCAACAACGGTCATTTTTCAAGCCCTCCGATGAGCAGTTGCAGTGCGTCGCGCATGGCGCGGTCGAGGCGACCCTTCTTGGTCGCGAGCCAATACATCGTGATGCCGCCGAGTAGTCCGCCGATCGTCGATGCGACGAAGGCAGGGGAGTGTGACGGGCCGAACTCGCCGTAGCGCTGCCCGCGCTTCACTATCTCGGTGACGAGGTCGAGCAGTTCGGGATACGGCGACGGCGCCGCGCTCGAACCGTCCGCGGTGACGCGGGCGAAGTCGAGCGCCATCGCGCGTACCGCCGGCCCGCTCGATGTCCACGCTTCGGCCAGCAGCGCCTGAACGGTGAAGAGCTGCTCGGTCGCGGTCGCGTCGGTCATGCGGTCGATCTGTGCGGCCACCTGTTCGCCGAGGCGGCGGTTGAACGCGGTGACCAAGCCGGCCTTGGTGCCGTAGTAGCGGAAGAACGTGGCCCGGCTGACCTCGGCCAGTTCGCAGATTTCTTCGACCGTCACGTCGTCGTAACCACGATCGGCGAACAACGACAAGGCCGCGTCGAGCAAATCGTCAGCAGTGCGCTGCTTCTTCCGCGCCCGTAGCGACGAATTGAGACTCACGTCTCAAACGTTATCGAAGTATCAGGGACGAAGCACGGGCTTGATGACCTTGCCCGACAGGCTCGCTTCTTCGGCCTCGTTGATGGCCGACAGCGGGAACTCTTCGATGAGCCGGTCGAACGGGAATTGCCCGTCCTGCCACAACTGGATCATGCGCGGGATGAACGTGTGCGGGTCGGCGCTGCCTTCGAGGATGCCGGTCACCTGCTTGCCGACCAGGGCGATCCCGTCGAGCACGAGGTCGCCCGTCTGCACGCCGACGTAGCCCACCGCGCCACCCAGGCGCGTCGCGGCGAGGGCGTTCTGCATCACGACGGGCACGCCGGTCGTGTCGAACGCGTAATGCGCGCCGCCGCCCGTGAGGGCCATCACCTGCGCGACGACGTCGTCACCCTTGCCGTCGATCGTGTGCGTGGCGCCGAGTTCGAGCGAGAGCTCCAGGCGCGCGTCGTTGAGGTCGACCGCGATGATCGGCGACGCACCCGCCACCTTCGCCGCCATGATCGCGGCGAGGCCGACCGCGCCCGCTCCGAACACGACGAGGGACTTGCCGGGCTGCACGTCGAGGGCGACGAGAATCGAGCCAGCGCCGGTCTGGATACCGCAGCCCAGCGGGCCGAGCTTCTCCAGCGGCAGCGACTTGTCGACCACCACCACGTTGCGCTGCGATGCCATGCAGTAGGTGCCGAAACTCGACTGCCCGAACCAGCGCGACAACACCTCGTTGCCGTTCGCGTCGACGACGCCCGTCGAGAAGTCGTCGGCGTTGCGACCCATGAGGTTCCGGATCAGGAACGACTCGCAGTACGCGCTGCGCCCGGCCCGGCAGTTCTCGCACACCCGACACGAGTCGTAGGACAACACCACGTGGTCACCGACCGCGACACCGGTCACCTCGCTGCCGATCGCTTCGACGACGCCGGAACCCTCGTGGCCCGTGATGATCGGCGGCGGCGAGAACGAGCCCTCGCCGCGCGGCACGACATCGGTGTGGCACATGCCGGCGCCGACGATCTTCACGAGCACCTCGTCCGGACGCGGGTCCTTCAGCGTGACGGTCTCGAGCTCGTAACGACCGGCGGGGTCCCGCAGCACGGCAGCAGTGATTTCCATGCTGCGGAACCTACCGGCCGTTACGAACTAACAGAGCAGGTTGGTCGCTCCGATGTTGAACCCGACGCCGAGTACGAAGACCCGCACGGTGATTCCAGTGCCCGACGTGCAGCTGATGGCGCCGGTCTTGGCCGGCGGGCTGAAGATGTTGATCGGGTAGTTGTTGAACGTGCTCAGCCGGTTCGCCGCCTTGAAGTTGGCGCCGAAGGTCATCGTGAGCCCCTGGCTGCTCTTGTTCGTGATCGAGCCCTGCATCGGGTCCGCATTCGCGATGGTCTTGGGCAGGCCAGTCGGAACGGTGTCGATCCACAGGTAGCCCGTCGCGCCGGTGCCGGTGCTGTTGCCCACGGCGTTGCCGTCGAAGGTCAAGGACTTCACGCGGAGGTTGCTCACGTTCGTGAACCGGTCGGCGTCCTGCGAGGACGAGATCGGTGCGTTGCAGCGCGACGTGAGCGGGGCCGTGCAGTCCCACACGTTCAGCGTCGTGGCCTGATTGGCCATGAAGCGGAACGAGCCGACGTTCGTCGGTGTGCGGCCGCTGCCACCGCATTTGTTGTCTGCGGCTTGGCAGCCAGTGAACGAAAGCGGTACCGGATTGGCGATGCTGATGTCGGTCACCCAACGGGCGCCCGAGTTGGACTCGAACGTAAGCGTGTTGGCGTTGCTGTTCGCGGAGTACGTGACGTTGAGCGATCCCGGATCACCGGGCAGCAGCGCGAGGTTCACCTGCGACGGCATCGGCGTGAGCGTGGCCACCGTGTAGTCCTGGTTCGGGTTGCGTCCGACCTTGCCCGGGTTCGACGTGTACAAGCCGATTGTGAGAGGCCGACCGCCGTCGGTCAGCAGGTTCACCGCGGGCAGCGGCGTCTGCGTGACCGTGGCTGTGTACAGGTTGGTGAAACGGGCGAACACCACGAAGCGATCGGGTAGGTCCTTCATGAGGACGCCGTCCTGCGCGGCGGGCAGTTGCTCGTCGGGACCGGTCGTCGCTTGGGCCTCCATGAGGCCGAGACGACTGCCGTGTCCGTCGATGGTGACGGCGCCGGTGTCGGACAACGACACGTTCAGCGCGGTGGGAATGTCCTGCAAGCGCAGCTTGAGGTTGCCGGCCCTATCGAACAGGCCTGCGGGGTCGAAGGCGTCGAGCGCCATCAACGGCATGCGGCTCGACGCGGTGTAGTTGATCGCACCGGTCGGGTCGATGGCCATGTCGAGCTGCGTCGGCGTGTCCTGCAGCACCAACGACACGTCGAGCGACGAGCCGTCGGCACCGTGTTGCAACAAGTCGAACGCGACGTCGTGGATCGACGCACTGGACCCGAGGCTGATCGCCTGCGAGTCACCGGCGAGGCCGAAGCCGAGCGTCATCGTCTCGGGCAGGTTGGCGAAGGTGGCCCCGAGGTCGAGGTCACCGTCGGTCGCCGCGAGCACACCGCTGGACGACAGTTGCCCGTCGATCACGAACTGGCGGTGGGCGTCGGAGGCGACGGTGAGGCTGACGGGATCCGGATTGAGCGCGACGTGGCGCAGGTCCGTCACCCGGAAGAAGGCAAGGAAGTCGGTGCCGTTGTCGATGAGGCGGATGCCGTCGACGTCGGGGTCGAGGCCCGTGGTCGAGCCGGTCGTCGCCAGTGCTTCGAGCAGGCCCAGCCGGTCCGGGGCGTCGAGCGCCAAGGTGCCGTCTTCGCCGAGCACCACCGACAGCGCCGTCGGCAGATCGGTGAGGGTGGCCTGCAGGTGCGTGGCCGCCGCGAAGATGCCGGCGGGGTCGTCGACGGTGACCGACAGCTGGTCGGCGCGGCCCGACGCCGAGTAGTCGATGCCACCCGAGTCGAGCAGGCCGAGGTTCACCTGCGCCGGCAGGTTGTCCATGTCGAGCACGAAGTTGGTGGTGCCGTCCGTGTCGGTGAGCCCGACGCTGGCGAACAGGTTGTCCATGCGGCTCGACGCGGAATAGGCGAGCGAGCGGCCCGTGTCGCCTTCGACGAGGCCGATCGACACCGTCTCGGGCAACGAGTCGAGCGTCGCGTCGATGTTGGTGGCGGTGCCCGCGATCGGATCGCTCTGGTTCACCAGGGCGTGGAAGACGCGGCCGCCGACCGTGCCGAGCGTGAGCGTGGTGCCGCCCGTTTCCGGAATGAGGCTGAGCTCGCGCAGGCCGGTGATGCGAGCGGCCACCGCAAACTGCGCCGGCGTGTCGATCACGGCCACGCCGTCGTCGTCACCCGCGAGGGTGACGGGGTTGCCGTCGTTGAACTCGGCGATGAGTGAACCGACGGCTTCGTTGGGCGCGGTGATCGACAAGGTGCCGTCGTCACCGATCGTCGCGTTCAGCGCGGTCGGCAAGTCGTTGGCGAGGACGTGCAGGTTCGTGGCTCGACCGAAGAAACCCGCCGGGTCCATGGCGTCGAGCTGGAGGACCGGCACGACGCTGGCGGCGGTGTACTGCACCTGGCCGGCGTCGTCGACGAGCACGTTCAGCGCCGTCGGGATGTCCTCGATCCGCAGGTTCATCGTGACGGGGTCGGCGCCCGCCGACTGCGTGTGCACCGTGGCGAGCAGTTCGTCCATCACGTCGCTCGCCGTGTACTGCAGACCGAGGCCGCCGCCGCTGGCGAGGCCGATGGTCACGTCGGCCGGCAGGTTGTGCAGGTCGGCGCGCACGTCGAAGTGGCTGCCGTCGGCGTCATCCCGGGCGATGTCGACGGCGAAGGGCTCGCCGCCGAGCGTGCCGAGCGACAACGCGCCGGTGGCCGGGTCGAGGCCCATGCTGCGCAGCCCGGTGATGCGAACCGAGGCGAGCAGGGCGTCGGCGGTCTGGCGCAGGTACACGCCGTCGTCGGTCAGCTGCACGGGTGCGCCGTTGTCGAGCTGGAGCTCGAGCAGGCCCACGTGCTGACCCGGGCCCGCAGCGAAGGTCACGTCGTCGCCCGCCGCGCTCGCGCTGAGGTGCTGGGGCATGTCGGTGATGCGAACGAGCAGATGCGACGCACCGGTCACGATGCCGGCCGGGTTTGTCAGGTCGGCGACGAGCAGCGGCACGTCGCTCGACGCGGTCCAGTCGAGCGCGCCCTCGGGCGACACGTCGGCTTCGACGTGCTTGGGCAGATCCGTGATGTCGAGCACCGCGTTGAGCGGGTTCGCACCGACGGAGATGACCGCGGCGTGGAATGAGCTGGCCACGTCGGACGCGTCGTAGCCGAAGCCGAAGCCGTTGGATGCGTTGTTCAGAGCGATCGTCACGTCGGTCGGCAGTTGATCGATGACGGCGTTGATGCTGGTGCCGTTGCCGTCGGCGTCGGCCTGTTCACCTTGCAGCGTGAACTTGCGGGTGTGACCGCTCTGCAGCGAGAGCGTGGTCGGGTCGGGGGTGAAGGTCGCGCCGGTGATGTCGCTCAGGCGCACCCCCGCGACGAAGGCGTCGGGACGATCGATGAAGAGGATGCCCTCCTCGCCGTCGACCGGCGCGTACGCCGGGCCGCTGGTCGCGACGAGCAACAGGTCGCCGATCGCGCCCGCGGGGGCCGCGAGGTTGAAGCCGCCGTTGGCCAAGCCGACGGTCAGTTCCTTGGGCAGATCGTCGATGCGCACGTGGATCGCCGTGGCCCGACCGGCGAGGCCGCCCGGGTCGGTGACGTCGGCCAGGAACACCGGGACGACGGACGAAGCATTCCAGGAGAACGCGTCCGCACCGAGCGAAGCGGTCAGCTGCTTCGGGAAGTCGGTGACGTCGAGGTTGATGCCGAGCGGCGAGCCGCCCGCGGGCGTGCGCGTCATCGACGCGGTGAGCGCGTCGATCGTGCGCGACGCGCTGTAGTCGATCGCGGCCGTGCCGTTGTCGTCGTCGACGGACAGCGTGAGCGCGCTCGGGAGCGAGTCGATGTTGAGCAGTGCGGTGGTGGCCTCCGACGCCGTGGCCTGCGCGACGTCGACGACGAACGGGCGGCCGCTGGTGGTGTGCAGATCGGCGCTGAGCGGGTTCGAGCCGAGCGTCATCGACTTGAGATCGGTGAGGCGGGCGAAGGCGACGAACTGGCTGGCATCGTCGCGCAGCAAGAACCCGTCGGTGGACGGCAGCAGCGACGCGTCGGGGCCGGACGTGAGTTGCACTTCGACGAGGCCGAGGACGCCGTCACCGGCGGAGAGCGAGAGCGAGCCGTCGTCGTTGATTGCGCCCGTGAGGTCGTCGGGCAGATCGACGAGGCGGACGCGCAGCGTCGTGGCCCGGTCGAACACGCCGCGGGGGTCGGTCACGTCCAGCGTGATCGCGTGAATCGGGTCACTGGCGTTGATGCCGAACAAGCCGTCGTCGGGGGAGATGTTGATCGACGCGGTGTGCGCCTCGATGCCCTCGACGCCCAGTGCGACGGTGCGGGTGATGCCACCGGTCGTGTCGGCCTCGTGGAGCACGATGCGATCGACCGCAGCCGACGCGTCGTAGGTGATGCCGAAGCCCTGACCGGACTGTTCGTCGAGGCCGAGCGTGAGCTTCTTCGGGGCGCGGTCGAACAGCGCGCCGACGGTCGTGTGGTCGGCGCCGTGGGCGGCGTCGTAGGAGACGTCGACGAGGGAGGGCTCGCTCATGTCGAGGGAGACCACGCCGCCGCTGAGCACGTTGCCGCCCGGCGATGTCGCGCCGATCGTGACGTCTTCGGGCATGGGGGTGAACGCCGCCCGGACGGTCTGGGGATCGACGGCGGCGCCGTTGACGTCGTCGTAGACCGCGCCGGTGATGGCGAGGGAGTCACGCGGGGTGACGGTGTGGATGATCGCGGCGAGCTGGCCGGACTCGGTGCCATCGTCGGCGAGCGTGGCGCGCACGACCTCGGGCAGGCCGCTGTCGCGTCCGTCCACGCCGATGGCAAGGCGCGACGCCGTGTCCCAACCGCCCGGGGCGGTGATGGCTTCGACCGCCGCGCGCGATCCGGCATCGGCGGTGGGTAGCCGTGACACGCGCAGGCTCGGGCGAGCCGTGATGAAGCGCACCTCGACCGTGACGTCGGGCGTGCCCGAGCCGTCGAGGTCGATCGGACGTGGTTCCTCGACGACGGCGTCGGCGAGGCGAACCGTTTCGGTGCCGTTGGTGCTGCGGTACGTCGAACGCACGACGTAAGCCGCCGGATCGAGCGATGCCGCCTTCACAACGTTGACCAGCGCACCGTGCGCGCCGGCGTCGACCGTGTCGACGACCGGAGCGAAGGCCTGGGTGACGGGCCGTGCGCCAACCGTGATCGGTTGCACCGCCGTGCTCGACGGTTGGAGCAGGCTGGGGTGGACCACATCCTCGATGACGCCGTCGGCCGGCTCGAGCGGACGCAGGCTCGACAGCGTGTTCACCGGATCGGTCACGATCTTCGTCGGGTCGCCGCTGAGGACGAGCTCGTCGACCGCCTTGGTCGCGCTGGCGACGGTGCCGTCGACCAGCGTGCGTACGGGTTTGTCGAGCGGAATGCGCAAGGCCTTGGTGAGGCCGCTCGACGAGCCGGGAATGAGTGAGTCGAGAATGCCGCTGAGCGAAATCGACCCCAGTGCTACCTGTGGTCCGATCAAACCCAGAACGACCGCGATCGCAATGACGCGAAAACTCCGCCGCTTGAACATCGGGTGTTGCCCCTCCCCTTATTTGTCCCAGCCGGAAGCGGTAACCGTGTTTGTAAGAAGTTCTTACGCTCTCGTGAACGCGAAAAAGGTTGTTACACCCTCGGCGTAGCCTGAACGGGTGGCGGTGTCCGCACTTGACCGTTTCTCCGCTCCAACCCGGGCATGGTTCCAGGGTGCATTCCCCGCGCCAACCCTCGCCCAGGAGCAGGGGTGGGACGCGATCGCGCAAGGCAAGCACGTCCTGTTGTCGGCGCCCACGGGCTCCGGTAAGACGCTCACGGGGTTTCTTTGGGCCCTCGATCGGCTCGCCACGGAGCCGGTGCCCGACGAAGCCAAGATGCGCGGGCGAGTCCTCTATGTCAGTCCGCTCAAGGCGCTGACGTACGACGTCGAACGCAACCTGCGCGCCCCGCTCACCGGCATGGCGATCGAATCCGAGCGCGCCGGTCTGCCGCTGCCCGACATCCGGGTCGGGGCGCGCACTGGCGACACCCCGGCCGACGAACGTCGGGCGCTGGTCAAGAACCCGCCCGACGTGCTCGTCACCACACCCGAGTCGTTGTACCTCTTACTCACGTCCCAAGCGCAGACCGCGCTGGCCGGCGTGCACACCGTGATCCTCGACGAGATCCACGCGGTGGCGGGCACCAAGCGTGGCGCGCATCTCGCGTTGTCGCTCGAACGGCTCGAAGCCCTCGTGCGTCGCGAGAGGGGACCTGACGCAACCTTCCAGCGGATCGGCTTGTCCGCCACGCAGCGCCCACTCGAAGAGGTCGGCCGGTTCCTGGGTGGTCGGGTCGACGGCGAGTTCCGTCCCGTCACGATCGTCGAAGCAAAGATGCCCAAAGTCTTCGACCTCGGCATCGTCGTGCCCGTCGAGGACATGGCCCAGCTGGGCAAGCCGGTCGTCGGCGAGGACGGCGAGGTGCTGCTCAGCGGTCCGGCGTCGGGTTCGCCCGAGACGCGCCACTCGATCTGGCCGGCGTTGCAACACGAGTTGTTAGAACTGATCAAGGCACACCGGTCGACGCTGGTGTTCGTCAACAACCGGCGGCTGGCCGAACGCATCGCGGCGACGATCAACGAGATGGCCGACGAACAGTTGGCCCGCGCCCATCACGGCTCGATCGCCCGCGAGCAGCGCCTCGAGATCGAGGACATGTTGAAGGCGGGCAAGCTGCCGGCTCTGGTGTGCACGTCGACGCTCGAGCTGGGCATCGACATGGGCGCAGTGGACCTGGTCGTGTGCGTGGAGTCACCACCCTCGGTAGCGAGTGGCCTGCAACGGATCGGGCGCGCCGGTCACCAGGTCGGTGTCGCGTCGCGCGGTCGCATCTTCCCGAAGTACCGGGGCGACCTGCTTGTGAGCGCGGTGACCGTCAGTGCGATGAAGTCGGGCCAGATCGAGACGACGCGAGTGCCGCGCAACCCGCTCGACGTGTTGGCCCAGCAGATCGTTGCAATCGCCGTCGGCGCAATGCCCGCCGCCGTGCCCGTGTCGGACGTGCGCGCGCTGGTGCGCGGCGCCTACCCCTTCATCGATCTCACCGACGACGCGCTCGACGGTGTGCTCGACATGCTCAGCGGCCGCTACCCATCCGACGAGTTCGCCGAACTGAAGCCCCGCGTCGTGTGGGACCGAGCAGCCGACACGATCACCGCGCGCTCGGGCGCTCGCATGCTGGCCGTCATCAGCGGTGGCACGATTCCCGATCGCGGGCTGTATGGCGTATTCACGCCGGACGGATCGCGGGTCGGCGAGCTCGACGAAGAGATGGTGTTCGAGTGCCGCACCGGCGAGACGTTCCTGTTGGGCGCGACGTCATGGCGCATCGAGGACATCACCCGCGACAAGGTCATCGTCACGCCGGCGCCGGGTGTGCCCGGCAAGATGCCGTTCTGGAAGGCCGACATCGCCGGTCGCCCCGTTGAGCTCGGACGCAAGCTCGGCAAGTTCATCGGTGACCTCGACAACATCTCCAACGACACGTTGCGGGAGGACTGCGGGCTCGACGAGCGCGGCATCGTCAACCTGCGCGCGTATGTGGAGGACCAACGTGAGGCGTCGCAGGGCCTGGTGCCCACCGACAAACAGATCGTCGTCGAACGCTTCCGCGACGAGCTGGGCGACTGGCGGCTCTGTGTCTTGTCACCGTTCGGGTCGCGGGTGCACGCGCCGTGGGCGATGGCGATCGAGGCGCGGCTGCGCGACCAGTTCGAGATCGACGCCCAACTCATGTGGACCGACGACGGCATCGCCCTGCGCGTGCCCGAAGCCGACGAACCGCCGCCCGTCGACTGGATCGCCATCGATCCGGAACAGATCGAAGACCTCGTCGTCAACGAATTGGGGCGCAGCGGCGTTTTCGCAGCGCGCTTTCGGGAGAACGCCGCTCGCGCGCTGTTGTTGCCGCGCCGGCGGCCGGGTCAGCGGACGCCGCTGTGGCAAATGCGGCAGCGTTCCGCCGACCTGCTCGCGGTGGCGTCGAACTACGGCTCGTTCCCGATCCTGCTCGAGACCTATCGCGAATGCCTGCGCGACTCCTTCGACGTGCCGGCACTGCAGGAGATCCTGCGCGACATCCAGGCTCGCAAGATCCGGGTGTCGCCGATCGACACCCCGCTGCCGTCGCCGTTCGCGTCGGGGCTCGCGAACGCGTACGTGGCGTCGTTCCTCTACGACGGCGACGCGCCCCTCGCCGAACGTCGCGCGCAGGCGCTCACCCTCGATCGCCGGTTGCTGGCTGAACTCGTCGGCAGCGAGGAACTGCGGGAGCTATTCGACGCCGACGCGCTCGCCAATCTCGAGGACGAACTCCAGGGGCTGGCCGATCACCGCAAAGCCACCTCGGTCGACGCCGCGCACGACCTGTTGCGTCGCATCGGTGACCTCTCGATCGCCGAGCTCAACCTGCGCGCGACCGAGGCCGGCTTCGGCGAAGAATTGGTGGCGCAGCGGCGCGCTCTAGCGGTGCGTATCGCCGGCGACGAACGTCTCATCGCCATCGAGGACGCCGGTCGGTACCGGGACGCGCTCGGCACCTCGTTGCCCGTCGGCGTGCCCGAGGCGCACCTCGCGTACTTCGCCGATGCGCTGTTGCAGCTGGTGCGGCGCTGGTCGCGCACCCACGGGCCGTTCCATCGCGAGGAACCGGCGGCACGATTCGGGGTGCCGCTCGAATTGGTCGACACCGTGCTCGACCAGCTGGAGCTGGCGGATCGCATCGTGCGCGGCGAATTCCGGCCCGGTGGCGCGGGCGTCGAGTTCTGCGACGCCGAGGTACTGCGTCAACTACGCCAGCGTTCGCTGGCTGCGTTGCGCAAGCAGGTCGCCGCGGTCGACGAAGCAACGTTTGCTCGCTTCTTGCCGCAGTGGCAGGGGATCGGGTCGACCACGCGCGGGCTCGATCGGACCTTCGAAGCGATCAACCAGCTACAGGGCGTTGCGATCCCCGCTTCGGTGCTCGAACGCGACGTGCTGTCTGCACGCGTCGAGGGCTACCAGCCCCGCTTGCTCGATGAGTTGTTGGCCGCCGGCGAGATCCTGTGGATCGGCGCCGGCCCGCTCGGCGGCAGCGACGGCAAGATCATGTTGTTCCGCCGCGACCAGGCGCCGCTGCTCCGTTCGTTCTTGCCGACCAATTTGGAGCGGCCCGACTCCAAGGAACACGAACGCATCCGCGAAATGCTGCAGCGGCGCGGGGCATGTTTCTTCACAGACCTGCGGGCGGAGAACGACAAGGCAACCCACGACGCCCTTTGGGATCTCGTGTGGGCCGGCGAGGTCACGAACGACTCGTTCGCTCCGGTTCGCGCGCTGAGCGCGGGCCGTCGTGCCGGGACGGGCGGGCGAGCCGGTGGTCGCCCGCGTCCCGGCCGGCTGATGCAACTGGGCCCCCCGACGGCTGCGGGCCGCTGGTCGTTGGTGCATCACGACGAGGAGGACCAGTCCGGACCGTCGAAGGAACGAGTCGCGACCGCACTGGCCGGTGCGTTGTTGGAGCGCTACGGCATAGTCACCCGCGGCGCGGTCCGGGCCGAAGGCGTCGTTGGTGGCTTCTCTGCGGTCTACGCCGCCCTCAAGGCGATGGAGGAGGGCGGCCGCATCCGGCGCGGCTACTTCGTGGAAGGACTCGGCGGCGCGCAGTTCGCGCTGCCCGGCGCGGTGGAGCGGATCCGTAGTGCGAGCAACGTCGACGAGTTCAGCGATCCGGTGGTCGAGGTGCTCGCCGCGACCGACCCGGCGAACCCGTACGGCATCGCACTCGCGTGGCCCGTCAAGGGCCCCCAACGCGCCGCCGGTGCCTTCGTCGTGATGGTGAACGGCGCGCCGATCCTGTACCTGGAGAAGGGCGGCAAGACCGTGGTCGACCTGTGCGAGGCGGCCGACGCCACCGACACCAGCGACGACCGCGGGGACACCTACCTTTTGGCCGCCCGCGCCCTGGCTCGGTTGGTGGACCGCGAGCGGTTCCGCAAACTCGACCTCACCAAGTACCCAGACCACCTCGAGGCCACGCTCATCGAAGCCGGCTTCACCCCGTCGCCCAAAGGCCTCACCAAATACGGCCGCGCCTGACGAGTGCGGGTTCCTTTTGTGCGCCGCGGTGTCAGCGACAGCTTCCACCGCGGCAAAACGCGTGCCTCGTGTGGTCGTAGCGTGACGGCGTGCGCACGCCTCGACCGGCCTGGATCGTCTGGGCCGTGTTCTGGGCGTTGTGTGCCCTTGTGAGCGGAGTCGGGACCGTCGCGTCGTTGCTCCACCGCCAATGGTGGGATGCGCTGCTAGCGCTGATCAGCGCGCAGGCCTGGTACTGGTTCGCGCTCGGCGGTTGGCTTCGCACCCCGTGGGGTCAGCCGCACCTCGCGGAGTACGCGCCACCCGTGAGCAACGAACCGGCTATGAGCGCGCGACGGTCGCAGTTCCAGATCGCCGCCGCAGCCGTCTGCGCCGCCGCACTCGTCGTCGCGTTCGCGTACCAGTGGGTCGTGGCCCATGCCTGAGGGCGACACCCTTTTCCGGGCGGCGGAATCGTTGCGGCATTGGCTTGTCGGCCGCACCATCACGGCGGTCGACGCGCGCGACGTGGGGCTGAAGCACCGGGGCCATGAGCTGATCGGCAAGCAGGTCGACGCCGTCGAGGCGCGGGCCAAGCACCTGCTGATCACGGTCGGCGACTGGACCGTGCACTCGCACATGAAGATGACCGGCAGCTGGCACGTCTACACCCACGGCGCGCGCTGGCGGAAGCCGCGCGGGGCGATGCGTCTCGTACTCGAAGCAGGCGACCGCGAGGCTGTCTGTTTCAACGCTCCGGTCGTGCAGATCGTGCCGACGGGCATCGTGGACCAGTTGCCGGGAGTCCGCACGCTCGGGCCCGACGTGCTGAAGGACTTCGACGCCGAGGCCGGAGGCCGCAGGCTGAAAAGCGTCCCCGCGGGGACGCCGGTGGGTGACGCGCTGCTCGATCAGACCGTCGTGAGCGGGCTCGGCAACATCTGGCGGCTTGAGGCGCTGTGGGCCGAGCGGGTGCACCCCGCGACGCGAGTGGCCGACCTCAGCGAAGAAAAGTGCATTGCGTTGGTGGCCACGGGCGCCCGGTTGATGGGGGCCAGCGCCCACGGGGCATCGATGGATCGCGCTGCACAGGTCTACAAGCGCACGGGCCAGCCATGCCGCCGGTGCGGCGCCGGAATAGTCAGCCAGCGAATGGGGAAAGACCACCGCACTAGTTACTTCTGTCCAATTTGCCAAGTACAGGGAACACTGGCCTAAAGCCGAAGGTTGCAGGTACCGATGAGTTCGACGATGACACCCTTCCCCGCACTGCACACGACGGCCAACAGTGCCGCCGACGAGCACGTGGCCGAGGCGCGGAAGTTCGTCGAGGACGCCGAGTCCTGGCTGGCCGAACTCGACGAACTCTTGAACGAGGGTCCTAGCTCGTAGCTCCTAGCTCCTAGCCTGCGAGCTCGTGCAGATCGAGCTCCTCCGGACCGAAGGCGTCGGTCTCAGCTACACCACCACTCGAACCGACATCGGCGCGCGCATCGACTGGTCGGTCAGCAACATCACCGATGAGCCGGTCCGGCTTCGCAGCGTCCGGCTCGTGTTCGCCATGCACGGTTTCGCCGGCGCCCCCCGCATGTTCCGCAACGGCTATCAGTCGTGGTCGCCGAGCGACGTCGCCGTGTTCGGCCGCGACACCGACCCGTCGAGCAAGGCGCACAACCCGTTCTTCCAGGGCGCGCACCACGCCGACCCGGCGACGGTCACCAACGAGTTCGAGTTGCGCAGCGAGTGGGTGACCGTCCTGGCCGACGACAATCCCGAGCGCGTGATGGTGGGCTTCATCGGCTCGGGCAACCACGACGGCACCTTGCGCCTCACCCACGGCGTCGAGGGTGACACCGAGCTGCACGCCGAAGCGTTCCTCGGCGACATGGTGCTGGCGCCCCAGTCGAGCTTCATGCTCGATCCCGTCGTCATCGCGGCGGGCACCGAAGAGCTCGCGCTGCTGGAACTCTGGGCCGAAGCAATCAAGCAGACGTGCAACGCGCGTACGACGGCCCCGTACCAAGTCGGTTGGTGCTCCTGGTACCACTACTTCGACGACATCACCGAGGAGGCGCTGCGGGCCAACCTCGATTTGGCGCCGCAGTTCCCCTTCGACGTGTTCCAGCTCGACGACGGGTATCAGTCCGCCATCGGCGACTGGCTCACGACGAACGAGAAGTTCCCGAGTGGGCTACCTGCACTCGCGGAGGCGATCGCGCAGCGCGGGTTCCGTCCCGGCATCTGGCTCGCGCCCTTTCTCGTGGCGCCCGACTCCAGGGTCGCCACCGAGCATCCGGAGTGGCTCGCCAAGTTCCGCGGGACCAAGCCGCTCAAGGCCTGGGTCAATCCGATCTGGTCGAAGGCCGACGGCGGCTACATGTACGCGCTCGACACGACGCACCCGAAGGTGCTCGAGCACCTCGAACACGTCGCCCGCGCGCTCAACGACATGGGCTTTACCTACCTCAAGCTCGACTTCACATTCGCCCCTAGCTTCGACGGGGTCTACGCCGATCCGTCCAAGACGCCGGCCCAACGCGTGCGCGCCGGGTTCGACGCGATCAGACGGGGCGCCGGCAGCGAAGCCTTCCTGCTGGGCTGCGGTGCACCCCTTGCGCACGTCGTCGGAGTCGTCGACGGAAATCGCATCGGTCCCGACGTGGCGCCGCTGTGGGAGCCCATGCCCGAGGCCGAAGTGATTCCGGGCTACCTGAAGACACAACCGTCGACCAAGTACGCCCAGGACGCCACCGTCGCACGGGCCTTCATGCATCGCCGGCTCTGGCTGAACGATCCCGACTGTCTCATGCTGCGCGCCGAGAAGACACAGCTGACCTCCGATGAGGCCGCGCAGTGGGCGCAGGTCGTGGCGTACTCCGGCGGTATGGCGCTGGTGTCGGACGACCTGGCGCTGCTCGACGAGCGAGCCAAGGAGCTCCTGCGGCAGACGATCGAACTCGGGCGACGAAGCGATGCCGCAACGCAGTCCGGCCGGGGTCCGCTCGCTCCGACCTACTTCTGACTCAGGACGCTGCGATGCGGCGGCTCGTGGCCGGCGGCACCGTCTCGTTGAACCGGCGCACCGTCGCCGTCACGCGCGCGCGGCTGGCGCGCTGCTCGGCGACGGCGGCCGCAGCGTTTCGTACCGCGCCAGCGTTGCCCAACTGCATGAGCCACTGTCCGATGGAAGCCATGGCTTCACCGTAAACAGCGTTGGTATCCCTCGATTGACGACGAGTTTGCTGCTTCGTCACGTGTTGCTGAACTCCTGATGACGGGCCCCATCCCGAGCCGACGACGATAGCCTCCGCCCCCGTGCAGATCCATGTCGCGGAAGCCACGGTCGTCGACGAAGCGCTCATCGAAGCGTTCAACCGGCTGATCCCCCAGTTGTCGTCGTCCAATCCGCCGCCGACCGCCGACGAACTGCAGGCGATGGTCGACAGTCCCGAGATCTTCGTGCTGCTGGCTCGTGATGCCGACAACGACGACTTCATCGTGGGCTCGCTCACCCTCGCCACGTTCCGCATCCCGACGGGAGTCCGCGGCTGGATCGAGGACGTCGTGGTCGACGACAAGATTCGCCGCAGCGGCGCCGGTCGCGCGCTCACCCTGCACGCGCTCGACATCGCTCGTGGGCTCGGCATCAAGACCGTCGACCTGACGTCGCGTCCGTCGCGCGAAGCCGCGAACGCGATGTACCAGAAGCTTGGCTTCGTGCTGCGCGAGTCGAACCTGTACCGATTCAACCTGTAACGCACCATCCCGTTCGCGGGACTGCTGCGTAGGTTGATCGAGACATGCAGCGACGTTCGGCTCTGATCATTGCGGCGATCCTGGTGGTCGTTTCCGGCGTTGCGGTCTTCGTCGCGTCGCAGACCAATCCGTCGTCGATCGGTGGGACGCCGATCGTCACATCGCTGAAGGATCTCAACGTCATCGAACGCGCTCCGCAGCCTTCGCTCGATATCGGCAACGGGTTCGTCAACGGCAAGCCGAGCCTGAAGAACAAGGTCGTCGTGTACGACTTCTGGACCTACAGCTGCGTGAACTGCGTCCGCACGCTGCCGTATCTCGAAGCGTGGTACGAGCGGTACAAGGCCGACGGACTGGTCATCGCCGGTGTCCACTCACCGGAGTTCGAGTTCGAGAAGAACCACGACAACGTTCGCGCCGCCGTGAAGCGTCTGGGGGTCACGTATCCGGTCGTGTTCGACGACGGGATGGACATCTGGCGCGCCTTCAACAACCAGTACTGGCCCGCGAAGTACGTGACCGACCGCAAGGGCAACGTTCGGTACGTGCACTTCGGTGAAGGGGAGTACGAGCAGACCGAGAACGTGTTGCGCCTGCTGCTCGGCGTCGACAAGAACTCCCCGCGCGCCAAGGATCCGAAACAGCCCGAGACGAGCTTGGCCATCACGACCCCCGAGACCTACCTCGGCTCCTTGCGCGGCGGCACCGACCGCGTCGTGCTCGACGGTCGATGGATCCAGAACGACGAGTACATCGAGTCGCGTGACGCCCACGAGACCCTCAAACTCAGCTATCACGCCGGCGAGGTCAACCTGGTCATGGCGCGCACTCGCCAGAACCCGACGTACGCGATCGTCGAACTCGACGGGAAGCCGGTGCCAAAGAAGTACCGGGGCTCGAGCATCGTCGAACGCGACGCAGGGGAGACGGCCGTGCGTGTCGACGCATCCGATCTCTACAAGCTGATCGCCGACGGGCCCGAGGGCGACCACGTCGTGGCGGTGCATCCCGTCGGCGCCGGCGTGCAGCTGTACGCGTTCACGTTCGGTCAGTGACGTGACCCGCGACGTCATCGCGCTCTTCGGGGCAGGCGTCGCCTCGTTTCTCGCGCCCTGCGTCGTGCCGCTGCTGCCGGCCTACATGGGCATGGTGCTCGGGACCTCGGCCGACGAAGCGGATCCGGGCAAGGCGCTGCTCGCGACCAGTCAGTTCGTGCTTGGGTTCGCGATCGTCTTCGCGGGGCTCGGCGTTGCCGCGGGGGCGCTGGGCTCCTCCCTCGACACGACCACGACCTGGCTCGAACGTATTGGCGGCCTCATCGTCGCGGTCATGGGTCTTGCCTTGCTCGACGTGATCCACATCCGGGAGCGCCGCGCGATCCTCACCGTTCCGAAGTCGCTCGGCGCGGCGCGCCCCGTCGTGCTCGGCGTTGCCTTCGGCGCCGCGTGGACTCCCTGCGTCGGCCCGCTGCTCGGCGCCGCCCTCGTCGTCGCCGCCCACTCGAGCAACCCGGCTCGCGGCGGGATATTGCTCGGCGCCTACGCCCTCGGCATCGGCGTGCCGTTTCTGGTCGCCTCCCTCGGGTTGGCGTCATCGAAAGCGTTCAACGACTTCTTGCGACGGATTTCGGTGCCGCTGCAACGGGTGACGGGCGTGCTGCTCGTCGTCCTCGGCCTGCTTTTGTTAACCGGGCTTTACAAGCATCTGACCAGCTACTTGGCCCAATTCACGCCGAGTCTTTCGGCCATCTAAGGTTGGACATCGTGGCTGAGTCGATCACGATTACTGACAACCGGACCGGCGAGCAGGTCGAAATCCCGATCAGCAACGGTGGGGTGAGTTCGGCCGACTGGCGCAAGGCTCTTCCGGACGTCTGGTTCTACGACCCGGGCTTCATGGTCACCGCCGCGTGCGAGTCGAGCATCACCGAGCTCGACGGCGACGCCGGCATCCTGCGCTATCGCGGCTACCCGATCGAGCAGCTCGCCGAGCAGTCGACCTACCTCGAGGTCGCCTACCTGCTGCGCAACGGCGAACTGCCGAACGCGCAGGAGTACGAGGCGTGGAAGCACGACATCACGCATCACACGTACATCCACGAGAACATGCGCAAGCGGTTCATGGAAGGCTTCCACTACGACGCCCACCCGATGGGCATGTTCGTATCGGCCGTCGCTGCGATGTCCACCTTCTATCCGAAGGCCAAGGAGATCGACCGCAAGAGCTCGCGCGACAAGCAGATCACGCGCCTCATCGCCAAGATGCCGACGCTGGCCGCGTGCTGCCACCGGTTCTCGGTCGGCATGCCCTTCGTCTATCCCGACAACAACCTCGACTTCGCGGCGAACTTCCTCAACATGATGTTCAGCCCGGACGAGAAGTATCCGTACCAGGACCCGGCGATCGCCAAGGCGCTCGACCTGCTGTTCATTCTCCACGCCGATCACGAGCAGAACTGCGGTACGACCGCCATGCGCGTCGTCGGGTCGGCCCACGCCGATCCGTACATTGCGTGCTCCGCCGCCGCTTCCGCCTTGTACGGCCCCCGTCACGGTGGCGCCAACGAGCAGGTCATTCGCATGCTCAACGAGATCGGGTCGATCGACAACGTGGAGCCGTTCATCAAGTCGGTGAAGGAAGGCTCGGGCGGACGCCTCCAGGGTTTCGGTCATCGCGTGTACAAGAACTTCGATCCGCGCAGCCGCATCATCAAGAAAGCCGCCGACGAGGTCTTCGCGATCACCGGTAAGAACCCGCTGCTCGACATCGCGCTGAAGCTCGAAGAAGTGGCTCTGTCCGATGAGTACTTCACGAGCCGCAAGCTCTACCCGAACGTCGACTTCTACTCAGGCCTCATCTACCAGGCCATGGGCTTCCCGCTCGAGATGTTCACCGTGCTGTTCGCCATCCCGCGCACCGTCGGCTGGCTGACGCACTGGGAAGAGATGCTCGAGCAGGACTCCAAGATCGCCCGTCCGCGCCAGCTCTACATCGGCCCGGAAGAGCGCAACTACGTTCCGCTCGCTCAGCGCTAGTTGAACGTCTGCGTCGTCGTCGCCGACGACCACGGCGCGCGGTGCGCGTCACACAACCTGCGGGGAGCCGGGTGGGGCGGCGTGCACTTCGAAGCCGACCCGGCCGCCGCGGTCCGTCTTGCGTCGAACGGTCGCCCGGTGGTGCTCAATGTGTCGCGGGCTGACCCGGAGGCGGTCGACCGTGCGCTCGCAACGCTCGGCGACGACGCGTACGACTGGCGGACGCCGCCGGCCGAGTTGAGCGGGGAGGAATGGCAGGTCCTCTACGACCGTTTCGACGGACTGACGCCGCAGAAGATCAAGCGGCGTCTCGCGTCCGCCACTGAGAAGCTCGGCGCAGCCGGCTTCGAGCCGTGGCGTCTTCCTCTACCGGCTTAGAGAAGCGACGGGCCGGCGTTCATCGCCGGGACCTGAGGCCAGCCGACCGGCAGGATCATCAGGCCGGCCTTGGTGCGGTACGTGACCTGCCAGCCGTAGTAGCCGCGGAATGAGTTCACGTCGAGGGCGATGCGGTTGGCGTAGGCCTTGATCGCCTCGACGTAGTGGCTCGAGTGGTTGTAGCGGAAGATCGCGTCGTCGAGTCGCTCCGGGGCGCCGTTGGCCTTGAGGTAGTAGGCGGCCGTCAGGATCGAGTCCTTCACCGAATGGATGTCGCCGCGCCCGTAGGCCGCCCACGTCGAGGGCAGGAACTGCATCGGGCCCTGGGCGCCGGCCGACGAGACTCCCGCCACGCGTCCGAGGCGCGTCTCGACGAAGTTCACCGCCGCGAGGATCGGCCACGGCACGCCCGTCTGTTTCGAGGCGGACTGGTACGCAGCAACCAACTCGTCGCGCGGGGCCGGGGCGATGATCTGCCAGTCGGCGGGCGGCGCGTCCTTGGGTGACGACTTACCGCCGAGAGCGATGATGTGGCGGCCTGCCGCAACGTTGTACGCCAGCACCTGGCGCAGGTTGTCGTTGGGCAGCGCTGCCGCCACCGCCTGTTCGACGGACACGTCTCGCAATGAGATGCGTCGATAGGCGAGCTGCAGCGCGACCGCGGCATTGTTCAGTTCCTCGGCGTTGGTGGCGGCGTCGAGCGTCGCGTTCTCGGCCGCAGCGGTGTCGGCTGCGGCCAACGCCGGGTCGTCGGCGGTCGCGTTCGAGAACGTCCGCGGCGGTGCGGGCGGGGGAGGCGTCGTCGACTCCGTGGTCGACGGGGCCACGGTCGTCGCCGTCGTCGCCGCCACGCGTTTGTGGGCGGCCGCACGCGTCGGCGCGTCGCCCCCCGAACTGCACGCGCCCGCCACGAACGCGAGCGCGCAAAGACCAACCAGGAACTGCTTGTGCATAGCTATGAAGCAACCAATCTGTAAACGGCCCCCTTCAACGACAGCAGCCACAGTTCGCCGCTGGCGTCCTCCCCAAAACTGACGATTTGCGCAGCAGGCACCCCGAGGTCGCGAACCGACCCGTTCGTCATGCCGAGCAGGCGTCCTTTGTACACGTCGATGAACACGTAGGTGCCCGCGAAGCCGCGAATCCCGGTGCCGCGGTACACGTAGCCGCCGGTGACCGCCGCGTTGCCGTCGTCGTGCGACAACTCGTACACGGGGTCGACGGCGCCGGCGGGCTTGGCGCCGCCGTTGTACGCGTGCTTGCCCTCCCGTGGGCGCCACCCGAAGTTGACGCCCTTGGCGCCCGCTCCGACGTGGTCGATCTCTTCCCACGCGTTCTGGCCGACGTCGCCGATCCAGAGATCGCCATTTGCGCGGTCGAAGCTCCAGCGCCACGGGTTGCGTAGGCCGTAGTGCCAGATCTCGCCGCGCTTGCCGGTCTGGCCCGCGAACGGATTGTCGCCCGGGATCGTGTACGGCTGGCCGTTGCTCGGCGTCGGGTTGATGCGCAGCATTTTCCCGAACGTCGAGTTCAGATCCTGGGCTCGGTTCTCGGGGTCACCTGCGCTGCCGCCGTCGCCCGTGCCGATGTAGAGCATCCCGTCAGGGCCGAAGGCGATGTTGCCGCCGTTGTGGTTCTCATACGGATCAGTGATGTTGAACAGCTGGCGTTCGGCGCCGGCGGCGTTGTTCGCAAACGGGAACTCCGACAGCACGTTGTTGCCGTTGGTCGCCGTGTAATACGCGTACAGCTTCGACCCGTTCGGGGAGAACGTGATGCCGAGCAGACCCTGCTCGCTGCTCGTCGAAACCTTCGACGTGATGTCGAGTGGGGTCGACAACGCCTGCAGATTGCCCGCCGAGTTGATCCCGAGGCGCAGGACCTTGCCGCCCTTCTGGGCGATGTAGACGGCGCCGTCGTTCGGGCGCGTCGCGAACGCGATCGGTTTGTCCAGGGTGCCCACCTGCTTGAGAGCGGGCTTGTCGACGGGCGCAGGCGTCACCCCGGGTGCGCTGGTCGGGTTCGTCGTCGCGTTGCGACGGGTGGTCGTCGTGGCGCCGGCCGCGGCCGACGTGGTGGTGCCGCCGTCGGAGGTCGACGTGGACTCTTCGTCGAAGCTGGTCGTGGTGCGATCCCGCGTGGTGGCCGTCGCCGACACCTTGTCGTCCTTGTCCTTGGACGAGCACGCAGACGCGGCGAAGACGAGGACGGCGAGTACCGCCGCAAGCCTCACCGGTTGATGACGCGAACCAGACCCTCTTGCACTACCGATACGACCAGTTCACCAGATTGGCTGAAGATTCTGCCTTCACCCAGGCCGCGGGCCCCCGAGGACGACGGGCTGAACTGGTCATACAACAGCCATTCGTCGGCTCGGAACGGCCGGTGGAACCACATGGCGTGGTCGAGCGACGCGCCCATGATGTTGCCGTCTTCCCACTTCTTGCCGTGGGCGTTGAAGATCGAGTCGAGCAGCGTCATGTCGCTCGCGTAGGTGGCGACGCACACGTGCAGGAGCGGGTCGTCGGGCAATTTGCCGTCGGCGCGGAACCACAGCTGCTGCTTGGGTTCGGGGGAGTTGGGCTGCGGGTCGGTGATGAAGCGCAAGTCGATCGGCCGCGGACGCGAGTACCAGTCGCCCATCTGCTCCTTGTAGGGCTCCATCCGCGTCTTGAAGTCCGGGAGCGACTCGGGCTCGGGCAGGCCCTCCGGCAGCGGCATCGCGTGGTCGAGCTGGCCCTCCTCGCGAACCTGGAACGACGCGCTCATCGTGAAGATGGCGCGGCCGTGCTGGATGGCGTTCACACGACGCGTCGTGAAGGACTTGCCGTCGCGGATGCGGTCGACCTCGTAGATGATCGGCGTGGTCGGATCGCCCGGACGCAGGAAGTAGGCGTGCAGCGAGTGGACGGAGCGTTCGGGTTCGCCGGGCAGCACGGCCTCCTGCACGGTGCGGCCCGCAGCGACCAGCGCCTGTCCCGCCACCTGCCCGCCGAACACCCGCTGGCGGTTCTCGTCGGGGCTCTGGCCCCGGAAGATATTGACCTCGATGCGTTCGAGGTCGAGCAGTTCGATGAGATCGTCGAGCGCCGGCTGATCCATGCCTTGATTCTCGCAGTAACCGAGGGCCCACTGACCAACCGATCCGCTCGGTATCTCAGCCCGGACCCAACAGCGCGATATCCGGCATTACCGAGCGGTTAGCTACGCGCTAGCAGCCACGTTGAACTCAACGTAGGCGGCGCCGTTCTGACGCTCGTTACGAAAGATCTTGGCGGCTCGGTATCGGCCAGGGGATAGCGGAGGAATGCGAAGCGTTTGGAAGCCGGCGCCGGACCAGGCGGCGCCCATGTCGAAGGCCGCAGGCGGGTCGGGGTTATGCCCGGCCCGATAGAAACTGGCACCGCGCGTGGACACGTCCACTGGTGATGCTTCCAACACCCAGGTATCCACCCACCGACTGTCAGCGCGCCGCTGAACCAAGACGTCACCACCCCACGTGTAGCTAGCCCCATCGTTCATCTGAATGTCCAGCCGCACCGTGCCGTTGGGACTCACGGGTCCAGCGAACTGCAACACGACCCGAGAATCGTTCAACGCCGGACCCGCCGTGAACGAAGGGACCGGCTGTTGTTCCCGGCTGCATCCGGCAACGAAGACCAGCATCGCGAGGACTGCAGCTACAAGCCGCGGGCGGGAGAGCGTCACATTCGCTCTCCGGTCATAGAACCCCATCGGACGAGCGATGACGCACTTGAGACAAAGGACCCGGAACGCCACTGATAGGCGTCCACGCAGTAGCGCAGAAGTGCCGATCTCGGCCCGGTTCTGCAACGATGGGTACGTGGCATCGAAGAACACGAATCGGGTGCTCGACAACCGCCTGTGGGATGACTTAGGTGCCGAGTGGACGCGTGACTTCCGGTGGTTGAGTCGTGACGAGATCGACCAACACGTAGCCCGCAGTGATCGGGTTGTCGTGCACCGCTTTGGGGCACCGCTGCGTTGGCTAAGTGCCGCCGAGGCTCGTGACTACTGGCGACACGTGTCGCCGTCGACTCAGTTTGACGACGATCCTCGCTCGGACATCCCTGAGGACGAACACGGACTCACCTACGCGGCTGTCGAATGGATCCGAGAAGGCGCTCGGCTACTCGGGTTCGAGGAGCACTGCTAGCGAATAAGTGAATCACATCACTGCCGATGCTGATCGGCGTGGGTTGGCTGTCGATACGGTTTGGTCATGTCGGTCGGCCAGCAATTTGGGCGGGATGCAGACGCGTACTCCCGAGCGCGCCCCCCCGTATCCGAGCCGTGTGTGGGAGTTACTTGAGCAGATTTGCCCGCTCGAGCCGACGACTCGAGTGCTCGAGATCGGACCGGGAAACGGACTCGCCACCAGCGAACTCCGACGGCGGGGCGCGGTCATCACGTGCGTGGAACCAGATCGCCGGTTCGAGGCGTACCTAAGCGATCTCGCGGAGGTGCATTGGACGACGTTTCAAGACGCGCCGCTCGCCGCAGCTTCATTTGACCTTTGTGTCGCAGCCAACTCGTTTCACTGGGTCAAGCCTCAGGACACCGGCCTACAGAAGGTGTCGCAGGTTCTGACCCCAGGCGGGCGCTGGTTCGCTTTCTGGAGCATTCATGGCGGTCCGAGGTACCACGACCCTCTCGACTCAATCCTTGGTCCGGTGGTCGGAGACGTGGGCGAGGGCAGCAGCCCATTCACACTCGACACACGAGGTCGCGTTGCGGACTTGCTCGAAGCCGGATTCACAAACGTCCGTTGCGAGGCGTGGACATGGGAATGGTCATGGAGTTCAGCCGACGCTCGCGCCCTGTACGCCACCTTCGGGCGTGTCATGGCGCTCAGCGAAGCAGATCGCCAGGGGCTTCTCGATCGGATCGAGGAATCAGTCGCGGCCAACGGCGGCACGCTCTCACGACTGATGACCACGGTCGTTTACTCGGCAGTGACTCGCTTAGACAGCGCATAAGTGCTGATCACGCGAGGGGCATGATTTGTTCGTGCGCATCCGCCTGTACGCCGACTACGCACCTTGGCCGCTGTGGGGCCCAGATGGACTCATCGCCGAAGACGTGTTGCCGTTGTCAGCGCCTCTCAGGCAACGAATCAGAGCTTGGCTTCGAGCGTACGACGAGCCCACGAGTCCGGATGCGTGGTGCCCGCCGCCTCAAGCAACCGATGAGGAGGACGCGTGGCTCGCCGAAGGCGCGGCGATCCGGCAACAACTCGAAGTCGAGCTTGGCCCCGAACACGAGGTTGTCTTCGAGACGTAGCGCCTCACTGCCGATCCTGGACGTTGATCTCCGGCAGGATGCGTGAATGACGCCGGAGCCCAGCGCCGAGGATCAACATGAACACGAGAAGCTCGTGATGCGCTTCGAGATCGTCGAGGGGCTCATCGCCGCTCAGGGCCGCTGGATCGAGGTGTCAGCTGTAGTCGAAGCCGCCGACGATCGTGCAGTCGCGGTTGACTCGGTGAGAGTCCTTCTGGGCGTCAGCGTGCCTGTCGCGCATCACGTTCTCGACATGACGCTGGGACGGCGCTCACGGCTAGGTCGAGCGGAGCTTGCGAGCGAGCGCGATGCGCTTCGTCGGCAACTCGACGGCGCATAGGTGCCGATCCGGCACAGCGTCGCTATTCGGCTAGGAGCATGCGGACGAGCGAGTGTTCTTTGCTGACGAGGCTCGTTCCGAGCGACTCGAGTGTTGGCTCTGCTGCGTTCTCGATGGTTAGTGCGAGCGCCCAGGTCCAGCTGAAGTTCGCTTCAGGCTGTTGGTGGAAGGCCGCTCCAGCCTTGCGTTGCCGTACGAGGTCGAGCCGAGCGTCGGCCCACCGGCCTTCGTAGAAGCGCGCGACGCCAGCGCTCAGGGTGCCTTCAGCGATGTTTGGCAGGAGACCACGGGCTGCGAGCGCGAGACCGAGGTGTTCATCGCCTACCCACGGATGGCCAAACAACGCGGCGCAGCGAAGCGCGTCGTCGAGGATTTCAACGAGGGCTGCGGGCACGTGTGGCCGTGGGTCGGGCTGCTCGGGCGGATCTGGCTCGTCGCGAGGCAGCACTTTGACCACCTCGTGGTTGAAGCCGGGGCCGCTCATCACCTCGTCGCCGTCCGCATCGAGAACGAACCGGCCAGTCGCGTCGACCGCCACGCGGTCGCGTGATTGCTCCTGCTGGATGAGCCAGTGATCCCACGGTCGTGCCGGCCAACCGCCGGCGGGCTCAGCTGCGGCGATGAAGCCGTGGTGGGTCCAGTTGGTCGTTGTCATTGGTGTTGCTTCGGTTTCGATGGTGGTGTCGAGACGTGGCGATGAACGCAAGGTGTTGACGGCACGGTGGAGGTGACGTTTGACCGTCCCGCGCGAGCAGCCGAGGAGTCGGGCGACGGTGGCCTCGTCGTGATCGGCCAGGTACCGCAACACAACCGCTTGCCGTTGCCTAACGGGCAATGCGGCGACAGCGTCGGCTAGGTCGATGCGAAGCTCGAGGTGGGGGTCGAAGTCGGCGGCGTCGATGATGACCGGTGTGGCACGCTTGTCGCGTCGGATCTGCGCGATAGCAAGGTTCGTCGCGACCCGCACCGTCCACGGGCGCACATAGGAAGCGACACGCTGCCAGTGCTGGTTGACGCGCAGCATCGTGTCCTGCGCGATGTCCTCCGCGTCCTCACGAGAGGCCACGATGCTCGCCGCCACCCGCGCCGCGAGATCGCGGAGAGCCCGCGATATCAGTGGCGTCTGGTCCTTCGTGCGTCATCGTCACACCTAGATAACGCGTCGCGGCCGCATTTGGTTGACCACACACCTTGGATTCGTCGCTGCGCTGCGGGACCGCACGCTCAACGACGCAATAATTTCCGAGGCCTTGTGAAGCTCCTCAGTCGGATCCGCTCTTCGGACTCCGTAGAAGCCATGCGCTCAAGCCAGCCCACGTGACAACGGCGCACAACCAGACGGCAGCCCTTGCCAGCGTGTCGCCTCTCGCTCCGTCGAACGCATCTGCGGAGAAGACGGCGTTCGTCCCGGGCGCGTAGCCAAACCAGCCGCCGCGCGTTTCGAAGAGGAGCCCATTGACCGTCTGAACCGCAACGGCCAGGGCAACGCCAACGGCGATGACTATGACGATCCGCTGGCTGCGATTCACACACTCAACGGTACGACCCTGACCAAGGGCAGCGCTTAGTGCCGTCATGTGCACGGGCGGTGGCTCCTTCGGAGCCTTCGCTAGGCGGCGGCCATGAACGCTGTTTGGGTTTCGAAGCGGTCGCCGTGCGGGTTGATGAGCACGGTGACGCCGCTGTTCGGGTTCCACATGATCGACCAGCCGCCTTCGTGGACGAGGTGGTGGTGGAAGAAGCAGAGCGGGACGCCGTTGTCGACACAGGTTGCTCCGCCATCGGCGAAGTGGCGGACGTGATGGATGTGGGTGATACGCCGACCGCAGCCCGGCGCCGCGCACCTGAAGTTGTGGCGGGCTCGGATCGCTCGTCGCTGGGCTCGGTTCCAAGTCTGCGTCTGGTCGCCGACGTCGAGCACCGCGGAAGGACCTTTCACCACGACGCGATGAAGAGCGGCGTCACAGCAGAGGCGTCGGACTGCCTCGCCGCTGAGCTCTGATCCGGCCTCGGTGATGCCGAGGCCGTTGGCGCGCTCGAAGACAGTTTCGTACTGCACGTTTACCGTGATCGACGCGCGTTCGACGTCGATCTCGTCGTCGCGCACCAACGCGACTTCTTCGAGCAAGTCGAGCAGCGCGTCGAGGCGACGGGCCTGGAACGCCCGCGGCTTGGTGACCTCTTCGACAGGCTCCGTCGGAGCCACTTCCGGCATGCGCAGTGGCTCCGTCGGAGCCTCGTGCGTCTGTTTGTGATCACGGCGATAGACGTGTTCGACGTACGCGTCGAGCAGCGCGAAGACGCGGTCGATGTCGTCGTCGGGTAGCTCCATGACGACGCGACCGAGGCCGCCTCCGAAGCCGCGCTCACGACGAAGCCCGTAGTGGTCCTCGAGGCTGTGCGGCTTCTTCGCTGGAGCGCCATGCCAGTTCCACTGTTTGATCCACGCCTCTAAGCGCGGCATCGACATCTCCGGTGCCTCAGCGACGTACCGCTCGTCGCGCTCGTTGTCGAGGCCCTCCAAACGAGTGAGCTCGCGTGCCTTCGTGTAGGGGATCGTCCCGTCCCGCAGCGCCGCGGCGATCACGGGGCGCTTCGACAGTTCACGGGCGACCCGCAGCTTCTCCTTCGCGGTGGAGCGGCCCATGTCGCAGAACACCTGAAGCCACTGCACCAAGGACGAACACCCGTCGCCGTGCCACGACTCGCTCTCGTCGAATTCGGCCAGCTTCAGGATCCATTCACCCGTACAGGTGTTGATGCGGGCGTAGTCCGCCGCGATCTCGCGACCGAACTCAGAAGACGACTCGTACACGCGGAAGTACCTCCGAAAGACAACTGCAATTGCGATGAAGGCACCCGTCACGTCGGGCTGCGAACGTGACCATATTGTACTCGAACTGGTGTTCGCCTACGGCTGATCTAGCGTCTTTGCGATGGCGACTTCTTTTCCCGACGGTTTCGTGTGGGGCGCCGCGACGGCGGCGCATCAGGTCGAGGGCGGCAACTGGAACAACGACTGGTGGGCGTGGGAGAACGACCCCGCCAACGGTTGTGCGGAGCCGTCGGGGGACGCGTGCGATCACTACAACCGCTACGAGGAAGACCTCGACCTGCTCGCCGGGTTCGGCTTCAACGCCTGCCGATTCTCGATCGAGTGGAGCCGGATCCAGCCCGAGCGCAACCTGTGGTCCCACGCGGAAATCGATCACTACAAGCGCGTGCTCGAGGCCTGCCACGCCCGAGGCCTCACGCCCGTCGTCACCTTCCATCACTTCACCAGCCCACGCTGGGTCGCGCACCTCGGCGGCTGGGAAGAGCCCGACACCGCCGATCGCTTCGCCGAGTTCTGCGGACGCGCCACCGAGCAGCTGGGCGACCTCATCGGCTGGGCCTGCACGATCAACGAGCCCAACATCGTGGCCATCGCGGGGTATCTGACGGGTGGGTTCCCGCCCGGACGCCGGGATGCGGCGCTGCGCCGGTCGGTCAACGACATCTTCTGCGATGCGCACATCAAGGCGCGCGGCGCGATCAAGGCGGGACCCGGGCACTTCCCCGTCGGCCTCTGCCTCGCCATGCAGGAGTACGTGGCGGTCGAAGGCGGCGAGCAGTACCGCGACAAGATCCGCAGGAACATGCACGACGTCTTCCTCGACGCCGCGAAGGGCGACGACTTCATCGGTGTGCAGACCTACTCGCGCGATCGCGTCGGCCCCGACGGTGTGCTGCCTCCCGAGCCGGGCGTGCCGGTCACTCAGATGGGTTACGAGGTGTGGCCAGAGGCGCTCGAGAACACGATCCGTTACGCGTACGAACGCACCGACGGCGTGCCCGTCCTCGTGACGGAAAACGGCATCGGCATCGGCGACGACACAGTGCGGGTCGACTACATCGAGCGTGCGCTGAAGGGCGTGCAGCGATGCTTGGCCGACGGCATCAACGTGCTCGGCTACACGTACTGGTCACTGATGGACAACTTCGAGTGGGCCCTCGGCTACACGCCGACCTTCGGCCTCATCGAAGTGGACCGCACCACCTTCGAACGCAAGCCCAAGCCGTCGGCCACCTTCCTCGGGAACATCGCCAAAGCAAACGCCCTCTAGCCAACCGTGTGCGGACCGCCGCGCTTCGCGTACTCGGCTCGGTACGCGCGGGCGAGTTCGGTCTGCTTCGTCTTCGACAACAACTTCCCGGCGAGTTGGAAGATGCCGTGTTCCTCCTCGTCGAGGTGGTCGCGCACCTCATGACCCAGCTGGCGGCTGAGGTCATCAAAGGTCTTGGTGTCCGGGCCGAGCCCGCGCAGTTCGGTCACGAGCTTTTCCATTTTGTGGTGGTCGGCCAATGCGTGCCGGCTGATGAACAACCCCGCGTCGTCGAGCAGCAGTGGCACGTAGAGGTGTCGTTCCTCGGCGGTCGCGTGCGCGTCGAGCTCGTTCGCCAGCGCGAGAAAAGCCGCGCGACGCGTGTCGAGCGAGGAACGTGGGTGGGTCATCTTGCGGGCCAGGGAGCGCTGGACCTCGTGGCTTGACCGTAGGTCGTCAAAGATCGTCATGGTTGGGCACGCAGGTACCCAGATATCAGGGGGATTAGATAATCGGTACGCCGGCGAGCGTCGGGATGTTCTTCGACGGGACGTGCACCGACGGCAGGTTCGGCAACGTGTTCGGCTTGAGCGCCAGCGGCACCGGTGTCTTGAGGACGACCCACTTGTAGAGGAACGGGATCCAATCGGCCATGCCGACGGTGCTCGAGTGGCCGGTGCCGGCGTATGCGTGCACCTCGCACACGTTCAGCATCGCCCGCGCGACGAGGCAGTCGAACTGCTGGGTCTCCTTCGGCGCGTCGTCCTGTTGCCAGTGGTAGTTGGCGACGGGCGGCTCGACGGCCGGGTCGGGATGCACGTCGACGAACGCGAAGTCAGTCGGGCCGGTGCCGATGGCGGCGCGCACGTTCGACGGGTACCCGGGGTTGCCGCTGGTCCCGGGGTCGTCGGAGTTCCATGCGGTTGCCACCGACATCGACGCGCCCGCCGAGAAGCCACCGGTCGCGATGCGGTCGGTGTCGAGATGCAAGGCGGTCGCGTTGGCGCGCACCCAGCGGACGGCGGCCTGCATGTCGTGCTGGCCGTTGCGCACGGCCTCGCCGAGGCGCGCGAGGTCGAGCGGCAGCTGTTCGCTGTTCTCGTAACCGGCGAGTCCCTGAGGCAGGCGTGGGTCGAGGCGGTATTCGATGGAGATCGTCACCCAGCCGCGCTTGGTCATGAAGTCGCGAATCGCGCCGATCTGGCCCTTGGTGCCCTGCGTGAAGAAGCCGCCGTGGGCCCAGATGAAGACGGGTCGCGCCGTCTCGGTGTCACCGGTCGGCTGGGAGAGGTCGAGGTGCAACGTTTGTAGCTGCCCGGCGGCGTTGACGGCCTGGCCGTAGACGATGTCCGACGTGGTCGTGACCGAGGTGAACACCTCGTCCTGATACCGAATTGCGGCACGCGCCGCGTTGGACGGCAACACCGTTCCGGCGACAGTCAGCAGCGCCGCGGCGAGCGCGGCTCGACCCAACAACGTTCTCATTGCCCCTCCCTTGCTGGGCCGCGACGCTACTCACCAGAGGAGCTTCAGGCCGCGAAGCTCGGAGAACGTCGCATCGCGCGTGACGAACGTGAGGTTCTCCCGGAGAGCTTGCGCGGCCAGCATGCGGTCGAACGGATCACGATGTTCCCAGGCCATGACGCCGGCAAAGAGGGCGTGCTGGGCGTCGATGGGCAGCATCGTGGCGCCAAGCTCGCGCGCGATCCCCTCGAAGTTCGTGATGACGGGTTCAGCTTCGGGGAGGCGCCCGAGTCGGTGCTTCGTCGCAATCTCCCACGCCGAGGCTGCTGATACGAACAGCTCGTTCTGTGGCGAGCGCAGGGCCTGGGTTGCGCGCTTCGAGAGCTTCGAAGGTTGACCGATTGACCACAGAAACGTGTGGGTGTCGAGGAGGAGCTTCACGACTCCCACGCTGCGAGCTCATCGCCGGTGAGCGGGTCGAACGCCGAGTCGTCGACGTCGAACTCCATGAACCCCAAGACGCGCCACTTCGGTTCCTCCACGGCCACGAGGCGCGCAATCGGTTTGCCCGCACGAGCGATGACAACGTCCTCACCGCGCGCGGCGTCGTCGAGAAGTTGCGAAAGAGTGGCCTTCGCTTCGGCCACGTTCACCTGCTTACCCATGTTGACCAACCGTAGTTGGTCAACATGGTCAGATCTAGTAGGTCACCCTGTAGAGCGGGACGTCGCCGATGCCTTTGAGGTGACGCTCGCCGATCGGCTCGAACGTGAAGCCTTTGCCGACCGCGAGTTCGCGTACGACGTTGCTGACGATGATCTCGCCCACACCGCCCTGGCCGCACAATCGTGATGCGGTCGACACCACGATGCCGTGCAGGTCGTCGTCTTCGGACACCGGTTCGCCCGCATTGATACCGATGCGCACGGGGATCTCACCGAAGGCGCGCTGCATGTCGATCGCGCAGCCGATGGCTTGGGACACGGACGAGAACTCGGCCATCACGCCGTCACCGGTCGACTTGATGAAGCGACCGCCGCGGCCCTCCAGCGCCTCCCGGCTCAGCGCGAAGAAGCGCCGGTTGAGGCTGTGCGCGGTGGCGTCGCCGAGGTGCGACGACGTCTCGGTCGACTCGACGATGTCGCTGAACAACACGACGGTTGGACGCACGGCGGTGCGTGGTTGATACCCGTCGGTGAGCGCGACGCCGAGGAAGTCACCCACGGCCGCGAGCACGGGCGTCGCGTCGGCATCCCACGGATTCGTCTCGACGCCTTCCTGCGCGACGAACGTCGAGTTGCGCACGAGGGCCGCCACCGAGCGACCGAGGTCGACGGCGACGGATTTGCTGCCGCGACGGTGCGTCACCAGCGTCGGCGCTTCGAGCTGCATGAGGTCCTTGGTGACGTTGAGCGAGAACGCGAGTTCGTACAGCGCGGAGGCTGCGTCGGCGGAGATGGCTTCGCGCGCGAACCGTCGGCGTTGCTCGTCGTGGTCGCGATCGTTGATGTCCGGATTCGTGTAGTAGCCGAGCATCGTCGAGGCCATGCCGGGCTGGGTCTGCATGAGGCGGACCGACGCAAGGATCGACTCCTTCGTTTCCGGCGTGCCCATCTCTTCGCCCCGGGCGTACGCGCCGTCGAGGATCACGCGCTCGACGGCGGCCGGGTTCTGCGTCGCAAAGCGAGCGAACACCGGGGCGCCGTAGCACTGCGCGAAGAACGTGGCGCGGTCCACGTTCACGGCGTCGAGCACCGCGAAGATGTCGAGCGCGAGGTCGTCGAGGGACAGGCGCGTCACCTCGCGCTGCGACAGGCCGTTGCCGCGACAGTCGTAGCGGATCACCGTGAAGTGCCGACCGAGTGCCTCCATGAAGAGCCGGTAGTCCGGAAACATCCACTGCAGATCGAGGTGGCTGATCCAGCCGCGCACGAACACGAGCGGCGGTCCGTCGCCGTGCACCGAGTACGCGATCGACACCTCGTCCTCGGTCAACGCGAATCGGATCGGTGGCGCCACGTGTCACAGAGTAGAGACGCGTCGTTCATCCCATTGCTACGTTTCGCGGCATGCCGCTCATGCAGACAGCAACGACGCAGATGAACATGGCCTTCAGTGCGGACGGATGGGCCGGGTTCAACGGATCCGAGGAAGGCTTCAACCCCTGCAACGAGTTGAGCCTGTCGCAGGCACTCGGTCGGGTGGACCACCTCAAGCTCAGCCGGCCGGTGTTGCAGTTCATCGACGGCTGGCCGACGGCGCTCCAAGCGGCGGTGAAGGCAATCATCTGGGAGAACTTCTCCCGCAAGAAGCCGGTGCCGATCACCTTCGCGTGGCAGCCCGCCTACGACTACTCGATCACCGTGCACGACGTCAGCGACACGTCCAAGACGCGGGGCGGCATCACGATCGTGCTCACCAGCCGCTACCCCGACGACGCGCATCCCTTGGCCAAGGCCCCGCGCGCCCGCAAGGCCCGTTGATAGCCGGGTCCCAGCGGGGACCCCGTACGATCTAGATCCGTTATGGCCCTGATCGCTGACCTGCGCGAGCGCGCCCGTCAACCCGACGCGCAAAAGGCGATTCGCTACACGCTCGTCTCCGTCATCTCGGTCGTCATCACGCAGATCGCGTTGTTGGCGCTGCAGCTGTTCCACGTGAGCCCCGTGCCGGCGAACCTCGTCGCGTGCACGATCGGTGGTGTCCCGAGCTACTACCTGAACCGCCGCTGGGCCTGGGGCAAGAGCGGCAAGAGCCACCTCTGGAAGGAAGTCGTGCCGTTCTGGTCGATGAACTTCCTCGGCATCGCCATCTCGACGTGGAGCGTCGCGATCGCCGACACCTGGGGCACGCACCATTTCGATTCGCACCTCATCCGGTCGCTTGTCGTGAACGCCGCAAACCTTGGCTCGTTCGGCGTGCTTTGGGTCGTGAAGTTCCTCGTGTTCAACAAGTTCATGTTCGTCGACCATCACAAGACCAGTGCCGCTGAGTCCTGAGCTCGCCGCGGTCGCGGCGAAGACGAAGGGATTCATGCCCGTCGACGAGGGCAACGCGCTACTCGACGCGGGCACGGCTGCCGCGGCGACGGCCCTGGGTCCGATGATCGAGATCGGTACGTACTGCGGCTTGTCGTCGATCTATCTCGGGTCCGCAGCGCGCCGCGGCAACACGGTGCTCTACTCCGTCGACCACCACCGCGGCTCGGAGGAGAACCAGTCGGGTTGGGAACACCACGACACCGATGTCGTCGATCCGGCGACGGGTCGTATGGACACGCTGCCGTTCTTCCGGCGCACCCTCGCCGAGGCCAAGCTCGAAGACGTCGTCGTCGGCGTGATCGGCGACTCGCCGACGATCGCTCACCACTGGACGACCACGCTCTCGTTCCTGTTCATCGACGGCGGCCACGGCGACGACCCCGCCTGGGCTGACTACAACGGATGGACCCCGCACCTCGCGTCGGGTGGCACGCTCGCCATCCACGACGTGTTCGAGAACCCGGACGAGGGTGGTCGCCCGCCTTACGAACTGTTTCTGCAGGCCCTGAAGGACGGCTTCACCGAGGTCAGTCAGACCGGCTCACTGCGCATCCTGCGCAAGCCGTAGGTAACCTCTGGCCCCATGGGGTCACGGGGTATTCGTTCGATCGCGCTCGCTGCTGCTCTCGCCGGCGGTGGGCTCGTTGTTGTCGGTTCGCTGAACCCGTCGCCGGCGCGTGCCGCGACGCTTTCGATTCCGGCGCTGGTGCGGGACTTCGATCATGAGCCTGCGGTCAACGCACCGGCCTCGCATCCCGACTTCGAGGACGCCTTCGGCGAGGATCCCGGCATCGTCCAAGAAACCCTCGGCTCCGACGGCAAGCCGGTGTATGGCTCGCCGACCGGCGGCACGACCCACGGCGCGACGGCCTTCGACCAGTGGTTCCACAATTCGGCGCTGGGCAAGAACGTGCCGATCAATCTCGCCTTCGATCAGACCGGTAGCCAGTTGACCTATGACGGCATCGACTTCTTCCCGATCGACGGCAAGGGCTGGAACGACCCGGCCGTCGGCGACGGCATCGGCCAGGTCGACGATGGTCACAACTTCAGCTTCACCATGGAACTGCACATGACCTTCACGTACGACAGCGCGACGGATCAGCAGTTCACCTTCGAAGGTGACGACGACGTATTCGTGTTCTTCAACAAGCACCTCGAGATCGACCTCGGCGGCGTGCACGGCAGCGAGTCCCAGTCAGTCGACATCAAGGACATCGCGGCGGACGACGGCATGGTCTCGGGCCAGACCTATCCGATCGACATCTTCTACGCCGAGCGCCACACCACCGGATCCGACTTCAATATCGACGCCAACTTCGCCGTCGCCGCCGCAGCGACCACGACCACCACCACGTCGACGTCAACGTCGAGCACGTCCACGACGACGCCGTCGTCGACGAGCACCACACGTCCGGCGACGTCGACGACGAAGGTGTTGAACACCACCATCGCCCGCACCGGTTCGAACGACAACCGGGTGGCCACCGCCGGCATCGGCCTTCTCGTGGTGGGCGCGCTGCTCGGGCTCGTCGACCGCAACCGCTACCGCGGCGAGCACTTCCTGAAGCGCTAAAGCTTCGCCAGCGCGTAGGCGGGGAGCAGTTCGTCGCCGACGAAGATGTCCCACGCAGGTGACTCCTCGCGGAGGGCGTCATCGGCCAGCACGATCGCGGCGGCCGTGTACGAGGAGCGCTCTTCGGCGGGGAAGAACACGTTCTCGTTGAGCGCGATGCCCGTCCAATACGAGCCGTCGCTGTCGCGGTGGCCGCGCGTCGCTTCGAGGAGCCACTCCGCCTTGGCGCGCTCTCCGACTGCGAGGTGGGCGAGCGAGCACTCCGCGGTTTCCGCCGCAGTGATCCACGCTTCGTCGGCCACGCAGCGCACGCCGCGCTTGTCCTGCGTGAACTCGTCGTAGCGAGTCAGCAGATGCGCTCGACCGGCGGCGCCCGGCATCGTGTTGCAGAGCACCGGGTAGTACCAGTCCATCGCCCAGCGGACCTTCGGCTCGAACGAGTCGGGGCAGTTGGCGACGGTGTAGGCGAGACGGGCTGCGGCCAGTTCCCACTCGGGGCGCTCGACGCCGATGCGTTCGGCGAGGCCGATGGCGCAGCGGAGCGAGAACGCGACGGACGACGAACCCGTCAGCAGCGCGTACCGGTGCGGCGAGCCCTCGGGTTCCACCGACCACAGCACTTCGCCGCCGGGCTGCTGCAGACCGAGCGTGAACTCGACTGCCGCCTCCACCATCGGGAACATCGTGCGGATGAAGTTCGTGTCTTCGAAGATGCGCCAGTGGTGCCACAGCCCGGTCGCCACGTACATCGTGACGTTCGTGTCGCGGCGCGGGTCCTCGACGAGATCACCGGCCGTGTAGTAGCTGCACCACGACCCGTCGTCGTGCTGTAGACCCGCAAGCCACTCGTAGGCCAGGTCGGCCTGGTCGCGGTAGCCGCCGATGGCGAGTGCCATCGCCGCTTCGACGTGATTCCAGGGGTCAGCGTGACCACCGGGGAACCACTCGATCATCCCGTTGTCGAGCTGCAACTCGGCGATCGACGCGATCGTCTGCTTCCGCTCGGCGGGGGTCAGCATTACGCCTTGTCCTTGCGGGCGTAGATCACGAGGCTCTTACCGAAGAGCGGCGCAGTCACCGCCTCTGCGATCTGCAGGGGCAGTGGGTTCTCCACGATCTGCTTGGTGAGAAGACCGTGGTACGCCTTCACGAGCGGGTGGTTGTCGTTCTGCACGCCGACGGCGCACTTGAGCCACCAGTACGGACCGTGCAGGCCGTGCGTGTGCGCGGAACCCGTCACCGTGAGGCCGGCGTCCTTGATGCGCTGCTCGAGGACGGACTGGCGGTAGATGCGGATATGGCCGCCCGGCTGGTTGTGGTACTCGTCGCTCAGGGCCCAGTTGATGAGCTCGGGCCCCCACCGGGGAACGGTGATGCCGAGCGTGCCGCCGACCTTCGTCACCCGGGCGAGCTCCGCGATGGCGACGGTGTCCGGCGGGATGTGCTCAAGGATCTCCGACGCGATGACGCGGTCGAAGGTCTCGTCCGCGAAGGGCAGCTTGAGCGCGTTGCCGACCGTGGTCATGCCGACGCCGGGTGCCGGGATGTCGCCGTTCTCTTCCATGGCGACGAGCAGGCCCGCGGTGGTCTTGACCTCGACGTCGTCGGCGTCGAGCGCGACGACCTTGGCGCCACGACGGGCGGCCTCGTACGCGTGACGGCCGGCGCCACACCCCATGTCGAGCAGGTAGTCGCCCGGCTTCACGCCGAGACGGTCGTAGTTAACGGTGAGCATTCAGTACCTCGTAGTACTCACGGACCGTGCCTTCGGCGCAGGCCTTCCAGGTGAACATCGATTCGACGCGCTTGCGTCCGTTCTTCTCGAGCGACTCGCGCAGCTTCTTGTCGTCCAGTACCCGGATGATCGCGGCCGCCAACGCGCCCGGATCGTTCGGGGGGACGAGGATGCCGGTGGTGCCGTCGGTGCCCACGACCTCCGGCAGCGCGCCACCCGTCGTCGCGACAAGGGCCGTCGAGCACGACATCGCCTCGACCGCCGGCAGCGAGAAGCCTTCGTAGAGCGACGGAACGACGGCCACCTCGGCTTCGTTGAACAACTCCACCATCTTGTCGTCGCTGATGCCGGTGTGGAACTGGACGACGTCTTCGAGGCCGAGCTCGGCGACGCGGTTCGCGACCTTCGAACCGGAGCGGGGCTTACCGACCAGCGTGAGGGTGATCGAGCGCTCGGTCTTGACCTTGGCCACCGCTTCGAGCAGCGGCATCAAGCCTTTGAGCGGGACGTCGGCCGACGCGGTCGTCATCAGACGCCCCTTGACCTTCTTGACGTCCTTGAGCCGGCGGAAGCGGTTGTGGTCGACGCCGACGGGGACGACGCCCATCTTGTCGAAGTCGACGCCCATCTGCGCGGTGATGTCGCGCTTGGACGACGTGGACACGGTGGTGAGACGCGGAAGCTGCTTGGCCACCCGCTTCTGCATGCCGAGGAAGTGGTACCAACGCGCCAGCGTCATGCGCCGGAAGGGGTTGGTCGTGTGGGACAGGTCGAGGTCACGGTCCACCGTGATCGGGTGGTGCAGCGTGGTCAGCAGCGGCCAGCCGTCCTCGACGATGCCGAGCATGCCGGAGCCCAGGCACTGGTTGTCGTGGATGATGTCGAAGTCACCGACACGGTCCTTGAGGACGCGACGGATGCGGTGGCTCCACGTGCGCGGCTCCGGGAAGCCGCCGCTCGCCATGATCCCGAACTCTTCGACGTCGATCCACGACTTGAGCTCCCACGGCCACGGGATCCGGAACGGATCGGGCTCTCGGTACAGGTCGAGCGAGGGGACCGCCGTGAACTTCACGCCCTCGTCGAGCACGGGATAGGGCGGACCGGCAAACACCTCGACCTCGTGGCCGAGATCGACGAGCGCCTTCGTCAGGTAGCGCGTGTAGACGCCCTGGCCGCCCGAGTACGGGTTGCCCCGGTAAATCAGGAACGCAATGCGCAAGGGGGCCTCAGACATGAAGGGGAAAGGCTACAGGGTGAACTTGACTGATCGGTCAAGCGAGAGCGCTCCGATCAGCAGAAGTAACGCGATCAACACGATCGGCCAATCGCCGAATCGCACATAGGGCGTCGTGGCGGTCCGCTTGTGCAAGGTGGTCTGGGCCACCTGTATCGCGCCCAGTTTGGACACATGTGTCCGTTTCCCGTGGGCGTCGACGAATGCGCTGTGGCCGGTCGGTGCGGCCTGAATCAGGTCGCGGCCCATCTCGACGGCCCGGAGCTGCGCCGCCGCGACCTCCTGGTCCGGTACCTGCCGGCCTTTGAACGACGACGCGTTGGTCGGCACGAGCAGGAGTTCGCCGCCGCCTCGTGTGGCGATGCGGGCGCGGTCGGCAAAGAAGACCTCGTAGGAGATCGTCACGCCGAGCTGCACGTTGCGGGTCAGCAGCACGCCGTCGCCCTTGCCCGGCCACGCGTCGCGGGGGACTGCGGAGAAGTCGGCCAGTTTGGACACGAGCCCCCGAGCCGGCACGTACTCGCCGAAGGGGACGCGGTGCACCTTGTCGTAGCGATCGACGATCTTGCCGCTGCGGTCCCACGCGACCGCGGCGTTCTTGAACTGGTGGTCGCCGAAGTCCTCGACCACGCCGGCCACGATCGTGGCGTCGAGCCGACGGGCCAAGCCGCCCATCTCGAAGCGGATGTCGTCTCTCGCAACGGGGCCGGGTAGGTCGATGACGTCCTCCGGCCACAGAACGAGGTCGACGGGCTGCTTCAGCCGCTTTTGCGCGGCGACCTGGTTGCCGTATACGTCGGTCTCGGTGTTCTCGACGGCGCGCAGGCCACGAACGCCTCCACCTTGCACGTAGGCAACGCGGATCGGGCCCGTCGACTTCGGAACGGGAACCGTGTGTGCGAGCGCGATCACCGCCACAAGCCCACCCAGCCAGCGCCAGTCCCGCTTGGCCAGGGCCACGCCGAGGCCGACCGCGACCAGTACGAGCAGGAAATCGCCGCCCACCCGCGCAAGGGGCAGTAACGGTCCATCGACCTGGCCAAGGGCGGGCCCGGCCATCGGCAGGCCACCGAGCGGGAACTTGCAGCGCATCACCTCGCCCAGGACGATCGCCGCCGGAATGCCCAGGTACGAGCGCGGCGCCACCAGGACGAACGCTGTGCACAGCAGCGTCTCGACGACGGTCAACAGGACGACGCCCGGCACTGAAAACTCGACACACCACGCCAGTCCGACGCAGAAAAACGCCAAGAAGAAGCCGCCGCCGACAAAAAAGCTTTCGCGCCGCGATCGCTTGAGCAGAACGTGCGTTAGTCCTGCATAACCGATAGGTGCGAGCCACCACAGGCGAAACGGGGGCAGGGATAGAGCGGTCAAAACGCCCGCAATGGCTGCGACAGAGGCGGCCCGGCGGGTGCTCACTCGGCCAGTTCTAGTAAAGTTGCTCGCCACGTTTCGTCACTGAAGGGCCGTGTAATTGGCAGCAAATCCGGAGTTGGTCGCGGAGCAGGAATACCTCGACCGGGTCTACCAACGCCTTGGCGAGCAGCGCGAACGCACCACTGAGCTGCTGAGCGAGACCCTTCTGCAGAAGGGTGTCACCCCCGGGTCGGTGGTCGATCGCGAGGTCGTCGCCGAGCAGGCCCAGATGCGCATGGGTCAACTCGACGTCGGTCGTCTGCCGATCTGCTTCGGCCGGATCGACCGCGACAACACCCCCTCGGAGCAGGGGCTCCCCGGCGAGACCTTCTACATCGGCCGTATCGGTGTGTGGGACGCCCACCAGGATCCGATGGTCATCGACTGGCGCGCGCCCGTGGCCGAGCCGTTCTACCGGGCGACCGGTCGCCACCCGATGGGCCTCGCCCGTCGCCGGCACTTCGCCTGCACCGGCCAGCACATCGACGCGATCGAGGACGAGGTCTTCACGCCTGACGCCTTGCCCGCCTCCAGTGACGTCGAGATGGTCGGCGCCGGCGCCCTGCTCGCCGCCCTCGAGCGCGACCGGACCGGTCGCATGCACGACATCGTCGCGACGGTCCAGCGCGAGCAGGACGAGATCATCCGGGGGTCCATGCACGGTGTGCTCGTGGTCCAGGGCGGCCCGGGTACCGGCAAGACGGCCGTCGCGCTACACCGCGCGGCATACCTGCTCTACACGCACCGCTTCCCTCTCGAGCGCCAAGGCGTGCTCGTGGTCGGTCCGAACCCGCTGTTCCTGAAGTACATCGACCAGGTCTTGCCGTCCCTCGGCGAGACGGGCGTCGGCCTCTACACGGTCGACGGATTGGTGCGGATTTTGCCGGACTCGCGCATCACCAAGCGCGGGACCGAGCCGGAAGCCGTCGCCCGGGTCAAGGGCGACGAGCGCATGGTCAAGGTCATGGCGCGCGCCGTGAAGGATCGTCAGCGGCCCATTTCGAAGCCGATTCGCATCCCGTTCGGTGCCTTCACTCTCACGTTGCACCCCGACGAGTCGGCCGAGATCGTCAACCAGGTCAAGCGTCGGCCCGGCACGCACAACGCCCGTCGTCGCCAGGTCGAACAGTTGCTGACCAAGAAGCTGCTGGCTCGCCACGAGCAGCAGGTCGCGACGCTGCGCCCGCAGACGATCACGCCGCTCGACACCGATCCCGAACACGAGGAATCGGTGCGCGAGGCGCAGCTCGAACGCGAACGCGAACAGCGCGTCCGCCTATCGCGTGTGCCTGAGTTCGTCGCGGCCCTCGATCGCATGTGGCCGCTCATCTCGCCCGAAGAACTGCTCCACGACCTCCTCGGGGCCAAGGCGCTGGTGCGTCTCGCCGGCCGGGGTGTGCTCAGCGACGCGGAGTGTGACCTGCTGGTCCGCCCGCGCAGCGAGACCTACGAGATCGTTCCGTGGACATCGGCGGACCTCGCGTTGATCGACGAACTCCGGGTGAAGCTCGGTCGTCCCGTGAAGAACAGCAATCACGCCGACGACGAGATCCGCCAGTACGGCCACGTTGTCGTCGACGAAGCGCAGGACCTGTCGCCGATGCAGCTGCGGGTGCTGGCCCGTCGCTCCCTCGGCTCGATGACGATCGTGGGCGATGTCGCGCAAGCGAGTGGCCACTGGGCGCCGTCGTCCTGGGATCAGGTCCTCGCGCACCTGCCCTCGGTTGGTGGCCCGCCGCGACTGACCGAGCTCACGGTCAACTACCGCACGCCGGGAGCGATCATGGACGTCGCCGCCGCGGTGCTCGCCGAAGCGGCCCCCGAATTGCACATGCCGCGTTCGGCGCGGCCCGGCGGTCTGGCCCCACGTGTCGTGTCGACGGACGACGTCGAAGCGGCGATCGCCGATGCCGTCCGCGACGAGGACGCGAAGGGTGGCACGGTCGCGATCGTGGTGACGCCCGGCGACGAGCGCCGCGTGGCGCGAGCCCTGCGGGAGGCCGGCATTGCCTTCGGCGAAGGCGAAGAGGGGCTCGACCAGCCCATCGCCCTCGTCACCGTCACCATGGCCAAGGGTCTCGAGTTCGACTCGGTCATCGTGGTCGAGCCCAAGAACATCGTCGACGACGCCAAGTTCGGCCTGCGGGCGCTGTTCGTGGCGCTCACCCGGGCGACCAAGCGCGTCACCATCGTTCACTCGCTCGAACTGCCCGCTTCCGTGCGACGCGGGCTCGCAGTCGCCGCCGCCGGCGCGTGAAGAACCTCGCCCTCGCGATCATCGCGATCGGCCTCGCCGTTCTCGGCGCCGCGTTGCTCCAGCCGAGCGGCAAGGAGAAGGAACCGGTCGACACGCGGGACCACTACGTCATCGCAGCGACGATCGGCGGCACGACGGAGCGGGCGACGGCAATGTGCGAGGGCGACACGGCCGGCACCGGTTACCTCGCCGACCCGAAGGCCGCGTTCGACGCCTGCACCTTCGACAAGGTCGTCAGCATTCACCAGTACCTGCAGCACCGCGCGTCGTGCGACGACCTGATTCGTGACGCGGCGACCGCGCCGAGTCGGCTGCTCGGCAAGGTCACGATCACCGGCCTCTACTTCGACGAGCCCCTAAAGGTCACGCTCGACGCCGAGCACGGCACGGCGTGCGACCGGGCGGCGTGGAAACTGCTCGGTCCGCTCTTGCCCGAATAACAAACAACCCCTTGCGGGGTCTCGGTGTCCCTATCCGATCACCGATTCCCGCAAGGGGTTTTGTTTGAAGTGGTGACGACTAGCTCAGGAGCGAGGCCAGCGTCTTCTGGGAGATGCGATCGTTCGAGGTGGAGCGCTCGGCGACGGCCTTGCGGTACGCGTCACGACGAGCCTCGGCGCGGACAGCGTTCGGGTGGGGACGACGGCCCTTGGGCGCATCCTCGACCTCGTCCTCGTCCTTCGGGGTGAGCAAGTCTTCGAGGCCGACCTTGAGCAGGGCGAGTGCCTCGGTGCGCATCTGCGAGATGCGGGACTCCGTCACGCCGATCTCTTCGGCGAGCACGGCCATCGTCTTGTCCTCGAGGAACGAGCCGATGATGACCTGACGGAGACGCTCGGGCAGCGAGGCGACGGCGTCGACCAGGTAGCCGCGCTTCTCGTTCTCTTCGATTTCGAGTTCGGGGGAGAGGCCGTCGTCGGCGACCGTCTCGCCGATGGAAACGCCCTCGGCGGTCATGCCGTCGAACGTGAGGACCACGGCACGGTTGACGTTGTCGGCAACCTCGACCACTTCACGCGGGTCCCAGCCCAAGGCACCGGCGATCTCGACGGGCATCGGCGCACGGCCGAGCACGGGGGTCAGCTTCTCGGTGACCGCGGCGACCTGACGGGCCCGGCTGCGGACGGAGCGGGTCGCCCAGTCGGCCCGACGGAGCTCGTCGAGGAGGGCACCCTTGATGCGGGTGTTGGCGTAGCGGTCGAAGCGCACACCACGCTCGGGATCGAAGCCACGGGCCGCCATGGCCAGGGCCGCCATGCCCGCCGACTCGAGGTCGTCGCGGTTGACGTGGCGGGGGATCCGAGTAGCGAGCTGCGAGACGGCGTACCCGACGAGGTACATGTGCTCACGGATCATGCGCTCTTCAGCGCGGAGGGGGCGGGTCAGGCGGTTCGTGGTCATGGAGACATCCTCTGCGTTGATGCTCCGTTGGGCTATCCCAAGAACGGGTGGTTTTTCGACCCCCAGTGACTAGGCGCCGAATAGTCCGAATTAGCGTCTGTGTCCGTGCCCAGCGAAGTAACTATCGACCAGTTGGCCGACGCCATGAGCGTTGGTGCCTACGTTCTCGACGTACGCCGTGACGAGGAGTACGCCGAGAAACGCGTGCCCGGCGTGGTCCACATCCCCATGGATCAGATCGGCGAGCGCGTCGACGAAATCCCCCAGGACCAGAAGATCTGGGTCATCTGCGCCGCCGGGGCTCGCTCGCTGAAGGTTGCCGAGGCGCTCGAAAACGCTGGTTATGAGGCCGTTTCGGTTGCCGGCGGCACCAACCTGTGGGCGGAGTCGGGCCGACCGGTCGAAGCCGGTTGACCTCGATCGTCGTCGCCGCCGGCGGCACCGGAGGCCACATCTACCCGGGTCTGGCCACGGCCGACGCGATCCGGTCGCTGTCCGACGCGACGGTCACGTTCATCGGGACACCCCGCGGGCTGGAGCAGAACCTGATCCCCCCAGCGGGCTATCCGCTCGAGTTGGTGGACATGGTCCCCTGGCGCGGTGCTCGTCGCGCGCCGGGCTTCGGTCTGGCCACGATGAAGGCGTCTCGGCAGTCACGGGCGGTGCTTCGGCGCCTGCGGGTCGACGCGGTCGTTGCGATGGGCGGTTACCCGTCACTGCCCACGGTGTTGGCGGCGCGGCGGGCCCGCATCCCCGTCGTGATCCACGAGTCGGGCGCGACAGGCGGACGTGCGAACCGGTTGGCGTCGCGCTTCACGCCCAACGTGGCGTTGTCGTTTGCATCGGCGGCGGCGTCGTTCCCGGGCCGTCAGGTCCGCGTGGTCGGCATGCCGCTGTCGAAGAACTTCTCCGAGTTCGACCGACCCGCAGTCCGGGCGGCGGCCCGCGAGCAGTACGGGATGCGCGACGACCAGACGATGCTCCTCGTGACCGGCGGCTCGCAGGGCTCGGTCACGCTGAACAACCTCGCCGTCGGTCTGGCCGAGCGGTGGGCCGGTCGGGACGACATCAAGATCGTGTTGAAGACGGGTCCGCACGAGGTCGCGGCCACGCCGATCCTGGAACCGGTGCGGTACCTGCCGGACCCGATGACGAATGCGTACGCCGCGGCGGACATCGCAGTGACGCGCGCGGGTGCGGGCACCGTTGCCGAGTTGGCGACGTGTGGACTTCCGTCGATCCTCGTGCCGTATCCCTTCTCGCTCGACGATGACCAGGGCCACAACGCCAAGGTGCTCGTCGACGCGGGCGCCGCGGTGCTCATGCGCGACCCGGAAGCGGTCGCCGACGTGGTCGGCCCTCGGTTGGAGGAGTGGATGGCCTCGCCTGAAATCCTGCGATCGATGGGTGCGGCTGCGAACGGTGCCGGCCACGCCCACGCGGCAACGACCCTCGCCCAGTGGGTCCTGGAACTGGCGGGCGTACACGCGTAGTACACGTCACGTGTACGATTGGTGTATGGCGAAGCGCCGTACGAACATCGAGATCGAAGAGTCGTACGTCGAGGTGATCATGGATCGCTACGGCGTCCACACGAAGACGGAGGCCGTCGACCTCGCGCTGCGAACGCTCGCTGGTCAGCCGATGAGCCGCGACGAGGTGCTGGCCATGCAAGGCGCGCACGCCTTCGACCTCGTGCCCGACGAGGTCCCGCACCTCGTTGACGATTGATCCTCGTCGACTCATCGGCGTGGGTGGAATTCGACCGCGGGACTGAGAGCGCCGTTCATCGTGCTCTGCGCGGGCTCATCGTCGACGGAGAACCCATCGCAACGAGTGATCCAATTGTGATGGAGGTCATCGCAGGAGCAAAGAGCGCGAGCCGTGAGCGCGAACTGCGTCGCATGTTCGGCTTCTGCACATTGCTGCCCTTTCACACGCCAGGCGACTTCGATGGGGCAGCGACCATCTATCGATCGTGTCGTCGCGTCGGGGTAACGCCGCAAGGATTCGTCGATTGCATGATTGCTGCGGTCGCGTTGCGACACGGCGTGCCGGTGCTCGCGCACGACAAGGACTTCGATCGACTTGCAGCCGTCGTCGGTGTGGAACTCGTCAGCGCGTAGCGTCTCCTCGTCATGGCTGTCACCCGCAACTTCCTCCTCAAGCCGACTGATCCGTTGCTCACGGCGTTCCAACGCGTGAGCGCGAACGGCCAGGGCTTTGCGGCGGTAGTCGACGAAAACCGGAAGTGGCTCGCGACCTTCGAGGACTTCGACGGCCGCCTCGCGTTACTGAACGGTGTGTCGCTCGACGAGGAAGTCGGCTCCATCGCGAGGAAGCGCAACAAGCAACGCTTCGTGCTCGACAAGGGAGAAGTCGTCGGCGTCGTCGAACGCGAGCGCCATCGCATCGACGGCGTAGTGATGGCCGGCGGCAAGGGCACTCGGCTGCGAGCCGTAACGGGAAATGTTCCGAAGCCGTTGCTGTCGCTGGGCGCGTCGACGATTCTCGAGCGGATCCTGTCGAACATGGCGAGTGCGGGTGTCGAGGACGTCTGGTTGTCGGTCAACTACCGCGCCGCCATGTTCAAGAAGAAGATCGGGGACGGCTCCAAGCTCGGGTTGCGGGTCGAGTACCTCGAAGAGGATGTGCCGCTCGGCAACGCCGGCGCGTTGTCGATGCTTCCGGCAAAGGGCGCCAATCAGGTGTTCATCACGAACGCCGACCTCATCACGGGGGTCGATTACGCCCGCATGTTCGACTTCCACCGCGCCCACGGCGGGCCCATCACGATGGCGGCGGCGCGGTTCGTCACGACGCTCAAGTACGGCGTTGTCCACACGCGCAAGAGCCTGCTGCAGGGCATGGCCGAGAAGCCGGAGCTCGACTTCCTCTGCAACGCCGGCATGTACGTGGTGGATCGCACTGCGCTCAAGCTCGTACCGAAGAAGACCTTTTTCCAGATGCCCGACCTCATCGAGTCGGTGCAGCGACGCTCGGAAGAGGTGCACGTGTTCCCGCTCTACGAGAAGTGGGTCGACGCCGGAAGCCCGGAGGAGTTCCAGCAAGTGTTGATCGAGTTTGCAACCGGAGTTGAGTCGTGAGCGATTGGAATGGTGTCAACGTTCTGGTGACCGGTGGTGAGGGCTTCATCGGCTCGCACCTCACCGAGTCGCTCGTTGCGTCCGGCGCCAACGTGCGCGTGCTGTCCTATTACACGTCGTTCGGTCGCGCCGGCTGGCTCGACCAGTCGCCCGTGCGCGATGAGGTCGAGGTGCTGCCGGGTGACGTGCGCGACGCGGGTCGCGTGCAGGAAGCCGTCAACGGACGCGACGTCGTGTTCCATCTCGCTGCGCTGATCGGCATCCCGTACTCCTACGTCGCGCCGGAGAGCTACATCCAGACCAACGTGCAGGGCTCGTTCAACGTGGCTGACGCGTGTCGTCGCGCCGGCGTGTCGCGTCTCGTGCACACGTCGACCTCGGAGACGTACGGCACCGCCATCACCGTGCCGATCAGCGAGGAGCACCCGCTCCAGCCCCAGTCGCCGTACTCGGCGTCGAAAATCGGCGGCGACATGATGGCGCTGTCGTTGCACCACGCGTTCGAGACGCCCGTCGCTGTCGCCCGTCCCTTCAACACGTACGGTCCGCGGCAGTCGACGCGTGCGGTTATCCCGACGATCCTTTCGCAGCTGCTCGGTGGCGCGACCGAGATCAAGCTTGGCACGCTCACCCCGACACGAGACTTCAACTACGCGACCGACACGGCCGCCGGGATGATGGCGATCGCGAAGTGCGACGCGTGCGTTGGTGAGGTGACAAACATCGGTTCGGGCAAGGAGATCTCGGTGGGTGACCTCGCTCAGTTGCTGATCGAAGCCGTCGGCGTCGACGCACGCGTCGTGATCGACGAGTCGCGCGTGCGCCCCGAAGGTTCCGAGGTCGACCGGCTGCTCGCGGACAATTCCAAGATCAGGAAGCTCACTGGATGGGAGCCCAAGGTCTCGCTCCGTGACGGTTTGGCGGAGACCACCGAGTGGATTCGCGACCACCTCGGCGAGCTCGAGACAGGGAAGTACTCCGTCTGAGCGCATAGCCGACGACCAAAAGGTCGAAGCCCACGCTCAGCAACAGCCTCGGATTGAAACCAGTCACTGCGTAGGCGAGAGCGCCTCCGGTACCGCCGACGCCACCCGAGCGATTCACCGTCTGGCCGAGCACGGCCGCGGCGCCGTTGCCACCGCCGTTGCCACCGCCCGTCGTGCTGCCGCCGGAGACCGGTGATCGTTTGCACTCGCACAGGATCCCCGCTTCGACGACACGGGGCCGCCCGTCGCCGCCGGTGCCCTCGAGCCGCAACGTGTGCATGCCCGCCGTCACCTCAGCCACCCTGAAGGTGAACTCCAACACGCCTTGCCCGTCCGTCGGATGCCGGCCGAGATCGACTGGATCGGAGTGAAACGTCGCGCTCACGTCGCCGCTCCCGGCCCACCCGTTCGAGTACACGCTGACGCCGTCCTCCGGACAGATCGACTCCCCAGCCGTGATCAGCCGGCCATTGGAGTCACGCAGTTCGAGCGTGGTTGTCATCGGATAGTTCGTCTGCGCGTGCGCTGCGGCGCTCGTGCCGACCATCCACATTCCCCCGAGAAACACGAGCAGGATTCGCCGTGCCGTGTTCGTCGTTCCGTTCCCTTCACGAGAAGGTCGGCCGTTCGCTCGACCTGCAGTGAGAACGACGCCGTCATGCGCGCATTGCGAAACTCAATCGGACGTATTTCGCCCAGGGCCGCCGCTCGACGACCACTCCCACCCACGACTTTTCCTGGGTTTGACACGCCCGATCTGACAAACCCGGACAAAGTCCCGGGGGATCATTCGGCGAGGCGTTTGGATTCGTTGGCGGCGTAGCTGAAGACGCCTTTGGACATGGTCGACGCTTCGGCCGCGACGCGGCGCTGGAAGACCTCGGCGCGGGCGGCGTGGGCGGCCTTGGAATCGGGTTCGGCATCGACGGCGAGCTGCACCAACTCGCCGGCCAGCCGAAGGGATTCGTCGTCGCCCTGCTGGGCCAATGCGAGCGCGCGATCGGTGACCGCGTCGATGCCACCCGACAGGCCGACCATTTCGGCCGCGAACTTGGCACGCGGCGCCGGCTTGAGTTGCGACGGGTCGCCGTCCCACCACCCGCCGTAGAGCCGCCACACATTGCGCACCACGAACTCGGGTTCGTCGTAGACGGGCCGGAGATACGGCCGCTCCAACAGATGCGCGGGCGCACGCACGGTGTGGACGATCTCGTCGAGCGACGCACCGGTGTTCATCATCCGGAGCGTCTCGTCGTGCAGGTAGTCGAGCAACTCGGCGGACTCGTTCAATGCCTGACGGACGCGATCTGCTCCGAGGATCGGCACCCCGTGACCGGGAAGCAACAGTTCTGCGTTCTTCGCCGCCATCGCCCGCAGCGCGTCGGCCCAGTCCTTGGCGAAGCGCTGCACCTTCTGCGGGTTGCCGGCGTTGGGCGACGCCCAAATGAAGAAGTCGCCGCACGCGAGCACGCGACGCGAAGGGGAGAAGACCCAGGTGGCGTCGTCGGTCTCGCCGCGGCCGTGGTACAGCTCGAACGTCTCGCCTCCGACGTGGACCGTCATCGCGTCCTCGTACGTGACATCGGGGTAGCGGTAGTCGACGGGCCACTGCAGGTTGGGCGCCTGGAACTGCCGCTGGTTGATGACGCCGTTGTATCCCGCGGTGGCGCGGTATCGATCGAAGCGGCCGGGCAGCGCTTCGTGCGCGACGACCTGCGGTGCGCGCCAACCGTTGGTGGCCGATTCCTCCTCGTAGATCGGAACGCCGAAGCAATGGTCGATGTGGCCGTGGGTGAACACGGCGGTGTGGAGGCCTTGCGCATTCCACGTGCGGATCGATTGGTGGACCTGGCCGGCCATGAACGACGAGCCGGTGTCGACGAGCACCAACCCGTCGTCGGTGTCGAACGCGGCCACGTTCGCGAACGACGGCACAAAGGCAGTGCGCGGCGCGACCTCTTCGATGCCCGACTGAATCGAGAACGGATGATGGTCCTTGACCGAAACGTCGCCGGTCCAGAGCCGATCGCTTAATTCGAGAATGCTCATCGCGACTTAGGCTCCCACGCATGCAGATCCTCCGCACGCCCGACGAACGCTTCGCGAACCTGCCCGACTATCCGTTCGAGCCGCACTACGTCGACATCGCGGACGGCGAGGACACGCTGCGCGTGCACTACCTCGACGAAGGCGAAGGGCCGACCGTCCTGTGCATGCACGGCGAGCCGAGCTGGTCGTTCCTCTACCGCCACATGATCCCGGTGCTCGTCGGTGGCGGTTGTCGGGTGGTGGCGCCCGACCTCATCGGTTTCGGCAAGTCCGACAAGCCGGCCGACCGCGAGGACTACACGTACGCGAAGCATGTCGAGTGGATGTCGAAGTGGCTCGAGGCTGTGGACCTCACCGACGCGACGCTCGTGTGTCAGGACTGGGGTGCACTGGTCGGTCTGCGGCTGGTGGCGGCGTTCCCGGACCGGTTCGCGCGCGTCGTCGTGGCCAACGGGGGTATGCCCACGGGTGATGAGAGGCCGACCGAAGCGTTCCTCAACTGGCAGAACTTCAGCCAGACGGCACCCCAGTTCCCGATCGGCATGATCATCAACGGTGGCACCACGAGCGATCTGAGCCCCGAAGTCATCGCCGCCTACGACGCGCCGTTCCCGGACGAGACGTTCAAGGAAGGCGCGCGCCAGTTCCCCAAGCTCGTGCCAACCTCACCCGAGGATCCCGAAGCGCCCGCGCAAAAGGCAGCGTGGAAGGTCTTCGAAGCATGGGAGAAGCCGCTGCTTACCGCGTTCTCCGACAGCGACCCGATCACGAAGGGCGGTTTCCGCGCCTGGCAGGAGCGCGTCCCCGGCGCCAAGGGCCAGCCCCACACGACGATCGAAGGCGGCGGCCACTTCCTGCAGGAAGACAAGGGTCCCGAGCTCGCGAACGTCGTGCTCGATTTCATCCGCTCCACTTCGTGAGCGATCTCCCCGTCATCCGCGACGTCCGCAAGACAATCGACGAGCTCGGCTTCGGCCTGGGCCTCGCCGGCCAAGTCGGGCTGTTCTCCATCGATGCTGCGGCGTTGCTTCCCGCGATGCTCGCGGCGGTGGTGAAGTACGGCCCGAGTCCGGCCATCGGCTTCGAGGCGACGGGCGCCGCCTTCCCGAACACTGTCGGTCTCTACGACGACGCGGGCGCGCTCACCTTCGCCGAACTTCGTGAGCGGTCCGACGCGCTCGCCGCGGGACTGGGTGAACGCGGGATTGGCAGCGGCGACGTCGTCGGTCTTCTGGCTCGCAACCATCGCGGCCTTGCGCTCGCCACTGTTGCGCTCGCGAAGCTGGGTGCGGACGTCGTGTTCCTCAACACTGGTTTCGCCGGCCCCCAACTCGTCGATGTGTGCAAACGCGAGGGTGTCGTCGCCCTCATTGCGGATCAGGAGTTCGACGCCGTGGCGCAGGGCGTGGAGTGCCCGCGCTACTACTCGTGGGTCGACGGCGACGCGGGCGGTATCGAGACGCTCGACGACATCGAAGACCTCCACGCCGGCCAAAGCGTCGGTCGTCCGCCGCGTGCCTCGCGCACCGTGATCCTCACGTCGGGAACGACGGGCACGCCGAAAGGTGCGTCGCGCGAGACCGAAAGCGCGGCGGGCTCCGCGCTCGGTTTCATCGCGCGCGTTCCACTCAAGCTGCGCGATACGACGCTGGTCGCCGCGCCCGCGTTCCACGCGTGGGGCGCGGCGCATCTCGCGGCCGGGATGATGCTCGGCTCGACCGTGATCCTCCATCGCCGCTTCGATCCCGAAGCCGTGCTCGCCGCCATCGACATGCACCGCGTGCGCACACTCGCCGTCGTGCCCGTCATGCTGCAACGCATTCTCGATCTTCCTGAGGACGTGCGCCGCCGCTACAACACGTCTTCGCTGGAATGCGTCGCGTCGTCGGGTTCGGCCCTGCCCGGCAACCTTGCCACGCGTTGGATGGACGCGTTCGGCGACAACCTCTACAACATCTACGGCTCGACGGAAGTGTCGATCGTGAGCGTCGCCGACCCGTCGCAACTGCGCGCAACGCCGGGCACCGCCGGCACGCCGTTGCGCGGCAACAAGATCCGTCTGCTCGACGACAAGGGCCGCGACGTCAAGCCGGGCGAGACCGGCCGCATCTTCGTCGGCAACGGCGCGTTGTTCTCCGGCTACACCGGCGGCGGCACGAAGGAAGTCGTCGACGGGCTGATGTCGATCGGCGACATGGGCCACTTCGACGAGCACGGCAACCTGCTCGTCAACGGTCGCGACGACGACATGATTGTCAGCGGCGGCGAGAACGTGTTTCCGCAGGAAGTCGAAGACCTCATCTCGAGCATGGACGGCGTCGAGGAGTGCGCGGTCGTAGGCGTGCCCGACGACGAGTTCGGTCAGCGTCTCGTTGCGTTCGTCGCGAAGAAGCCGAAGGCCAAGCTCACCGCGAAGAAGGTGCAGGACACCGTCAAGGCGAACCTCGCGCGGCATAAGGTCCCTCGCGACGTGAACTTCATCGACGCGCTGCCTCGCAACGCGACGGGGAAGATTCTCCGCAGAGAACTTCGGGGGGAGTAACCACATGACCGTCGCTCTTGTGACTGGGGCAAGTCGCGGCATCGGCGAGTTCATCGCCAAGCGTCTCGCGCGAGAAGGCATCGCCGTCGCGGTGAGCGCCCGCACCCTCAAAGAGGGTGACCATCTATTCGAGGGCAGCATCACCAAGACCGTCGAGGACATCCTCGACGCCGGCGGTATCGCGGCGGCGTTTCAGGCCGACCTGGGCCAAGCCGCCGATCGCGCGTCGCTGGTTCCCGCGGTCGAGCGTGAGCTCGGGCCCATCGACATCCTCGTGAACAACGCTGCGATCTCGTTCATGGAGCCCATCGACGGTTTCAAGGACAGTCGGTACGAGTTGATGTTCGATGTACAGGTCCGAGCGCCGTTCCAACTCAGCCAGGCGGTCCTGCCGGGCATGAAGCAGCGCCAACGCGGATGGATCCTGAACATCTCGTCGGGCGCGGCCCGGCATCCCGTCGCCGGCACGCGCGCCGGGATGAGCGGCGGCACCGTCTACGGCATGTGCAAGGCGTCGCTCGAACGCTTCTCGACCGGCCTCGCCGCTGAGGTCTTCGACGACAACATCGCAGTCAACGCGCTGTCGCCGACCGGCGTCGTGAAGACGCCGGGCGTCGTGCACCACAAGCTCGACAAGCTGGTGCCTGAGGAATTCCAAGAACCGATGGAGCGCATGGTCGAGGCGGCCTACGCGTTGTGCACCGGGGACCCGAAGGTACTGACCGGCAAGGTCACCTACGCCAAGCCGTTGTTGGAGGAACTCGGCATCACCGTGTAGCCCGACGCCACTCCTCGGGCAGGATCGTGGTCGGCCCGACGTGGGCATCGATCCACTCGGCGAGTGGCGCGGCAGCCTTCAGCGACGCCTTGACCTTCGTGACGACCTGCTTGGTGTGCAGCCACGGCTCGGTCCCGAACGACGTACCGACGTACAACCCTGTGTGGCGCAACAACTCGACGCGCGGGTGATCCTTGGGATAGCCACGCGGCGCGACCTTGAGGTGCTGGCCGTGGACGTCGTAGCCCTTCTTGCGGGCCGCGGCGACCAGCTTCTCCAGGGCGGATCCGGTGCCGTCGGCGGCGACGGCGTGGCGGTATCGCTCGAGTTGGTCCTTGGCGAAGGAGTAGTAGCCCGTACCGGCGTAGAGGCCCTCGGCCGAGAACGACACGTAGACCGACGCCCCGCCTTCGGTCTCGGCCGATGCGGCGATGTTGGTCTTGTACGGCGTCTTGTCCTTCGAGAAGCGGACGTCGCGGTTGGGCCGGAAGATGGTGAAGGGCCCGTAGGTCCTGGCGAGCTCGTCGGTCAAAGCCACCATCGGAGCCCTGACTGACTGGTCGTAGAGGGCCTTGTGCTCGGTCCAGAACGACTTCGTGTTGTCGGCGGTGAGCTGCTCGAAAAAGCGCAGTGCTTCGGGCGGAAATCCCTCAAATGCGGCCATAACCGGTGACGCTATCGGCCTCGGGTGTGACGTATGACACGTCCGAAAAGAGGGATTCCGTCGTACTCTGGCGAAGCTTTTGGGGGAAATCCCGGGGAAAAGAGAGCGGCGGTTCATGAAATTCAGGGGTAGGGGTCTTTCGCGTCGTCCGATTGCGGTTGCGGTCGCACTGACGACGGCGGTGGCAACGCTGACCGGCATCGCCGCGCAGCTGAATCCGGCCAAGGCCGCGTCCGCCGGTCCGGGCTCGGCCGACGAAACGTTCGAGAGTGGCGCGAAGGACCTCTTCGTGTCGTCCAACGAACACGTGCACGGCAGCGCGATCGGCTTCAACAACCGGCCGGTTCTGGCGATGTACACGACTCAGGCCCAGACGCGGACGTGGGTGGTTCGTCGCACGTCGAACAACCACGACGACACCTCGTTCAGCGGCGACGGCAAGGCCTTCGTCGACTTGACATCGCTGACGTATCCGAACGGTGTCGCGTCGAGCACCAACCCCGTCGACATCGCGATCGACTACGCGAACCGGCCCGTGGTCGTCACGAACGTGGGCACCTCGACGGGACGTCTGTACTACGTCGTCACCCGCTTCACCGACACCGGCGCGCTCGACACGTCGTTCGGAACGGGCGGCTCGATCGTCGGAGACTTCGGTGACGTCGGCAGCCTCGCAACGTCGGTCGCGCTCGACGATCTCAACGGCGTGATCTACGTCGCAGGCTCCTCACGCAACGGCTCGAGCGTCGACCATGCGGCGATTCGCCGGATCGCGTACGACGGCAACTACTTCACCGGAACCCAGCCCTCCTTCCCGGGGCCCTTCGCATCCGGCTACTCCGACGTCGAGATCGACTTCGGCCACGGCAACAAGCCGATTGCCGTCGGCTGGGTCCAAGGCGCCACCGGCATGCCGGGCGACGACACCTTCGATCCGATCATTAATCGCTTCAACACGGACGGCACCTACGACTCCGCGTACGCGCCCTTCGCTGGTAACGGCCGCATCCCGCTCTACACGAGCAACCAGGGTGAGCAAGCACTCGGCCTCGGTGTCGAGTACTCGGGCAACGGCGTTGCGTTCGCGGTGCACGACTTCACCACGGGTCAAAGCACCGACCTCGTGTACCGACTCGACGGCAACGGCGACATGGACTCGTCGTGGAGCGTCAACCCGGCGAATCTTGGCCTGAGCAGCCAGATGCCGATCGCCACGAAGTTCGACGGCACCGACACGGTCGTCGTCGCCGGCAACGACTACACCGTCAGCGGCTCGCCGAACTTCATCACGCGGCTCGGCTCCGACGGCAACGTCGACTCGTCGTATCAGGGTTGGAACAACCCCTACGGTTCGTCGAACAGCGGACCCCTGTCGCTCAACATCGATCGCGCCCAGCGCGCCGTGGTCGCCGCCGATCAAGCTGGTGTGCTCACCGACGTCAGCCGTTTCACGGCCGACCGTGCCGACGGGCCGTCGCTGCCCAACAAGTTCCTGGTCGACGAGACCACGGCCAACGGTGAGCGTTCGATCTACGGCATGTCGCCGGACGCACGCGACCTCGTCGCGATGGAAGACGGTGGTGCCGGCTTCAGCTACGAGCGGCCGACCGCGACGCAGAGCGGCATGTTGCTCTTCGAGAAGCACGACACGGCCAACGGCATGTCGCAGGTCATGCAGGCCAACGCGGCCGACGGCGGCAACGTGTACCCGCTCAACCAGATCCGTCTCCTTCCGGACGACGGCTACAACTCGTATCGGCCGACGATCAGTAACGGCGACGGAACGATCATGTTCCTCGCCGAGAACACCGCGCAGCCGGAGCGGGGCAAGTGCATCTATTACACCGTCGACTACGACCCGGACGGCACCTTCGGTGGCCTTGATCCGGATCGCGGCTGCAACGTCACCGACGCGGCGGTCAACCCCTACCTGCAGGACAGCCTCGCCTTCATTCGCAATGGCGACATCTACCTGAGTGACAAGTCCGGTTACGACCAGGACATCCTCGTCGCAGGCGCCCAGGCAACGCGCGTCGAGTGGGGCAACGACGGGCAGATGCTCATGTGGGACGACAACTCGGGTGCCACCCACAAGCTCAACTACATGGCGCTCACCTACGACCAGGCGATCAACCATCAGGTTGGTGACGGGCCGCACACGGTCGTATCGACAGGTTCGACTATCACGAGCTTCGCCCTCGAGCCGGAACTCGGCACCGACACGCCGATCGTCTACACGTACCAGGACAGCAACGGCACGCAGCTCGACGTTGCGTCGCTCGACGGCACGACACACCTTGCGCTGATGCGTGGCGCCAACCTCCGCGTCGGCGCGTGGTCGCGCAACCTGTCGATCTATCCACCCGGCGGTCCCAACTCGGCCATCTCACCGTCGAGCGTGTCGGTGGACCAGCTGCCCATCGCTCCGCACTCGCCGCAGGCACAGGATCAGGTCAACGCCGGTAACAAGGCGGCGTCGGGTCTTCTCAACCTGAAGATCCTCAACTCGCCGATCCTCAACCTCAAGATCCTCAACTCGCCGATCCTGAATCTGAAGATCCTCAACTCGGGACTGTTGAACCTCAAGATCCTGAGCTCGCCCGTCGGTGTCGCGCCGCTGGGCTTGGCGTCCGATCTCGGTGGTTCGCCACGGGTCCGTGAGGGCCTCGAGCGGATCAACTTGCAGCAGATCCAGCTGACGTCGGGCGCCACGTGGCAGCAGCGGCTCAGCGCGCCCGGGATGAGCGACGAGGCAGTGCGCCTGTCGAAGGAGCCACTGCAGAACGTGTCGCTTTTCGACGTGCTGCAGCTGAGCCCCCAGATCGAGTTCCCGACGCTTGCCGAGATGGACCTGTCCGAGGGCCCGCTCGGTCAGATTCCGGTTCTCGTACTGCTTCTCGGCGACACCCGCCTGAGCCAGATCGGAGGCATCGACTGGTGTGGTGTGTTCGAGGTGCGAGGGTCGGCGGACTGTGGTGCCGAGTACGGCGTGCCTGGCAGCGCGCTGAAGGGTCGTTCGGCGAGCTTGCTCAGCCTGCACATCGCTGGCTTCAACCTCGACGATCTGCCCCGCACCGACGGCAAGGACAACGACCTCCGCTCGATTACCTACGACCAGGTCAATTTCGATCCGGCGCGTTCGTTGCTTCCGAACATCATCATCGGCTCGGACGGCCACGTCGATACCTATAAGGCCAGCGTCGGGAGCGCGAAGATCGCGCAGGCCACGCCGTCGCGGAACGCGGTGGCGTACTGCACCGACGACACGACGGCACCACCCGCAGGAGTGACGCCGATCGACTGTGCCGGTGACGCAACGGTGCACACCGCTCGCATGAGCGGGGGGCTTCGCCGCGACGCCACGGTTGGTGACCTTGGAGACGCGCTGCGCGGCTATCCGCTGAACGAGTTGGCGCTCGGCGTGTGGGGTGACCCCGGCGACGACCCCTACGACCGTCCGCCGTCGGCGCTCGGCGTCAATCCCACGATGGACCAAGACGCCGGCCAACGGTTCAGTTTGAACTACACGCGACTGGCGACGGGTCAAGGCCAGACCGTGAGCCCGACCATCCTCGTCGAACTCCCGGCGGGCTACGAGTACGTAGCCGGCACGACGTACTTCACCAACAGCGGCGACGGCATCCGTGCGCAGCTGAACGATCCCGACATCAACGGTCAGGGCCGCTTCCTGCGCTGGACCGTTCCGACAGTGCTCGACGGTGGCTTCGACCTGAACCTCGAGTTCAAGGCTTCTCCGACTGCGAACGTTTCGGGTCAGCTCGTCGCGACAATCGACGACGGGTTCCTGTCGCAACAGGTCGGCAGCGAGGAACTGCACGCCATCGATGCGAACGAAGCCGACAACCCTGACGATGCGCCGGAGATCCTCGCCGATCATCTGTACTTCGGTCGCCTCGACTCCTCGACCGATGTCGACTACTTCAACATCCCGCTGAACGCGTTCGAGGGCCAGACCATCCGGCCCGGTAGCACCATCAACGTGTATCTGAGCCAGCTTCGCTACGACGCCGACCTCACCGTGTACCACCCGGCCGACTCGGCGCGCGGTGAGCCCCTGCGTGACGCGTCGGCCGACCTTGTCGACATCAATTCGGTGGGTGACAAAGCCCCGGAAGTCATCAACAAGGGCGAAGCCATCGGCGACGCCGCTGATTACGACGTTCCGCTGCTCGGCACGTTGCCAGTCGCCGGTATCTCGGACAACCGCGGCACGAAGGCCGAGAAGGTGACCTCGTTCACCTGGCCCGAGAGCATCGACATCGACGACCAGGACAATCCGGCGGCGCATCGCTACGTCGTGCAGGTGTCGGGATTCAACGGAGCGCACGGCCCTGAGACGTACGCCGTTCGCTACACCGTCACGGATCCGTCCGTACAGACCAACGGCACGGCCCGCCCGGCGTCGTTCCACACCGGCTCGAGCCCGGCGCCAGCCGCGCTCACAGCGAACGTGGACACGCTGATCCTCACGAACCCGACCCGCCTCGCCGCGCTGTACCCAGGCCGTGAGAGCGTCGTGGCCAACGCGCTGCCGCAGCTCGCAGCCGACACGAATGGTGTCGTCTTCCCCGTCGACTCCGATCCCGACGTGAACGCGGCCTACGCCACCTGGGACGATCGCCCCGGCGATGTCGAGGCAGCCAACGCCGTCGTTCGTGCGATCAACGCGGCGGTCGACAACTTCCTCGGCTCCCATCGCAGCGCGCTGAAATCGATGATCGTCGTCGGTACTGACGAAGTGATCCCGATGGCCCGTCTGCAGGACCTCACCGCGTTTGCCAACGAGCGGACCTTCGCGCAGGATCTCCGTCAGCTCGCCGGCAACACCGGCGGCAACAATGCGCTCTACTCGGCCGCGGTCGGCGGCAAGATCCTCTCCGACGATCCGTACGGCGCGTTCACGCCCCGTCGGTTCGACGGCGAGTGGCTGTACGTGCCTGACGTGGCCATGGGTCGTCTCGTGGAGACGCCCGAGAACATCGCGGATCAGATCAACGAGTTCCACACGCCGGCCCAGGCCGGTGATCCGGTCGGCTCGATCCGTCCGACGTCGACGCTGAGCGTCGGCGCCGACTTCATGACGCGCATGGCGGACAAGATCCAGTCGACGTTCAATCAGCCGCTGTTCGGTGGAACCCACGACTCGCTGATCAGTCAGTCGTGGACTCGCAGCGACCTGTCGAACAAGGTGGGGGCGAATGCGCCGTCGATCGCCGCGATCAACACGCACTACTCACCGTTCGAACTCGCACCCGGTTCGCGTCTCGATGCCGCGCACCCGGACAACCCGAACCTGACGGCGGCCGAACTCACCACCGACGCCGACTTCCGTCGTCGTCTGTTGTTCACGATGGGTTGCCACTCGGGCTTCAGCATCACGGACTACCTCGGCTCGACGGCGCCCGACTTTGCGCAGGCGCTGAGCGCAGAGAGCGCCAGCGGCTTCATCGGCAACACGGGCTTCGGTCTCGGCGTCCGTGAATACGACGCCTTCAGTCAGAAGCTGTTTGCGAACTTCGCTTCGCTGCTCACGCAGTACAACTTCGGTACTGCGCTCCAGCAGGCGAAGCAGCAGTACCTCTCGGGCGGCGTCACCAGCCCGTACGACTACAAGGTCCTCGCCGAGGCGACCTACTTCGGCATCCCGCAGTACAAGGTCGTCGGCGCGACACCGGTCGTTCCGGCGCCCAACGACGCTCCGGTCAACGATCCCGCGTTCGGTGGTACGAAGGCCGCGTCGGTGGTCAAGACGCAGCCGATCTCCTCGGCGTGGGCCCGTCAGGACACCGACACCGGCTCGGTGTTCGATCTCACGACGCCCGATTCCGATCACGCCGTCGTCCAGGACCGTCCCGTCCAGCCGTCGCGCAAGGAAGACGTCACCGCGTCGAACCCGAACCTGCGCGCCGCCGGTGCGTTCATCGACCAACTCGAGATCGGGGCCACGGACCCGAACTTCGACCCGGTGCTGGCTCGTCCGCAGGTGGCCTCCGGCGCGACGAACGCTCCCGAGGTGAAGCCAGACTCGTTGATCTCACCAGCTCGTCTGGCCGACATCGCGCACTTCGTCGACGGCAACGGGCGTCCGCGTCAGAGCCTCGTCGTGGTTCCCGCTCAGTTCGCTTCGACCGGCAAGTCCTCGGCCGGCGATCTGCTCGGTACCGAGACACGATTCTCGAAGGTCGGAGTCAAGGTCCTGTTCCAAGACATCACCTCGCCCGATTACGCAGGCGACAGGACCGAGCCGGTCGTGTCGAACGGCAAGTTCGTCTACGACTTCGGGACTACGAACACCAACGTCTCGCTGACAGCGTTCGATGCCGAGAGCGACATCGTTCGCGTCGTGGCTCTGTGGCGCAAGAACAGCGAGACGGCGTATCACTTGCTCGACCTCACGCCCGACGCCGATGACCCGACGCAGTTCAACGGCGTGATCCAGGGCAACGGCAACAGCCTGCAGGGCTTCTTCGAAGTCGTGAACAGCGACGGCCTGGTGCAGATATTCCAGGACAAGGGCGCCTCGTTCACCCCGATCATCGATCGGGTCGACGTGTCCTACGACCGCACCCCGACCTCACGCACTGGCAACGACGCAACCTTCGCTGGGCCCGTCACGGTGCACCTCACCGAGGTCGGTCCCGAGGATCCGTCGCTGCTGATGATCAGCATCAACGGCGGACCGGAGCAGAGCTACAAGGACAACGACGTCCCGTTGACCGACGACGGCACCTATGAGATCCACTACCGCTCGACCAACGCCGACCTCGAAGGCGACTTCACCGTCGTCATCGAGCAACCGGCGACCCCCGATGCGGTGGCGGTGACCTACAGCCGCCCGATGGTCAACGGTGTCTTCCCGGGCCCGGTGACGGTGCATCTCAACGAGACCCCGGAGTACTCGGGCATCACCAGTGTGGTGACATTCCCGAACGGCACCACTGACACCGTCGGTGGACCGGACATCACCCTGTCGAATCCCGGCACGTACACCATTGCGTACGAGACGGGCCTCGGCACGACGGGGTCGGTGATCCTGACCATTCAGCCGGCGACTCCCGATGCCGTTCAGGTCGTGCCAAGCGACACGCCACGCAACGACGACGGCGCGTATCTCGGTCCGGTCGTGTTGCAGCTCAACGAGACGCCCGTCTCCTACGACATCCTCGTCACGATCACGAAGAACGGTGTCGCGGGAGTCCCGGGTTACTACTCGGGCAACCGCGTGCCGCTGTCCGCCGTCGGCCACTACGTCGTGCACTACAAGACGTACGTCGGTACCGAGGGCGACTACACCCTCGACATCGTGCAGCCGCCCGTCGTCGAAAACGTGACGGTCGCCTACGACACGCCGGCGAACGGCAACCTCATCCACACCGCTGCGACGAACGCAACTGTCGTGAGCAACGTGCCCGACTCGGTGATCACGGTGAAGGTGAACGGCCAGCCGACGGCAAACCCGGTTCGCCTGGGCGACCCTGCGATGCCGGCAACGGCGCCGGACGGTACGTACACGATCAGCTGGACGACGTCGTACAACAGCTCGGGTAGTGAGCAGGTGTTGGTCGACACCAACGCTCCGTCGGTGGCGATTACGTCTCCGGCGAATCACTCGACCTTCTTGCTCAACCAAAGCGTCACGCCGACTGCGAACTGTCTCGATGTGTTCCTGCTGACGACAAACGGCTGCGCCAAGCCCGCGCTCGACACGTCAACCGTCACCAACGGTGTCGACGAGCGCACCTTCACGGTGACGGGCACCGACCTTGGTGACCATCAGACGCAGGTCTCCCGCGGCTTCTCGGTGGTCTTTGCGCCGAGCGGTCCGTGTGGCGCCCTGCCGAGCCATTCGATCAGCCCGAAGTCAGCCAAGGTCGGCCTGCTCCAGCAGGTCAACGTCGCCTTCAACGTGTGCGACGCGAACGGCGTGCCGTACACGTCGACCGCGAATCCGCCGGTGTATGCGCCACCGCTCGAGATCGACGGGAACGGCGCGATCACGGGCACGGCCCTCGGTGGCTGTCAGGCGCTGCTCGGCCTCATTCCGCTCTGCGTGATCCAGCCCCGCCAGACGGCGTGGTCGGTGAACAGCTCCGGACTGTGGACGTTCCGTCAGGACACGCTGCTGCTCACGCTCGGCGTGCACAAGTTCCGTGTGTTCCTCACCGACGGCAGCTACATGGACTACACGCTGCAGAAGGTCCTGCTCAAGTAGCGACAGGCTTCGCCCACTCGGGGACGGCGACGATGCCAAGACGTTTGGCGTCCTCGTCGTCCCCGAGTTCGCGTCCGGGCCTCATGCGTGCCGCGACGACGGCGAGTTGTTCCGGCAGCGGATCGTCCGGGTCCTCCGCGGTGCCGCTGCGCCGATGGTTCAGTCGGTCCCGCAGCTGCGCGGCGAACGCCGCACCTTCCGGGTATGTCGCATCGAGGACCGGGCTCGCTTCGCGCAGGAGCGCCTCCGCCTCATCCCACCGGCCCTGTTCGATCAGTACCTCGGCGAGATTCGCCTGGCTTGTCGCCATTTGGATGTCATTGCCGAGTAACTGGTTGAGCGCGACCGATTCGTGGTTGAGCGCCTCCGCCTCTCGCCACTCGCCCGCCATCAGCTTGAGGCTCGCAAGGTTCTGGAGGCCAACGGCCAGCGAACCGTTGTAACGGTCATCCCGTCGGTCGGCATCCACGCTGTGCTGGGCCGCTGCGATGGCCCTGCCGAGGTCACCTTCACCGAGCGCGATGAACATGTCGAGCGTGTGCACGCGGCCTTCGAGCTCGGCGATGCCCTCCGCCACCGTCATGGCCCGAGTCGACAAGGCGCGCGCCTCGGCGATCCGACCACGATCGAGATTGCACTTGGCGAAGCTGACCATGAGCCCGACCGCGAAGTCCGCGGCGCCGGACGCGCGAAGGTCGATACCGGAACGGTCGAGCTCGTCGAGCCCTCGCCGACTCCACCGCAACGTCCCGGCGGTGTCGCCGCGTTTCTCGCGGATGGCCGTGCCGATGGCGTTGAGCTGTGCTCGAGCAACCGGTGCATCGGCTGACAGCGCGCGACCTTTGGCAACGATCGCGTCGGCGTCGTCAGCGCGGCCGGCCAAGTAGAGGCAGTGCGCGTGGTTCGCGATCGCGGCGCACAAGTCCTCTGCGCTCACCTCATCCCGCAGATGGCGACCGGCCTCGACGGCGCGTGCGTAGAGGTCGGCGCCGACGACCTTGGCCGCGGTGTGGCGTGCTTCGGCGGCCGCTTGGCGCGAATAGCGCCAGGAGTCGTTCCATGACTGAGCGTTGTGAAAGTGAAACGACAATCGGGCACTGGGTGGATCCGACGTCAGCTCGAGTCGTCGTCCGGCCGCGAGATGGAGGTCACGTCGGCGTTTGAAGGTCAGGCCGTTGTACGCGACATCCCGGTACACGGCTTGCCTGAACACACCGGCACCTTCACCGAAGGCGATGAAGTCGCCGAGCGTCGCGTGGTCGACCGACGCGGCGGTGAGCTCGGCAAGCGTGTCCATTTCGAAGCGACCGCCGAGGACAGCTGCGGTGCGCAGGATTTCCCGGTCTCCTGGTGCCAGCCGGTCGATGCGAGCAGCTACGGCCGCTTCGATGTCGTCGGACAACTCAGCGCCGTCCGACGCCACCGCGACGAGCTGACGGATAAACATCGGATTGCCGTCGGCCCTCGCCGCGATCATGCGCGCCGCGGTCGGCATGAGATGCGGGTGCGCAGCGCGCGCCAACTCGGAAGAAGCGTCGGCGGACATTGGACCGAGTTCCAGTGCGTCGCCGCGTAGGGCGCGTAGGCCCTCGCCCTCTTCGGCGCGACTGACGACCACGAGCAACCACGGGCGTGACGCCAAAGCGTCGACCACGCCGTCGAACACCTTCGCCGAGCCGTCGTCGACAAGGTGTCCGTTTTCCAAAACCCAAAGAGATGGGCCGTCGAGAAACGCGTCGAGAATCGCGATGACCAAGCGGGCGAGAACACTCGGTACGGCGTCGGGCGCGACCCCGGTCTCCTGGCTATGTCCCATCACGGACGCCACGAGCGGCGCCCATCTCGCCTCCGCCGGCAAGAGCTCTCCGAAGGCGTCACGCAGCGTCTTCGATGTGTTTGCCGCCCCGCCGAACACGATCTCCAACAACTGCCGGACTGCGTAATAGGGAGTGCCCTGCTCGTATCGTTCGGCGTAGGTCGTGACGGTGGCGAAGCCTGTGGCTTCGGCTTCGAGCCGCGCTTCTTCGACGAGTCGCGACTTTCCGATGCCTGCGGGGCCCGTGACATGTAGCACACCACCCCGTCCGGTGGCTGCGCTCGCACGGCGATCGCGCAACATCGCCAACTCTTTGTCGCGGCCAATGAGCGGCAACGGAGCGTCGGGCCGCCGCGGCCCGAGCGGCTTGCCCACCGCGAACGTCTCAAGCGGCAGCGCCTTGCCCTTGGCTGCGAACGCCGGTTGTGCCGCGGTCTCGAAGCGGCTGGTCGCGAGGTCGAGCACGGCGGGCATCGTGCGGATCTGACCGTCTTCGTCGCATGACGCCATCACGCGAGCTGCCGTATTCACGGCGTCACCGATGATCGTGTACGTGCGGCGGAACGTGGCTCCGACATCGCCGGCGAACACGTACCCGCGGTTCAACCCGGTGTGCAGATGCAGCCCGGGGTAGTCGGTGGCGTTGATGTCGAGCGCAGCGCGAAGGACGCGCTCCTCGTTGTCCTCGTGGCTGACGGGCGCGCCCGACGTGAAGAAGACCTTGCCGCCGTTGCCGTAGATGTCGGCATAGAGGAAACAGACTTGGTACCGATCGAAGGCGGCTTGGCATGACGCAATGAAGTCGTGCAGCACCTTGGCGGTGTGTTCGCCGCCAAGGTGGCCGAGCAACTCGTCGACCCCGCCGAACGCGATGAAGCCGACGGCGACGTGGCGGTGTTCTGCGTCGGTGCCGACCTCGCCGATGTGGCGATGGAGGCCGACGGGGATGAAGGGCAACGGGTCGTTGTCGGGCACGACGCCCCACGACGACGGATCGCGTGGGGGAGTGCGCGGGGCGCGCTTCAGGAGCAGCCCGTCGCCCTTGGGCTCGCCGACACAGCTCGCGGGCAGCGCCGCCGCGGTTGCGGGGCTGAGCATGATCTCGCCGGCGTCGGCGGCCGTCTCCATGTCGCACGTCGTGGTTGCGCCGACGCCGGTCACGATGAGCTCGCGGTGCGACTCGCCGACGAGGAAGAAGTCGAATTCGCCGGTGTGAATACCGACGGACATGCGCACGCGCACGATGCCCTTCGACGTCTTCACCCGGCCGATGCGGCGCAGGGTGGCGCGCATGCGATGCGTTGCGGCTGCGGCGCGCGCCGCGTGGTCCTCGCCCTCGAAGAACAACAGCACCGCGTCGCCGCCGTACTTCAGGAGGCCGCCGCCGTAGGAGGCGGCGTCGTCGAGCAGTGCGGCGAACAAGAGGTTCAGGACTTCGGTGAGCTCCTCGGCGCCAAGTCGTCCGAGCGATGCGAGCTTCTCGGACATGGCGGTGAAGCCCGACAGGTCGCAGAACGCGAGCGATCCCTCGAGACGACGGTAGGGCTGCTCCGGGCACTGCTCGCCCCACTGCAGCACCAACCGCGCGACGTAGGGCGTCAGCGTTGGGGTCAATTGAGCGACGGATCCCTCGGCACGCGCTTGATATTGGCGTACTGCGGTCCTTCACGGTCGATGATGCGCGTCCACATCTCCGTGGGATGGTCGGAGCTGAGGTCCTCGGCGCGAGCGTTGAAGACCAGCCATGAACCGCGCGCGAGTTCGTCTTCGAGTTGCCGCTGTGACCAGCCGGCGTACCCGCGGTAGACGCGCACGTTGCTGACTCCGCCGGGCGGCGGCTCTCGCGGATCGATCGAGCCCCACGTGTCAAGTACTGGTGCGAATCCCGGACGCTCTTCGGCCGACATGCCCCGGGCAAGGCAGATGATGCCGTCGGGTTCGACGGGTCCGCCGGTGAACAGCACGCCCGGCTCGGCGGCCTCGTAGGCGAGTTCGGGGAACAGCTCGCCGACGGGGACTTCGGTGGGACGGTTGAGAACGACACCGAGCGCGCCCTGCGGTCCGTGCGCGAGCACGAGGATGACGGTTCGGTAGAACTCGTCGCCGTTCACTTGTGGCAGAGCCACAAGCAACTTTCCTTTCAACCAGGGCGTAGGTTCTTCGCTCATGAAATTCGGGATCATCTTTGCAAACGTCGGGCCTTGGCAGTTGCCCGACAACGCCACTGCGATGGGGCAGATCGCCGAGGAGTTCGGGATCGAGTCGCTGTGGTGCGTCGAACACGTCGTCGTGCCGAAGGGCTACGAGTCGGCGTACCCGTATTCGGCCGACGGGCGGATGCCTGGTCCCGAAGAGTCGCCCATCCCGGATCCTCTCGTGTGGATGACCTGGGTCGCGGCGAAGACGTCGACGATTCGTCTCGCGACGGGCGTCATCATCCTTCCGCAGCGCAACCCGCTCGTCCTCGCCAAGGAGGTTGCGACGATGGACGTGTTGTCGGGCGGCCGCATCGATCTCGGCATTGGCGTGGGTTGGCTCGAGGAAGAGTTCGAGGCCATCGGCGTGCCGTTCAAGCAGCGCGGCTCACGCACCGACGACACCGTGCACGCGTTGCGCGCGGCGTGGACGCAGAGCCCGGCCTCCTACAACGGTAAGTATCACGACTTCACCGACGTGTACGTACTGCCTCAGCCCGTCCAGTCGGGCGGCGTGCCGATCCACGTCGGCGGTCACACGGAGATCGCGGCGCGTCGTGCCGGTCGTTTGGGTGACGGGTTTTTCCCCGCCCAGGGTGGCGTCGCGGAACTGCCCGCCCTGCTCGACGTGATGCGCAAGGAAGCGGCCGACCACGGTCGCGACGGCGACAAGATCGAGGTGACGGCCGGCGCGTCGTTCAACCTCGACGAGATCCGCCAGCTCGGTGACCTGGGCGTTTCCCGCCTCATGATCCCGCCGTTGGCCTTCGATCCCGATGGCCTGCGCCAGGCGCTCGACCGCTTCCAGAACGACATCATCTCGAAGGTCTGAAACTTTCCTCAGAAACTTTCTGAGGTTTTTGCAAGAAGGGTCCTCGTTGGAGGTCTTGCCATACGTAAGCCCGCAGGGAGCGGGCAGATCGAAGGGAAGACCTCCAATGAAGACTCGCCTCGCCACCATCGCAGCACTCAGCCTCGCCGCCGTCATCGGCACCGCCTCCGCCGCACAGGCTGCTCCGCCCAAGGGGCCGGGCAACATGTCGCCGGCGCCCACCACCACCGCCCCGAAGGGTCCGGACAAGGTCGCTCCGACCCCGACCACGCAGCCCCCGAAGGGCCCGGGCGACCTCGCCACCCCGACCACCCAGCCGCCGCAGCCCGGTCCGCAGGGCCCCGGCGACCTCGGCACCCCGGCTCCCGACCCGGTCGTCGACCCGAAGCCGCAGCCCGGCCCGCAGGACGGCCCCGGCGACAAGATCGCTCCCAAGCCGAAGTCCGATGACGACGGTTGCCCCGCCTGTCCCGCCGGTGAAGTTCCGGACTCGCCCGACTCGGGCAATGGCAACGGTGGCAGCTCGACCGACACCGACGAGTCCATCGTCGAGGGCAAGAGCGTCGAGACGGTGCCCGTCGCGAACAGCGAAGCGCCGGCCTCGAACGACGATTCGACCGAAGCGGCCGCTGCGGCGGACCACGACGGCGGCCTGTCGCCCTTCGTCCTGCTGGGCTTCGCCATCCTCACGGCCGGCCTAATCGCCTTCGTCGTCGCCCGTCGCCGCAACGACGAAGAAGATGCCGAGCAGTTCTAGTGAGCAGTCGGATCGCCCGGGCCTCCCAGCGGAGGTCCGGGCATTCGGCGCGCATGGCCACTACTTTTCCAACGTGGTCGGTGACGCCGAGCTCGCAGTCGCAGCAGCAAGCGGAGATCGAGGCGCTCTCGCCGACATCTACGACCGCTACGCAGACTCTCTCTATGAGCTCTGTCGAGCGATCCTGCACGACCCTCACGAAGCCAGTGATGCGCTGCAGGACACGTTCGTCATCGCGTCCACTCGCCTCGGCCAGCTCCGCGATCCGGAGCGCCTCAAGCCGTGGCTTTCGGCAATCGCTCGTCGCGAGTCGATCCGTCGCTCGAGCAAGCGGGCCCGTATGCGGCCGTCGCACGACGAGGTGCTCGACGTGCCGGTGATGGACGACACCTCCGGCGGCGCCATGGCCGACGACGCCGCATCGCTCGTCTGGGAGGCGGCCAACGCGCTGACCGAACGTGAGCGTGCGCTGCTTGTGCTCAACGTGCGCCAGGGGCTCGAGGGCGCCGACCTTGCCGACGCAGCCGGCATGCCCGGACCGCAGGCGTCGGTCGTGCTGAGCCGGGCCAAGACCCAGCTCGCAACGGCGGTGCGCTGCACGCTGTTGATCCGCAGCGGTCGCAGTGAATGCGCGGAGCTCGGCGCGATCGTGCCGAAGGCGCATCAGGCCCTCGACGGACTGACCCGTAAGCGCGTCGCCCGTCACGCGCAGAGTTGCGCGACCTGTGAGCCGAAGTGGAAATCGTCGCCCAACGCGCTCGGCATCCTCGCCGCGGCGCCGTTGCTCGGCGCACCCGCCGGCCTCAAGTCGAAGGTGCTCAACGATCCGAGGCTCATCAGCTTCAGCGCGCCGCTGGGTGACGGGCACTGGCGCTCCGACGGGTTCCCGCCCGTCGAGGAGAAGGACCGACGTCGGCCGGTGTTCTGGTCGATCGCGGCCGCTTTGATCTTTGTCGTCGTTGCGGTGGGCCTCGTGCTCGCGGGTGACGACGATACGCCCAAGCTCGCGGCGCCGTCGGCCGTCGTCGACACCACGACCACGGTGCTGGCCGGCGGTGGCGACACCACGATTGCCGGTGATGTGACGTCGACCTCCTTGTCGAAGCGGACGACCACGACCAAGAAGGGAGCGACGACCACCACGGCCAAGCCCGCCACGGGTGGCGGGACTCCGGCGACGACGCCTCCGACAACGCCGCCGACAGCTCCACCTACGACGAAGCCATTCGAGATCACCTCGACGAGTGGACCTTCGAGCACGATCTGCGCCGGCGATCGGGCAACCTTCACGGCTATGGGGCAAGGCGCTTCACCGCCCCAGTCGCTAAACCTCAGTTACACACAGGGCAACAGCGTGAACGGCACGATCATGCGCCAGTCTGCAGGCAGCTACACGGCAACACTCATCTTCGATCAGGCGGGCAGCTACACGTGGTGGGTGCACGGCGGCGGAGACACGAGTAGCCCCAAGTCGTTCAGCGTTCAGGTCTGCCCGCGATAATGGAGGGGTGCGGGGCAAGCACCTTGTAGTTGTCGCGATGACTGCGGCAGCGTTCGTCGTCGCGTCTGCGACCAGCGCGAAGTCGACGCCAACGGGCCGCGTCGCGCTCGATCGCATCGATCCGACAACCACCACTGTCGCGCCCGCAGCACCCACCACCACGACGACCATGCCCGCCTTCGTGTCGAAGCTCGGCTCCGTCGCCCTGACCTTCGACGACGGGCCCAGCGCCAAGTTCACGCCGCAGATCCTCGACATCCTGCGTCACTACAACGTGAAGGCGACGTTCTTCATCGTCGGCTCCGAGGCGAAGGAACGACCGGCGCTGGTGCGCCGCATCGTGGCCGAGGGACATGAAATCGGGAACCACACGTGGGACCACCTCGCCTTGCCGAATCTCGACGAGAACGGGTTCCGCGTCGAGGTCGATCAAACGCAGAGGCTGTTGGAGACCTTCACGTCGAAGAAGCTCGACTGCATTCGTCCGCCCTTCGGCAAGATCGACAACCGATCACGCGCTGCTATGCACGCGCGCGGACTGAAGGTCGTGCGGTGGACCGCCGACAGTGACGACTGGAAGAAGCCCGGCGCGCCCGTCATCGTCGCGAATCTGCTGGCCGGAGTAGCGCCCAATGCCGTGCTGCTTCTTCACGACGGTGGCCCCGACATGTCCCAGACGGTGGCGGCGTTACCGGCCGTCATCGAGGGGATCCACGCCCGAGGCCTGTCGATCGCACCAATCTGTTAGCGACATGCGTCGCCTGGGGTATCTCTGTTTCGCCGTGCTGTTGCTCGGCGCCTGCTCGTCTTCAAAGGACGACTCGTCTTCGGCGACGACTGCAGTGCCGCGCTCGGCGACGACTGACGTCACGCAACCCATCGAGCAGATGCAGATGAAGGCGAGCCGCGCGACGGACCTGCTGATCGCTCACAAGTGGGACGACGTGGTCGCCGACTTCAACGGGCAGATGAGCGCCGGCCTCAGTGCGGACGGTCTCAAGACCGCGTGGGCTCAGGTCGAAACGAAGTTCGGCGCGTACCGATCACGGGGAACGACGACGCGTGTACGACCGAGCGACAGCTACCTCGTGTTCGACACGCCGCTCACGTTCGCAACCCAGCCGGCCAAGAGCCGCATCAGCTACGACGCCGACGGGAAGATCGCCGGTCTCTTCATCCTGAAAGCGGACGTTCCCTAGTTCCGCTAGAACACTCTCCTATACAGCTGTAAAGGAGGGGGAACATGTACGAGACGCACCGCTTCAACTTCGACGGAGCCGTCGACGCCGACGGCCACATCCTCGAGCCGTCGAATCTGTGGGAGGACTACATCGATCCGAAGTACCGCGACGTGGCCTTGCGCGTGGTGAAGGACGAGAACGGGCTCGACGAGCTACAGATAAACGGCCAGCGGTCGCGCATGTCGCGCCGGGGGTTTCCGTCGACACTCGCGGCGATGGGACGCCCCGATCTCGCGCAGATGATGTTCGACCCCGAGGTCACCTACGACAACCACGCGCCACTCCCGGCAACGGATCCCAAAGAACGCCTCAAGTACCTCGACGCGGAGCACATCGACGCCGCGGTCATCTATACGACGACCGGCCTGTTGTGGGAGGCCGAACTCGAGGACGCCGAGCTGAGCCAGGCGTACACGAAGGCCTACAACCGCTGGATCGTCGAATGGTGCAGCGACAGCGGCGGCCGGCTGATCCCGACCGCGCATCTCTCCCTCAGTGATCCGGTCGCCGCGGCGAAGGAACTCGAGCGGGCCGTAGGCGAAGGCGCGCGCGGCGGCTACGTGTGCCCGTTCACGCACGACCGCAAGCCGCTGGGGCATCCCGACCACGACCCGGTGTTCGCCGCCGCGCAAGCGCTCGACGTGCCCTTCGCCATCCACCCGACGTTCGAGCCGCAGTGGACCAAGGGCGAACGCAACGGCACCTGGGAGCACGCGCGCGAACTTCGTCTCAGCGCGAGCGTGCAAGCGAGCGACGGCGTGCGCACGCAGTTCGCGACGCTGTTCGACTACGCCGTGTTCGACAAGTTCCCGAACCTGAAAGTCCTCGTGCTCGAGTCGGGCGGCGGGTGGGTCGGCTACTGGATGGACCGCATGGACGGCGTCTACGGCCACACCGTCATGGGCAACAGCGCGCCGCTCAAGCACAAGCCGTCGGACTATTTCCGGGAACAAGTGTGGGTGAGCTGCGATCCCGACGAGCGCATGATCCCGGCGTTGGCCGAGCGCTACGGGTACGACCGCTTCATGTGGGCGTCCGACTTCCCGCACGCGGACCACACGCCTGAGTACATCCACGACCTCAACGAGCTTGCGGGCATGTTCCCCGACGAGCACCGACGCGCCTTTGTGGGCGACAACTGCCGGAGCCTGTTCAAGATCGATGCCTGAACCCTTCATTCGCTACGAGGTCCGCGAGCGCATCGCGCACGTCATCATCGACCGACCCGAGAAGCGCAACGCGATGTCGTACGCGATCCTCGCCGACTTCTTCTCGGCCATCGATCGCGCCGGTACGGACGACGACGTCGGCGCGGTCATCATCGAGGGGACCGGCGGCGCCTTCTGCGCCGGTACCGATCTGTCGGACCTCAACGACACGCCCGAAGACGAGCGCGGCAAACGCGGCGCCGAGAAGCCTCGTCCGCCGCTCACGATTACTGCGTGTCCGCGGCCGGTGGTCGGTGCGATCGACGGCCCGGCCGTCGGCATGGGCGCGGAGTTCGCCACGCAGTGCGACGTCCGTATCGCGTCGACCCGCGCCAAGTTCGGCTGGGTGTTCGTGATGCGCGGCCTCATCGCCGACACGGGAGCGGGCACGTTCCTACTGCCGCGCCTGATCGGATACAGCGAAGCGATGCGCTTGCTCTTCTCCGGCGAGGTGATCGACGCGCAGACGGCGCTCGACATCGGCTTCGTCTCAGCGGTGGTGGAACCAGAGGACCTGCCCGCGGCCGCAGAGGAGGAAGCGAAGCGCTTCCTGGTCGGCTCGCCTTTCGCCATCGCCCGCATGAAGCGGCTCGTGTACGACGGCATCAGCAACGACCTCGCGACGCACGCGCAACAGACCGCGGCGCTGCTCGCCGAGTGCTTCCACTCCGAAGACCACGCCGAGGGCGTCGCCTCGTTTCTCGAGCGCCGACCCGCCAAGTTCACAGGACGATAGAGATGGACTACACCGAGATCACCTACGACGAGCACGGCCACGTCGGCGTCATCAGCCTCAACCGGCCCGGAGCTCGCAACGCGCTCACGTACACGACCTATGCGGAGCTCGAGCACGCCGTGCGCAACACGTCGTCCCGATGCCTGATCATCACGGGCGTCGACCCGGCGTTTTGCTCGGGCGACGATGTCAAACAGATCCTGTCGAAGACGGGCGACGCGCCGGCCGCGGATCGAGAACCGCTCAAGCCCCGACTGACGCCCGCGGCCGACGCGTTGCTGCATACCAACGTGCCGATCATCGCTGCGGTCAACGGCGCCGCGGTCGGTTGGGGCATGGAGTTGGCGCTCATGGCCGACATCCGCATCGCGTCGGAGAAGGCCAAGTTCGGCGAGCTGTTCGTGAAGCGCGGCATCAACTGCGACGCGCCCGGGTTTGGTCGGCTGGCGCAGGTCGTCGGACGCGAGACGGCCGCGGAGCTGCTGTTCACCGGCCGCATCGTCAGTGGGGAAGAGGCGCACCGCCTGCGGCTCGTGTCGCGCGTCGTGCCCCACGAGGAGCTGATGCACACGGCCATGACTCTCGCATTCGAGATTTCCAACAACCCGCCGCTCGCCGTGCAGCGGCTGAAGGAAGGCATGCGGCGCACACTCGACCCCGACTGGAACGAGCTTGGCGCCTGGGTGACTGCGTCGTTGATCGAGCTGTTCCAGACGAACGATCACCGTGAAGGAGTCGCGGCGTTCATGGAGAAGCGCGAGCCCAACTACACGGGTTCCTAGTGCAGGACCGTCCCACAGCCGCGGAGTTGCTCAACGAAGTCGCGTCCTTCCTCGAAGAGCTGGTGCCGACGCTGAACGGCCCGGTGCAGCACCAAGCGCGAGTTGCGGCGAACCTGACCCGGATCGTCGAGCGCGAGGTCGCGCTCGGACCCGCCGCCGAGGTGCGTGAGATCGCCGCCTTGTCCGCGCTGCTCGGTCACGACGGCGACCTCGTCTCGCTGAACGCCGAGCTCGCCACACGCCTTGCGAAGAACGAACTCCATCGCGAGTCGTTGCCCGTGTTGTTGGAGCTGACCCGGGACAAGCTCGCCATCAACAAACCGGGGCACGTCCGTTGAGCATCGACGTGACGGTGAAGGGGATCGCCGCGTTCCTCTCCGACGAGTGGGGCGAGCCCGTCGAGCTATCGGACGTCACCTACGCGTCGGCGGGTGCCCGTCGCCGCAACGTGTTGTTCACCGCGCAACGCGCTGACGGTCCGCTGCCCTTGGTCGCAACGATCATCCACGACCCTGGATTGCAACTGATGACCGTTGAGACCGAGGCCGCGACGGTGTCGTTGGCCGAAGCTGCGGGCTGTGCAGTACCGCACGTCCACGCCGTCTGTCTGGATGCGGGCTACGTCGGTGGTCCGTTCTTCGTCACCTCGCAGATCGAGGGAACCACGGTCGGTCGCCAGGTGCTGCGACTCGTCGACGAGCATCCGGGGTTGGGCGCGAAGATCGGTCACGGCATCGGCGCATCGCTCGCGCGGCTGCACGCGGTCGATCCGTCCACGGCGCCTGAACATCTCGTGCGTCCCACCGACACGCCGGTCGACGCCGCGCTCGCGCACGTCGCCGTGCAGATGGAGGGCTTGCTGCAGCCGTCGCCAACCTTCTCGTTGACCTACGCATGGCTCGACCACAATCGTCCCGCGTCGCAACGCGTCGCCGTCGTCCATCGTGACTGCCGCAACGGCAACATCATCGTGGGCCCCGACGGTTTGCGGGCCATCCTCGACTGGGAGGTCGCCCACATCGGCGAGCCGATGGAGGACCTCGCGTGGACGTCGGTGCGCATGTGGCGTTTCGGCAACGACGACCTCGAGATCGGCGGCTTCGCCACGCGGGAGGATCTCCGCGCGGGCTACGAAGCCGCCGGCGGCACGTGGGACGACGAGGCCTACTTCTGGTGGCAGGTGTATTCGACGTTCCGCTGGGGTCTCGGCCTGGCCGGCCAGGGCAAGTCGCACCTCGACGGCACCTTCCGCTCGATCGTCATGGCGGGCAGTGGCCGCCGGGTCGGCGAACAGGAATACGACCTCCTGATGCTCCTGGGCGACGTCGTGTGAGCGAAGCAATCGTCGGCCGCGTAAGTTCTTCCGGTCGGAGAAGGGTTGGGGGTCTGGGCCACGACTGACCAACGAGCGGCAACGCCTCGTTCGTTGGTCAGTGGCGGCGCCCTGTGGGGCCGCGATCGGCCAAAGCCCGCTCGGCGTATCCACAGCTTCGTCTAGAACAGCCGGATGGAACTCAAGGACAAGGTTGTCGTTGTCACTGGTGCGGCGACGGGCATTGGTCGGGGGCTTGCGGTTGCGTTCGCGAACGAGGGGGCCCGTGCCGTTGTGGTGGCCGACATTCAGGGTGAGCGTGCCCAGGAAGTGGCAGACGGGATCGGCGACAACGCGCTGGCGGTCACGACCGATGTCGCGAACCAGGAGAGCGTGAACGCGCTGGTCGCCGCCGCGGAGGACGCGTTCGGTCCGATCGACCTGTTCTGCGCCAACGCCGGTGTCCTGGTGCTCGGTGGCATCCACACGCCCGACGAAGAGTGGGAGCGTGCGTTCCACATCAACGTGATGAGCCACGTCTATGCCGCCCGCGCCGTGCTGCCTGGCATGGTGGCGCGAGGCGAGGGGTATCTGCTGCACACTGCGAGCGCAGCCGGTCTTCTCACGCAACTCGGCGCCGCGCCGTACTCGATGTCGAAACACGCGGCGGTGTCGATCGCCGAGTGGATTGCAATCACCTACGGCGGCGCGGGCATCAAGGTCAGCGCGCTGTGCCCGCAAGCGGTGCGGACGGAGATCGCAAAGTTCCTCGGCGTCGAGCCCGGGGGAGGCGGCGACGTGTCGCACGCCGGCAACGACGGCGTGCTGGAGCCCGAGGACGTGGCCCGCGTCGTCATCGACGGCATCCGCGAGGAGAGGTTCCTGATCCTTCCCCACGCCGAGGTCGAGAAGTACGAGCAGCGTCGGGCCGGCGACCGGGACCGCTGGATCCGCGGCATGCAAAAGCAACAAGCGTTCATCGGCGTGCCGCCCAAGTAACTCGTTCGTCAGTTTGGAAACGGACTGACAAATCCGTAACACTTGTTCCGTAACAGTTGTAATGACTTAGGGGGCAAGCGTGAAGCGGATCAGGGATCCCCAAGCGCGGGCGCGAGTCGTCACGGCGGCTCGCACGACGATCGCGGAGATGGGCATACGCGGAGCGACGGTGCGCGCCATCGCAGCCGAGGCCGAAGTGTCGACGGGCTACGTCATGCACTACTTCGAGGACAAGGACGCCATCGCGCGCGCCGTTCTCAACGAAACCAACCGGGCGTCGGGGGAGCGTGTCCGGGCTGCGGCGAACAACAAGCGGGGCATCGAGGCCGTGCGCGCCCTGGTCCACGCGATGCTGCCCGTCACCAAGGAGCAGTTGCTCGACTGGCAGATCTGGGTCGCGTTCTGGGCCGTGTCGCAGGACACGCCGGGCGGCTCGAGCGGGCTCAACACGGCGGGCCTGGCGCTCGGCGCCATCGTCGTCGATGCGCTCAAGCAGGCAGTGGAGGACGGCGAGCTCCCCGAATCGCTCGACGTGAACTTCGAAGCCGGCCGGATCGTCACCACGACCGCCGGGCTCGGCCTCATGTCGGGCTACAGCGCGCCGGCCCAGATCAAACGGATCGCCACCCGCACGCTTGATGCCCATCTCGCTGACCTCCGGGCCCGAACCGAGGTGGTCCGATGAAGCGCCGTATCGCAGCGGCGGCGCTGGTCGTGGCGGCGGGCGCGTTCGCATGGCCGGGCATCGCTTCGTCGGAGACCGAGGAGATCATCCCGACGGCGAACGCGCAGTCGACGGTGGGCGCGATCGCGCCGGCCGCCGGATCGATCCATCTCACCGTCGCCTTCGGCAACGCGGCGGCGGATCTCAGCGGTACGCGCACGCGTGGTCGCGCCAACGACGTCGAACTCGGCCTGCTGGGCTCGATCATCACGGGCGAAACGTGCGGTCGAACGTTCTTCCCGCCATCGGCGCTCCCGCATCCCGTGCTGGCTGCGTCTCCCGAAGGCCCGCCGAGCGCGAAGCAAACGCGCATCGCGGTGCCGAAGGGCCCGAACTCCAACGCGAACGTCGCGTCGGTCAATGCGAACGCGTCACCCGAAGGCGCCACCGGCGCGTCGGAAGGGGCGCGCATCAGCGTGCCTGGACTCGTCACCGTGCGCGGGGGCCGCTCGCATGCCACGACGACCTTGAAGGACGGCGTGCGCGAGGCCATCGCGTCGGCTGACTTCGCGTCGATCGCGGTCGGGCCCGTGACGATCGAGGACATCCACACCGAGGCGTTCAACCGCACGGGCGCGAAGAACGAGCACGGGACGATCTTCAAGGTCGGCGCGATCGTGATCGGCGGCGTGCGTACCGAGCCGCCGGCCGGCGCATCGCCGTCGACGATTCTCGATCCGCTGAACACCGTGCTCGCGCCGCTCGGTCTCCAACTTGTTGCGCCGAAGGCGGACTACGTCGGCCAGACGCAGTTCCTGCGGCCGCTCGAACTCGTCGTCGGCAAGTCGTTGTTGTCCGAGACCGCAGTCGGACCCCTCGTCGGCGCTTTGCAGCCCGTGCGTACGCAACTCGACCAAGTCGCCGCGAACGTCTGTGGCGCGCCGGCCGTGCTGACCGTGGCCGACGTCGGCCTGGGCCTTGCGTCGGGTTCGGGCACTCTCGCCTTGCAGTTCGGCGGCGTCGAAGCGACGTCGGGACAGATCGTCGCGAAGGATCCATTCGGTTCGTTCACGCCGACCCCCGTGACGACGTCGTCGGTCTCCGCCCTACCCGAGTTCGTCACGCCTTCCACGCCGGGGACGCCGGCCCAAACACGTCGCATCACGGGCAGTCAACTCGTTCGTTCCGACACGCTCATCGCCCGCAGTGGCCGCGCTGCGCTCGCGGGCCTTCTCGGCATCCTCGTGATTGCCGCGCTCGCCGGTCGCGATTACCTCGTCATGCGCACCAACTCTCGTTCCCTCATTGGAGGCTCTGATGACTGACACAAGCTCGACCGACGAGCTGCGTCTGCCGTCGCCGATCCGGCGCACGCTGCGCGGCTACGGCCCGCTGCTCGCGACGCTGATCTTCTTCGCGCTCGTCACGACGTTGGTGCCAACCGTGGCGCGCACCCGCGTCGAAGGCGTGCCGGTCGCTGCGGCGGGTGATCGCAGCGAAACGATCGCAGGTTCCGACGGCACCACCGGCGGTACGAGCGGCGGCGGTACGACGGGTGCGCTGCCAGCCAAGGCCACCGCGTGCTCCGATCGGCCGGCCCAGATCCCCGGCGACCCGTACTCGCCTCCGTGCATCTCGTTCAGCGGCGACAACGGCGGTTCCACGTCGCGCGGCGTCAGCAAGGACGAGATCCACGTGTCGGTGCGCCTCAGCGACGTGACCGACTTCGCCGCGCTGTTCGAACAGGTCGCGGGTTCGCAGATCACTGAAACGCCCGACGACGTGAAGCGCACGCTCGAGGGGCTCACCGACTACTTCAACAAGAACTTCCAGTTCTACGGCCGCAAGATCGTGCTCGACTTCTTCCAAGGCCAGGGATCGCCGACCAACGAGATCCTCGGCCAGGGCCAAGAGCAGGCGACGGCCGACGCGGTGCACGCGGCGCGCGACGTCAAAGCCTTCGCCGACATCACCGCGATCACACCCCCGTACGCGGACGCGCTCTACCGGGAAAAGGTCGTCAACCTCGGCGCTCCCTACATGTCGCGTGAGTGGTACACCTCGCGTCGTCCGTACTCGTGGAGCTTCACGACGGACTGTTCGACGGGCGTCGAGAACGTCGCGGGCTACCACCTCAAGCGCATGATCAATCATCCGGCCAAATACGCCGGCGGTGATCTGCAGGGCAAGCCGCGCAAGTTCGGCGGCATCTCGCCCGAGAATCCCTGGTACCAGGAGTGCGTCGGCTCGGCCCGCAAGATCCTGCAGGCCGCCGGTCACCCGTACGACGTCGAGCTCACCTACGCGCTCGACCTCAACCGCATGTCGCAGCAAGCGGCGTCGCTGATCTCGCGCATGAAGAGCGAGAACGTCACCACGATCTACTGCGCGTGCGACCCGATCCTGCTCGTCTTCCTGACCTCGAAGGCGACGGAACAGAAGTACTACCCCGAGTGGATCATCGGCGCGGCGCTCGTCGACACCGACACCGTCGGCCAGCTCATGGACCAGCAGCAATGGCAACACACGTGGGGAATCAGCTTCCTCGGCGCCTCCGAACGGGTGCAGTCCAGCTACGGATACTTCGCCTACAAGTCGGTGCGCAAGGACGAGCCGTCGGTCACCGTCGACCTCCTCTACTACCAGATGTACATGTTGGCGATCGGTCTGCAGATGGCCGGCCCGGACCTCACTCCGACGTCCTACGAGCAGGGCATGTTCGCCTACCCCGGGGGTGACGGCGCGGGCGGCAAGTGGAGGTTCGCTCCTCGCGACTACACGACGACTGACGACGCCCGCGAGATCTGGTGGGATCCCAAGACGATCTCGCCCGCCAACGGTCGCGCCGGCACGTGGGTCGACGCAGCCCCCGGCAAGCGCTTCACACAGAACTCCTGGCCCGCGGGTGACCCGCTGATCTTCACGCGATGACCTGGGGCGTCGTTCTTCGCGGCCTGATCTACGGGTCGATCGACGGGATGATCGCGCTCGGCCTGGTGCTCGTGTATCGGTCGAATCGCATCGTGAACTTCGCGGCCAGCGCGCTCGGCGGTGTCGGTGGCGTCTTCGCCGTGCAGTTGTTCATCGCGAAGGGGCTGCCGTGGCCGCTCGCCGCACTGATCGGTCTCGTCGTCGGCACGGTCGTCGGTGGCGTTGTCGCCGCCGGCGTGATTCGGCGCTTCGCCAAGGCAAATCGTCTCGTGCTCACCGTCGCGACGATCGGGCTCACGCAGTTGCTCGGCGGCATCGTGTTGTTCATCCCGAAGTGGCTCGACAGCTCCAAGGTTCTGCTCGGCGGCTTCGAGACGCCGTTTACGCCGCACAACCTGACGGTGGGCTCCGACCTCATCACGGGTGACCAGCTCGTCGCGCTGGCTGCCGTGCCGATCGTGATCGGCGGTCTCGCGTGGTTCCTGCTGCGCACCGACGCCGGCATCGGTATCCGCGCCGCGGCGGACGACGCCGATCGCGCCCGCACGCTCGGCATCCCCGTGCGCCGACTCGAAGTCCTCATCTGGTGCCTCGCGGGTGGGCTCTCCACTCTCGGCTTCGTGCTGCGCGCGCCGTTCGCCGGTGTCGCGCCGACTGACCTTGCCGGCCCGCAGGTGCTGCTACCCGCGCTGGCGGCGGCGGTCATCGCCCGCATGGAATCGCTGCCGCTTGCGTTCGGTGCCGCCGTCGGCCTCGGCATCATCGACCAGACCGTGCTGTGGAACGTCACGGGCAAGACGAGCGTGAGCTCGTTGCTCTTCCTTGTCGTGATCCTCGTCGTGCTGCTCGCTCGTCCCGCCGTGACGAGCAAGGCGGCCCGCGCGGCGGCGACCGCGTGGTCGGATTCCGGCGGCGCCCGCCGCTTGCCCGACGCGGTGGCCGCGCTGCCCGAGATTCGTTGGGCGCGTCGGGGGGTGTTCGCGCTCGTGATCGCGGGCGCGCTCTCCGCGCCACTCGCCGCGGACCAGGGAACCGTCGTGCTCTATTCGGCGGCGGTGATCTGGGCGATCGTCGCGTTGTCGCTCGTCGTCCTGACGGGATGGAACGGGAACATCTCGTTGGGCCAGTTCGCCATCGTCGGCATCGGCGCGGTCGTCGCCGGCAACGCGATGACGCACTGGAACCTCGACTTCTTCCAGGCCCTCGTGCTCGCCGGTGGTGCCGGCGCGCTCGCCGCCGCCTTGGTCGGGATCCCGGCGTTGCGCGTCCGCGGCCTGTTCCTTGCTGTCTCGACCCTCGCGCTCGCCGTGAGCCTCGACGGCTTCGTGCTCAACCCCGTCAACTTCCCGAAGCTCGTGCCCGGCTCCATCGATCGGCCGGTGTTGTGGGGTCGCATCGACCTGGCCCGCGAGACGCCGTACTACTACCTGTGCCTGTTCTTCCTCGTCGTTGCCATTGGCGCGGTGACGGGCATCCGTCGCGCCCACGCCGGGCGCGCGCTGATCGCGGTTCGTGACAACGCGCCGGCGGCGGGGGCCATGGGTGTGCCCGTGACGCGCACCACCATCGGAGCGTTCATCGTCGCAGGCGCGATCGCCGGTGTCGCCGGCGGTCTGCACATCACGTTGCTGCGCGGTGCGGGCTCGGGCACGTACGCGCCGATTCAGAGTATCGACGTGTTCGCGACGGCGGTCATCGGTGGCCTCGGCTCCGTCGGCGGCGCGCTCAGCGGCGTGATTGCGTTCCGGATTCTTGCGAAGTTCGCGACACCTGAAGTGCGTCTCATCCTCACGGGCACAGGTCTTCTAGTGGTGCTGTGGCTCCTGCCCGGCGGTTTCGCGGAGATCGGCGCCAACATTCGCGAGCGCTTCGCCAAGATGGTCGCCCGTCGTCGTGGCGTGCAATGGGCCGACGAGGTGTCGGGTGACGCGGCCGAGCCGTTCGTGGCCGTCGACGCGACGATCCACGACGACGCCCACGCACCGCTCATCTCGGTTCGCAACGTCGAGGTGAAGTACGGCAACCTCCAGATCCTCTTCGGCCTCGATCTCGACATCGCCGATGGCGAGCTCGTCGCGCTGCTCGGCACCAACGGAGCGGGCAAGTCCACCTTGCTCAAGGCGATTGTCGGGCTGACACCGAGCAGCGGTGGTTCGATCGTCTTCGACGGCGACACCATCACCGGGGAGGCCACCGAGTCGCTCGCCGGTCGCGGCATCGCATTGGTGTCGGGCGGCAAGGGTGTGTTCCCCTCGCTGTCCGTCGCGGAAAACCTGCGCCTCGGCGGCTGGCTGCTCCGCAAGGACGCCGCCGCGCGCCAGGCGGCCTACGACAACGCGCTCGTGCAGTTTCCGTCGCTGCAGAACCGCATCACCACTGCGGCCGGTGATTTGTCGGGTGGTGAGCAGCAGATGCTTGCGCTCGGCATGGCGCTGCAGACCAACCCGCGCGTGCTGCTCATCGACGAGCTCAGCCTCGGTCTCGCGCCCGCCATCGTCGGCCAGCTCATGGACACGGTGCGCGAGCTGCACGCCAACGGGACGACCGTCATCGTGGTCGAGCAATCGCTGAACGTCGCGCTCGAGCTCGCGGACCGCGCCGCGTTCCTCGAGAAAGGTCGCTTCCGCTTCGCCGGTGAGACCGCCGAGCTCGCAGCGCGTCCGGACGTCTTGCGCGCCGTGTTCCTCGCTGATGTCGGCGGGCAGGCGCATCCCAAACGCGAACGCGTCGTCGACGAGAATGCGCCCGTCCTCGAATGCGATGGCGTGAGCAAGAACTTCGGCGGCATTGCGGCGCTGACGAACGTCGACCTCACGGTCATGCCGGGTCGGATCGTCGGTCTGCTCGGCGCCAACGGCGCCGGCAAGTCGACGCTGCTCGACTGCATCTCGGGCATTACTTCGAACGACACGGGACACGTCCGCATCAACGGGCAGGTCGCCGACGGCCTGGCGCCGCACAAGCGGGCCCACTTGGGTCTGGGTCGCTCGATGCAAGAAGCGCGCCTCTATCCCGCACTGACGGTAGAGGAGGTCATCGCCGTCGCGTTCGAGCCGCACCTGCAGAACCGCTCTCTGGCCGCAGCGGCGCTACGGCAGCCCGTCGTCGACGAAGCCGAGTGGCGGCTCCAGGTGCAGATCGACGAGCTGGTCGACATGCTCGGGCTGGATCGATGGCGTCACATTCCCGTCGGGGAGTTGTCGACGGGTACTCGTCGCATCGTCCAACTCGCCTGCGTGCTGGCGGCCGATCCTTCCGTTGTGTTGCTCGACGAGCCAGCGGGTGGTCTCGCCCAGCGTGAGGTCGAAGCGCTGGTCCCCGTACTGCAGTCCGTGCAGGAACGCACTGGCTGTTCGCTCGTGATCGTCGAACACGACGTGCCGCTCTTGCGCACGCTGTGCGACGAGCTTGTTGCGTTCGAGGCGGGCGAGGTGATCGCGTCCGGCACGCCCGAAGAAGTTCTCGCGCATCCGCAAGTCATCGCGTCGTACCTCGGTGACCAGCTCGCGGCGGTCGAGCGGTCCGGTACGCGATGACGCCGACCTTTCCGAAGGACGCACTCATTGCGCGCGTCAACGAAGAGCCTGCGATCCTGCTCGGCGCCGGACGCGCGCTCGTCTTGCAGCTCGCCCACCCGCACGTCGCGGCGGGCGTGGCCGAGCATTCGGATTTCCAGCACAATCCGTTCAAGCGGCTGCAGGGAACGCTTGAAGCCGTCTACACCATGGTGTACGGACCCGCGGCGCTCGCCGACGGTGTGGGCCGCCGGGTGCAATGGATCCACACGTTCGTCCGTTCCGACGTCTACGAGGCGAACGATCCCGCGAACCTCTTGTGGGTTCACGCCACGCTGCTCGACAGCGCCCTGTGGTGTTACGAGCGCGTGGTGCGGCCGCTGTCGTCTTCCGAGCGCGAGACGTACTACCAACAGATGACGGAAGTCGCCGAACGATTCGGCTGCCCACGCGACGCGCAACCGGCGACGTACGCCGACTTCGTTCGATACTGGGACGAGCAGGTCGCGACCATGCAGGTGACCGAACAGGGCCGTCGTCTCGTGCGCGACGTCATCGAGCCGAAGCTGCCGCTACGGCTTGACCTTCCGCTGCGACCGGCGCTGCGGGCATTTCGCACCGCGACGCTGGGTGCAACCCCATCCGCTATTCGCGCGCAACTCGGATACAGCTGGACCGACGCCGACCAGCGCCGATTCAACCGCCTGTACGCAATCGCGCGCGGCTACCACCGCGTTGCGCCGCGCTGGTTGCGTGTCGCTCCCGGTCACCTCAACGGTCGACTACTTCTCTGGCAGGCACGTCGCCACGTTTCGCAGTTCGAGGCGCGGGTACGCCCTACTGCCTGAATACCGCTGACGTATCGCACTGGTTTCGTGGCCCTGCTCTAGAGGCCCTCCTCGTCGTGCTCGGCACGATTCTGCTGGCGCGCCTCGTGCGCGTCTCGATCGGTCGCATCGCGCAGCGGCAACTGCCGCCGACCGAACTGCCGGAGCAGCTGCGGTACCGGCGCGCCGTGGTCATGGCCGCGACGCGCACCATCATCGGCGTGTTGTGGTTTGCCGCCGCGCTGCTCGTGATCGACCGGCTTCGGCTCCCCGTCGCCACGCTCGTCGCGCCGGCGACGGTGATCGGGGCCGCGCTCGGGTTCGGCGCCCAGCGCCTCGTCGGTGACTTCCTCAGTGGGTTCTTCATCATCGCCGAGCGGCAAATCGGCTACGGCGACGTCGTGGAAATTTCGCCGCCGGGTACCACGCAGTGGATGCGCGGGACGGTCGAGGAGATCACACTGCGGTACACGCGCCTGCGTACGCCCGACGGCGGCGTCCTCACGTTGTCCAACGCCGATGTGCGCCAAGTACTCAACCGTTCACGCGGATGGTCACGCGTCGACGTCACCGTGCCCGTCGCCCCCGACGCCGACCTCGACCGGGTGGTGCTCGACCTGCGCGAGTCGCTCAAGGAGTTGGAGGGCGACGCGAGGTGGAACGAGAAGCTGCTCGGAGAACCGGCCGTCGCCGGCATCGACCGTCTCGACCTCGAACGGGTCGACCTTCGGGTGTCGGCGCGCACGACGCCGAGCGCAGTGGACGAAGTTGCGCGCGAGTTGCGCCGGCGCGCCGCAGTGGTGACGCGAAACGATGTCTGAGCTGATCGCGCTTGCGCAGCGTCCCCGTCGCTCGACGTACTTGTTGTGCGCCGCCTTCATGGCGTTGTTCGGCGCATACCTGCTCGTTCGGCCTGACCCGACGATCGCCTCGACCAAGACGCCACAACCGCAGCCGGTGTACATCGTGCCCAGCACCAGCACTACCGCACCGGTCACCACCACCCGTCCCGTGACGACGACGTCGAGCACCGCAACCTCCACGAGCACGACGACGTCGACCCCACCCACTTCTTCGTCGAGCAGTTCGACGACGTCGACTGCGGTGCCTCAGACGAGTCTTACGACGGCAGCGAAATGACACACGGCGGCGGCCGTCACCAACGCGTGGAACACCTCGTGGTAGCCGAACACCTCGGGGACAGGGTTCGGTCGTTTCGTCGCGTAGATGATGGCGCCGATTGTGTAGAGGACTCCGCCGCCGACGACGAGCACCGTGTTGGTCGTGTCGAGCGCCCGCAACAGGGCGGGGAGTTCGATGACGGCCGACCATCCGACAATGAGGCTGACAACGGCGGTGATGGCGTACGGCGCTTTGAGCCACGCGAGGCGAACCGTGATCGCAATGGCCGTCGCGATCCATACGAACCACAGCAGCCGTTGCTCGGAGCGGCCGTTCAACGCCAGGGCCCCGACGCCGGTGTAGCTGCCTGATATCGCGAGCAGGATCGTCGAGTGATCGGCGCGGCGAAGCCGCCGCTTGGCGACCGGGCCGATGCCGGGGGAGTGGTAGATCGCCGAGACGATGAGCATCGAACAGACGCCGAGTCCGTAGACGGCACAGGCAAGACGTTGGGTAGCGGAATTTGCGATCGCGACCAGCACGACGAATGCCGGAACGGCGATCATCGCGGCGTAGCGGTGAATGATCCCTCGCCACTTCGTGCGCCCGTCGAGGGCTGCCGCGGGCAGGGGGGTCACGCCCCAATTCTCGCCCAACTCGCTGTCGGAGTGCGCCGATGGTGCAGGCGGCGTGTCGATGAAGTTCCGTGCGCGTGCGCGTCGTCATGACTCTGCTTTGGTGTGCGGTCGCGGTGGGTGCGCTCGTCGGGATCCAGAAGACCGAGGCTTCGGCGCGCCAGGGCCTCGACCAACGTTCTGCGCTGCGCGCGGCGGTTGGCTCCAAATTCGTCGCGAGCTACGTCGACGAGTTGTTCCGACGTGAGGGCGGCCAGGCCGCCGAACTCCTCACGAGCGAGACCGTAACGGACACGCAGTTCTCCGAGGCGGTTCGCAACATGAACTTCCCGGCGGCGGTGCTGCTCGACGAACAGGGACGCGCCCTGCAGGTCTACCCGCCGAAGCCCGATCTGCTCGGTGCCGACTTGAGCGCCAAGTACGAGCACCTGCGCGCCGCCGTGAACGGACACCCGGCCATCTCGACGGTCGTTCCGTCGGCGGCTCTCGGCATCCCCGTTGTGGCCTTCGCGCTTCCGTTCGACACGCCCAGCGGCCGACGCGTCTTCAGTGGTGGCTTCGATCTCTCGACGACCCCGCTGGCCTCGTTCCTTCGCAACGCCACGCCGATCCAGCCCAACGTCGTCCTGCTGGTCGACCAGCAAGGCGGAGTGGTTGCGAGCGGCAAGACAGGCGCGTTGCGCACGACCCTGTCCGAAGTCGACCCGGGTCTCGCAAACGCGTGGGCGAACGCCCGTCATGGCACGTACAGCGCGGACGGCCGACGCTTCCACTACACGAGTCACGCCGTCGAGGGCACGACCTGGCGGCTGATCATCTCGGTACCCACCAAGGCGCTGTACGCCCCCTTGGCGAACGGCAAGGACGTGATGCGCGTTCTCGCCGCTGCGCTGGTGTTGGTGACCGGGGTGATCGCGCTGCTCATCGTGCGCTTGTCGCGCAAGTCGAAAGAGGCCGACGCCGCCCGCGACATCGCGCTCGAGGCGACACGCGCGAAGTCGTTGTTCCTCGCCAACATGAGCCACGAAATCCGCACGCCGATGAACGGCGTGATCGGCATGACGGATCTGCTGCTCGACACGTATCTCGATCCGACCCAGCGGGAGTACGCCGAAGTCGCGCAGAGTTCGGCGCGCTCGCTGCTGGCGATCGTCGACGAGGTGCTCGACTTCTCCAAAATCGAGGCCGATCGTCTCGACATCGAAACCGTCGAGTTCGAGTTGCCCGCGCTGGTGTCGAACATCGTCGAGATGTTCCGGGTGACCGCGGTGAACAAGGGCCTCGTCTTGCGTACCTCGCTCGCGCCCGATCTACCGCCGTCGGTCATCGGGGATCCGACCCGCCTCCGGCAGGTGCTCACCAACCTGCTCGCCAACGCAATCAAGTTCACCGACTCCGGTTCCGTTCGGGTGTTCGTGCGCGGCGCGCACGCATCGCCCGATCGCGTGCTCTTCGAAGTCGTCGACACCGGTATCGGTATGGACGCGGCGGCCGCGGCGGCCGTGTTCGAACCGTTCACGCAGGCCGAAGCGTCGACTACGCGTCGCTACGGAGGCACCGGTCTGGGACTCACGATCACGAAGCGGTTGGCGTTGCTCATGGGAGGCGACTGCGGTGTCACGAGCCAACCCGGCGTCGGATCGACGTTCTGGTTCGAGATCCCGCTGCCGGCGGCGCCTGTGACCGTTGTCATGGCGTAGTTCGACACATTTCCTTACCGTCCGACGTGATGGTGGGGCGGGTTTGTGGAGTGATCGGTGTGATCGTCGCTTGCTTCACGTTCGCGTGGGGCGAGAGCTTCGCGTCGGCTGACCGGCCACCGACAGTGGTGGCCGATGCGACCCTGGCTCCCGGTGATTCGATCGTGTTCGAACACCCGACCCCGCTGGTCGGTTACGCCGGCGAGTACGTCGGCGGCGAAAGCCACGCCCTCGGGGACGACTGGGTATTGCCACCGGCCGCGTGCCGCGGTGAGGTTGCCCCGCGTCATCCGTCGTCGGTGGCGGCGCCGTTGATGTGTGCGGCCTACCGAGTCGTGGTGGCGACGGCTCCGGTTGACGATCCGAACGTCGTTTACTTCAAGGCGACCTTCGACCAGATCGCGACGCCCGAGATCCAGCTCACGTCGGGCGCGAGTCTCGTCGTGCCGCCGGCGAACGGTCTCGACGTATTCGTGTGGGACTCGGCGACGCACTACCTGGGCCAGAACGATCCGCGCACGTTTCAGATCGGCAGCGGCAACCCGAAGGACCGCTCGCCGGGCGGAAAGACGTCGGCCTCGCCCGAGATCGGCAGCTTCAACGTCAAGCAGCGTGCCTACGACATCGTCGTCATGGCGACCGCCGGCGTGAACCGTGGCTTTTCGTTGGCGGTCCGGCTGTCCGACGAGAAGTTCGCGCCCGCCGTCGACGGGAGCATCGAGGTTCTCCCCGGCCGCGAATCCGCAAGTGAGCAACCGAGTGTCGTCGACCGTGCGCGACCACTGGCGTCACCAACCGTCGCCGACGCGCCGGTACCGAACGATGACGCCGATCTCGGTGGGGTAGGCCTTGCCATCACGAACGACTATCCCGACCTGCGGCTCGCGACGCGGCCCCGGTCGCGCTTGGTCGGCTTCGGTCCGCCGCCGACCGGGGTGGCGTTGTTCCTTGGTCTGGTGATGGGGCCCGCGATGGTCGCTGGGCTTGGCGTCGCGGCGTTCTGGAAGCGCTACTCGATGGTGACGACCGGGCGACCGTCGGCGTCGAACTGATGCAGGTATTCACTGATCCCGTAACCGACCCGGCCCTCGTAGGTCCACTTCGCGAGGCCCTCGTTGACGACGGTTCCGTTGGGCTTGATGCCGCGCGTTCCGGGCTCGACCCGGAGCAGGTCGGCGCGCAGCGCGTGTGAGCGACCGAGCTTGTCGATCGCGGTGACGTGACTGACTTTGTGGGTCACGCCGTCGTCCTCGAGTTCGGTGCGGACCTGCCACTCGGCGATCGACGCGTGCTGCCCGTCGACCCAGCACCAGCCGCGGTGAAGGTCACCGGCTTCGGTGCCAATGCGAATGCCACCGAAGTGCGTGGCTTCGTCGATGTTGATCGAGAACCAGCGCCACATCTTGGGACCGCCCCACTTGCGGGGCCCCCAGGATTTGTCGCGGTTACCGCGTGCCTCGGAGCTCAGCGTGTGGCGAGTGCCGTTCACCTCCATCCAGCCGGACCACTGCCCGGCTTGCTCGAGGTGGCCCTTGCCCACGGTCTGACGCGTGCGCGCTGCCGCGTCGTCGACCGCGTCCTTGCCCTGCCCGTCGCCACCCATTGCGGGAGTGAGCGCGTCGAACACCACGTCGCACGCGAGCTGCACCCTGCCGCTGACTGACGACCCGCCCTCGCCGCTGGCGGTGATCCGCCACTGCTTGAGCGGGGCGAGCCGCTCGTACTTCACGACGCCGACGTCGAGGTCGTCGTCGATCATCACCGTCTGTTCGCGCACGCTGCCGAGGTGCGCGATGCCGCCGCCCGGCAACCAGAACGACAGGCCGATGTCCATCGTGCCCTCGTTCGGCCGGATCCCGCACCGCGTGTAGAAGCCCGTGTCGGTTCCGGGGTCGTAGCAGTTGAAGTAGTACGACTCGCTCCAGGCTTGGTCGCCTTCGACCGGATGCATGAAGTCATGGGATTCGTCGAGGATCGGCACGACGCGCACGCTACTGAGATACGGGCCAACTTTCTCCTACGCTCCCTGGGATGGGTGGGCGGCGGATCCTCGCGGTGATTGCCGCAGTAGCGATGGTCGTCGTCGCCGTCGTCATTCGGAACGGACGCGACGGCGATGCCGGTAATCCGTCGACGGGGAGCGGTGCGCTCAAGTTGCTGTGCGCGACCGAACTCGAGTCGGTGTGCAGCGCGTTGAACGGGGCCGACGTCAGCGTGACGATCGAACCGGCTGCCGTCACGGCCGACCGGCTACGCGCGGCTCACGCCGATGACCAGTCGTTCGACGGATGGATCACCCCTGGCCTGTGGAGTTCGATCGTTGACGCCCAACGGGGCGCGGTCGACGACGAGCTGTTCGCCGACTCGCCGGACGTTCTCGGCCGCTCGCCATTCGTGCTTGCCGTGTGGAAGGACCAACGCGCCAAGCTGAACTGTCCCGAGCCGCTTGACCTCGGCTGCATCGGCGATGCCGTGAACTCCCGTGGCTTCCGTCTTGGCGTTGCCGCCGATGATGAGGCCGAAGGCGTGCTCGCCGACGCCGCACTGAGCGCCGGCCACATCGACAACGCAAATTTCGCGACGAACGACCTGCAGGAAACCGACCTCGCGGACTGGCTGACGTCGGTGGACCAGCGCACCGACCGCGTCGCGCAAAACCCGGGCGGTCGCTCGTTCACCGAGTTACTCACCTTCGGCGCGGCCAACGCGGATGGGTACCTGTCGACCGAAGCCAACATCGGACCCGAGCTCATCCAGGCCAGCCGCCGAAACGAACTCGAGATGCTCTACACACGTCCGGTCGCGACCGAGGACGTCACGTTCGCTCGTCGACCCGGCAAGCGGGGCGACCAGTTGCGCGACATCGTCGTCAGCGACCGGGTCCGCAAGCTGCTGGCCGAGGCGGGTTGGCGGGTCGAGGGTCAATCCCTCGTCGCCGGTGTGAGCGCAACCCCGCGCCTACCTACTGATGACGGATTACCGTCGGGTGGCGTGCTGAGCGCCTTGCTGGAGATCACCCGGTGACCCGTATTCGCGGACTGCTGGCCGCCGTCGTCGCGCTGCTCGTGCTCGCGTCGTGCACGAGTGGCGGAAACAACAACTCGAGTGGCGACGGCCCGGGTGGCTGCATCGACGTCACCATCGCCAGCTCACCCGAGAAGCTCGACCTGCTGACGGAGCTGTCGAAGCGGTTCAACGAGGGCGACGACAACAAGGTCGACGGCAAGTGCTCGTTCGTCCGTGTTGCAAAAGTGTCCTCGGGGGCCGGCGCCACGCTGCTCGCCGATGGCTGGCCCGACGAAGAGTCCAACGGCCCCCGCCCGGTTGTCTGGTCGCCCGCGGCCAGTTCGTGGGGCGCGGTCGTCAACGAACGACTGGCGCAGAAGCAGCAGAGCGCGATCGTCCCGTCGAGCGCGAAGCCGTTCATGCTGACGCCGCTCGTGATCGCAATGCCCAAGCCGATGGCCGAAGCGATCGGCTACCCGCAGACGCCGATCGGTTTTGGCGACCTGTTGCAACTGGCGCAGGCGAAGGACGGTTGGGCCAGCAAGGGTCATCCGGAGTGGGGCGCGTTCAAGCTCGGTAAGACCAACCCGAACTTCTCGACGAGTGGTCTGTCGAGCACCGTCGCGCAGTACTACGCCGCGACGGGCAAGCAATCCGACCTCACGCTCGAAGACCTCAACAAGCCCGACGTCGACACGTTCATGCGCGGCGTCGAGTCTTCGGTCGTCCACTACGGCGACACCACACTGACGTTCCTGAACAACCTGTATCGCAGCGACCGCGCCGGCCTCGGCCTCACGTATGTGTCCGCGGTGGCTGTCGAAGAGACGTCGATCATCGCCTACAACCGCGGCAACCCCGACGGCATCCTCGACCCCGGTGAACAGCCGCGTCCGCCCCGCGTGCCGCTCGTGGCGATCTACCCGAAGGACGGCACGCTGTTCTCGGACAACCCGTTCTTCGTGCTCAACGCACCATGGGTGAACCAGCAGCAGAAGGATGCGGCGCACAAGTTCGAGACCTACGTCCAGCAACCGGCCAACCAGAAGCGAGTGCTCGAATTCGGTTTCCGCCCCGGTAACCCAAACGTCGCGGTCGGTGAGCCGATCTCGTCGCGCTACGGCGTCGACCCGTCACAACCCAAGACGGCGCTCGGCGTGCCCGAGCCCCAGGTGCTCGTAAAGCTCATCGACAAGTGGGGTGAACAGCGCAAGTCTGCTCGGGTGATGCTGGTCATCGACGTGTCGGGCTCGATGGGCGACGCGGTGTCCGACGACGAGACCAAGCTGGACCTTGCGAAGCGCGCCTCGATCGACGCACTCGAACAGTTCAAGCCGGACGACATCGTCGGTCTGCGCATCTTCTCGACGAACGTCTCTCCAAAGGAACCGACGTCGTATCTCGACCTCGTGCCGTTCGCGCCGATTTCGCAGAACCGTGAGCTGATCGCGAACAAGATCCGCACTCTGCAGCCTTTGGAAGGCACGCCGCTGTACGCGACGGCGAAGGACTCGTTCAGCGCCATGAAGCAGGGCTACGACCCGAGCCGCATCAACGCGGTGGTGCTGCTGACCGACGGGCGCAACGAGGACAACTTCAACGACCTCAACGCGACGTTGGCGTCGCTACGGGCGGGCTCCGAGGGCCAGTCGTCACAGCCGATTCGTCTCTTCACCATCGCTTACGGCGAAGACGCCGACAAGTCGGTACTGAAGCGACTCGCCGAGGCCACGAACGCGACCGCGTACGACGCCAGCGACCCGCTCTCGGTTTCGAAAGTCTTCACCGCGGTCATCTCGAACTTCTAGCGATGCTCGAAAAGCTCCCCGAACGCGTGCGGACACCTGCGGTGCTGCGCGCTGCGCTGTCGCCGTCGGCCGTGCTGCTCGCCGGCGCCGGCGCGTCGGCCGCGATCCTCGGTGGGCTGCCCTTTGCAGTCGCCGGCGCCGCCGGTGCGCTCGCGTATGCAGCGCGCGTTGCGTTGGCGGTGCCGCGGGGCAAAGCCGGCGACAAGATCAACCCGAGCCAGGTGGGCGAGCCGTGGCGGAAGTTCGTCGTCGAGGCACAGCAGGCCCAACAACGTTTTGATCGCACCGTCCGGCAAACGCCCGACGGGCCCTTGCGCGATCGCCTCGGCACGATCGGTCGTCGCGTGGGTGACGGCGTGCACGAGTGCTGGCGCATCGCCCGTCAGGGAGACGTGTTGCAGCGGGCGCTGCAGCAACTCAACCAGGACGAGGTCGAATCCGATCTGGCGAGCGTCAACTCGGAACTCGGCGACGCGTCGGGGTCCCGTAAGGAGTCGCTACAGCGCACCCGCGAAGCGCTGCTCGCCCAACGCCGGTCCTACGAACGGATTGCGAACGTGTGGTCCGAAGCGCGCGACAAGTTGCAGGTCCTCAACGCCCAACTGGACGAGGCCGTGGCGCGAGCCGTCGAACTGTCGGTGCATGGAGCCGATCCGGACAAGGTCAGCCCGCTCGGCGATGACGTCGACTCCCTGGTCGGCGAGCTCGAATCGCTGCGCTTGGGCCTCGAGGAAGCAGCGAATACATAGTTCTGCCGATGGCGTCTCGCGGTGTGTAGCGGTACAACTGTCCTATGACCACCACGACGTCGCTCGGAAACGAACTGCTGGACCGCCTCACGGCGAAGGATTGGAACGGCGTGACCGCGATGCTCGCCCCGAACGTCCACTTCCGGGGCGTCACACCGAAGAAGTTCCTCGAGTTCGACGATCGAGCTGAGGTCGTCGAGCAGTACCGCAAGTGGTACGACGCCCAGATCGACGGCGTCGAGGACTTCGAAGACGGCGCCATCGAACAACGTCGGCGCATGCGCTACTCCGTGTACTGGACGAACGAGGAAGCCCAGAAGATGGTCTTCGAGCAGGCCGTCTACTACGAGTCCGACGACACCGGTATCACGTGGATCGAGCTGATGTGCTCGGGCCATCTCCCGGCGACGAGCTAGTCGTACGGGTTGTAGACGCCAAAGACGACGTACCGTCCGTCGGCGGACCATTGCGGTCCTTCGATCATGTTGTCGGTGCTGATGCCGCCGCGGTTGGTGTCGCGACCGAGTTCCCAACCGGGCTTCGAGATCGTGTACATCGTCTTGCCCCCTGAGGGCGCCACGCGGAACGTGATCATCCCCCGGCTACCGATGTGCACGAGGGCTTCGTCGGTCCACAACACGTATTTGGCGTCGGGCGAGACGATGGGCTCGGACCCAGTTTGGGTGAGCTTCTGGCTGATGTGGCCGGAGATATCCATCAACACAGTGCCGAGAGGTTGAAATCCGTCCCAGTTTTCGGGCGGCGCCGGTGAGGTTGCGAAATGCCCGTCCTTGGCCATCGAGATCGACTGCCAGGCGGGCACCGACGACCACTGCTGCGTCGCGACGTTGAGTTCCGACATCGTCCCGGACTGGAACGTCATCAAGAGATGCTTCCCGTCGGGCGTGAACGTCAGGTCACGCGGAAACTGATCCGGCGGCTTGACGGGTCCCACCGAACGGTGTTGTCCGCGTTGATCGCGTGGATGCCCTGGTAGTCGTAGTTGACGAAGTACGCGCCGTCGGGCGACCACTCCGTTTGTTCGCCGAGGAGTTGGTTCGTCACCACGTTGCCCTTCGCATCGACGAGCGCGCGCGTGAGTGCGTAGGACGTGGACGTCGCCGGCTGCGTCCATTGCGTCAACACGGCGCCGTGGGGCGACATCTCGAACCAGTTCAGCGGGGTTGCTCCGGCGACGGTCATGGTCGGCGTGAACGCGCCACCGGCCACGGGCGCCTGCTGGATCGTGTTGCCGTGCGCCACGAACAGCGCGTTGCCGACGACATCGAACGCGCCGTTGCTGTCGGCCTTACGCATGCTGCCCGTCGCCACGTCGAGGACATAGATCCCTTCTTCGGCCGGTTCGAGCACCGTGCCCACGTTCGCGTTGGCGGCGGGTGCTGTGCCCGTCGAGCGCGGTTTGATGGTGGTGCTCGCGGCGCTGGCCTGGTTCAGCGCGACCGCGGCCTCGAGCGAGACGACCCGTGGTGGCTCGTGGTCGTCGAGCAGTTCATGGGCCTGCTTGTTCGCGTGCACGGCGAAGGCGAAGTACGCGGGAGGGGCGGACTGGCCCTCCGTCACCGCGCGCACGAACGCGTCCTCGCTCGTGGCGGTAAGGGCGTAGTTGAATCGGCGCTCGGTGCCGATCGTCGAGGACGCGGCCGTGAAAGGTTCTTCCCGCAGGCGGATCCCGCACCGTGGGCGGGGAACACCAGGGTGGCGTCGGGCAGCGTCAGCAGTTTCGTGTGTAGTGAGCGGTACAGCAGGCGGGCGAGTTCGTCGGCGCCGAAGCCGACCGACGTCAAGAGGTCGGGCCGGCCGACGTCACCGATGAACAAGGTGTCGCCCGTCAGGACGGCCCACGGTTCGGCGTCGGCTCGTTCACGCACCACGATCGAAATCGACTCCGGTGTGTGGCCGGGCGTGTGCCGGATCTCCAACGTCACCTCACCGAGGCGCAGCAGTTGCCCGTCTTCGAGCGGGTCGATCGGGAAGTCCGCCTTCGCGACCGCGCCGTAAGAAACGACGGCGCCCGTCGCGGCCGCGAGCTCGAGGTGGCCCGACAAGAAGTCGGCGTGAAAGTGCGTCTCGATGACTCGCTCGATGTTCAGCCCCGCCTCGGCGGCGTCCGCGATGTACTGCGTGATGTCGCGTTGCGGATCAACGACGACCGCACGACCCGTCGACGTGTCGCCGATCAGGTAGCTGTAGAGCGAGAGGCAATCGACGTTGTACTGGCGAAAGAACATTGGGTTCTCCGTTCCTCGTGGTCGCTAGTGCGAGAAGTCGATCCGGGGCAGCGCCCGGTCGAGCCAGGCCGGAATGTTCCACGCCCGTTCGCCGAGCAGGCCCATCAGCGACGGGACCAACATCATCCGGATAACCGTGGCGTCGAGGGCGACGGCGAGAGCAAGGGTCACACCGAGCTCGGTCGGCGGGATCGGTCCTGTCACGCCGAAGGCGACGAAGACGACAATCATGATGAGTGCAGCGTTCGTGATCGGCTTGCCCGTCCGGGCGATGCCTTCCCGCACGGCGAGTTGCGCGTCGCCCGTGGCGTCGTGACGCTCCTTGATCGCGGCGAGCAAGAAGAGCTGGTAGTCCATCGAGAGGCCGAAGAGCAGGGCGAAGAAGAACAGCGGTGCCCATGCGTCGACGAAGCCCTGGGGATCGATGCCGAGCAAGCCGGCGCCCACCCCGTGTTGGAAGACCAGAGTCGCGAAGCCGAAGCTCGCGGCGACACCGACGAGGTTGAAAAGGATCGACGTGAACGCGATGAGTGGGCTGCGGAACACGATCAGCAACAGACCGAAGGCGACGATCATGATCGCGGCGATCGCGACGGGAGCCGACGACAACAGCGCGTCGGTGAGGTCTGTGTTCTGACTGCCGGGTCCGCCGAGTCGCGCCGTCGGGACGGTCTCGTCGAATGACGCGCGCAGCGTCTTGACCAGGGTCGCGGTCTGCGTGGAGTCAACCGATGTCGCCGGGATGATGCGCACGACCGTGCGGGTCGAGGGCGCCGGCTCGCTGACGATCCGCGCGTCAACGACACCCTTCGTCGCCTTCGCGATCGCCACGACCCGCCGGGCTTCGTCGGCTGCGACCGTGGTGAGCAACGGCGCCGGTGCACCCGCCCCGAAGGAGGCGACGACGGCGTCGTAGCCGTCGCGGCTCTGGTTGCCCTTGTCCACGACGCCGGCCGCGGGCATGCCAAGCCGCATGCCGGTCGCCGGCGCGGCGAGGAACAGCAGCAGGCCGAGACCCGCTGCGAGGGTCAGGCCGGGCCGCTTCATGGCCTTCGCGGTCCAGCGGGCCCAGCGGCCTTCCGCGGCGGCGTCGGTTTTCTCCTCGTCGCGGCTCAGCAGCACGCGGTCGCCGAGGGCAACGAGGATGGCGGGGAGCAGGGTCAGGGACGCCGCCGCGGTCGCGATGACCGAGAGGATCATGCCGAAGGCCATCGATCGGAACACCATGATGGGCACGACGAAGATCGCGGCGAGGGACAACACGACCGTCAGCGCTGAGAGGAACACCGCTTTGCCCGCCGTGGCCAGCGTGGCGCCAATGGCGTCCATGGCATCACGGCCGTGGCCGCGCTCCTCGCGGTAGCGGGAAACGATGAAGAGGCTGTAGTCGATGCCGACGGCGAGGCCGATCATCATGGAGAAGTTCATCGACCACACTGACAGCGGCGTGGCGTGCGTCGCGAGGTTGACGCCGGCGAACCCAACGGCGATGCCGGCGATCGCCAAGAGCAATGGCAGGCCGGCTGCGATCGCCGAGCCGAAGGCGACGAACAACAAGATGAGGGTCGGCAGGCCGGAGAGCAGTTCGGCCTTGTGCAACGCCTTCTCGTTCAACTTGTTGAAGTCATGCCACACCGCCCATTCGCCGGTCGTGTCGGCCTGGGCGCCGGCCGGCAGCGCGACCTTGGCGACGGTCTGCATCACCGCGCCGGCACTCTCGGGCAGGTCGGCGTCGTGCGTGCCGGCGAGACCAACCGGGATGAGCGCGGCCCGTCCGTCGCGGCTGATGAGCCCCGCCTCGGCGGGCTGGGCGAGCGGGTTGATCACGGCCTGGGCGCCTTCGCTGCCGTGCAACGCCGCAACCAGAGCGGCGATGCCGGCGTTGTCCGCGCCGATCGGGTCAGGCTGGCGATACACGACCACAGCAGCTTCAGCGCCGAGCTGCGGGAAGTCGCGCCGCAGTTCGTCACGCACGCGTTGGGCCGTCGAGCCCTGCGCCTCCCACCCGGCGCCAGAGAGCGCGGACGCGAGCGTGACGGCCAGGGGCGCGGCGATCACCACGATAAGCGCCCACGCCGAGAGCACCCGGCGGGGACGGCGCGCCGCAGCGCGTCCAATACGGGCGAGCAGGCCCGGCTTCGGCGGCGGAGGCGCCGCGGCGGTCTTCTTCTTGGCGGGACGGGACGTCGTCCTCGCCCGGGTTGTCGGAGGTTTGGTGGTGGTTGTCATCGACTCGTTCTGAAATGAGGGCGCGAGGAACCAAGGGGTCCCGCCGCTGCGGGTTGTGGGTGAGACTCGGGGAGGGGCTGGCCTAGGCCAGCTTGGTGAACATCTTCTGGACGTCAGCGACGTCGTAGCCGAGAGCGGCTGAGCGTTCGGGGTCGCTCAGGCACCATGTGAGGCCGGCGGCGACCAGCACGAACCCGGCTTGTTCGAGCGCCTTGTTGGCGGCCGAGAGCTGGGTGACGACATCGCGGCAGTCCCGGCCGTCGGTCAGCATCTGCTGGAGGCCACGTACCTGGCCTTCCACGCGACGCAGACGCTTGATCACGTCGTAGACTGTTTCTTCGGGCAGCTCCATGTCCATACGCTACAGGTACCCCTAGGGGTACACCTGGCAGCGCGACAGGCCGAAGGCCTTGCCGAGGAGCAGCGATGCGGGGCAGGCGCCTACCGTGACGAACAACCACTGGTTGACGCCTACGAAGGCCGTGAGCAGCAGGAACCACGGGCTGACGAATGCGCCGAGCCCGGCGCTGAGGAGGGTCATCGTTCCGGCGAGCGCGAACAACACCCGTTCGAGCGGCCAGCGGGTGCGTGCGGGGGATGGCATCGAGAATGTCCTTTCGTGAGTGGTACCCCTGGGGGTATCACTCACTATACCCCTAGGGGTATATGAACGCAAGGCCTCGTTGGCCCCGCGTTCGTCGTCGACGAGGCGCGACGCCAGATGCCAAACGTCCGATCGAACGCTGACACCTTCTACACACGGGTGCGAGTGTGCCCGTACATGAGCGGGCACAACTGCACATGGATACTTCCAATCCCACCCGCCAGTACGGCCGCTTCGGCGCAATGATCGCCACCTCCACTGTTCTGATGTTTTTGCTGACATATACGAACACGTATGCGTGGGATCACGTCCGCTGGAGCGAGGAGCGGGTGTATATGGCCTTGTTGATGGGCGGCGCGATGGCGGTCGTGATGCTCGGCTTCATGTGGCAGATGCACCCGAACGCGAAGGTGAACGTCGCCATCGTTGTCGCCGGGTTGCTCGTAATGAGCGGCGCGCTTTGGCTCTCGCGGTCGCAGCACTTCGTCGATGACCGCGAGTACATGGGTCATCGCGGCGTTCGGCCTGCTCGTCGCGGTGATTCTCGCCTAGGCATCCCGCTCTCGCTTTACGCCAACCACTCGCAGTACAACTCGGGAAGCGCAACTGAGAGGTGTCGGAGAAGCTTCGCCGCCGCCATCGCGGACGTCATCGTTCGTTCGTTGTCATCGGAACGTCACTTCGCCGCGGGGCTATCGCAAGAGTGACTGGTGAAACTGCGGAGCATGGGTTTCGTGGTTTTCCTCTTCGCCCTGCTGGTCCTAAGCGCGAAGGTTTCCGTGGCTGCTGATCAATGGTCCATCCGGGCCCATCACGCAGACGCCACCCGTGCGGGCATCGACTTCCTGATTCTGACTTCTTTGTTTTTCTTCACTTGGCTTGGGGTCCTCGTGCTTCTTTGAGCTGGTTCACGGCGCGAGAAGGCTCGCTGATGCCGTCGGCGAAGTCAGCAGGCGCACGTTTCGACGATGCGTTTGCTCGCCTGCAGACGCCTTCGTTCGGCGTTCCACGGCGCCGGGTACGCCCTGGGGAGCCGACCGAGGAGGTACTGATGCCTACGCGACGTAACACGGACCGCACCGCCGAACGTGATCCGGGATCCAAGGAGAATTCGGGACGCCCCTACTTGCGGTTCGCCCTGATGATCGCAACGTCGACGCTTGTGATGTTCGCGCTTACCTACACCAACACCTATGCGTGGGGGCACGTCCGCTGGAGCGAAGAACGGGCGTACATGTCCCTACTCATGGGCGCAGCGATGGCCATCGTCATGTTGTCGTTCATGTGGCGGATGCACGGCAACGTGAAGCTGAACGCCGCGATCATCGGTGGGTCGCTCACCCTCATCGCCGTTTCGCTCTGGCTCTCGCGGTCTCAGCATTTTGTCGACGACACGGCATACATGAGCGGCATGATTCCTCACCACTCGATCGCGATCCTGACGAGCGAACACGCCGACATCGACGATCTCCGCGTCTGCGCCCTCGCAAACGGAATCATTCGTGCTCAGCGCGAGGAGATCGCCGAAATGCAGTGGCTGATCGACGACATAGCCGCGCACGGCGAAGCGACTTCTGAAGGCGCTGCTGAAGCGCGGAAGCCGCCGACGTTCCACGCCGACAACGTTCGTGAGGACTGCCCGAGCGACTTTCCCGACTGATCGTCGGGTTGAGGTCACGCTCCTGTCTCGGATGGGTAAGCCCATAGAGGGGCGGTGAAAGGAGCAAGACATGTCACACGACAGCGGACCTGCTGAAGGCGCGAAGGGTGTAGCCGAGGAGGTCAAGGGTCGCCTCAAGGAAGCGGCCGGCACGGTAACGGGCAACGACAACATGCGCGAAGAGGGCGAGGCGCAACAGCACAAGGCTGATGCGCAACGCGACGCCGCAAAGAAAGAAGCCGAGGCCGAGGCGGCTCGGGCCAAGGCCGATGCACACGAGGCCGACGAGCGGGCTCACCAGCGCTGATCACTCCACGGTGGTTCGTTCCCGCTTCGACTCGAACAAGAAGGCACCCGTTATTCCGGCGAGTGCCGCGAAGAAGACCACCGCGTAAAGCGCGAGCACGACATCCAGTAGTTGCGCCACCCCGTCGTTTGAGCCGATCGGCTCGCCGGTGATGGCGCCGAGTGCGGCAGCATGAAGCGCTGCGCCGTAGGGCCTCACAGCTGACAGTTCGTAGAGCAGGTCAGCGGAACTGAAGATCACGATCGTCGAGGGCAGCCCGAGACAAGCCGTACGTCCCGCCACCGTTGCGCGCGCGGAGCGGCCGCTTCGCACCGCGGCGAGGGTGACACGGGTTGGGCGGGCGATGCGAAGCAGTAGCAGCGCGCGACCGAGCATCAGAACCGGAACAGCGAGCAACAAAATTTGCCACCACGTTCGTTTGAGGAACGCCCCGGTAGAAGGCGCGATCACCAGCCGGAGCAGGTCCTCGCCGACGAATACGGCCCACAACGCCCACGTCACCGAGAGAAGGACGACTTGGAGAGCGGTGCCCTCCCTGACCGGCGCCTGGGCGAGCACCAAAACAAGGAACAGCACGCCGAGGCCCGCAAAGGCGGGATGGCAGCGGTCGTAAATGTGCTGGGCGAGAAGTTCCCGGTTTGTTCGGTCGCGCTGCAGGCACCCGCGGAAGCGAAGGTCGTGAGTAGCGGTCAGGATTCGTCGTCGGTCGAATGTTCGAGTGGATGACCGCACGCGCAGGTGTACGTGTCGCCGTGCGGACATGGCCGCTCGATACGAAGGCGGCAATCGCATCCTTCGTTGGTGCACGTCAAAATTGTTCCGGCTTCATTGTCCATACGCGGCGTTACCCGTGAACCGGGTCAGCGATCCCGCCACTGCGGAATGTTTCGTCGTAGACGAGTACCGAAGCGCCGATCGGGGCGAGGCCGCTTGCCCAGATGAAGTCCATCGCTGCGAAGGTCACCCGAACGCACCCGTGCGACGCCGAATACGGCGGCACCGAGCGATATCCATGTACCGCTATTCCGTCATGGTGGAAGTACTTCGGCCGGTAGAGCCGGCCCAGAGCTCCGTTGCGCCAGCCGTCGACCTGCCAGTCGAAGGAGTACTGGCCGGTCGGCGTATCCGCGACATAGCGCTTACCGTCATGCCGGTACGGCCGTTCGGTTCCTGTCGACGTGTTCCAGATCCACTCGACTGCACCGTTCCGGACGACGCTCAGGAGCTGCCGACTCTTGTCGACCTCCCACGCGAGGCCGCCAGTACTTCGCGGTGTGAACAGACGAGGCGTCGCGAGGGCCGCCCGCGTGTGTGGACCAACTTTTCCGTCGGTCGGCAGTTGATTGACTTTCTGAAAGGCGAACACAGCTTGTTCCGTGATTTCACTGAAGCGCCCGTCCAGCACGAGCCAGTAGTGCTGTCGGAGAAGTTGCTCTTGCAGTGATCGCACCGCGTCGCCGTGGTCGCCGCGTTGCAGAATCGCGAGGTCAGGCTCGGTAGCTCCCGTTGAGACGGTCGTCTCCGCCGGCGGCGGGAGCGAGGTCGTCGTGGTCGAGAGCAGTGTCGTGGTCGGTTGGCCGTTCCAAGACGAACCGTCATCTGCGGAGCGTTCGGTCGCGCAGGCAGATGATGCTGTTGCGAGGAGCGCAGCGACGGGGACGACCTGGAGCTTCCGGAGGCCCTCCCGGCACGTCATCGCAACCGACGAAACTGGAGCTCCTATTCGCCGTGCACGACGAGCACGGGTATCCGTGCCGCATGCACAACCCCGTCGGCGACGGAGGGATCGAACAACCGGCGCAGCGCACTTTTCTCATGAGCGCCGACGACAATCACGTCTGCTTCGACGGTCTTTGCTGCCCTGCAGATCTCGATGACGGGATCACCGACGCGAACCACCGTTTCGGCGTCGCCTATGCCGGCGGCATTCGCCGTAACCAACAATCGGTGTTCGATCCGTTCTTCGTCGGGTCCATCCTCCAACAACGTCGGGTGCATGACCATCGGGCCGACGAGGCCGAAGGGAGCGCCTGCGACCCAGGGTGCAGGAAGCCGAGCGACGTTCACGACGAAAAACTCCGAATCGACCCGGTCACCGAAAAAGCCGGCAGCAACCTGCGCTGCCCGTAGCGAGACCGGGGACTCGTCAACGGCTACGAGGATCTTGGTGGGTTCGATGGCTTGGTGGTTTCCAGTCGGGTAGCGCCGGCAAACGCGCTTGAACGGCAAGGCCAGAAACGTCATCGGTTCGTCAACTGATTGCCGTTGGATCGTGAACTGACCAGCTCAGGATGCCCGTAGCGATCCGTAACCAGCGTCGAGCGCCGCAGTTCAGGTTGCGGCGCCGTAGCCCACGGAGCTGAGCGGATCGCCGCAGGCGGGTCCCCATCGCCTGGCAATCGCATAGTCGGCCGGTCGTCTTGGGTCTACGCGGCACCGACGACCGGCCGACAAATGCTTGCTATATGCAATAGTTGTCTATGAGCAAGGTTGCCGAGGCAGTACTCGGTGCATCGACGGCGCTCGTTGCAGTCGCGGCGCGGTCTCTTTCCGAGGTAGCCGACGACGTGACACTCCCGCAGTTCCGCGCGTTGGTTGTCCTTACTGAGACGACCCTGACGATGTCCAACCTTTCGGCCGAGCTGAATTGCTCTCCGTCGGCCGCAACGCGTCTGTGCGACCGCCTCGTCCGGAAGGGGCTGGTACAGCGACGCGGCTCGGAGCAGAGCCGTCGCGAAGTCGAAGTCATCATCACTGACAGTGGGCGGTCACTGGTGGAAGACGTCTTGCGCCGTCGCCGTAGGGAGATCGATCGGATTGTCGGCTCCGTCCCCAAGGCCAAGAGAGCCGCGATGGTCGACGCGTTGGAGGCGTTTGCCGTAGCCGCCCGAATGCACGTGGAACCCGAAGCGCAGTCGTGGTCCACCGGTTGGGACCTGTAGTGCCATCACCACGACGGCTGCGACTGTCGGTGCCCGACCATCGTCGCGAGGAGCTTCGCCATATTCGCGATCGCGCTCGCCAGGCCGGTGGTCTCGCTGTCACCACCGGAATCGTGACCGGCCTCGGCGTATCGCTGTTCGACCGAGTCGTCGCTGACGGATTGTTCGAAGCCGTCACACGCCTGCCGCTGTGGCTCCAGGCGTTGGCTCCCGGTGTCGCGCTTGCGGTGGCGGTGCTCCTGCTGCGCGTCAGCGCTCCCGGTGGATCACCGGGATTGGCCGACGAGTACATCAAGGCATTCCACGAGCCAAGCCGGGAGCTCGATCCGCGCCTGGCGCCCGGCAGCTTGCTCGCGTCGGCGGCCACGCTGGGCGGAGGCGCAGCCATGGGCTTCGAAGGGCCATCGATCTACATCGGCGCTGTGGTCGGGTCGTGGCTGCAACGAAAATTCCGGCGCTTCATCGCCCCCGGCGACGCGAAGGTCCTACTCGTCTGCGGCGCCGCGGCCGGCGTTGCCGCCATCTTCAAGTCACCGGCGACCGGCGTCGTGTTCGCATTGGAGGTGCCCTACCGTCAAGATCTCGCTCGCCGGATGCTGCTACCAGCAATGTTCGCGGCCGCCTCGAGTTACGTCGTGTTTGCTGCGATCAACGGCACCCAGCCCCTGTTTCCCGTCTCGGGGGCACCGCCGTTCGACCTGCGGGACATCGGCGGTGCTGTCTTGCTCGGTCTCTTGACGGGAGCGTTGGCACGATTCTTCTGTGTCGCGCTGAAGCGGGCGAAAAGTCTCGCCAAACGTTCCGACTTCGTCGTCATGCCTGCGGTGCTCGCCATCGTCGCAATTGCAGCGATCTTCAGTGCGTGCCGGTTCGCCACGGGCGAGTCGCTTACCTTGGGATCGGGCTACGCCGCGATCCGATGGGCACTCGAGCCCGGACACAGCCTTGCGGTCGTGGTCGCGGTGTTCGTACTTCGAGGCGCGGCGACGCTGACCGCCGTTTCCGCGGGCGGCGTCGGTGGACTGTTCATCCCTTTGGTTGTGCAAGGTGCCCTGCTCGGCAGCGCCGTCGGCGGATTCGTGGACTCGTCAAATCACACGTTGTTTCCGGTGCTTGGTGTCGCCGCATTCCTCGGCGCCGGTTACCGGGTGCCGCTTGCTGCTGTCATGTTCGTGGCCGAAGCGACGGGCCGGGCGAGCTTTGTGGTGCCTGGTTTGATTGCGGCGGCGTCGAGCCAGCTCTTCATGGGGGCGGCCTCGGCCTCTGCGTATCAGCGCGACACTCGCGCGCCCGGCGACGGCATGTTCGTCGGCGACGAGACCGATGTCTAGGCCGCGCAAGGTTGGGCTTCGGGCTCGCGCCACCGTTGCATTCGCAGTCACGGCGCTCGTCGTCGTGATCGGTACGGCATTGCTGACCTACGGCGTTGCCCGGCGATATCTCGTCGACGAACGAGAATCGTCGGCGCGCCAACAGGCGTACGTGAACGCGCGTCTCGTGCGGACCGTGTTGCGATCACCACAGCCTGATCTCACGAATTTTCTGACGGGACTCGGCGGCGGAAGCGCCTCCACGTCAGTGGTTCGGTACAAGGGCGACTGGTACTCGACGTCGGTCGCCGTCGGGGCCGCGGCACTTCCGTCGGACTTAGTCGCGAAGGTGGAGAAAGGTGCTGCGGGCCACCAGCGGGTTCGAGACGCGGGCGGCGCGCTCAACCTCGTGATCGGTGTTCGTCTCGCGGCCGTTGATGCGTCCTACTTCGAGGTCTTCCCCCTCACCGAACTCGACCGCACACTCGGGCTTCTCGGGCAGGCGCTCATCGTTGGCGCGTCGCTGTCTGCGGTAGTGGCGGCGGTCGTGGGTCGTGTGCTTGCCAACCAGCTGGTTCGCCCCCTGAGCCCGGTCGCAGATGCGGCGGAACGCATCGCGTCGGGTGCGCTCGAAACTCGCCTCGACGAGTCACTCGACCCTGATCTCGATCGTCTCTCACACGCGTTCAACACCATGGCCGCCGCGCTCGAACAGCGCATCGAGCGAGAGGCGCGATTTGCGGCCGACGTCAGCCACGAGCTGCGAACACCTCTCACTGCCGTCGCTGCCGCCGTCGAAATCATGGATCGCAGACGTGATCAACTGCCGCCGCAGGTGTTGGACGCCTTCAACGTCCTGGCGAAGAAAGTCGTGGACTTTCAGCACATGGTGTTGGATCTGCTCGAGATCTCACGAATGGATGCCGGAACTGCTCCTGTTCTCGCAGAACCAGTTGATCTCGCCGTCTTCATCCGTTTGATTGCCAGCCGCGCCGGTGTCGAGGTATCCGCGATCACCATCGAACCCGACGTACCCCACACGTTGTGGACGGACCGCCGGCGGCTCGGCCAGGCCATCGCAAACATCATCGACAACGCGTCCAAATACGCCGGCGGCACCACGGCGATCCGCATCTGCAACGCACCACGCGCTGGATTCGTGCGGTTTTGTTTCGACGATGATGGGCCCGGCGTCAACCCTGACGAGCGGCAGGCCATCTTCGGCCGCTTCGCGCGCGGCGACGCTGGGCGCGAAGCAGGTGGGGCGACGGGTACGGGCTTGGGCTTAGCCCTTGTCGCCGAGCACCTCCGGATTCAGCAGGGCCGCGTGTGGGTCGAAGAGAAGCCGTCGGGCCGAGGTGCCCGGTTCGTGATCGAGGTATTGAATGCCGAAACGTAGACCCATGCTTATGGTCGTGATGGCCGGACTCCTCGTCACTGCATGTGGCGTCAATGCGCAATCCAGCGCACGGCTGGCGAACCCCCGAACCGTTCCGTTCGAGCTGCTCGACCCGACCGCTCCCACGCTCGTACCGAACGCCGCAGGACGGCAGAGCGAATCGGTATCGCTGTGTTTCATCCGGGACCACGACTTGGTCGTGGTGCAACGACTCATCGAGGTGCCCGTGTTGCTGCGCGACGCCATCGGGTCGCTCGCCGAACCCCCGCAAACGACGGCGGATCTGCGCACGGCGTTTGGCGGCGAGACGCTCGTTAATGACGTGCAACTCAACGCGGGCGTGGTGCGCGTCGACCTCGCGCCCACGGTTGCAAGCCTCGGCGGCGACAACCAACTGTTGGCAATCGGACAACTCGTGTGCACGCTGACTGCCCGCCCAGGGGTAGGCCAGGTCGCTTTCACTCTTGCGGGCGCGCCCGTCGACGTGCCCCGAGCCGACGGCTCTCTGACCGTCAATGCTGTCGCCCGGGACGATTATGCGGCGCTTATCAAGGGCGGTGCCTGACGTGCCCGGCCGCGTGCTGATCGTCGACGACGATCCCGACATCCGACATCAGACGAAGGCGCTGCTCGAGGACGAAGGCTTCGAGGTCGACACTGCGTCCAACGGCGAGGATGGACTGGCCGCATTCGAGGGCCGCGCCTTCGACTGCGTCATCCTCGACGTACTCATGCCTGACTTGGATGGATTCGAAGTGTGTCGCCGCTTGAGAACGCGCAGTGACGTACCGATCGTCATGCTGACGGCGAGAACCGACACGTTCGACGTGGTCGCGGGACTGGAGGCCGGCGCAGACGACTACATCGGAAAGCCGTTCGAACCCAAGGAGTTGTCCGCCCGGCTGCGGGCGATGATGCGTCGCGCCCGCGGGTTCGGCACCAACCCGGTCGTCATTCGACTCGGTGGACGTGTCGACCTCATCCCAGATGAGGGCGTCGTCCGCGTTGGCGGGGAGCAGGTGCATCTCACGAAAACCGAGTTCCGGCTGCTCTGCGAGCTTGCGTCCGCTCCCGGCCGCGTCTTTTCGCGCGATCAACTGCTCGAAAGCGTCTGGGGATATGAGTACGTGGGAGACATCAAGCTGGTCGATGTCCACATCTATCGGCTGCGCGCCAAGATCGAAGCGGATCCAACGAAACCGCGACACATCGTCACCGTCCGCGGCCTCGGTTACAAGGCGGTCGCCTGAGATCGTCATCTGATCGTCAACGTCGCGCGCCACGTTCGCAAGGCGCGATGGGAACCATCAATCAGTGAGCGAGTTCCGGGTGACAGCGACCATGAAAGGCGTCACTCCGGTTGTCACGCCAAGGGGCGAGATCGACCTCATCACCGCGGGCTTCTTCGAAGCTGCCGTCGCCGGAGCGGTGGCGATCGCGGACCGGATCGAAATTGATCTTTCGAAGGTTTCCTTCATGGACGCACGCGGACTCAGCGTTCTGATCGGTGCGTATCACCGTCTCGGGGACAACGCGACGGCTCTCGTAATTCGAGATCCCTCGCCGACCGCACTTCTCGCGATTACGGCATCGGACGTCGATTCTCTCGTTGATCTCCACGCGGATCGTTGAGGCGGCAATCGTCATCGGATCGTCAACTGCTCGCGGACTGCTCGTAGGCCGTCGCTGTCACGATCGGAAAATGTCGTCGGACCTGCAGCAGTCATCGGTGTCGGTAACGAATAGCGAGCCGGCGCCGTCTCCGCCAGCTGCTGCAGGTCCCGGCGACACACCTCCCGCCCTGCCGCCCGTCGTCGCCGTTGCGAGCCGATCGCCCATCGTCAAGACCGACACCGGCTGGGACATTGCCCCTGGTGGGCTCGCTCGCATCGTGAAGACCGCCCTCGATGACCGAGGAGGCGCCTGGGTTTCATGGAACGGCCGAGCTTCGGAATCCCCGCCGCAGAAGATCCCCGGCGCCTCTTTCGACACTTACACCTTCAACCTCAGCCGTACCGACGGCGATGGCTTCTATGCCGGCTACGCCAATCGCACGCTGTGGCCGATTCTCCACGACGGCATCGTTCCCGCAGTCCTCAAAAGTGAATGGTGGGAGTCCTACGTGGAGGCGGCCAACGCGTTCACTCTGGCGACATCCGTGGCCGTCGACAAGGCGGGAAAACACTCCACGCTCTGGATCCACGACTACCACCTGTTCCTCGTTCCCGACCGGCTCCGTGCCGTGGGCCTCACGAATCCGATCGCGTTCTTCCTTCATACGCCTTTCCCGTCGCCCACGGTCTTCGGGCGCCTGCCGCAGCGCGCCGAACTGCTTCGCGGATTGTCCGGAGCCAACGTCGTCGGATTCCAGACCGAGGCCGACCGCAAGCGCTTCGTCGAGACCTGGACGCGTTACGGAGTCGGAGACCCACCGGCAACAATCGCGGCGCCCGCCTCGATCGACACTGCTGCGTACAAGGACATGGTCGAGTCACCCGGTGTCGAACGGCGCGTCGAGCGACTCCGGAAGCGCTTCGATGGCAAGACCCTGCTCTTCGGGATCGAGCGACTCGACTACACCAAGGGGATCCCGGAGCGCCTCCGCGGACTCGAACGGCTGCTCGAACGGCGAGCCGACCTGCGCAAGCGGCTGGTCTATGTGCAGATCGCGAGTCCAAGTCGCGAACGCCTCCCCGAATATCGACGCATCCGAGCAGAAGTGGAGCGCGAAATCGGCCGCTTGAACGGGCGGTTCACCGCTCCAGGGGGCGAAGTTCCGTTCCGATACCTCCATCGCTCGATCAGCCAGGAACAACTGATGGCCTACTTCGTCGCCGCTGATGTCGCTCTGGTAACACCACTGCAAGACGGCATGAATCTGGTCGCGAAGGAATACGTCGTGAGCCAGGTCTTCGCCAAGCGCGCAGGTTCGTTGGTGCTCAGCGAGTTCGCGGGCGCGGCGAGTGAGCTCAATGAGGCAACCCAGTGCAACCCCTACGACATCGACGGGATGGCTGACGCGATCGAAGCGGCAGTCGAAATGAGCGAGGACGAGCGACGTAAGCGCCTTGCCGTGATGGCAGTGCAAATCGAGAACAACGACGTCCACCACTGGGCTGATCAGCAGCTTCGCCTGGCTGAGTGTCTGGCGGCAGCGGAATAGCTCGGCGAATGGATGCGTGTGAGTGTTGCCGTTGGCAAGACGTCGGTGACCCAGCTGGTGAATCAGAAGTTCTTCTCACCTCCGAAGTCTCCGATACCGGAATGTCAGACCTGCTCTACGAGCTCATCGGCCTGATCGCGCAACGTCTGCGCAGCGACGGCGAGATCGTTCTACTTTCCGACTCGAGCTCCGTCGGCCTCCTTGACGCTGCGAATCTCGATTTGGCCGAGCTTCTCCACGACACGACCGACGACGCGCTTTCACGCGGCATGTCGAATGTCGTAGTGATCTGTTTCTTGTTCGAGGGGGACGAGGCTCTGGAGGCGGAGCTTTGGCGCCTACAGGCCGCTGGAGCGTTGACCGTTGCCGTATCCAACGAGCGCGGACATCGCACCGGTAGCGATTTCCGAGTCCTCGTCAAGGCAGCTCCGCATGCGGCACCCCAACCGCGGGACCTTCAACCCCTCTGGCGAAGTCTGGTCAAAGGTGTGCTTTCGCTCCAGGCCGTCACCGACCTCGAATGCTCTCCAGTGCGGTGACGCCTCTACCGGCCGCGCCGCAACCTCTGCTGCAGTGTCGGCTGGATTGTGTCCGCGCTTGACGTGCTCCTGGTTGCGGCCACCCTCGACCAATAACTGTTCGGTTCGGTGGTAAGCCCGGTCATCGCGTTGGTGTCGTGCACGCGCGTTCGCTTTGGCGTAGCCCGCTAGACAGCCCTGAGAAACCACACGCTTGAAGATGTCGGCGAATACGTTGTCGTTCGCGGTGCCCGGGTTCTCTTTAACTTTGAGGTTGGCTTCGACCAACGAGTCGCCTCGCGACGCGAGATACTTCGCTGACTGCGTTCTAAGGCGGGCTGGTCTCGTCGGCTTCGAAAAGAGAGTCGACCTCTGCGTCTCGGAACTCGCGACGAACGCATTTCTTCATGCGGACGGTGGCTTCGCCGTCACCGTCGAACCACGTTTGAACGCTCTGCGCGTCGAAGTCACCGACTGTTGCCCAGAGCTGACCCCACCGTTTGTTCAGCAGACGTGGCCGGACCTTGATCGCAACGACATGACTGAGGGCGGGCGGGGCCTCTTGATCGTCGCGTCGCTGGCGAACCGCTGGGGCGTAGTGCTGCGCAGCGAGAGCAAGACGATGTGGTGTGAGTTCGATCTAGAACCGAGCAACGACCGCTCGGAACCCGAGGTTGAAGACAATCGAGGCGATCGCGTTGGTCATCGACGACCTCGACTGACAGTCTCCACCTAGTCAGCCGCCGATCGCCCAGCGTGTAATGAGAACGGCGCTGGCGACACACAACGCGGCCGTCAGCATCAACACCGTCAGCAACATCGCGAGCTTCGCTCCCTCCGCGATGGCGCGATTGCCTCGCCTTGGCACCTGCCGCTTCCAACGGTTGTAAAGCCTGATCGGCTCGTCAATTGCCACGACTTGCCTCCATTCGGTTCGCTCCTTGGTTCCTCCCCAACGACCAGCGCTGTCAAACGATCTACGACGCTTTGACGCCGGATCGTTTTCCGTTTGTCACTCAATCGCGATCCCATCGCAGGAAGGCGATGGGTAACACCAACTAGCAACCGGTCATAAGGAGGGCCCATGGGAGTCGCACTGTTGCTGATCGTCATCGGTCTCGTCGTCGGTGGTCTCGGACTCTTCGTCGCCGCGGTGAAGTGGACGTTGATGCTCGGCGTCGTGCTTCTCGTCGCAGGCATCATCCGAGGCTTTGCCGATCGCCGCACATCCGTCACGTAACAGGAGAAAAGTCATGGGAATCGGAATCAGCGTCTTGCTCATCGCTGCGGGGGCGGTGCTCACGTGGGCGGTGCACGTCGACAACTCATCGGTCGACGTGAACACGATCGGAGTGATCTTGATGGCCGCGGGCGGAATCGGACTGCTCTGGGCCTTGGCTGTTTCGACCGCAATGCCCTGGCGGCGCGACATCGACGACCGTCGTGTTCATCGGGCCTAGCGGCACGGTCCTGCGCGACGTGGAGAAAGCTCGGTCCTGCGATCACCCACACTGCGGGAATCGATGACTTGAAGGGCCACTGAAGGGCCAACTCATGGGACAGTCGTGGGACACGCGGTCGAAAAGTGCAGCAATAGCGCAGTAAACGCAGCGCTCCCGGCATGATTCGAACATGCGACGCACGGTTTAGGAAACCGTCTCGCGTTCGCCTCATACCGGCAGGTGAGAGCACATGTGAGTCCTCGATCGGAAGGTTCCTCCCATGTCCCTCCCACAGTACGGCGGCAATGCCGCCTTCCAAGACGTCCGATTGTTCGGGATTCAGCGTCGCAACGGCGACCGTCATCAGCGCCCATGGATCGTGCGCTGGAGTATTGACCGGCGCCAACACAGTCGATCCTTCGCGACCAAAGCAACCGCCGAGCGCTTCCGGGCCGATCTGCTCCTCGCCGAAAAGGTTGGCGGCCGCTTCGACCTCGCGACCGGGCTGCCCGAAACCTGGCGGCCCGCGGACAACGACGACCGCGTCGACGTGTGGGCTCGCCGGTGGGTGGGTGAGCAGTGGGCCGAGTGGGCGCCCCGCACGCGTTCGTCGGCCCTCGAGTCACTGAGCCGGTTCTTGCCGTTACTCGTCAAGCGCGGCGCTCCGTCACTGCCGCTGCCGGTGCGCAAGGCGCTCATTGCTTCACTCGTACCGATGGCGCCTCAGCTTCCGGAGGTCGAGCGCCACTTCAGGCGGTGGGGGCTGTCGCTGGGCGACCTCAACCGCGAACTACTAGCGGACGTCGATCAACGTCTCGGGCTTGCCGATGACGGTCGGCTACTCAGCCCCACGACAGCCGCGCGTCGCCGAAACGTGTCACGGGCGTGCATTCGACGCGCAGTGGAGCTTCGTCTGATCGCGGATGACCCCTGGCCGCCCCCGCCGCGAGGCCGGTCGAATCGCAAATCAGTGCGTGCGGCGCGCCGGCGGCCCAAGGTCCGGAGCCTGCCTGATCCGACCTCGATGGCGCGCGTCATTGAGGCGTTGCGTAATCACCAGCCCGCGAGTCGCCGCATCCAGGTGATGACCGCAGTGGCGTACTACGCGGGGCTCCGACCCTCAGAAGTGGTGATGCTGCGCGTGTCAACGCTGTACCTTCCCGATCATGGTTGGGGGAGCATCCGCGTCGTCGAAGCCGACGTCTCCTTCGACGAGCCGGGCGAACCCAAGACGGGGCCCCGGAACGTTCCTATCCCCGCCGTGCTCGTTCGGGTGCTCGCAGAGTGGGTTGCCGCGAACGGTCTCGACGGCGACGCACTTCTCTTTCGCACCGCGTCAGGAGGCTGCCCATCGGCGTCGAACTGGGGCCGCGCGCTGCATGGCGCCCTGCGAAAAGTTGGGCTGCCGGCGATGCGCGTCTACGACTGTCGGCACGCCGCCGCGACCACGTGGCTGCGAGCGGGCGTGCCGCTCGGGGAAGTCGCGCTACGTATGGGCCACAGCGTCGAGACGTTGGTGCGCACCTATGTCGGCGCGTTGCAGGACGACGCCCAGGTTGCGAATGAACGCATCGACATGTTGCTCGGCCTGAGGCCCGGCGAGGCTGGAAACTAACGGCGACGACTGTCGAGCGTGGTGACGCGTGCGGCGTCGAGCCACGCCTGGAGTTCCTGGGGATCAAACCGTAGGAGGTGGCCCCACTTCAGATACGGAATCCGACGCTCAGCAACGAGCCGGCGAACGTGACGCACCTGCACGCCAAGTCGCTGCGCCACCTGCTCAATCGTCAGCAGTGACTCGATCGTGGTTGTGGTCTCCATCCCGTGACATTGTGGCGACGAGTTCACGGCTGGACTCCCATGAGCCGAAGCTTCCGTCGTGGTGAGCGTAAGCATGGTGACGTCCTCACTCTTCGATCCCTACGCTGCGGTCACGTTGCGGCAACAACTCCGTGGCGAGTTGTTTTGCTTCGCTGCGTCGGAGTGCGGCGACGAGGTCGAACCTGTCGTGCGCAGTGCTGGCGTGGCCGCCAGGGTTGTCTCGTTCGGTGTCGAGGCCCATGACGTACAGCTGGTTGCGGTTCTTGCCTCGGCTCATCGCGGTGTAGCCGAGCTCCTGGTGGAGTGTTTCGTCGCCGAGCACGAACGCTCGGTCACAGGTGGCGCCTTGGGCTTTGTGAACGGTGAGCGCGTAACCGTGGTCGAGGTGTCCGTCGGCGATGTAGTCGGCGGGGATGGTGACGGTGGGGCCGCGGTCGAGCCGAACTACGACGGCGTCGTTTCGGATTTCGGCGACGACGCCGAGGTCGCCGTTGGTGACTCCGTGTCGTCGGTTGTTGCGTCGGGCGAGGACCCACTCGCCTTCGCACAGTCGAAGGCCGGCGACGCTGGTCTCGGTGGAGGCGTCGAGGTAGCCGCTCGTTTTGAGTTCGTCGCGGGCGCGCGCGTTGAGGTCGGCAACGTCGACGCGTCGCCTTGCGAGCATGAGCGCGTTCTCACCGTTGTTGACGGCGTCGTGCCAGTCGGCGACGAGTTGCGAGCGCAACGCGTCGCTGTTGTCGCCTTCGACGACGTTGCCCCGCCGACGTAGCCGATCGATCGCTTCGGCGATGCGTCCGCCGCGCCAGTCGCGCAAAGCGCGTCGTTCGTGACGGTCGCGCTGGCGTCGGTTGTCCTGGAGAAGTAGCGCGGTGGGCTGGCGTGCGAGGTGACCGAACGCGCCGCCCGCTTCGATCTCGGGGAGTTGGCGGTGGTCGCCGACGAGCACGACCTTCGCGTCTGCGCGCGACGCGTGCCGCACGAGTTCGTCGAGCACTCGCGTGCCGACCATGCCGGCCTCGTCAACCACGAGGACGCTTTGAGCCGGAAGGCGATCGCGTTCGAGGAAGGCTCGCAATGTGGCGATCGTGAACGACGGGATGCCTGCGTCGGTCTCGAGTTGTGTCGCGGCGCGAGCGGCGAGCGCGCAGCCCACGACGGTATTACCGCTGGCGGTCCAGGCCTCCCGCGCGGCGTCGAGGGCGTAGGTCTTGCCTGCTCCCGCGGCGCCGACAACGACGTCGACCAGGGCGCCTGAGCGTGTGATGGCTTCGACCATCTGGCGTTGTTCACGGCTGAGGCTGGGACGACTCGCGATGGCCGCGTCGACCGCCTTCTTGTTGGCGACAGCTACCGCTCGGTCGCGGCCGCGGTCGACGGCGGCCAGCACCGATTGCTCGGCGCGAAGCATGGCTTTGGTTGTGTAGCGAGGACCGGTCAGATCGTCGGGTGTGAGTTCGACGACCTCGGCGTTATCGAGGCACGCGTCGACGCGTCGTTCGAGCTGATCGACGCGAAGCCCGGTGCGCGCCGAGTTGGCGATGACACGGATCGCGTTGCGGCGATCGAAGTGGCTCGTTTGGCGGGTCAGCTCGTCAGGCACTTGGTCTCGACGCAACGAGGGTCGTTCCGGTCGCGGCACCCGCACGAGTTCGCCGATGCGGTCGCTGGTGAAGCCGAGCGCGTCGGCCCGGCTTCGCCAGTCCTGGATGAGCGTGTCGGCGTCGACGTCGCGCTTAGCGCGCCGCGTCGCCAGCGTGGCTGTCGCCGACGCGGCAGCCGATGATTCCCCTCGGGAGGCGAGGACTGCCTCGATCTCGGCGCGACGACGTGACAACTCCTTCACCACTGCGAGCGGCACGCCTTCGAGTTCGGCCAGACCGTTGTGTGGCGTGTTGAAGCGCAGCCCGAGCCGATCCGTCAGCTCGGCGCGCAAGTGCGACTGGTAGACGGCGCCAGCATCCATCTTGTGCGCGAACACGAGCCGCCCATCCAACGCGCCCCACTTGCCATCGGCACTCTTCACCATGTTCGCCACGAGGACATGGGTGTGCAGATGCGGGTCGCTCGCCCGACTCGTGCGATGCCGGAACGCCGCAGCAACGAACCCAGACGACCCGACCCGGTGAACACCGTCACGTCCACGACGCCCGAACGCAGCCTGCCGCTCGAGATACCCGAGCGCCGCGTCCACCGCGGCGTCGTGCGCTTCGCTGATCGCAGCACGCTCGACCTCGCCGCCAAGTGCGTGAACAATCGACACCGACTTCGGCGCCGAGAACGTGCAATCGAACCCCGGCAGCTTTCTGTTGCCACGCACCAGCCGCCGTTCGTTCGAAGGCGCACGACCCTCCAAAACAGACCGGAGGTCATCCCCGCGAACTTCGCCATCGAGATCAAGTTCCGACGCTCCGCTTCCGCACCAGCGCCCTGGTGCCTCGCCCGCGCCGAGGTAGTAATCCTCCGCACCCTGAGCGACCGCCGACAGGTAGTAGTCGGCTTGGCCCTTTGCGAGTTTCCCGATCGACAACACACCCCACAAAGCCCTGGTGGGGGCGAGAAGCGGACAAGAAATTCAGGCGTGAAGCCTGAATGCACAGGTGTGGTGCGTCCAGAGGCTTGGGCGCGTCGTCAATGAAAGGAACGAGATGACGTAACTAATCCAAGCCGCAAGCTCAGGATGGCCAGCCGGTGTGAGTCCGGTTCCGGGAGACGCCAGGGTCCCGGGTAGCTGACTCCCGGCGTCGATCGAGAGGTCGCCGTCGAAGCGGAGTGACTTCATCCCATGAAGGGGATGGCAACTGCGCGGTCCGCAGCATGAAGCGAAGTCTGCAGCGTCGTTATGCATGCCCGTGAGGGCACAAGGGGATGCCGAGCCGGTCACACATCGGCGAAGGCCATGGAAGGTGCCAGTGTTCCTGGAGCGGGTGCCGAGGAATCCTCCGGCGTATGGGGCGTGGAACGTGCAGAAGGTGGTCCTGGGAACTGGAGAGAGCCTCCTCGGCGCCGCGCCTGCGGCGCGGCAAGCGCGTCTGTCTATAACCGCACGCACGGGAAGTGACAGGCAGCCGAGAGGCAGTCGGAGGGGGTCGTAGTAGTGATCGAGGGCCGTGGACAACACAACCCGGTCTGAGCGAAGGGCCCCTACTTCATCGATGCATCGAGTTGAAGGGACAACGTTTCGGTGAGTGCCGCACTTACGGCTAGGTCCACCGGCCGGGCTGATGGTCTGGACAAGACGCGTGCTCTTCAACGCGTGCTTTACCGCAGTGCCAAGGCTGCGCCTACACGCCGCTTCCACGCGCTCTATGGCCATGTCGCCCGCAGCGACGTCTTATGGCGAGCGTGGGAAGCCGTGCGCACCAACCGGGGCGCGCCCGGCGTTGATGGTCGATCGATCGTCGATGTCGAGGCCGCCGGGGTGGGCCTGTTCCTGCACGGTCTCGCCGACGCGTTGAAGGCAGGTACTTACCGGCCGTCTCCGCTTCGGCGGGTTCACATCCCGAAACCTGACGGGCGCACGCGTCCGTTGGGAATCCCAACCGTTGCTGATCGTGTCGTGATGGCCGCCGCCAAGATCGTGTTGGAACCGATCTTCGAAGCGGACTTCTCGCCGGTGTCGTTCGGGTTCCGCCCGAAACGATCCGCGATCGACGCGTGCGAAGCCGTCCGCCAGGCGGCCAACCGCGGCAACAACTGGGTGCTCGACGCGGATGTGTCGGACTGTTTCGGTTCCATCGATCACGACGCGCTCATGACCCAAGTCGGCCTGCGCGTGTCGGATCGTCGGATGCTGCGACTGATCCGGTGCTGGCTGCGGGCCGGGGTGATGGAAGGAGGCGCCGTGTCTGACACCACGTCGGGCACGCCGCAAGGCTCACCCATATCGCTGCTGCTGGCCAACATTGCGCTGACCGTTCTCGACAAAGAATGGGAACGCAACGGCCGGCGACTCGGCACGCTGGTCCGCTACGCCGACGACTTCGTCATCCTCTGCGGCACCCAAGCACGCGCCGAACACGCGCGTGCGCGGGTCGTTGCGATCCTCGCCGAACTCGGGCTGCAACTGCATCCCGACAAGACAAGGATCGCGAACCTCACCCGAGGCAAAGAGGGTTTCGATTTCCTCGGCTTCCATCATCACAAGGTGGAGTCGTGGCGTCGGCGCGGCAAATGGTGGCTCCAACGATGGCCGTCGCGCAGAGCACTAGCAACGCTGCGCGACAAAGTCCGTCAAGCCACCAACCGCCAGCGCGTCGGGATACAGATGCAAGTCGTGGTCGGTCACCTCAACCGTGTTCTACGCGGCTGGGGCAACTACTTCCGGAACGGGAACTCCGGCCGGAAGTTCGCCGAACTCGACGCCTACGTGCACATGCGCCTCGCGCTGCTCGCCCGAGCAAAGCGACGCAAACACAACAGGTTCTGGACCGCCCAACACAACTACGCGTGGGCGACCCGGATCGGCATCCACCGGCTCAACGGAACAGTGCGAAAGGCAACACCGCATGCCTCGCGGTGAACGATGTCGGAGAGCCGTGTGCGGGAGAACCGCACGCACGGTTCGATAGGGGGCCGCTGGCGAAGCAGAACCGACACGACGGCAAACCGAAAGACGCGCAGCCCGCAAGGCCACCGTCACCGTCGCATCGCAACTGACCAGCCAGCGGCCTACCTCACGAGTGATCACCGTTCGTAAGACGGGCTGCCATCTCTTCGGTGCATCGGCTGTGCGGCAAGTTTCGGGCTGGCGCGTTTGTGAGCGACAGTGGCCGGGTAGCGCTTGTCGTTCGCTCCTAAGGGGGGATCGGCATGACATCGGACGGCGGCCGCCCGCGAGCAAAGTTTCGCTCGCCAAAGGGCTTTGCGATCGTGAGTGCGAGCATTTGTGCGCTCATAGCTCTTGGCTATACCGGGAGTGCGGTGTTCCTCCGAACCGCATCGACGACTTCCGTAACGGAGCCGCCTTCCGTGCCGACGACGTCGACCACATCGCTTGCTGTCGGTTCTGCTGACGCGCCACCGTCGGACGACGCCGCCTTGCCAAAGTGCAACGAGCGCCTGGCTGGGTACCAAGCGACGAGTGTCGACGACGTTGTTCTCGAGCGAGCGTATCTGTCGAACGCCTCCACCGTGTTTCATTACCAGCGGTCGATCCACACTGATGAATACGACACGCCGCTCGATGACGAGCCTCGAAATGAGCGGGTGTTCGTGTGCTGGTTCTCGTCGACGGGTTACACGTTTTCACCGAGGATCGGAGACGAGCCTCCTGAAGTGGACCAGGTCGTTGATGCGATTACCGACAGCGGTGATGTAGTTCCGCTGCTTCGGGGGAAGCAGTCCGAGGCGACGCCTGTGAGGCCGGCATGAGCCGCTTCTTAACCACGTCTGGTCGTCGCCTCCGCAACCTCGGGGTCGTCGTGGTCGGGGCGGCGATGTTGGCGGGAGGGCTGGCTTTGATTCAATCTTCACCTGCTGGCGCTGATGTTCCCCTGCGCTGTGTTGACACGCCGGCGCTACTTCCGATCGCTGCCGGTTCGAACACAAATTACGCGTTAGGCAAGGACGGGAGCGAGTGGAGTTGGGGTGACAACTCGCGCGGGCAAGTAGGTAACGGGACGACTGGCTCGGTTCCTTATCCGGTCAACTCTTCTGGCTTCTCCGCGGTGCAAGCGGTCGCTGCTGGATCGAAGCACGCTTTGGTATTGCGGCAGGACGGCACCGTGTGGGCGTGGGGAGACAACACGTCCGGGCAACTCGGACGCGGGTTCACGAGCGCTTTCGAACCTAAAGCCGAGCAGGTCAATGGCCTCGGGAAAGTCGTTGCGATCAGCGCTGGAGGCGACGACTCGTATGCGGTCACGGAAAGCGGTGCGGTGTATGGCTGGGGTTCGAATGTCTACGGCCAGGTCGGCGACGGAACGACACAGACGCGCACGGTGCCGACGTATGTGAACTTCGGCATCCAGAAAATCAAGCAGATTGCAACTGACCCGGGTGGTAACCACACTCTCGCGCTGACAACGCAGAACAACGTGTTCGCTTGGGGAAACGCCAGCATGGGTTCGAACGGGCCCAACGCTGTCCTGACCGGACAGACGCTGTCGCCCGTTGTTGTGCCGAAGGGGACGCTGACGCCGATCGCGGTCGCCGCCGGATACAACCACTCTGCGTTGCTGGATCAGTCAGGCAAGGTCTACGCGTGGGGCTCGAACGTCTACTACCAACTCGGAACCGGCGCTACGGATGTCAACAGCCATCCGAACCCGCAACTGGTTCCCACCTCGAGTCTCGGGACCGGTGTCACGATTCAGCAGATCAGTGCCGGGCTCTATTTCACTCTCGCCAAAGCATCGAACGGCAAGGTCTACGGTTGGGGCGATAACTACTACGGACAGATGGGCAACGGAAGCTCATCGGCTTATGCGCCATCGATCACGCAAACACAGACCGTTTCAAGTCCTGCGGCGGTCGCGGCTGGCTCATACGGCGGCATGTCCGTCACGACAGCTGGACAAATCTTCACCTGGGGCGCGAATAACGCTGGGCAGATCGGCAACGGGACCACGTCGAGCACCGCGACGCCGCAGCAACTCCCCGTTGCCATCACGCTGACGCAATCGACGCCCAAGGTTCCGCAGGAACTCTCGGCGGAACCCGGCGATGGCGTCGTCTACCTACGCTGGAAACAGCCGACGTCGGTCGTCACGCAATATGTCATCCAGCCGTACCTGAACGGAACCGCGCAAACGCCGCAGACCGCGCCCTCGGGATCCAAAGAGTTTGTCGTGAAAAGCTTGTCGCCCGGGCAGAGCTACACGTTCGAGGTTTCGGCCCAGAACTGTCTCGGCACCGGCACCGTCACGTCCAAGAGCGACGCTGTCATCCCGCGCAACACTGAGGGAAACAGTCCGGACGCAACGCTGGAGACAAGCCGGATCACCGACAGGATGTCGATGCACGTCAACCTGTTCAACGGCAACCTCACCGTCACTAACCGCGATCTCACTCTTCCCGGCACAGGACTCGGACTGACCGTTGAGCGTTCGTACAACAATCTCGGCGCGTCTGTGGCGGGTTCGGTTGTTGGCCGTAACTGGACGATGACCGGCTTCTCCGAAGGCCAACAAACATTGAGCCCGGACCAATCCGTCGTCATCACAATGCCAACAGGCGCGCAGGTCGGATTCGCGAAGAAGTCGGACGGTACGTTCGTCTCGCCGTCGGGGGTCGACGCGACGCTCACGTCCAGCGGCAGCACGTACGTTCTGACGGAAAAAGCGAGCGGTGACCGCTGGACCTACGCGCAAGGCACAACGGGCCCGCTCCTTTCTCGTCAGGATCGCAACGGCAACACGATCACGTTCGACCGTGGCTCGGGAACTGATGGCACCACGGCAACCGCGGTCGACACAAAGTCCCACACCACCAACTTTAAATACGGACCGTCAGGCCGCTTCGCAGAATTCACCGACCCGATCAACCAGAAGGGGTCCTACACCTTCGACGCGACGACCGGAAACCTCACGAAATTCGTCGACCAAAAGGGCAACGCAACCGGCACCGGTGGTACTACCAACTACACGTACGACACAGCGGGCAACCTGACCCAAATCACCACTCCCGCTGGCCGCGTCGTCACGTTCGACTACGAGCCAACGACCCGCCGTCTAACCGCCATCCACCATCCCAACGACCCAGCTAATCCGACAACGACATTCACGTACACAACCAACGCCGACAACACGCACACGACCGTCGAAACAGACGCAAACCACAATGCGACGACATACGTCTTCGACCCGATCGGCCGGGTGCTGAGCAACACCGACGCCCTCAACAACGCACAATCACTTACGTACACGTCCAACTCCAACGTTGCCACGTACAGCGCCGGCAACGGCTCCTCCAGCGGCAACTTCGGCTACGACACCTCCAACAACCGAACGTTGTCGTACTCGCAACCCGGCGCGCACTCAACTGCGCTCTACGACGATGCTGCGCACCCTTCGCTGCCCACCTCTGTCACCGACCCGCAGAACAACACGTCGACCTACACATACGACGCCAACGGCAACCTCGCCTCCATAGTCGATCCACTGCCAAGCAACAACGAAACCGACATCGTCGCAAACTCCGACGGAACATTGGCGAGCGTCACGGACGCGGCAAAGAACAAGACGACCTACGAGTACGACGCCGACCACAATCTGAAACGTGTCGTTCCTCCCTTGCCCCTCAAGCCCACATCGGCGACGTACGACGGACTCAGCCGGCTGAAAACGACAACCGACGGCAAGGGCATCACCACGACGCTCACCTATGACGCGCTGGACCGTGTCGTCGACGCCTCCATAAGCGGCACCTCACAGGAAGCAACCGTTTACGACGACGACGGCAACGCCACCTCGGTAACAAACCAAGGCGGCGTCGCCACCATGACCTACGACGCCCTCGGACGGCTCACACAACGCCAAACCCAGCACTACTCCCTCATCACAACCGTCACCTACACCTACGACGGCGTCGGAAACCTCGCCACACTCACCGACAACGGCGGCACCACCACCTACCACTACGACGCAGCAAACCGTCCCGACAAAGTCACCGACTCAACCGGACGAGTCACAACCTTCGGCTACGACGCAAACGGCAACCGCACCTCAACCGACAACGGCCGTGGCCTCATCACAACCGCGCTCTACGACGGCGCAAACCGACTCATCAACAAACGCACCTACTCCAACGGTGCGGTCATCGCCGACCGCAACGTCAGCTTCACCCCGAGCGGCCCCAGCAGCGGTTCCGCCCGTCAAATCACCCGCCGCGGCGACCCCTCCGTGTTCGCGAGCAACGCCAACTTCACCTCCTTCGTCGCTCTCGCCAAACCAGCCGGCCTCGCCAACGGCGACGTCGAGATCGCACAAGTCGTCACCGCCGGCCACATCAACGTCACAACAGTGCCCACCGGCTGGACCCTCATCCGAACCGACTCCAGCGGAACAACGAGCTCCGACGTCGCCACACGCGTCTACCAACACGTCGTCAGTTCGGCGGGCTCCGAACCCGCCGTCTACAACTGGGCTATCAGCACGAGCGCCCGCGCAGCCGGCGGACTCACCGCATGGACAGGCGTTGATCCCGTCAACCCAATCAAGTCATCCGGTGGATCCAACTCCGGATCCACAGCTTCGACGTCATGGACTGCGCCAGCCGCCGACTACGTCAACGGCGAACTCTCCCTCCTCTCCTACGCAGGTCGCCCCACAGGCGCAACCGCTGCAATCACAACACCCGACAAATACACCAACGCCTACGACACCCAAAGCGACCTCCTCACCGCTGCGATGTCCACGCGGTCGCTTGGTGCAACACCCGGCACCGTCGCCGCAAAGACAACAACCGGACCGAACGGAACCTGGGCCGGACAACACGTTTTGCTCCGACCGCTCTACGACAGCTCCGTAGCACAACTCACACCCACCGGAACCAAGACCTACGACGCACTCAACAGACTCACCACCACCGGCGCCGGCGAGACCTACACCTACGACGCCATGAGCAACCGCACCTCTGCCTCGAACGCGACCCAAACGGTCTCAGAAGAATCCAACAACGCAAACCAACTCACCGCACGCCACAAACCCGGCGTCTACCGAGCCGCGGCCACCGCACTCGGCACAGTCGGAGCCACCTCCATAAGCATCAACGTCCCCGCAGGCACCAAACCCGGAGACGTTCTGATCGCCCAACTCGCAGCCAACCCAACCGGTTCAATGACGCAAGGCGGAACCGTCAGCCCAAGCGAGACCGGATGGCACACGATCGACGACACAATCAACACCGTCCACACCGTTCTTTACTGGCGAGTAGCTGGAGCGTCCGACCCGACCAGCTACGGATGGACCTTTGACGCACCCAACTACGTCATCGGCGCCATCGCCGCATACGGCGGCATCGACACCACGAACCCAATCGACAAGTCAGGATCCGCTATCGGCGCGAGCACAACGGCAACGTCACCGAGCGTGACCACAACCGAAGTCAACGACCAAATCGCGTCATTCGTCAGCAGCGCAACAACCAGCAACTTCAGCCCACCCAGCGGCATGACACAACGGTGGCAGGTGGGCTCCGGCGCGAGCCCACCAGGATCCATTTCTCTCGCCGATCAGCTAGCGGCGACCAAATCGGCAACGGGCTCGAAGACCTCGACGGCCTCGTCGTCCGGCGCTTGGGTTGCGCAGACGGTTGCGCTGCGAGCCACGACTGGCTACGCATACGATGAAAACGGCAACTTCGCGGCGAGTTCCGATGGCACCACGATCACGTACGAGCCAAACAGCGACCGCAGCGGTCTCATTCACAGTTACAACGGCGCGCCTGACATCACCGTTGCTTATCGCAGCCTGGATCAGACCGAAGTCGAGTCCGTCATCCCCGCTACGCGCCAGAGCGCAGCATGCGCGCAGATCGCGGACTGTTCCGGTCTGAGTACAACGATTGGCGGATCCGCGTTCGCCATCAACTCGATCCTCGGGATGACGGCGGAAAATGTTGCGGGTGCGTACACGTACTATGTGCGCGACCCCGCCGGCAACCTCATCAGCGCGAGGACCGCAACGGGGACGTACTACTACGTCACCGACGCCGATGAGTCAGTCACCTCGATTGTCGACAGCAGCGGCGCGACGGTCGCAACCTACGCCTATGACTCCTGGGGCAGAACTATTCAAATGTCGGGTGCGGCCATTGCGATATCCAACCCGTGGCGCTACCGGAGCGGTTATCAGGACGGCAGTGGGCTGTATCACTTCGGTGCCCGGTTCTACGACCCCGTGCTAGCACGATGGACGCAGGCGGATCCCGCACAAAACCAACTCGATCCTACGCAGTGGAACGCGTATTCCTACGCCGGGGATGATCCAGTCAATTTCAGTGACCCGACTGGACTAATCAGTCTTGCTGACGTAGGGCGCGGCCTCGTCACGCTAGGCAAGGGAATAGAGAAGGTGAAAAACGCCGTGGGTCACGCGCTTAAGAACACATTCGTGTGCGCCGGGAAAGTGGCGATCGCGCTGGCTAACCCATTCCCCGAGCTCGGCAATGCGATCACCGCTGTTGGTCTCAGTGTCGCAAAGTTGGGGGGAGTGCTGCGAGCAATGGGTGACCCCGCAGTGATGGGAGAGGCTTTTGTGCCAGAATCCGCAGCTGCGCTAGGACTAACCGGCACGACGGTAGCGACCGCAGGCGCCGCAGTCATAGTCGTCGGACTTGTCGTTCTGGCAAAGGAAGAGTGCTGAGTTGCTCCGGCTTCTGATGCTTCTGGCCGCTAGTTCTCTCGTAAGCGTCCTTGAGTTTTGGCTAACCCACCGAGTCATCGGGCAGTGGATCGACGAGGGCGAACGCGGCGGTCTCGCAAGCTGGTGGCTACTTCTGCCGGCCGATCTGGCCCTTGCAGCTCTGTTTTCGCACGTCACTGCTCGGAACGCGACGTGGGAGATCGCCGGCAGCTGTTGTTTGATGATGCTTCCTTCACTTTGGTACGCCCTGTGGGAGACGTCGCCTTCTCGTAAATGGCAGCGCGGTGAGGCTCGAGCAAAAGAGTTGCAGCGCCGCCCATGACGACGCGCCGACAGCAATTCCTCATAGCGGCGGGACGCAGTCGGTTCGCGCCGCTCTGGTCCCTCGTATTTGGGCTGCTCGCAGTTCGCGGTGTCTGCACGCTTTGGATCGCAGCTCGCGATGGGCGGAATGATTTGATAGTCCTAGACGCTGCGGTCTTGTTTCTGTCCGCTGCGTTGTGCGCGTTATGTGTCTACGGCCGACTGTTTGTCAGAAGGCGGACTCGCTGACGTGCTGAAAGGCAGACTACGTTGCCCGTCGCTACCACTGCGGACTGAACTCCTAACTCATTCATGGCAACCGCTCTACCCAGAGACACAGTCGGCGGACGAATTCAACACGTTGTACTCAACGACGCAACGGTATTCGTCGGGCTCGGTCCAAGGCTCGGATGACTCGTTCGCGCAGATGGACTAAACGAGTTCTCCGTAGAGGTTGACGCGTTTGAGCTCCTCCTCGGTAAACGAGCGACGCGGCAACAAAGGAAATCCAGGACCGGGAGCCAGTTGGTCTGCCTCCGCGAGCAAGTCGTAGCGGGCCTCCTCCATTCCGAGCGAAGGGTTGATCCCGGACGCGACGGCGCGGGCCACGTAGGCGATCACCGCCTTTGTCGACAGCAGCCGCTCATTGAGTCCGTACCAGTCATCAAGAGACATCCAGATGGCGTCGTCGACTGCGTCGATCACCAGGCCGGCTGGAATCGACGGATGATTCACGATGACGACGCTGAGCCACGGGGCAACAGCGCTTAGCTCGAGGTCATAGCCACGTAGCGAGCGGAAGGTCCCGATCTTCGACATGGCAAGTCGCCTGCGCGTCCCCCTCGCCTGTCCGAGGCCCTCCTTGACCTTCTTTCGAATCCACGATTCGGCGCGTGAGGGTTCGTCAGTGTCCTTCTTGCGTGTCTTGACCTGAAGGATGAGTCCCGAGCCGTTGCAGACGAGCAGGCCATCGCTTACTTCGCGCGTCGCACCGCCCTTCTTTTCGTCCGCAGGAACGTAGACGAAGTCAGGCAGCCCGAGGTCGCCAGCGATCTCGCGGGCCTCGGCTTCTGACTCGATTCCGTCGCGACTCACGGTCTAAGTGTGCTCGCGGCTCCACACTCATACAGCCGCATTTGCGTCCTTGTTCATGTCAGGGCCCCCGTTTTTCGGTCCATTTTCTGTGTGAGTGCTTGTGATGTTGTTAGCACCCATGGAGGTAAATGATGCCCGGTAAGAAATTCACGGTCGATCCGATCGTCGTGAAGTTGAGAGAAGCGGAGAAGCTTCAGGCTCAGGGTCTGACGATCCCGCAGATGTGTGAGTGCTCCGCGGTTGCTTCCTAAGGTGTCTTGAGGCCGGTCGCCGGATGTTGATTACGCGGCTGTCACAAGGAAGTTGCCATCAGGCTTTGTCATTCCGAAATCGGACTGGTGCGGGCTTGCTTACGACGTCATCGCACAGGGTGTAGTCAGCGAGAGCGCGGTAACTCGTGGCTTGGTTCAGAACAAACAGCCGCTCGTAGCGACCAAAATCGCGTACGGCGAGGCGGGCCTCGCCGTTGCCGTCGGAACGTTGAGTCGCGACATAGCTGCCCAACATTCGTCCGTCTTTCATTCGCACTCCACCGGCCTCTCCAACGTAAAACTGGACGCTGACATTTGGCTGCGGCTCGCCGTGCGGGCCGGTGACCTTGGCACGGAAATGTTGGGCAACAGACGCTGCATTCGCTTCGGTGAGTTCGGGAACGTCCAATCGCAGGGGAGCTGCGACGACCTTGACGTCGCAGCTCACCCCGTCCTCGGAAGAGGAGCATGCGCTCAATGTGATGCCAGCGGAAAGCATGACGGCGAGGAAGAAGCGTTTCATCCGTAGTACGCGTTGTCGCAGCCGTCACAGACATGGATCACGGGGTCGAACTTGCTGCCCGGAAGCGCGTTGAAAAGTGTCGCTCCCGAGGAGGTCGACCTTCCAACTTGCCATTGAGTCGCGAGGCACGAAGGCGAACCCGTATCCCCGTCCGGCGTTGTTGGAGTTGGACGGCCGAACATGGATCTGGTTGCTTGTCGATGGCTGGCTGATTCCATCCGTCGTTGGATCAGCGAGGAGTTCAATGTCGGCAAGCGAAGTAAGCGGAACTCCACCCTTCTCGACATACAGCGTCGCTATGTGATCGAGTTCGCCATCCTCCAAGAAAACGGGAAGCTTGAGGGAGGTCGTGCCGACGGACGTCAAGCCGATGTGTTCGCTGTGGATCTTCCCGATGTACGGCGCGTACGCCTTGATGTCAACGTCGAAGTTGTAGGAGAAGAAGGGTCTCACTAGGTTGACTTGCAGATCACAACTTGCCCGTTGCGCCGTAATCAGAGGCGTTGCCGTTCGCTCGAATCGCAACGCCGGGCGTCCATGTGTCGGCGGTCACTCGATCGAGAAATTAGGGGCGGGTTACGGCGAGGTTACGGCGAAATCGGACGCTGCAAGCCCGTCGCTGCACTGGACAATAAACGAGGCCGTTCGCGCCCTTCGGTCCATCGGTTGAATTGTGTACGTCGCCGACAGCTGCGTGCCCCGTTGCGTTGACTCGATTGCCTTGACGGTCTCCGTCGAGAATCGCTCCGATCTGTTGCCGGGATCGTTGTTAAAACTGATGGCGTGGTTGAGGCCCGACGGGTCGTTGCATCCACTGACCTCAATAGTCACGACGGTTCCAGGCGGGCCCGATGTAGGTTCGACAGATATTGCGAGGTCGGGGCTCTTCAACGGTGGAGTTCGTTTGACACCGGGACCAGGATCGTCCGCCGCTGTTGATGGTTGCGCAGCGGTCGACAGGGGCGTCTTGTGGGCCGAAGTGCCGCACGCCGCGAAGGCGGCCGACACCGCCAGCGCAACGAGTACAACGCGCAGTGTTTTCATGTGGCGCTCCTTCGCATACACATTGATTAGAGGCAAGTGGGCTCGACACCCCAGTCCAATGAATACATCGGACCATTGCCGCAGTCGGTATCGATAAGAAGCTGAACTCCACCCCAGGTCTCGTAGTGCGGCGACGTGCTGTACTGCTTGTGCCGCTGACTCGACGTCCAGTAGTACGACTGAGTGCAGTTGATCGAACTTGTCGAAGAGTTGCCCGACCAGTCGGCCCCCCACACGAACGCCGGAGGTCGCGGGTTCGTTGCGAAGTTATTCAGCGATGGAGCGCACGCGGGGCCGTAATAGCCGTCGGTTCTCCCGTTAGCGCGGAGCGCGTCAGTCCACCCTTGAACAAACGATTGCACTGCCGTAATGCATGACGCGGTGATTGTGTTCGACGTCCCCTCGATGTCGTACACGACCTGAACAGCCGTCGGGAATCCCAGATTCAGGACAGCGTTCGATGCCGCAACTGCCTCAGCGGAGCCCTGCGCCGACGCAGTCGACGGCGTCGAGCTGAACCGGTTCACGTAGCCCGAGCAGGGCAATTGCGGGCCAGCCCAGATCGGCATCAATCCCCATCCATGCGTCAAAACGTATGTCCGCCACGCCGGGGTCAAATTGGGCTGGACCGGACACCCACGCGAGTTGCCGCCGACGTAAATGCCCACTGCGTAATACGGAGACGAAAGCCAGGCGTCCATCTGCGCCTGCGAGGGAGCGGCACACGTGTCGAACCACCTTTGCTGGAATGTTCGAAGAGCCGCAGCCTTCGCCCGCGGGGTCGGGGCGCCCAGCAAAACAGCAATGACAAAGACCGAGATTGCAAGAGCAAGCCGCCGAACCATCGTTGTCCCCCGATCTACCAAAGCCACTTTCGGTGTACCACGACCTCCTTCGAAGCGCAATGGGCTAAGAACGTGGACAAGGGTCGCATAACAGGCAAAGCGACGAGCCCCAGGTCTTCGGTGACCTCGGGCGCCAGCGAAGTGTCGATGGCGGAACTGGAAATCGTCTGGGCGGCCGTCAACGTCTTAGGTCGACGCGACGACCGCCCGTTCGGATCACCCGCCAGTCGCTCTCGCGACACCCTTCAGCGATACTCGTCGCGATGAATGGACCACAACGATGACGGTCGCCGCAAAATTCGGCCTCTTCTTGTCTTCGTTTGCGCCCCTCTTTCTCGTGTTCGCGCTCCTCGACTCCTTCGGCGCGGGCACGCCCAGTTTGCTTTGTCTGCTCCTTGCGGGCATCGGGCTGGTGACGCCAATCGTCGTTCTCGTTCCGATGCTCCGGCTTGCGTTCTCGTTCCGATGCTCCGGCTTGCGCCTTCGGTCGTTCGCATCGAGACAGCCGAAGCGCGCGACGCCGATGTCCTTGCGTACCTCGCGACCTATCTCGTTCCCTTTGCAGCTGTGACGGCGAACAGCGCGCGCCAACGCGCAGCGCTTGCAATCTTTGTGGTGATGATCGCAGTGCTTTACATCCTGTCAGGGCCCCCGTTTTTCGGTCCATTTTCTGTGTGAGTGCTTGTGATGTCGTTAGCACCCATGGAGGTAAATGATGCCCGGTAAGAAATTCACGGTCGATCAGATCGTCGTGAAGTTGAGAGAAGCGGAGAAGCTTCAGGCTCAGGGTCTGACGATCCCGCAGACGTGCAAGCGTCTCGGTGTTTCAGATCAGACCTTCTATCGGTGGCGGACCAAGTACGGCGCGTTGAAGGAAGACGAGGCGCAACGCCTCAAGGCGCTCGAGCAAGAAAACGCCCGTTTGAAGCGGATCGTGGCCGAACAGGCCCTGGACATCTCGATGCTGAAGGATCTGCAAAAGGGAAAATGGTGAGCCCGGCGCGCCGGCGTGACGCCGTCGCGTATCTCTGTCGGCGTCACAAGGTGTCGGAGCGTCGGGCGTGTCGAACCCTGGGCGTGCATCGCTCAACCCAGCGCTACGTGCCGGTCGCGGGCGACTTCGAGCTGCGCCTGACCAAGTCGATGAACGCGTTGGCGGATCAGTGGCCGCGTTATGGCTATCGGAAGATCCACGCGTTGCTCGTCGCCGAGGGCTGGGAAAGTGAACCGCAAACGTGTCGAGCGGCTGTGGCGCCTCGAAGGCCATCGCGTGCCGCCGGCGAAGGCCAAGAACAGCGGCCAAAAGGCGCTGGGTGGTTCGGAGAACTCCTCGGTCAACCTCCCCGCGATCCGACCGGATCACGTGTGGTCCTATGACTTCATCAGCATCCGAACCGTCGAGGGCGGACCCATGCGCGTGCTCAACATCGTGGACGAGTTCACCCGTGAATGTGTCGCCTCTTATGTCGCACGCTCAATCGGGGCCCGCGCCGTCAAGCGCGTACTCGAGAAGCTCTTCGCGAAACGGAAACCGCAGTTCATTCGCTCCGACAACGGACGTGAGTTCATCGCCGGCGAACTCGTCGCCTGGCTCAAAGATCAAGGCGTCATCGCCGCCTTCGTCGCGAAAGGCAGCCCTCAGCAGAACCCGTTTGTCGAGCGGTTCAACGGCACGATGCGACGCGAGTTGCTCAACGGCGAACTGCTGCACTCGGTCACTGAGGCCCGCGTCGTGATCGGCGAATGGGTCGACATCTACAACAACGTGCGACCCCACCGCGGACTCGGCATGAAGACACCCGCCGCGTTCGCCAAAGACCACCGCCTACTCTCGAAGCAATGCGCTGCTGATGAGGGAGGCGCGTGAGAGCAACTACCAACACCCGAACTGGACCAGAAGCACGTCCCCGCGGGACGCTTCCCAACGCCGAAACCGGCGATGCCACTCACACAGAAACTGGACCAGTCAACGGGGGCCAAGCAGAACGAAAAATGTGGGACTGGCTGTCGGAGCAGTACGCACAAGGCGCGCGTGGCGTCGCAAAGGTGCTCTCCTACGACGCGTTGGGCAACTCAGAGAGCACATTCGTTCGAATCGAGTTTCCTGCCCTCAAGAAGAACCCACTCGTCGACATGATCGTCCAAGTCAACCCAGATACCGGAGCGGAAACGATCCTATGGACACGGCCGCCCAGCTAGTTGACGAGCCTGGATAGAGCACCCTCGAGCCTTCGCCGAATCGGCTGCGAAATGCCGTTGCGGGCGAGCTCGCCTTCGAACGCGGCCCGGGCAGTCTCCGGGCCTCGTTCGATAAGCGCTTCGATCGCGTCGGCGCTGAGGAAATCCTCCTCATCCCTGACCGCTCGTACCAAGGATGTCGTCGGGGCAGGACCACTCTTTCCGCTAAGGGCGCGTACCGCGTTCGTCCGAACCAGGTAGTTCTTGTGGCTAAGCATTTCGCACAACACGTCCACCGAACGGGAATCGTCCACCGCACCCAATACCGCGGCGAGCGTCGTCTGAAACGACCAATCCCTTGGGCGCGATGCCATCAAGTCGAAAAACGCATCCGGATACGCGTTGGCGAGCGCGACCCGAATCTGATGCCACCTGTGTTCCGCATCCTCTCGACTCACGCCAGCAGGATCACGTGGGCCTCGCGCCTTTCCAACCCAACGCCGCACGACTCTTACAAGAGCCGGCTCGCCGAGCTCGAGAATCTCACGCATCGTTGTCGTTGAGGGACCTGAGACGTAGTCGAGAATGACACTGTCAATCGCTGATTTATCCCGGTTCAATGTCTGCCTCACTTGTCGGCCTACCCCAAACCTAAAGCGGGCGGTTGACACTGCGTGCTACGGCGCCGGTGACACGTAAATACGAAGCGCTTCGCCGAAACGATTTCGATTTAGCATCGCTACCTGGGTTCGAGATGTGGCTTCGGTTCGCGACCGGAGGTTTCCTGCACCCGCGTAGCAGGCGAACTCGTTTCGGCCGACTTGGTCGAACGTCGAAGTCCAGGGGTCCTTCGCGTACGCCGTTCAAAAATGGGCGGCTCGGTCCTGACCATCGGAAAGAGTCAACGACTTCCTAAGGCCGCACGAGCAGCCGGTCGATGCCGTGACTTATCCATCGCACATCTATCGCACATCCGTCGAGACCCGAGGCTGTCCGCGCTGATCCACGCGAATGCTCTGACCTGCCGTAACGGTTCGCCGACGTTCGCCGGTTACTCGTCGGGTCGATCTTGTAAAGAGGGCGTCGCTTGCTCGCCGCAGCGCCTCCAGGAAGGACGACTTCGAAACCTCCGGCGCGATCGTTCATCCCCTCGATCTCGTCCAACAGAATGGCGCCCAGCGCATCTGTGTGGGATCAGTATCCGCGTCCTCGAAAGCTTGCCTGGTGAGCGCCCGGTCGCTATTGCGCCGCATTGTCAGCGTGAGCTGACTGGCGCTCGGCGTCGTACTCCGCCCACCGGTAGGCGCTGTCAACCAGATCGACGTAATCCGTTGACGGGTTGTAGAGGCGCGCAAGGCGCGCCAGTTGATCGAAGTCCTTTCGCTCATATCGGCCTCCCGCGTATTCCGAAACAATCACCGGCAGGTTGGCTCCAGCGAGCGGGCCGTCGAGCGCGGCCAAGACCGACTGCTCGTCGGTCATCACATCCGACGTCCGAATCTGCAGAATTCCGAACGAGCCAGATCCTCCAAGCCGTCCCCAGGTGTTCTCTAGGCGCCGAAACCACTTTGGGCGTTGAATGTTTTCCGTAAGCAGCAGCGCCTGGACGATAAGCGGATCAATACCGCGACTAGTCGATTCAGCCGTCGCCATTTCCCATAGGTCGTCGCTGATTTTGTTGCGCGACAGCTGGAGCTGGGTCTGGGTATCCAGGTGCGTTCCGGATGACACCTGGATCAGGTACGCGCCGACCACCGCTGCTGCGAGTCCGGTCCAAAAGGTCGCAGCCAGTTCACTCAGCTCTGGCACGAGTGGCGATATTGATTCACGAGTCGCGGTGGCCGCGACCGCCGTACAAACAATCCCAATCGAAACGGTGAAATGCATGACCAACAACGCCCATCGGCGGGGAGCTCGTCGCCGAATGGACCCGACCGCAGCACGAAACGATGTGAGGCAGGCGTGGACGCCCGCGGTCGCGAGCACCGCTACGGTCGGGTCGTGGCCGGCTCGGTCAAGTGTGACTGCAGAGAAGGATCCGACGACGAAGATTGGGCCGAACCGGAACGCTAGATATCGAAGCGGCGACTGACTGATCGCGTACGCCGCACCGGACGTGAGAGTCAAATAGCTGGTTGGCCATTGCGCCTCGACCGTCCGGAAGAATGCGTGGAGAAACGCAACGCCGAGCAAGACAGCAAGAACCGACTCCATACTGAAAGGCTAGGTATTCAGCCAGGGTGGCGTCGCCGTGACGCAGCGATGGGGCGCCTAAGCAGGAACGAGCGGTTGGCCACGGCCTCGCGTACGCGATCAAGTTTTCGCCGCTGGCGACGCAACGCTGAGCCGACGACGATGGCCACATGGACGGGATCAACGCCCACGCGGAAGTGTTCATGCTCGTCGAACTTCCATTCGCGCTCAACGACGTCAATCTTCGCGTCTCGGTTCCGATTCCCTCGGACTTCTTGCACGCCGAAGACGCATCGACCGGGGCGGCTCCGCAGGTTCACTTGACCGTCACGAACCTGAACCTCGACGCAACGGGGCCCGCGGGTGGCGAAGGACTGATCAAGTTCGCGACTGATGTCGGTGCGTTGAAATTGGCGGCCGAGATTGCGAATCGAGTCGACCATCAAGGGCTTTCTCGTAGCCTGGTCCAGGCACGCACAATTGCCTGCCGATTGGATGGCGAAGACGACTATCCCTCCGACGAGGCCGCGGCGCTAGAGCGCGTGATCTATGCGCTGAACCGGCTCATCCATGCGTATCTGATCGCGTTTGAAGATGACGACGCGCATTTCATCTCTCGAGAGCACTTGTTCGCCCCAGTCCTGATCTCACCCGTTGCCTTTGGGAAGGATCTCTCTCAAGCGCGCGTGATGGGCCCGCCCGGCCGCTCGCTTCGCTTCCGGCCGCGTGCGGTCGTCGACGACGAGCTCCTACGACTGGATAGCGCCGCGGGCATTGAGCCCCTTGACCACCCGATCGACGCGGCACGACTCTGGCTCCTCGACGCTCGCCGCTCGAGGCAGGCAGGTGACGGTGATCATGCGATCGTTGCTTTACAGACTTCGGCTGAGCGACTGCTATTCGGCGCCCATCAACTCATCCTCATTGATGAGGGACTGAACGCTGACGAACTGCTCGCGTGCCAGCTGGCGACACCGTTTAAGTCTCTGCTCACTCGCGAACTCCCCGGCCGTCTCAAGGGTCGTTGGCAACTCGATGGAAACGGTGCGGTTGCAAAGTACTGGCGCGAGCTCTACGAGGCACGGAATGCGATTATCCACGCGGGCTACCGATTGCACCGGCAGCACGTCGACGCCGCGTTCGGCGCATACGACGAGCTTGAGGCGCACCTCATTGACCGGACGATCGCGAGGAAGCATAAGTACCCGAGGCTCGCCTTTGGCTTACTCGGAGCACCCGGCCTCGAGCGACGCGGCGCAATGTCAAACCAGTTACGTGAGTGGGCGAGAAAGATCCGGCTGGAGGCATTGCCGTTTTGGCTTCCGCCGAGCCAACAGTCCGCCGGCGACGGTTGATGCTCGTCTGCCTGCAACGCTCGCCCGATGTGGAGAGTTGGCCAACGACGGTTACTTGTTTCGGGTCGGTAGAGGCCCTACTCAGTTGTCCTTCGACATGTCGCGTTTCAACTGTTCGAGCGCCGCTAAGTAGTCCGCTCTCGTTCGTGGCTCGCGCGGAGGCAGAACACTGTTCACCTGCGCGAGCGATGACGTCTTCACCAAGTCTCCGATCGATCGAAGGTTGAGGTCAGGCGTGTCAGACGCCGCAATCCCAAAACCGTCGAACAGAGATCCAATCGCCGTGATGAACCGAGATGCGTGTATTGCGATTTCGAGGCTGAGATGGTCGAAGTCGTCCAGCGTGCCACTCGGCTTCATGTTACGAACGCCGTCGGGATCCGGTGTCACATGCAGGCCCTCGCTGTGGGCTTGGTACTCCACGGTGTCGGGCAGCTCCATCTGCGGAGGAAGCCCTTCGAGACTGGCGACCCTCATGCGAACTTTGACTGGAGAAAAGATCTTCCGTAGCTCCTCGGCTGACGCGCCGAGCCAGGTCGTGATCTCGTCCGGGGCGAGGGCGAACAGGCGAATAAGCAGCTCGGCCTCCATGACATCCCGCATCGAATTTGAGACAGTCGCGCGAACGCCGCACAGAAACCCGTCGATCGCCTCCTCAAGATCAGCGCGCACACGGTCTACAAGTACATGCACGCCGCGCTTGTCAGCGTCGAACGTGTCTTGGATGAACTGGGAGAGCTGGTCTAACGCTCTCAGGCTGCTTTCGAACGCTGCCCAGATTCCGGTGCGCATGTAGAGCTGAAAGAGTCGTCGACCGCGCGCGACGCGGCGCTCCTCCAGCATCGAAAAGATTGCCGTGGCGTTCGCTTCCTTGAAAAACCGCGTCACCATCGCGTGGAGTTCGCTCTCGTCGATCCGACGCTCACCGCGAGCTTCGAAACCCTCGGATGTATCTCTTCGCTTCTGTTTCGAACGTTTGCCCGATGTCATTGCGCGAACAACTTAGGGAGTTCTCGCGCGTGGGATTCCTCGAGGGGATGCTTCCTCCCACAGCCCTCCCACAAACAACGGGTATTCGTGGACATTCACGCGTAATCTCGGTCTCGACTGACAACCACGATCAGCACGTTTGCGCTGGTCAGCTCACAAATGCTCTTGCGCTCCCGGCATGATTCGAACATGCGACGCACGGTTTAGGAAACCGATTCGTCAGCCTCTCGCGACCTGGGCAAACACAAATGCCCACGTCACAGCGTGCCACCTGATGACAGCTGTGCCAGGGAGTGACAGGAGTTCATGGGATGTCTCATGGGATAGCGACCAACGCGCTGACGCCGCGGAAGTCGTCAGTCGGATTCGGCGAAGAGTTGCTCGGCGTCGTCGGGCTGAATGAACCCCAGGGTTTGCAGCCGGATCGTTGCCGCTTGGCGCGACACGCCGAACGTCGAAGCGAGGGTGCGGGTGGCGGCAAGGAGGTCAGCTCCACGCGACGCGCTGGCGCCAGCCTGGCGTGCGGCGCGAGTGAAGATGCGCTTGGGCATCAGGAGAGCGGCCATTCCCTTGTTCGCTTGTATCTCGCGCCAGTCCGGTGCGACCCGCAGCGAGAGGTCGCGCTTGAGACACCGGAATAGTCGCTTGTCGGGGTCCGCATCGATCGTCGTGGTATCGAACAACGCGCCTTGTTGAAGGTCGGCGTCGAACAGGATCCGGTGGAGGACGACGTGGGCGGCTTCATGTGCGAGGGTTGCGCGCCAACGTCCGTCAAGACCTGGCGGGCACCAGTCACTGTCCATCGCGGTGCCGGTCAGGTCCTTGTTGATACGAACCTCGGGCGACTTGTAGGGGTGGAACGTCGTGACGCCAAGAACCGATGCCGGTAGGTCGGCGTATTGATCGAGCGGTGCCCGCAAGTGGTCCTCGATGAAGGCTTCGATATCGACCGCGGTCTGAGTTGGCGTCGGCGTGAGCTTGGATCGACGCAGCTCGTCTTCCATAACGCGCTCGATCTCGTCGTCGTCGTACCAGAGCCGCGTCTCCCCGTCGGCGCTCCGGTACTGCTTCATTGGTCTCGTTTGGCGCGCCGCTCGCCCGGCGCCATGTTGTTGACCTGTTCGAGCAGCAGGAGGAGGTCGTCGTCGTCGGGCTTGATCTCAGCGACTTTGCGGAACAGCTGCGTTGCGAGCGGCTGCTCACGCAGGTAGCGGTCGGTCCCCGTTGCCAAGCGTCCTGCTTTGGTGATGACCTCATTCGCGTCGAGTTCGAGTTCTCGAGCGAGCGCGATCAGTACCTCCTCCGACGGGGTGCGGCGATCGTTTTCGATGTCGCTCACGTAGGACGGGGTTACTTCGAGACGGCGCGCCAGCTCGCGGAGCCGGAGTCCCTTGTCGTCCCGAGCGTTGCGGATGAACTCTCCGAAGGTGTCAGCCATGTCCGCCGCGGAGCGTACATCGTCGTGCTCGTTGGGGAGGCGACCAGTCATCAGCGCAACGGGGTGTAGCCGGTGTTGATCATCCGGCACCGATTTTCGATACGCACAGAACGCGTCCGGCGAAGGTTGCTGAGTGACGCGTCGACGATCGCGTGGCGGTGCTCGTCCCGGAGTGACCGCATAGCTTCGGCGATCGCTAGCGCGCCTGCGACTGCGCCGACAAAGGACGCTCCCACAGTTCGTCCAGCGATCTCGAGCGCTCCGCAGTCGTTGCCGCCCTTGATGATGTCGCGGTAGCCCGGCTGGTCGAGCACCGTCGCATCGACGTTGTCGCGGCCGTCTTGTTGCCAGGCGACTACGTCTTTGGAAGTGCGATCGCCGGGAAAGCTTCGAAGTTGAATGTCGAGGTAGTGCGTTGGTCCGCCGCCGAGTCCGACGTCGATGACGAGGTCGAAGTTGCAGTCACTGAGGACCCGTCGCGTTTGGGGGTTGTCGACGCCGATGAGCGCGAGGCGCGGCTCATCGAGGATGGGCTCCTCGCCGCTCACAAGCCGGCGTTCGAACAGGTTGGTGGTGAGGCCGAGCTGTTCGATCCGCGCAGCGACGACACGGGTCTTGCGTCCGCCGAGCATGTCTTCGTTAAGCAGAAGACCGGTGCTGAGGTTGGCTTTGGAGACGATGTCCGTGTCCTCGAGCAGAAGCCGCACGTTCTCGGACGCGGCGTAAGTGAACATGCCGATGCTCCACAGGTATCCCTGCCCGAGATGCCCGAGTCCGACGAGCCAGTACCGGCTCGGTGCCCAGGTGATGTCGTCGGGCCCGACCGCATCTGCACTGCGCCAGTCGGTGCCGGGCGCCCACAGAGACAGTCCTTGCGCTCGGCGCCCAGCCCAGGGACGCGTCCCGCGCACGAACTCGAAGGCTTCGGCCACGGCGATGCCTCCGGCGGCGACGCCGGCAGGAACGAAAACGTCGCGTTCCGGCAGAGGTTCGTCACGATGTTCGATGACCCCGGCGGTCCAGCCGTCGAAGGTAGCGCGCAGCACGGTCGCGCCTTCGACGTGCTCGGCCGTGCCGACCACGATGGTCGGATGGTCGTCGCCGAGTGCTTCGACAATTTCGCCGCCGTAGCGGCGCACCGCGTCGGAGAGCAGCTCGCCGTCGGCCCAACCAACTTCAGCGTCGAAGTCAGCGTCGAGCAATACGCGCACCCCGCCTAGGAAAGCGCGGGATCCCGCGTTGACGATGGTGAGCAAGGCGGCCTGCCGGCAACGGTGGTGCTGCACGTCGGCACCGACGCGGACTTGCAGCACGAGACGGCGCAGTAGTGCTTCGGCTTCGTCGACTGTTTCGGCTTCGCCTGCGTCGAGGAAGATCTTGGCGGTGCGGCTGATGCCGTCGGGGTCGTAGGTCACGCGAGTCTCCCGATGTAGAGGGCGCGCTTCGCGGCGCGGCCGTACGCGACCTGCCATTTATGGTCGCCCTGATAAATGTGGATCCCGCAGTCGGCGGCGGTCGTCGGGCGTTGCGCGAGGTGCGGCACGATCACCGCGACGTGTCCGGAGCGCGCAACCATCGGGTTCGTCTGGTCGATCGTGCTTTGCACAACGTGGTGGCCGGGATGGGTGTGGACATCGGCGACGACGCGCATTTGCCGCTCACGACAGATCGACCACAACGTCGCGAAGGCGTCTGCGGGCATCGACACACCCCCGGTAAGGCTGTTCGGGTCGAGGTCGTCGAAGTACACGACATCGATGACGCGGCGGGGTGCCTCGCGGTCGGCGAGTAGGAAGGCGCCGGATTCGCGCACACCGCCGCCGCGTTGAGCGAGCTCGCCGAGCAGATGTGCCCAGCGTCGCCGGCTGATGCGGACGCGGCTACGCGGCGCGACGAGTGCCCGAATATTCGGACGAGTGAAGAAGGTCATGGATCACCTTGAGGTAGTCGACGATGGTCATGCGCGACGGGTCCCAGATGGTCGCCTCGTGCTGCACGCGCCACTGGTCGTGGCCCAGGATGGCGAAGCGGTCCATCGGGATGTACATGGCAAAGGTGCCCGGCGCCGGGTTCCAACCGGGGTTGAACGCGAGCCCGACGCGGCCACCTGTAGGCCACAGGTCTGCTGGCAGCGCAGTGTCGTTGTCGAGATCCCACGGTGCAGCCGTTGGCGCGTCGACCGGATAACCGATGAGATCGAATCGCATCGCGATGTGCTCGGGGCCGTCCGGCCGAGTCGCGGCATTGACGGCGATGACGGGGTGTGGCCATGTGTCACGCGCGAGTCGCCAGCGGCCGGCGTCTACGCCCATGCGAAACCGGGCGTCGGCGATGTCGGCGCGGTAAGAGCGTTCGTCGGGCCCCACGGCTAGCCCTCGAAACGGTGCTTCGGTACGAGGTTGAAACACACACCGCACGTGTCGTCGGCGAGCGACCCGAGATGGTCGTTCTCGTCCGGCTCGACCTTCGTGTCGCACAGCAACAGCACGTGTTCGGTGCGGTCGGTGTCGGACAAGTTGAAGCCCTTCTTGCTCGTCGCCCAGTCGAAGACTCGGCCGACGTCGGCATTGGGCGAGAAGTGGTTCTGCTTGGTGTCGCTCTCGAAGTGCACCGTCGCGTTGATCTGATTGCAGCGCCCAACGTGGACGTGGCCGCGATCTTCGAGCCCGAGGTCGCCGACTTGCGCGGCGGCGTCAACCGGGCCGTCGATGTCGTTGATCCAGACGAGATCGACCTCGGTCGCGCCGATCGCTTCGGCGAGCGACGCCTCGGTATCGACCTCGACGATCTCGACTCGTCGTTCAGCGGACCGATGAACATAAAGCTCAAGCTTCGGCATTCGCGCCTCCTGTGTCGGGTTCCTCCAAGCGGGAACAGTCACAGCGTACGCCTTGTTCGCCGATTAGCGAACAGTTTCGATGAATCTAGTTGCTGACCTGGGGACTTCCCCTTGCGGTCTTGATGTCATGCAAGAATATCGCTACACTTTTCTTGCAGAGAGGAGAAAAGTGGAATGTCAATTGCAACTAAGTGGCTCGATCAAGTTCCCGCTGACTCTTTTTTCGCTGCATCGGATGTGCCTGGTGACGCAACCGCCGTGCACCCCCTGCTGTCCCGGCTAGCGGCGGACCCCCAAAGCGACATCGCTCGAGTGAAGAACGGCCTGTACTGGAAAAGGCCCGCTGCGGGAGTGCTAGGTATCCGCCCAAACGGGCCTGCTCCCCGAAGCGCTGGTATTGCCGCGGCAGGTCGTGGAGCGGGCCTCGCCGGCGACTCGGCTGTGAATGCGCTGGGTTGGTCGACGCAGGTTCCCGCGACTCCATCGGTGGCCGTGGTCGGGCGCCCGCCTAAGGGCGTTCGCGGGGTGCGGTTTGTTTCTCGCTCCAATCTTGCGCGGCTTGAACTAACGGCCGCTGAGGTGACCTTGCTTGAGGCGTTGCGGGTTAGCCATGCCAACCTCGACATTGATCCATCGCTGATTCCCAAAGCCTTGAGGTCGATGGCGGCGGCGGGGACGGTAAGGCTCGACCGGCTCATCACCGCAGCGCAAAGCGACCGTGCTCCACTCGCACGACAGCGCCTAGCGGCCGCCGCGTAAGCGTCGTGTCGACGCTTGCGGATGACTCCGTCGCCCTACGCGCAGTATGTGAGCGGGCAGCCGACGACACGGGCGTTCCTTACGAGATCGTTGAGAAGGACTACTGGGCGACTCGCTGTTTGGCGGCCGTCACTCGCGCCGCCACTCCTCAGGGCGTCGTTTTCAAGGGTGGAACGAGTCTGTCTAAGGCGCTTCATCTCATCGAGCGCTACTCCGAAGACGTCGACCTAATAGTCACGCTGCCTGAAGGGCTCGGCACCAACGCGTCAAAACGCGCGTTCGCACGCGTGGCCGACGAAGTTGCGGCAGAGATCGGATGTGCGTGGACAAAGGATGGCTACCACGGCAGCCACGGTCTCAATGCCCGTTACTCGTACCCAACGGAGCTCCAATCGATGACGGCCTTTACCGAAGGCGTACTTCTTGAGATGGGCGATCGTGGCGGGCCGCATCCCACGGAGCAGCACATGGTCGAACCGATTCTCGGAGCTACCGCCCGCGACGCCTTTGGCCTAGCGTTCGACGATCTTCAGCCTTTTGAGGTAACGGTTCTCGCTCCTGAACGAACCCTCGCGGAGAAGCTCGACGCGCTGCATCGGATGGCGACGGAGCACGCGACAGATGAGCTGGCAAAGGGCGCACGTCATCTCTACGACATCGCTCGGCTGCTCGACAACGCCATTGTGCGACAACGATGCGAGCGTGGGGCCGTCCGGGAACTCATTGGCGACATCAACGAGCGCTCGACAGCCGCTGGCTGGAAGTGGGCGCCCCGTCCAGAAGGCGGCTTTGCCGCCAGTCCTGCCTTTACGGACCCGGTTGCCATCAACGCGATCGCAGCTGGATGGGACCGGGTCGATCGCCTCGTCTACGGCGTTCGGCTGAGCCCGACGCAGGCGGTCGACGTAGTTCTCGCCGCAGCTCCGCACCTCTGACGACTCGAGGAACGCCAGTCGTGGATCCTTACTTCGTCGGTTCGTCCGGCGGAGCGCTCTCGGAGTCACACGTGATGCACTGGTGCTGGAGCGGCGCGAGGGCGTCGGGTTCGGGCGCGCGAATGAGTGAACCGTCGGGCAACAGGATGTGGAGCTTCTGAAACAACCCGTAGTCGCGGATTGCCCACCTGACGAACGGGTGCCAGACGTGATCTTGCAGCGGGCCGGCTTCGGGCCCGCCCCACTCTGGGCGTTCGCGCCCGGCCTCAGTAAGAGGTGAGCGCCGGTATAGATGTTCCGTTTCCCAGAACTCCCATCGGGAGCCGAGCGTCGTGATGATCACGACGCCTGGCGCGGCGGAGGGCGCTGGCTGTGGGGAGGCGGCGGTCATACCGACTCGTCCTTCGCTACACGGACGAGCCGAAAGCGATCCGCGCAATACATCGCGCCGCAGCTTTCGAGCGGGTGATCTTCTGCGCTCCAGTCAAGCGTTCCGTCCTTGAGGACGTCCACGTCAGGAAGCTCCGTCACCTTGCCGGCGAACACAGCGATGATCCGTGTCGTCGACGTGTACTCGCCGAAGTCGGCGCGTCCCCAACGAAGCCGAAGTCCGCAAGGCGTTGCTGCGACCAGCTCGCGCAACACGCGGGGATGACCGTCGTCGAACCACGTGTTCCAGCTCTCGGCACGAGCCCGCAGGTACGTGCCCTCGGTCATGTCGACGACGTAGACCGTCCGGTTGACCGAAATGAAGGTGACGGGGCCCTGCGCCTCCCCGACAAGCAGCGTCTTGAAGTCGACCCACGGATCGCCGCCGCGCCACAGCAGAGAGCTATTCATGCTCATCACCCCCTTCCAAGATGCCCTCAGCCGTGGGCGCGTCGAACTCGGCGGCGCCGTCGGTCTCGTCGAGTGGAGTGTCGACGCCATCTGAGTTCGCGGCGTCCGCGTCGGGCTCGGGATCGTCGTCGGGGTCCTCACCTTCCGAGTCCGGCTCGTTGGAGTCGCCGGGCGTGGCGGTATCGGGCTCCATGTCGAGGAGAACCTGGCCGTAGTCGGCAAAGTCCTGCTTCACCCAGTCGCCGGGGTCCTTGTGCTTGGCCGCGGTCTGGATGATGCGGATGCACGCCGCGACGAGCTGCCGGCGAGCGCCGTCGCCGTGGACGAGGCGCTCGGGTTCCCAGAGCACCGACAGGATGCGCGACACCTCGAAGGTGACGAGGCGGGCGTCGGCGATGGAGTAGCGCGGGTCGTGCTGGTCCGCCCAGCGCGCCGAGGACGGGTCACCGTCGCGGCGGTCGAGGACGATCGCGTGGAAGCGCATCGCCACGTCACCGCGGACGTTCGACAGGACTACCTGACGCGCGTCGAACTCCACGGTGAGTGAGCCGAACAATGACTTGTTGAGAACCGAGCGAGCGTGACGGAGCACGGGGTCGTCCGATTCAGGGATGACGTCGGTGAAGCGCATGACGTCGTGGATGCCAGTGATGGGAGTGTGCTGCATGACGTTTTCGAACCTCCAGTGTTCGGTTGGTGTGCTTGGTTCCGGTGTTCGAGCACCGCTACTCAAGTTGTCATGTAACACATTACAGAATGGGTGTGACACTCCGCGGTATTCCGATTGAGTCGGCGACGTGCGGGCGGCGGCCGCGAATTTCGGGCGGCCCCGGCAGCGGCTCGAACCGCCCCGGGGCCCGGTCAGCTACTGGAGAGCTGACTCGGAAAACCTAATTTCGATTGCGGTGTCAGGTGGTGCTTGTCAGGTGAGACCGAGGCGCGCGCCGAGCCAGCCCTTGCGGTGGAACGCATGCGTGCACTGCTCTCCTGCGATTGCGGCGACGCGCCTTCGAGTGGCATCCGACTGGTTGGGCGTCTGGTCCTCGAGCTCGCTGCCACTTGCTCCGACGATCTCGCGAATAACGCGACGTTCGTCGGGGGTCAGCGTGGACAGCCGTTGCATGACGTCGGAAGGCATCGAGAAGGCGGGCGTCGGCACAAACACGGGCGCAGGCAGTCCGAACTCCTCGCTCGGTCGCGCCGCAACCCAGACGCCGTCGCATCGTTCTTCGCTCGTCCGCGGCGGTCCGGAGAACGGTTGCGGGATGACGTGCACGATCACATTCCACCAGTGAAGGACGCTGAGTACGGGATGCAGGTAGATCGACAGGTCGAAGGTCTCCCGCGTGCTCGGATCGCGGAACCGCAGCATGTCCTCAAGATCAGACACGCTCCAGGGCCCAAGGCTGTCGCCGATGCGAATGCGCATTCCAGCGGCGAGGTATTCGAAGAATGCGCCGGGGAGACAGCGAGGCGAGCCGGCGTAGGCGGCTCGGAGCTGCGGTAGGTCACGGCCTGGGTCTTCGAAGATGTGCGGTGTTTTGGGGGTCCAAAGCTTGCGCTTCGCCCGCGTCGTCCTGTTCTTCTCTGACTGACGGTCGTACGAGGCGTTGCGTCGTTCCGTTATCGCTTCGTCGATCACGCCCTTTACGGCGAAGTCGGGCAGTAGTTGTTCCTCGAGGACAAGCGCGAGCGCAAGGAGATGTCTTTGCGTCGGCCGATGGACAGCCTTCGGCTTTTCCCAGCGGCGGACTTGTTTGCGGAAGGAGTCCTCGTCGGGCAGCTTTAGCTCAGCCAGGTTCGTACCTTCCCAGCCGTTTTTCTCCGGGTGGATCGAGGCGAGCTCGAGTGCGTGCGTGACTGCCTGAGAGAACGAGGGCACCGGATCGACGTGCACGTAGTGCCAATCGAGCCCGTCGTCGAGAAGGACGTAATGCGGTCCGCGCGGTAACGCGGCGGAGATTCCGGCGCTGGGTGTCATC
>JBEHXL010000001.1:0-386072 GCA_048498715.1 Actinomycetota bacterium | reverse complement strand
GCGGCCACTGCACGTTCAATCCCGAACCACTCGCGGACTTCGTCGACTTCTTCGTGATCGGCGATGGCGAAGAGGTCGTCACCGAGATCACCGAGTCGGCGCGTGCCACCAAGGGCCAGCCCCGAGCCGAGCGTCTGCGAGCCCTCGCGCGCGTCGACGGCGTCTACGTGCCGTCGCTCTACGACGTCACGTACGACGGCCATCTCATCGCGTCAGTCACGCCGAAGTTCGACGACGTGCCCGCCCGGGTCGAGAAGCGGACCATCGCCGATCTCGGCGCCTGGCCGTATCCGAAGACCCAGCTCGTTCCCTTGACCGAGGTCGTCCATGACCGCCTCAACGTCGAGATCTTCCGTGGCTGCACCCGGGGCTGCCGCTTCTGCCAGGCCGGCATGATCACGCGCCCGGTGCGCGAGCGTCCGGCCGCCCAGGTCCGTCAAATGGTGGCCGACGGCCTCAAGCGCACCGGCTACGACGAGGTCTCGCTCACGTCGCTCTCCAGCGCGGACTACTCCGGCATCAAGGAAGTGGTCGGCGGCATCATCGACGACCCGTCGTGCGGGGGACAGGTCAGCGTGTCGCTGCCGTCGCTGCGCGTCGATGCGTTCACCGTCGGCATCGCCGGTGAGATCCAGAAGGCCCGTCGCACCGGCCTCACGTTCGCCCCCGAGGCGGGCACGTGGCGCATGCGTCAGGTCATCAACAAGCTCATCACCGAAGAAGACCTGTACGCGTCGGTTGACGCGGCGTTCTCGCAGGGCTGGCGTCGCGTGAAGCTGTACTTCCTCATCGGTCTGCCGACCGAGACGGACGAGGACGTCCTCGGCATCGCCGAACTGGCGCGGAACTGCGCGCAGATCGGGCGCCGTCACACGAAGGCGGCGACGGTTGTCGCGTCGGTCGGTGGGTTCGTGCCGAAGCCCCAGACGCCGTTCCAGTGGTTCGGGCAGGTCCCGAGCGACGAGCTCCAGCGCCGAATCTGGCTGCTCAAGGACGAAATGAAGAAGATCAAGGGCGCCCAGCTCAAGTGGCACGACACGCGTGCCTCGCTGGCCGAGGGCATTGCGTCGCGCGGCGACCGTCGCATGGGGGCCGTGATCGAAGAGGTGTGGCGCAACGGCGGTGTGTTCCAGGAGTGGTCCGAGTGCTTCTCCGTCGACCGCTGGAACGACGCGCTGGCCAAGCACGGCATGTCGGCGGAAGACCACGTGTTCCGTCACCGCGAGCGGGGCGAGATCCTGCCGTGGGCGCATGTCGGTGCCGGTCTGCACGAAGACTTCCTCTGGGACGACTGGCAGGATGCGCTCGGTGAGCACGGCCTGCCCGATTGCCGCTGGACTCCTTGCTACGACTGCGGTGCGTGCACCGACTTCGGCATCGAACACGTCGTCGCGTCCAACGTTCCGCCGGCCGGTGGGTCGCAGGGAACCGGTCAGGACCTCAGCGTCGGCGGCGAGGTTCCCGTCCGACTGCTCGCCACGCGGGGCGCGGGCGCGTGAAGCTTCGCGTCCGCTTTCAGAAGCTGGGCAAGGTGCGCTGGATCAGCCACCGCGACATCGCTCGCTGCATCGAGCGCGCTGTTCGACGGGCTGAGTTGCCCGTCGCCTACTCCGAGGGCTTCACTCCGCGGCCCCGGATTGCCTTTGGCTTGGCGCTGCCGACTGGCGCCGAGTCACTCGCGGAGTACATCGACATCGACTTCGCCAACAACGAGGTCGACGTCAACGCAGTGGGGCCCGCGCTGTCGGCGGGCCTGCCGGTCGGCATCGATGTGACGGGTACCGCGACGCTTCCGGAGCGGACGGATTCGTTGCAGGAGGCCGTTGTCCGGTGTCGCTGGGAAATTGGCGTGTTCAACGCCGGCAACGAAGAAGTGAAGGACGCTGCGTGGTTCGCGAACGCGGCGTCGTCGTTGATGGCGGCCGACGAGGTCGTCGTCACTCGCGAACGCAAGGGCGTCATGGTCACCGATGACATCCGCCCGAACATCGCCGCCCTGAGCGCCGAGGCCCGACCCGACGGGACCCCGATTCTTGTTGCGGAACTCAACACACTGCCGCGGGGTATTCGCCCGGCCGAGCTCGGCTTCGCCCTTGAGCTTCCGGTCGCGCGACTCGATATCCGCCGCACCCATCAATGGATTGCGCCCGATGGCGCGCTTACCGAGCCACTCGTGCTCGATGAATTGAGCCAACAATGTCTGACTCTTCCCCCGACTACACCCCGACCCCCCGGCGACGCCGCCGGCGGCCCAACCGACCTGGTGGCGTCGCAGAACTAACTGCCACCACCGAGGAGATCGTCGAAGACAATCGTCCCGACGATCTGCCCGATCCGCCCTACGAGGGCGTGCCCAAGCCCAAGATCGGCGATACGCGTCCGGCTCCCACTGCGGCGATGCCTTCGAGCGCGCCAACCGCTGACGACGAAGGCGACGGCGACGGCAAGCCCCGCAGCACGACATCGGGTGCGGCTCGGCGTCGGCGTCGGCGCGCGGGCCAGGAACGCCGCGCCGCCGAAGGCGTGAGCGCCGACGCTCCCGAGGCACCCGCGGCGCGCGAACCCCGTCCGCCGAGGGAACCACGCGAACTGCGAGAACCACGCGAACCACGCGAACCGCGAGAAGCGGCGGAGGCCAAGGAACCGCGCGAGCCCCGTGAGCCGCGCGAGCGTCCGCAACGCAACCGTTCGCGTGGTGGTCGCGGCCGTGGCCGCGACCGGTTCGACGAGAGCGAAGGCATGTCGGTCGAAGACATGGTCGTGGGCAAGACCCGCGGCGGCAAGGCCGTGGGTCGCTACATGATGGCCGTGCACGTGCGGGAGGGGATCACCCAGATCGCCATCCTCGAGGGCCGTGCGCTGATCGAGCACTACGTCTCCCGTCCGGCGGACGACGCCACCCAGATCGACGGCAACATCTACCTCGGCCGGGTGCAGAACGTCCTGCCCGGCATGGAAGCCGCCTTCGTCGACATCGGCACGCCGAAGAACGCCGTGCTGTACCGCGGCGACGTGCGCTACGACCGGGGCGACCTCGACACGACGGACAAGAACGCGGTCCGGATCGAGCAGCTGCTGCGTCCGGGCCAGGTCGTGATGTGCCAGGTCACGAAGAACCCGATCGGCACCAAGGGCGCCCGCCTCACCCAGGAAGTCTCGATCCCGGGCCGCTTCGTCGTGCTCGTGCCCAACAGTGACACGTACGGCATCTCGAAGCGCCTGCCCGACGACGAACGCAAGCGGCTTCGCCGGATCCTCGACGACATCAAGCCCGAGAAGCATGGTCTGATCGTGCGTACGGCGGCCGCCGGCGTGAACGCCGAGGAGCTCGTGGCCGACGTCCGGAACCTTTCCGAGCAGTGGGCTGAGATCGAGAACAAGGCGAAGGCCAAGGCGCCGGCGCTGCTCTACCGGGAGCCCGCCGCCGCACTGCGCGTCATTCGTGAGGAGTTCAACGCCAGCTACCGCAGCATCGTCATCGACGACCTGGATCTGTACCAGCGCATGAAGGACTACGTCACCGACATCAGCCCCGCGCTGGCCGACCGGGTCGAGTACCACGATCCGAACCTCGAAGGTGGCCTACCCATCTTCGAGCGCTACCACGTCCACGAGCAGGTCCATAAGGCGCTCGACCGCAAGGTGTGGCTGCCTTCGGGCGGGTCGCTGATCATCGAGCGGACCGAGGCGCTGACCGTCATCGACGTGAACACGGGCCGCAACGTCGGTTCGTCGTCGCTCGAGGAGACCGTCTACCGGAACAACCTCGAGGCGGCGGAGGAGATCGCCCGGCAGCTCCGGCTGCGCGACATCGGCGGCATCATCGTCATCGACTTCATCGACATGGAGATCAAAGAGAATCGGGACGACGTCATGCGGACGTTCCGGACGGCACTGGCCCGGGACAAGACCCGGACGCAGGCCTTCGAGATCTCCGAGCTCGGCCTGGTCGAAATGACCCGGAAGCGCATTTCGGAGGGTTTGGTCGAATCCCTGTCGGAAACGTGTCCCAACTGTGAGGGTCGTGGGCTCGTAATTGCCCATGATCTCTACTAGTCGTCTACAATCTCCGGTCCTATGTACGCAGTCATCCGCACCGGCGGCAAGCAATACAAGGTCACCGAAGGCCAGCGTCTCGACGTCGAGAAGATCTCGGGTACTGACGTGTCCTTCACCCCGTTGATGCTGGTCGACGGCGACAATGTGCTCGCCGGCCCCGCCGTGGGCGGCGCCTCCGTGGCAGCCCGTGTCGTGGGCGAGGGTCGGGGCAAGAAGATCCGCGGTTTCACCTACAAGAACAAGACGAACCAGCGCAAGCGTTGGGGTCATCGTCAGAGCTTCTCGACCATCGAGATCACCGGAATCAGCAAGGGCTAACTGACATGTCAAAGACCAAGGGCGGCGGCTCAACCCGTAACGGCCGCGATTCCAACGCACAGCGCCTCGGCGTGAAGGTGTTCGACGGTGGCGTCGTGCGTGCCGGTGCGATCATCGTTCGTCAGCGCGGCACCAAGATCCACCCCGGCGAGAACGTCGGCATCGGCAAGGACGACACGCTGTTCGCCCTCACCGACGGTGCGGTCAAGTTCGGCGAGCGCCGTAACCGCAAAATCGTCTCTGTCATCTAAGAGAGCGCGGCAGCTGCGATGAGCAGCTCCTTTGTCGATACTGCACAGGTCCACGTCAAAGCCGGCAACGGCGGCGCAGGGTCCGTGTCATTTCGCCGTGAAGCCCACGTCCCCCGTGGCGGCCCCGATGGGGGCGACGGCGGCGACGGCGGCGACGTCTGGCTCGTAGCCGACCGCAACGTCGCGTCCCTGCTGGCGTTCCGGGATCATCCCCACCGCGCCGCCGAATCCGGTGTGCACGGCAAGGGTCGACAGATGCACGGCAAGCGCGGCGCCGACAACGTCTCCGGCGTTCCGATCGGCACCGTGGTGAAGGCCGCAGATGGCGAAGTCCTCGCCGACCTGCACTCCGACGGGATGCGCTACAAGGCGGGCGCGGGCGGTCAGGGTGGTCGCGGCAACGCCCGGTTCCTCGCGAACAACCGACGCGCCCCCGCCTTCGCCGAGCAGGGCGAGCACGGCGAAGAGGTCTGGCTCGACCTCGAACTCAAGCTGATGGCCGACGTCGCGCTCGTCGGTTTCCCGAATGCCGGCAAGTCCACGTTCATCTCGGCCGTCAGCGCAGCCCGTCCGAAGATCGCCAACTATCCCTTCACCACGCTCGAGCCGAACCTCGGCGTCGTGCGCGTGGACGACCGCGAGATGGTGATTGCCGACATCCCCGGGCTCATCGAAGGGGCCAGCGAGGGCAAGGGCCTCGGCCATTCGTTCCTGCGCCACATCGAGCGCGCTCGCGTGCTGCTCGTCCTGATCGACCTCACGTCGGCCGAAGGACGCGAACCGGCGTACCAAGAAGAGGCGTTGCTGCACGAGCTGGGCAACTACCAGCCCGACCTGCTCGAGCGGCCCCGCATCGTGGTCGGCACCAAGGCCGAGATTGCCGAGCTGCCGTGGGACGGCGAGCGCATCTCGGCGGCGACCGGCGAGGGCATGAAACCATTGCTGGGCCGTCTGATGGACATGGTGCACGACGCCCGCACCATCGATCCGATCGCCGACTCGTTCGTCATCCACCGTCCCGAGCCCGAAGGCTTCAAGATCGAGCGTGAGGCCGAGCACGACTGGGTCGTGCTCGGCCGTCCCGCCGAACGAGCGGTCGCGCTCAGCGACCTCACCGACCTGGGCGCTCTCGCCTACGCGCAGGGCAAGCTCAAGCGGCTCGGCGTGGACCGCGCCCTCAAGCGGGCGGGTGTCCAGCAGGGCGACATCGTTCGCATCGGCGGGTTCGCGTTCGAGTACGAGGTCGATTGATGAGCACGGTCATCGTCAAGCTCGGCACGAGCTCGATCACCGACGCGCACGGTGTCATCGCCGAGGCGTCGATCGCCCGCATCGTCGGTGACGTGGCCAAGCTCCGAGCCGACGGTCACCGCGTCGTGGTCGTCACGAGCGGCGCCATCGCCGCCGGTCTGCCGCGCATCGGGCTGCACGAGCCGCGGCCGAAGGATCTGCCGACGCTGCAGGCCGTGGCCGCTATCGGTCAAAGCCGGCTCATGCGGGTCTACGACGACGCATTCTCGGCGCACGAGATCGTGTGTGGTCAGGTGCTGTTGGCGCCGCTGGACTTCGTGCACCGCCAGCAGTACCTGCATGCTCGCCAGACACTGACGCGGCTGCTCGAACTCGGCGTGGTGCCGGTCGTCAACGAGAACGACGCGGTGGCCGACGACGAGATCCGTTTCGGTGACAACGATCGACTGGCGGCGCTCGTTGCCCATCTCGTCGACGCCGATCTTCTGGTGTTGCTCACCGACCAAGAGGGCGTGTTCACGGCCGACCCTCGCTACGACGAAAACGCGACGCTGATCGAAGACATCGTCGCCGTCGACGCCGCCCTCGAGGCGGCGGCCGGTGGCGCGGGCACCGAGCGCGGGAGCGGGGGCATGGCGTCGAAGCTCGCCGCGGCTCGCATTGCGTCGCGCAGCGGCGTGCCGACCGTGATCGCGGCGGCCGCGCGCGAGGGCGTACTGCTCGCAGCGGTGGCAGGGGAGCCGGGCATCGGCTCTGTTGTGCGCGCGTCCGAAAAGAAGCTCAAGGCGCGGCAGCTCTGGATCGGCTTTGCGCTCGCGTCGAGCGGCACCATCACCGTCGACGATGGTGCTCGCCGGGCCATGATCGAGCGCAACACGTCGCTGCTACCCGCTGGCGTCACGGCGGTGGCCGGCTCGTTCGGCGAAGGCGACGGAGTGGAGATCGCAGGCCCGGACGGTGTCGTGTTCGCCAAGGGCCTTGTGGCTCACGGAGCGGCGTGGGTGGACGCAGCGAAGGGCAAGCGTTCCGACGCGTTGGATCCGGGTGAAGATCACGAAGTCGTCCACCGCGACGACCTGGTGGTGCTCGACGGCGCTTAGACGTCGTGGGGCACGGCGTTGTGCGCGAACACGCGCATCAGCTTGTGGCCGAAATCCGCGGTCGGTCCGAACATGCACGGGCAACCGCCGTCGATCACCGTCATGCCGTGCTCACGTCCGTACGTGACCGCCTCGTCGTCGACGCTGCCCTCACCAAAGGCACGGTGCATCCACACGTCGTGGATGCCGAGTTGCTCGCACTCCTTGACCGAGTCGCGGGTGTGCTCGGGGCTGGCGGCGAGCACGACGGCCTCGACGCCTCCCGGAATCGCGCTGAGAGACGGATAGGCGACGTCGCCTTCGACCGTGTCCGCGTTCGGGTTGACCGCGAACACCTCGTAGCCACGGTCGCGCAGGCGCTTGTAGACGGTGTTGGCCCCGTGGCCAGCGGGAGTGCGCGACACGCCCGTCACTGCGATGCGGTGGTGCGACAGGAACGTGTCCGCCGCTTCCTTGATCGTTGTCATGCCGGCGCTCCGATCTCGCCGCCTGCGTCGAAGCGGAACGGCGGGTATTCGTCACGCATCAAGGTGACGTAGGCCAGCACCCGGAAGCACCAGCGGTTCATGCCCATGATGAAGTCGAACAGCGATTCGGGATAGCTGCCCTTCCACGCGTTGATGACCATCGCGACGATGGCCAGGAGACTGGCGAGGCCGCCGCCGGCCGCGATGCGATTTCCGCCGAGCGTGTAGCCGAGGCCTCCGGCGAAGAACGACACGATCAAGTAGTGGGGGATGGCGAGCAGCCACCACTTGACCAGCACGAGACCGCGCGAGAGGTGGTCGGGGTAATCGACGTCGAAGTGCGCCGGATAGTCGGGCTCGGGCTGCAGGCTGAACGGCGGATAGCGGTCCGTGCCGAACGCAGAGATGCCGTAGAAAGCGACGCGCCACGACCAGCGCATCACTCCGAGATTGAACTCGAAGATCCAACGCGGGTAGACGCCGGTGAACAGGATTGCGACGCCCGCAACCGCCGTGAGCACCGTCACCCCGATCCACAGGAACGCGAGCGCAATCGCGTGTGGAATCAAGAGGAACCATTTGACGAGCCACAGAACGCGGCTCGGACTGTCGAGGTGTCCGTCTAGATGGGCGGGGTAGTCGAGGGCTTGAGGACTGGCCATGGGTGTTCCCTTCTGAGGTTGGCGACGGACCGCATCTCGCTAGCCCGCAGCGTGGCGGGACTGAGAGATCTCTCGGCCCGTCACGGATTCGGGCGTCAGGACGGCGGTGACGGTGCGGCCCTCGGGTGCCCAGGTGACTGGTGCGGCGCCGAGAGGGCTGTCGTCGAGCAGTGTCACGTGGCCCCGAGCTATGACGCTCCAGCCGGTTCCGCGAACATCGTCGACGCGGTCGACCTCAAAGGTCACCGCGCCGCCGCTGAGAATTGCGGCGCGACGCGGGGTTGTGCGGAACACGACTGCGCCGTCGTGTAGCGCGTAATTCACGGGGTAGACCGAGACGACGCCGTCGGGTTCGACAAATCCGACGCGGCCGATCGTTTCCCATCCGAGACGTCGGATGCATTCGTCGTAAGCGACGGTGGCGAATTCGCCGTGGGTGGGAATTGTCTGCGTGCCCATGGGGCCACAGTGCGGCGAAAAAAGAGTTCGTCGCTAGGGACGAAGGTCCCCCAGGATCAGGAGAAGGTCTATTCGGGCTTGGGCTGTTCCGCCGGAGCGGCGGAGGTGATGCCCAGCTGCGCCTTGATCTTGTCGAGGCGGGCGACGGCTTCGGTGTCCTGCGCCGCCTGCTCGACTTCGAGCATGCGGCTCTCGACCGTGGAACTCTGCAACTCGGCGTTGCCGATTGCCTTGGCGTAACGGGCCTCGATCTTGTCGCGGACCTCGGAGAGCGTGGGAACGTCCTGGCCGACGGCGGCGGAGAGTTGCTGCATCGCCTTGTTCATCTGCTCCTGCATCTTCGCCTGGTCGAGCTGGCTGAGGAGCTTCTGCTTTTCGTTGAGCTTCTGCTGGAGCACCGATGCGTTCTGCTGCACGGCGGCCTTGGCCTTGTCGGCCGCTTCGGTCGACTGGAGCGACAGCGTCTTGAGCGACTCCACCTCGCGCTCGACCGACACGAGACGGCCCGCGAACGCTTCAGCCGCCCGCGTGTATTCGGCGGCCTTCGCCGCGTCGCCGGACTTCGTGGCTTCGTCGGCCATGAGCACAGCCTGACGGGCCGATGCGTTGACCTTCTCGAGGTCCTCCATCGCGCGCGACAGACGCATCTCGGTCTGCTTCTGGTTGGCGATGACGCTCGCGGCCTGTTCGGTCAGGCGGCGGTGCTGGTCTTGCGCCTCAGCCAGCGCCTGTTCGAGCTGGACCTTCGGGTCGGCGAGCTCGTTGAACTTCATGTTGCCGGCGGCCGTGAAGTACCGACGGATGCGCTGGATCAGCTTCCACATGCGGGCGATCGTAGCGAGTTACTTGTTGTCGATTTCGGCGAGGGCCTGTCGCAGCGCCTCGAGGTCACCGACGACCCCGTTCACGTCGTCGGTCAACGCGTCGAGTCCGTCGAGTTGACCGGTCGCCAGTTCGGCGGCACGGGCGACGGACTCGTCGAGGTTCGAAATGAGCGCAGCGAGCTTCTGTTCGGTCTCGTCCTCGCGCGTTTTCATGCGACTGACCGACTCCGAGGTGCTCGTGCCCACCTGCCGAATGGTCTGTTGGAGTTGGTAACCACTCTGCGCAATGCGCCAGCACGCGTCGACGCCGTCCGCGATGCGCTCTTCGACCTCGTGAAGCCGGTCGCGCAACGGCCCGTCCTGCACTTGTTCCGTGATGGTCTCGAAGCGGGTCTTGGCCTGCTGGGCGTCCTGCACGAACGAGCGCCACGGGTCGGTCAGGGTGAAGGCGTCGATGCGCTCCCGCTTCTTGCCCTTCTTGGACCACGGCCATCTCATCGGGGGTCGCGCCACATCGCCCATACGGGCGGGCAGCCCGCGGGCAGGTCGAGGCGACGGGTGAGTTCGAAGCCCTGCCGGTTGTAGAACGCGATGTTCTCTTCCTTGCTTGACTCGAGGTACGCGCCGAGACCCTCGTTGTCGCAGCGTTCGAGCACGGGCGCGAGGACGGCGGAGCCGACACCCTTGCCCTGAAACGCCGGGTCGGTGCCGAGGATGGCGAGGTAGTAGTGCGGCCCCGGTGGGTGCGCGTTCTGCACAGCCGTGAAGGCGCGCAACACGCCGAGCGACTGCCGGCCGAAGATGCGCAGTGTCGACGGGATGCCGCGGAGGGTGTCGGCGTTCGTCTGGCGCCACCGGTCCGGCGGCGCCCAGACCGCGGAACCCTGGATCTCACCCGTGGTGGTCCACACCTCGTCGTGGCGTAGGTGGACGTGGGTGAGTTCGAACGCGGTGAGCTTGGCCGCACGTGCCAGGAAGTCGCCGGTCGGGAACATCCAGCGCCAGAACGGGTCGGTTTCGAACGCACGCGCGATCGCGTGCGACAGCGCGTCGACGTCGGCGATGGTGGCTTTCCTCACTTCGGGCACACCCCGACGCTATCGGTAGCCTTTGGGTATGGATGTCGCAGCCCAGGGTGCTCTCGTCAAGGCCGCCGCTCGCGAAGTGGCGCTCGCCAGTACCGACACGAAGAACGCTGCGTTGCTCGCCGCCGCCGACGTGCTGCTGGCGCGCAGCGCCGAGATTCTGGAAGCGAACGCGGCCGACGTTGCCGCCGCGGAGGCCGAAGGCACGAGCGCGACGGTCATCGATCGCCTCCGGCTGACAGAGGCGCGCATCGAGTCGATGGCCGACGGGCTGCGCCAGGTTGCGAACCTGCCCGACCCCGTGGGCGAGGTACTCGACGGCTGGGTGCGTCCGAACGGACTGCGCATCGAGCGCACGCGGGTCCCGCTCGGCGTGGTCGCGATCATCTACGAGAACCGTCCGAACGTGACCTCCGACGCGGCGGCCCTGTGCCTCAAGTCAGGCAACGGTGCGTTCCTGCGGGGTTCGTCGGCGGCGATCAACTCGAACCGGGCGATTGCCGCCGCGCTGCGCGAGGGCGTGGCCAAGGCCGGTTTGCCGGCCGACGCGGTGACGCTCGTCGACGACGTATCGCGCGAAGCGGCGGTGGAGTTCATGCGCCTACGCGACGTCGTCGACTGCTTGATCCCGCGTGGAGGTCCGTCGCTCATTGCGTCGATCCTCGAGAACGCGACGGTGCCGTATGTGATCGATGGTGACGGCAACTGCCACGTGTACGTCGACGCGTCCGCTGATCTCGACATGGCCGAAGCCATTGTCGTGAACGGCAAGACACAGCGGCCGTCGGTGTGCAACGCAACCGAGTCGCTGGTGGTGCACGCGTCGGTGGCGAACGAGTTCCTGCCGAAGGTGGCCGCGGCACTCGATGGCGTGGAGTTGGTCGGCGATGCCGCGGCGCGTGCGGTCCTTCCGTCGATCGGCGAGGCCGCCGAGTCCGACTTCGCGTCGGAGTTCCTCGATCTCAAGATGAGCGTGGCCGTAGTCGACGACATCGACGCTGCCATCGCGCACGTCAACCGGTACAGCAGCGGCCACACCGAGGCGATCGTCACCTCCGAGCTGGCGGCCAGCGAACGATTCACCCACGAAGTCGACGCAGCGGCGGTCATGGTCAACTGCTCGACCCGCTTCACCGATGGTGAGCAGTTCGGCTTCGGCGCCGAGATCGGGATCTCGACGCAGAAGCTGCACGCCCGCGGGCCGATGGGTCTGCGCGAGCTCACCACGACCAAGTACGTGGTGCACGGCACTGGCCAAGTTCGCGGTTAGAGAACTCGATCCGGCGCGGGATCGCGCCGGCGTCGAGTTGTTGCTCCACGCGTGGTTCACCCAGCTGAACCCCGACTATGCGGACGCGGAAACTGCGCAACGCATCGACGCGCTCGGACAGGCTGCGTACGCGGTCGTCGCCGTCGCCGACGGGATCATCGTGGGCGTCGCCGGGCTTGGGGGCTTGTGGCTCGACGACGATCTGACCGCCGGCCTGGAGAATCCAGCGGAAGTGTTCAGCGTGTACGTCGCGCATGCTTGGCTCGGCCGGGGGGTGGGCCTGGCGATGATGGACGTCATCGAGTCGGTCGCCCGCGACCGTGGCTACACCGACCTGCTGGCGGTGAGCGGCGTCCGCCACAAAGAGATCGGTTACCCATTCTGGAACCGCCGGTACGGCGCTCCGATGCGAGTTGACGCCGACTACTGGGCCGAGGGCGCCGAACGCATCGTGTGGAAGTTCGCGTTGTAGCGATCAAGCCACGCGGTCGTGTGACGGATTTCACGTCACGGTGTGGAATCGTGCGGCCGCGTGAACCGTTTCAGATCTCATGGAGTTCACGGTTCGACCCATCGATGCGGCGGACACGGCACGACTCATCGCCGCCCATGACGCACTCAGCACCGAGGCTCGTCGCCTCCGGTTCTTCCGCCCCCACCCAGTCCTCACCCAGGACGAAGCAGAGCACTTCACGCATGTCGATCACATTGATCGGGAGGCGTTCGTGGCGACGCTGAACGATCAGATCGTCGCCGTCGGCCGCTACGACCGGACCGGTCCTGATAGTGCTGAAGTGGCGATCGTGGTCGGTGATGCATTCCAGGGACAGGGCCTGGCGACCCGCATCCTCAACGAACTCGGCCAACGCGCTCGTGCCCTCGGCATCACGACCTTCGAGGCCGACACCTTCGGCGACAACCGAGCCGCGATCACCTTGCTGCGCCACTGGGCGCCAAACCGCAAGACCACCTTCGACAGTGGTTTCCTCCACTTCGAGATGGAGATACCGGCCGCGTGACGCTCAGCTGCGAGGCACCCGCCATTCCAGACGGGTTCCTCCGCCCGCCGCGGCAGAGATCAGCATCGATCCCTGATGGGCTTCGGCGCGCGTCGCCATGTTCCGGAGCCCGTTCCCGGGGCCATGCTCAGGTGGAGGGCCGACGCCGTCATCGGTCACGGTGAGGCACACCTCGGAGCCGACCGTCAACGAGACGTCGGCTCGGGTCGCGTGCGCATGACGGGCGATGTTGCTCAAAGCCTCGCGCAAGACAGCTAGGACATCGACGGCCGTGTCGTCGTCCAACCCCGAATCGATTGGCCCTTCAAACGTGACGCGCGGTTCGAATCCGATCGAGCGGCTTGCTTCCGCCAGCATGACGACGACTGCCTTTCGGGTGCCTTCCGTCGCCGCCGGTTGGCTCTCGAGACCGAAGATCGCAGAGCGGATTTCTTTGATGGTGACGTCGAGGTCGTCGACCGCTGCGGCGATGCGCTCGATGGCGCGGTCGGCATCGCGCGTGACGAGGCGCGTCGCGGCTTGCAGCGAAAGGCCGGTGGCGAACAATCGCTGGATGACCGTGTCGTGGAGATCCCGGGCGATTCGCTCCCGGTCTTCCACGAGGCCCAGCTCGTGCACCCGTGAGTGCATGTGTGCGTTGTCGATCGCAATTCCTGCGGCCGACGCGAGCTGCACCACGAGTTCTTCGTCGACATCGGTGAAGACCTCAGCCGACTGCTTGTCGGTCAGGTAGAGGTTGCCGAAGACTTGGTCCCGCAGCCGGATCGGCACACCGAGGAAGGAGTGCATCGGCGGGTGGTTCGGTGGAAATCCGAAGCTGTCGGGATGTTCCGTGAGATCGGGAAGGCGGAGGGGCTGCGCGTCGAGAATGAGTGCGCCCAGAATCCCGTGGCCTTCGGGCAACGCACCGATGCGGGCCCGCTGGTCGTCGTCGAGTCCGACGGTGATGAATTGGGACAGCCGGGTTCCCGATGGATCGAGCACACCCAAAGCTCCGTACCGGGCGTCAACGAGATCGGCCGCCGCCTCCACGATGCGTTGCAAAGTGGTCGGGAGGTCGAGGCCGTCGCCGATCGTCAGCACGGCGTCGACCAGTCTCTGTAACGCGCGTGGCCCCGCAACTGTCACGAGGTCAGAGTACGTCAACATGAGACGCGCTCGAACGGCACAATATGTGTATGGCGACACGAATCTTCCTCGTCGACGACCACGAAGTCGTGCGGCGCGGACTGCGCGAGCTCTTCGAGGCCGAAGAAGACTTCGTCGTGGCCGGCGAGGCGGCGACGGGCGAGCAGGCTCTGACACGCGTACTCGCGGTCGCGCCGGACGTCGCGGTGCTCGACGTGCGCCTGCCCGACGCCGACGGCATCGAGGTCTGTCGTGAAATCCGTTCGGTGCACCCCACCGTTGCCTGCATCATGCTGACCTCGGTCGCCGACGACGAAGCGGTCTACGCCGCGATCCTGGCGGGGGCAGCGGGGTACGTGCTGAAAGACGTGAAGGGGTCTGACCTGGTCGACGGGATCCGGCGGGTGGCGTCCGGCAAGTCGTTGCTCGACCCTGCGGTCACGACGCGGGTGCTCGACCGGTTGCGCAAGCACGAGGAGACCGACGAACTCGCGATGTTGAGCGAGCAGGAACGCAAGGTGCTCAACCACATCGCCGATGGCCTGACGAACCGGCAGATCGGCGAGCAGATGTTCCTCGCCGAGAAGACAGTGAAGAACTACGTGTCGAACCTTCTCGCGAAGCTCGGGATGTCGCGCCGCACCGAAGCCGCCGTGTACGCCGCCCGGCTGGCCGAACGACGCAGCGGAGGCCGGCCGCACTAACGCTCGGCGAGCGACCACGCCGGTACGGGCCCGAACGTCCGGCCGCTGATGCGTTCGATGCGAATCCGGACGAGATAGGGCTTGTCGCCCGGCGCCCACGTGTCGATGGGCACGTCCTGTAGTTGCCGCGAGACCTCGTCGATGCAATTCGTGATGTCGAACGCGGGCCCTTGGACGAGCACGCTCCACGCCCACTCGCCGTCGGGCGCGGCGCCGTCGACTTCGAACGCAACGAACCGCATGGGCGCCTCGGCGATCTTCACGCCGGGACCGGTACGGAAGACGAGATTGTGGTCGTCACACGCGTAGTTGACGGGCAGGATCGCCGGCCAGTCCTCGACCGGCATCGCGACGCGGCCCCACCGCTGGGATCGCAGCAGGCCGAGGCACTCGTCGGCGGAAAGCTCACGCATCTCGTCCATCAGTCGAGCCCCATCGAAAGCCAGGGGACCGGACCGAAGGCGACGCCGCTGATCCGGTCCGTGGTCAGCCGGATCCAGCGGTCTTTGAGACCGGGCGCCCACGCCCGCTGCAGACTCGAGGGCAGTGGGGTGGAGCGCAGCGTGAGGGTGTTGGTGATGTCGAGCGCCGTGCCTTCGGCGATCACGCTCCAGCCCCATTCACCCGCGGGTTCCGCGTCGTCGATCTCGAGGGCGACGGCGGTGAGCGTGGTGTCGTTGAAGTAGCCGGAGTGACCGGTGCGGAACACGATGTCGTGGTCGTCGAAGGCAAAGTTGATCGGACGAATGGTTGGCCAACCGGGCGTGGCAATGGCGATACGTCCCCACCGGTTGTGGTGCAGCAGGTCGGCGCACCGCTCCGGCGACAGTTGGATGACCGTCGGCGCGAACAAGTCCGACTCGGCGGCCACCTGAGCGGGATCGAAGTCGGTGAACTTCATGATGGGATCGTCTCCTTGGGTCGGTCGGAGGATGCGACCGCCGTAGATGGTTGATTGAGGCGTTTCGCCCAGTCGACCCGCGCCAGACCCACGAGCCCCACAAGCATCAGGACTTGCAGCGCCACGCCGGCCGGGCTGCGCAGCGATCCGAGCAAGGTTTCGCCCACGGTCGTGCCGCGCGCGGCCTGGGCGCCGCCCACGTAGATCGAGTAGCTGACGAGCCGTCCGAGAAAGAACGACGACACGAAAGGACGCAGCCGTATCGGTAAAAGGCCCGCGGCCTCGAATAGTTGCGCAGAGGGCACGGGTGAGAGCGCGAAGAGGCCGAGCGCGACGAACGCATGCGTCTTGTGCGACACCAGGTACTGGCCGGCGGCGGTCAGGTTCGCGGTGGTCGAGGCGGGGAGGTGTGTCCGCAGGCGGCGAACCGCGTAGGCCAGGACGAAGCGACCGCTGGCGGCCGACGCGGCGGCAATACCGACGAGCACGACCGGGTTCGTGCTCGTATGCAGGGAAAACAACACGATGACGGACCACGTCGGCGGCCCGAACGCGGGCATGAGGTTCACCGCCAACACAGCGAGGATCACCAGCGCATACGTCACGACAACCATTGGACCAACTCCGGCTCGCAGTGGGTAGGGCCCTAGGACTCTGGCTGGGAGGGACGATCCTGGCCTGGAATGAACGCATGGATACAGCCCTCGAGCCCGTTGCGTCCCGGGAGCACTTCGTGTTGCGGGATGGCCGTCAGGTCGGCGTGCGGTCGATCGAACCGCACGACGCCGAGGCACTGGTTCGCTTTCACGAAGCGTTGTCGGAGCAGTCGAAGCGCTTCCGTTTCTTCTCGCCTCATCCGCACCTCACCGTGGACGAGATTCGGCGCTTCACGCAGGTCGACGGTGACCGCCGTGAAGCGTTCGTGGCGACGCACGCGGGAGACATCGTCGGCGTCGGTCGCTTCGATGCGACCGCCGCGGGGACCGGCGAAGTCGCCTTTGTCATCCGAGACGACTGGCAAGGAATCGGTCTCGGCTCGCTCCTGCTGCGGTATCTCGGTGGTTGGGCCCGGGCGAAGGGCATCACCAAGTTCGAAGCCGACGTCCTGGGCGACAACCGGGCGATGCTGCGCGTGTTCGGCGCGTGGTGTCCCGAGCGGGTCCTGTCGATCGATCACGGCATTGTCCATGTCGACATGCCGATCAAGGCACTGCCGGACTATCCCACCGGCACGACGACGACGGGGCATTCCGAGCGAAGAATGAGCTGAGCGCTGGTCGAGCCCAGCGACGTGACGCTGGCGTTGCCTTCGCCTCGGGTGCCGACGACGATCAGTGTCGCTCCGAGCGCGCGGGCTGCGGCGAGCAACGCGTCGGCCGGTTCGCCGTCGCGAACGACAGCAGGTACTTCCTGAGCGATGGCTTCGTAGCGGTGCGTGATCTCCGTGCGATGTCGTTGCGACGATTCCAGCCCGCCGGTCGCGGTCCGCTCCAACAACCCGAGCGCGTGCACAGCGACGAGATCGGCCTGCGTTGCGGCGGCATACGAGCGGGCCCACGCGAGCGCAGCGACCGCGTTGTCGGAAGCGTCGAGGCCGACGACGACGGTCTCGTTCATGCCATCGCCTCGAGTTGATCGTTGCGAAGACGGCGTGCTTGTTCGACGTGGTCGGATCCTGGGCCCCCCGAACTCGCGGGTTCGACGTCGAGGGACGCGCCCGCGAGAGCGGCGAGGGTGGCCGCCGTCGAGTCAGCGAGTGCTTGCAGGTCGTAACCGCCTTCGAGAAACGCCGCAACCCGTCCGGCGCGCGGGGCGTAGGACAGCACGCGCTGGGTGAGCGCGGCGTAGTCGCCCGAGGTCCAGCGCAGATCGGCGAGGGGATCGTCCCGGTGCGCGTCGAAGCCCGCCGAAATCAGGACCCAGGTCGGATCGAAACTGTCCACGGCTTCGGTGACGATGTCGTCCAGGGCACGCAGCGCGGTGTCGCCCGTCGCCCCCGCCGGAAGGGGAACGTTGATCGTCAGTCCCGGCGCGCGCGGGCCTCCGATCTCGCGCGCGGCACCCGTGCCGGGATAGGCCGGCGATTCATGGGTTGACACGTACAGGACGCGCGGGTCGTCCCAGAAGATGGCCTGCGTTCCGTTTCCGTGGTGCACGTCCCAATCCACGATCGCTACGCGTTCACCGGCGTCCGCGAGGGTTGCCGCGGCGACGGCCACGTTGTTGAAGAGACAAAAGCCTGAACCGCGAGTCATGTTCGCGTGGTGGCCCGGCGGCCGGGCGGCGACGAAGGCCACGTCGCCGGCTCCGGCACGGAGAGCGTCGATCGCGGCGAGCCCGAGCCCGGCGGCCAAGCGCGCCGTGACGCAGGACCCGGGGGCAACCGGCGTGTCGGGATCCAACTCGCCGCCGCCGGAATCGGCGAACGCCTCGAGCGCTTCGATGTACGCCAGGGAGTGGGCGGACTCGAGTTCGGTTGTGGTGGCCGCTCGGGGCTCGATACGAACCAGGGCCTCACCCAAATCCACCTGGGCCAAGCCGCGCTCCACCGCTTCGAGGCGGGCGTGGCGTTCGGGATGGCCGGCGCCGGTGTCGTGTTGGTCGAGAGACTCGACGGTTCCGAACAGCACGCGTCGTTGCGACTCCATGACGAAAGTCTGCCTCTAGTCGTTCGCTGCCGATTTCACGACGGTGACGGCGCAGGGCGCGCGATGCACGCAGCGTCGGCTGACCGAGCCAAGAAAGCCCAGCGGCCGGCGATGACGGCCGAAGCCGACGACGAGCGCCGCGGCTCGGGCGATCGTCCAATCGAGGGCGAAGGCCGCGAAACGCGAGCCGTCGACGCCCACGGCGATTCGTGGCGTTGTCATGCCGTGAGCGTGCGCCGATGCCACTCACTGGGGCAGAGCCAAAATTCCGACCACGGAACGACCTTCGGCCCTATCCGCAGTGGCGGCGATCGCGTTGGATCAATGTCATGCAAGCAAGCCTTCTCAACGGCAAGGTGGCCATCATCACTGGCGCGGCGTCGGGCATCGGCCGGGCGACCGCGTTTGCGTTCGCAGACGCGGGAGCATCGGTCCTTCTTGCCGACGTTTCGGCGGCGCGGGGGATCGAGGTCGAGCACGAAATCGCGGCGAAGGGGTTTCCGGCACACTTCGTCGAGACCGACGTGGCCGACGATGCGGCCGTCGCCCGCATGGTCGCCGAATGCGTGGCGACGTTCGGCGCTCTCGACTTTGCGTGCAACAACGCCGGCATCGAAGGGGTATCGGCAACGACCGATGTGACGACGCCGGAAGACTGGAATCGCACGCTCGCAGTGAATCTGACGGGTGTCTGGTCCTGCATGCGCCACGAGTTGCCGCACATGGTCGAACGAGGCGGCGGTGCGATTGTGTACATCGCGTCGGTGGCCGGACTCGTCGGGTTTGCCGGCGCGGGCGCCTACGTCGCGTCGAAGCACGGCGTGGTCGGTCTCACCAAGTCCGCCGCGCTCGAGTTCGCCGAGCGCGGCGTGCGCGTCAACGCGGTGTGCCCGGGCGTCATCGACACCGAGATGATCACTCGTGCCACCGGCGGCAGCGCGGAAGCCGAGCGCGCGTTGATGGAACTCGAGCCGGTTCGCCGGCTCGGCACGCCCGACGAGATCGCGGAAGCGGTCGTGTGGTTATGCGGGCCGGGGTCGAGCTTCGTGACCGGACAGGCCATCGCCGTTGACGGAGGGTTCACGAGTCGATGAGTCAGATGCTCGGCATCGTTCTCGTGACAGCGTGGCTTCTCGAGGCGATCGCGCTCGGATACGGCATGCGTCGGCGTGGTTACGACGGGTACAACTGGCTGCTGCTCGGCCTGACGTTCGGCCCGCTCGCATTGCCGATCGCCATTGCCTCGCCGATGCATCCCGCGCAACCCGCTCCGCCTGCAGCGCACTCGGACGACAAGGGTGGCTTGCGCATCCTGGTCGGCGCCGACGGATCGGCAGAGTCGCTGGCCGCGGTGAGCCGGGCCCGCTCGATGTTTGCGGGACGGATCGAGCAGGTGACGATCGCCCGGGTGATTCCGATCGACGCCCCACCGGCGACCGAGCGCGCGGCGATGAGCCAGCTGCGTCGGAGCGCCCGGTTCTTTCGAGGTCTGACACCGCACATGGTTGTCTTGCGCGGCGAGCCGGTGCAGGCATTGCGTGACCGCGCCGCGCTGGACGGTGCCGACGTCATCGTGGTCGGCGCCCGCGGCGCCGGCCTGGCGAAAGTCGTGCTCGGCAGCGTCGCTCAACGGCTGTCGGCGGGCGGACCGGTGCCGGTGTTGATCGTGGATCAACCGGCGCAGCGGGGTCGCCACGCGGCCTGAGTGGGCAAAACTAGACCGATCGGTCAAGTTCTCAATTAGATTCAGCGGATGGCTGATCACCGCTTCGAATCCGTCGCCGAAGTTCGGCAAAAGCTGCACGATGTCGCATACCTCGCCGACGAGGGCATCGCCGGTGTCGTGCACCTGGCCGACCGGCTGCAGAAGCCGATCCTCGTGGAGGGCCCAGCCGGTACCGGCAAGACGCAGCTTGCGAAGTCGGTGGCCGAGATCACGGGTGCCCGCCTGATCCGTCTCCAGTGCTACGAGGGCCTCGACGAGGCCAAGGCGCTCTACGAGTGGAACTACAAGAAGCAGCTGCTTCGCATCCAGGCCCAGCGCAACGCCGAGGACGGCGGCACCTGGAAGGAAATCGAAGAGGACATCTTCGGCGAGGACTTCCTCATGACCCGACCGCTGCTCGAGGCCATCCGCGCCGAAGAGCCCGTCGTGCTGCTCATTGACGAAGTCGACCGCGTCGAGATCGAGACCGAAGCGCTGCTGCTCGAGATCCTTTCCGAGTATCAGGTGTCGATCCCCGAGCTCGGCACGGTGACGGCCAAGCAGATTCCGCTGGTGTTCCTCACGTCGAACAACACCCGCGAGCTCTCCGAGGCTCTCAAGCGTCGGTGCCTCTTCCTGCACATCGACTACCCGCAGCTCGACCGCGAGAAGGAGATCGTGGTCACCCGCGTCGAGGGCATCACCGATCACCTCGCCGATCAGATCGTGCGTATCGTGCGCTCGATCCGTCAGCTCGACCTCAAGAAGGCGCCGTCGGTTTCCGAGACGCTCGACTGGGCCCGCACCCTCGTGCTGCTGGGCATCGACTCGATCGACGCCGAGCAGGCGAAGGAAACGCTGCACATCCTGCTCAAGTACCAAAGCGACATCGCCAAGGCCACCAAGGAACTCAGCAACAACTAATGCTTGATCTTCTGACGGGCTTCGTTACGGAGCTCCGTAACGCCGGTCTGCCCGTCAGCCTGACGGAGTCCATCGACGCGATGCAGGCCGTCAAGCACATCCCGCTCGAAGACCGCGAGGCGTTCAAGTACGCGCTCGCCGCGACGATGGTGAAGTCGGCGTCGCACTGGCGCGCCTTCGAGACCGTCTTCGAGGTGTACTTCTCGACGCGCATGGCGCCCCCCGAAGGGGGCGACGGCAACGGCGCGCTCGACGAGGCGGCGCTCGAGATGTTGCGCGAAATGCAGCAGGGCCAGGACGGCTCGGGCGGCATGGACGGGCTCACGCCCGAGCAGATGGCCGAGATGCTGTTCAAGGCATTGATGAATGCCGACGACGCCATGATCAAGGCGCTCGCCAAGCAGGCAGTGCAGCGCTACGCCGGCATGGAGCCGGGCCGTCCCGTCGGCGGCACGTACTACCTGTACCGCACGCTGCGAAACCTCGACCTCGAGGGGATGCTCGAGCGGATGATGCAGGAGGCGCAGGAGGAAGCCGACGGCGGCATGACGCCGCTCGAAGAACGCCTCGCCAATGACGAATACAACGCCCGCATCGAAAAGCTGCGCCAGGAGATCGAAGCCGAGATCCGTCGCCGCCTCGTCGCGGATCGGGGTCCTGAAGCGATGGCCCGCACACTGCGCAAGCCGCTGCCCGAGGACATCGACTTCATGCACGCGTCCAAGGACGAGCTGAACAACCTCCGCAAGGCGATCGCCCCGCTCACCCGCAAGCTCGCGGTGCGTCTCGCGCGTAAGCGCCGTCACGGCCGGAAGGGCCCGCTCGACTTCCGCAACACGGTGCGCCACTCGCTGTCCTACGGCGGCGTGCCGGCCGAGCCGAAGTTCAAGTACCCGCGTCCGGCCAAGCCCGAACTGATCATCATCGCCGACATCTCCGGATCGGTTGCCGCCTTCGCCCGCTTCACGCTGCACCTCACCTACGCGCTCAACACGCAGTTCTCGAAGGTGCGCTCGTTCGTGTTCATCGACGGCATCGACGAGGTGACCGACTTCTTCACGGGCGTCGAGGACATCACCGAAGCCATCGCACGCGTGAACACCGAGGCCGACGTGATCTGGGTCGACGGACACTCCGATTACGGCCACGCGTTCGAAGTCTTCTGGGAGAAGTGGGGCAAGGAGCTCTCGCCCAAGTCGACGGTCCTGCTGCTCGGCGACGCGCGGAACAACTACCACGCGGCGCAGAGCTGGGTCGTGCACGAAATGAACAAGCGGGCTCGGCACGTCTACTGGCTCAACCCCGAACCGCGGTCCTACTGGGACACAGGCGACTCGATCGTGTCGGAATACGGCACGCATTGCGACGGGATCTACGAGTGCCGCAACCTGCGCCAGCTCGAGAACTTCGTCGGTCTCCTCGACTAGCGCTACTGCGCGGCCACGGCCGCCAACACGTCGAGGCGCGACGCACGGCGCGCCGGAATCAGGCCGGCGACGAGCCCGCAGACAGCCGCGATGAGCACGATCACCGCGATCGTCGTGTACGGGATCGCAACCGACTGGGCGACGGACGCCGGCAGCGCCATGGTGACGGCCGCCCCGAAGAACAGGCCCACGACGACGCCGAGCGCCGCACCGAAGACGGCGACCATCGCCGACTCGTCGAGCACCATGAGGCGGGTCTGGCCGCGGACCATACCCACGGCGCGCAGCAGACCGATCTCGCGCGTTCGCTCGAGCACCGAGAGCGCCAGGGTGTTGCCGATCCCGAGCAGTGCGATGAACAGCGCCAGGCCCAGCAGCCCGTTGACGGCCGCGAGCATGGCGTCGAACTGCTCCTGCTGGCTCGCCTTAAAGCTGGCGCGGTCGTCGAGCTTCACGGAAAGGGACGCCGGGAGCGACGTCTGCACCTTGGATCGTCGCGTCACGGCGGTGATGCGAGCGGCGAGCTCCCGGAATCCGAAGGGCTTCACGAGGTAGTCGTCGGCGCCAAACTCCAGCAGGATCACCCGATCGATCTCGTCGCCGCGCGCCGTGACGACGATGATCGGGACATCGGACGAACGCCGGATCTCTCGGCATACCTCCTTGCCGTCGATGTCGGGAAGGCCGAGGTCGAGCAGTACGAGGTCGTAATCCGACGCAGCCGCGACGGCGTCACGGCCCGTCGTCACACGGTCGACGTCGTAACCGTTGCGGGTGAGCCCTTCGCGTAACGGCTCAGCGATGGCCGGGTCGTCTTCGACGATCAGCAATCGCACGCGGATCTCCGACACGGTGACTTAGACAACACCGCCCACCAGGTGACCGATGCCGAGCGAGATCGCCAGTGCGAGGACGCCGCCGACCAGGACCCGTACGGCGGCCCGACCCTGCGGAGCGCCGCCGAGCCGCGCGCCGGTCACGCCCAGCGCACCAAGGCCGATCAGTGTCGCCAGCATCGTCGCGACCACGCGAACCGACGCCGGGGCCGCGGCGATCACGACGACCGGAACGAGTGCGCCGGTCACGAACGAGAACGCCGAGACAGCCGACGCCTGCCGGGGACGAGCGAGAGCGTTTATGTCAATGCCCAGTTCGTCGCGCGCATGAATGGCCAGTTGGTCTCGGCGCGACAACTCGGTGGCGACGTCCTGCGCGAGCGACGCGCTGAGCCCGCGGTCCTGGTAGATCGCGGACAGCTCGGCGACTTCAGCGGCGGGGTCACTCGCGAGTTCTCTTGCCTCCCGCGCCAGATCCGCTCGCTCAGTGTCGAGTTGTGAACTGACCGAGACGTACTCACCGGCAGCCATCGAGAGCCCACCAGCGGTCAGGCCGGCGATCCCGGCGATGAGAGTCGCGGACCGAGTGCTGCTCGCCGCCGCAACGCCCACGACGAGACTGGCGGTCGAAATGAGGCCGTCGTTGGCGCCGAGCACGGCGGCGCGCAGCCATGCCGCGCGTGAGCCGAGATGTCGTTCGGCGGCGACGTGATCGGTGAGGAGACGTGTCATACAGGCGAGGAGCTAGCCCGCGTCGGTGCCGAGGCCGTCGGCTTCCATGTGCGGTGGAATGCGGCGGCCGCTCAGCCACTCCGGGACGAGCCGGACGAAGTAGTCGCGGTCACCGGGGGCCCACGCCCGCAGGGGTAGCGCTTGCAGCCGCGCACATTCATCCGGATCGTCGACCGAGCGCAAGGTGCCGTGCACCATGACGCTGAAGCCGGTCTCGAGAGCATCGAAGGCGTCGTCGATCTCGAAGACGGCCGGGGTGTTGAAGCGGGCGAGCGCCAGTTTGGTGCCGGGCGCAGTCCGAACGACGACGGACCGACCGTCGACGGCGTAGTTGACCGGGAAGATCATGGGTGCGCCGCCGTGAACGACGCCGACCCGTCCAATCGAATAGTGAGACAGCATCCGCCAGCAGTCGTCGTCGCTGAGCCGGATGAGGCCCAGCGCGTCGTGCTGCGGATGGATCGTTCCGCGCGCCTGTTGTGTCATGAAGACGATGGTGACGTTTGCCTTCGGTCGTTCGTAGGGTCTTGCGTCACACGCGGGAGGCTGTATTGCTTGGTGCCGGATGGCCCTAGAGCGCACAGCGGAATCAAGCCACCATCAGTCGTATGACGAAGAAGCTCGTAGCCGGGTACGACGGTTCGCCGAATTCGTACAACGCGGTCATGTGGGCCGCTCGGGAAGCAGTGCTGCTTGGCGTCGGCCTGACCGTCGTGACCTCCTACCAGGACGTCATCGCGGCGACCGCGGCGGGCTACGCGTACGCCGGCGTCGAGATCGGCGATGCCGCCGCCCACGCCGAAACCGACCTCGAGGAACTCGTGCAGACGCTGCGCGCGGCGCATCCGGCTCTGCGCGTCACACCCTCGATCTCCGCCGGGCCCGCGGCCGGTGTGCTCGCCGAGGCAGGAACGGATGAGGGAATTGTCGTGGTCGGAGGTAGCCACCGACACGGTGTCATGAAACAACTATTGGGCGACACGGCCCGGGCGGCGGTGCGCCGGTCGGCAGGCCCGGTGGTGGTGATCAACGGCACCGCGGCCGACAGTCGCCCGGTGCGGGTCGTCGTCGGCGTCGACGACTCGGATCACGCACGCGCCGCGCTGATCTGGGCCGCCGACGAAGCCGACCTGCAGGGGGTGCCGCTGACTGTTCTCCACGCCTGGACCTATCCGTACGGCGACACCATCGACCACGCACAGGCGCGCGATCTCATGCGCGTGGATGCGGCGCGCACCCTGGACACGGCCGTGGAATCGGCTCGCGAGCGCTGCGGTCAGTCCGTCAGCGGTGAACTCATCGAGGGCAGCGCGTCGCGGGGAGTACTGGCGGCCCTGCACGACGGCGACCTGCTGGTACTTGGCTCTCGGGGTCGCAGCGCGGTTGGTGCCGCGATGTTCGGGTCGACGGTGAACCGCGTGCTCGACGAGGCGTCGGTGCCCGTCGCGGTGATCCACAGCTGAACGCGTGACCAACCCAATCCCGATGTCGACGCTGCCGTCGTCGCCCCCCGGCTTGCGACGCGTGTTAGGTCTGGTCGAGGTCGTGGCCAGCGGCGTCGGGATCATCATCGGCGCCGGCATCTACGTCCTTCTCGGCGAAGCGACGGCCCGGGCTGGGGCCGGCGTGTGGATGTCATTCGGCGGCGCCGCGCTGCTGTGCGCCTTGACGGGCCTCTCCTATTGCGAACTCGGGTCGATGTATCCCCGGGCTGGAGCGGAATACGAGTACACCCGGCACGCATTCTCGGAGACCGTGGCGTTCTTGGTCGGATGGACGATGGCGGTCGGACTCGTCGTCGCCGCGGCAGCGATTGCGACAGGCTTTGCGCACTACGTCCGCTACTTCCTCGACGTACCCGTGCAGGCGGCCGCGATCGCTCTGCTGCTCGGGGAACTCGCTCTGGCGGTCGGCGGTATTGCTCGGTCGGCGCGCGTCACCTTGCTGCTCAGTGGGTTGCAGGTGGTGGCGCTGCTGGGCGTGGTCGTGGTGGGCGTTCCGCATCTCGGTTCGGTCGATCTCGTGGGCCGCGCGACGCCGAGCGGCGTCTTGTCCGGGGCTGCCCTCGTCTTCTTCGCCTTCATCGGCTTCGACGAGGTGACGACGCTGGCGGAAGAGACCGTTGATCCCACTCGAGTGATCCCTCGAGCGCTCCTCATCGCGCTTGGTATCTCGGCGGCGCTGTACATGGCGGTTTCGATCGCCGCCGTGAGCGTCATCGGTCCGCACGCGTTGGCGGCATCGAGTCGCCCTCTCGCCGACGTGGTCGCGCATGTCCTGGGCGGGCGAGCCGAGACCGCGGTTGCGGTCGTTGCCCTACTGGCGACGATCAATACGTCGTTGCTGGCGCTCACCGCCGGCTCGCGTGTGGTCTACGGCATGGCCAGCAACAAGGCGGCGCCTCGATTCATGGCCCGGATTTCGTTGCGCTCGGGCGCCCCGACCGGCGCCCTCGCGGCCATGGCCCTGCTGGCGATCGGGTTTGCCGCCTTCGGGAATCTGACGCTCGTCGCCAGCGTCACCGACTTTGCGGTCTACGTCGTGTTCCTGGCTGTCAACGCAACGGTCTTGTTGCTGCGGTGGCGGCAGCCGGAGGTGCCCAGACCATTCCGCGTGCCAGGCGCGATCGGATGGGTGCCTGTCATTCCGATCCTGGCGACGGTCGCCACGCTCGTGATGATTCCGCATTTGTCGACCGAAGCGTTGTCGCTCGGTGTCGGTTTGGTTCTTCTCGGCGGGGTGGCCCGCTGGATCTTTCGGAGGGTGTGATGACTGGTCAGGAAATCGTTGTCGGCGTCGACGGGTCGGAAACGGCGGCGTTGGCGTTGCGCTGGGCCGCACGAGAAGGCCAGTTGCGAGGCCTCGCCGTGCGCGCCGTGCTGGCGTGGGACGCGTGGGATCAGCACCACGCCGTCATCAGTCCGGCCTTCGATCTGGAGTATGGCGAGTCCGACGCCGAGGCGGCCCTGCACACGTATCTCAAAGAGGCACTCGATGGCGACGACGCGGCGGTAGGAACGAAGGTCGTGAACGACCTGCCGGCACGCGCGCTGGTCGAGGCGTCTGCGGAGGCCTTCATGCTGGTGGTGGGAGGCCGGCCTATGGGTCAGGCGAAACAACTCCTGGTGGGCTCCGTCACGAGCCAGTGCTTGAGCAACTCGTTGTGCCCGGTCGTCGTAGTCCACGGAACGTGGGATGAGCGGGAACGTGACCAAACCGGTCGCGTCGTTGTCGGAGTCGACGGATCCCCGTCTTCGGCGGTTGCGCTGCGCTTTGCCGCCGACGAGGCGCGTGCTCGGAACGCAACCCTCGAAGTCGTGCACGCATGGCAGCCACCGATCACCGGCGGACTCGCGATCCCCGCGGCCTCTCCGAGCGACAAGGTTGCCGAGCACGCCGCTCACCGTGTGGTGTCCGAATCTGTCAAACAACTCGTGGATCAAGAAACGCCGGCCACGGTGGAGTCCTCGATTCGCAAGGGCGATGCGGCTAGTGAACTCGTGGACCGATCCGAACACGCGGATCTCGTCGTCGTCGGCTCACGCGGACGAGGCGGCTTCGCCGGCCTGCTTCTCGGCTCCGTCGCTCGACGCGTCTCGCGCCTGTCGCAATGCCCCGTCGTGGTCGTCCCGTCGCGTCAGTCGGACTGACCCGGCGGCCGTGGAGGCGCCTGGAACTCGAGGCGATTGCCGAAGGGGTCGAAGACGAAGATGCGATCGACTCCGTCGAGCGGGTCGTCGTCCTTCACCTCGTAACCCGCGGCACGTGCGGCGACGTTCAGCGAGCTGACCTCATCGACGCGGAACGCAACGTGCGCTTTGCGGGCGGCGCGAAAGTCCGCCTCGACGCCGATGTGGACATGGACGCTGCCGCGGCTGAACCAACAACCACCTCGCCCGGCGAGGGTTGGCGGCTTGGGAACTTCGGTGAGCCCGAGGAGTTCTCCATAGAACGCGCGGGCCGCGGCCTCTTGGCCGACCGGGATGGCGATCTGGACGTGATCGATGGCCGTGATCTGCACGGCCGAATCCTACGAAGGGACCACCGCGATCGGAACGTCGACCTCGTCCATGACGCGGTTCGGCACCGATCCGAGCAAGCCGGAGCGGGCGGGTCGTCCCGAACCCAGAACGAGAAGATCGCCGTCTTGCACCGTTTGCAACAAGGCGCCGACCGCGCTGCGTTCAACGAGCATGCCGGTGACCTCGGCGCCGCAGCGTTCCCGGGCGGTCTCGACGGCACCGTCGAGAACGCGCTGCGCGTCGACGTGCATCACGTCGTGCGCGGTGGTCGGCTCATAGCCGAGGGCATAGGTGTAGGGGTACTCCCACGCATGGACGACGAGCAGGGGAGTGCGGTGCAGATCAGCCTCATCGGCCGCCCAGTTGATCGCGGCGACATTCCCCGGTGACCCGTCGATGCCGACGACGATGCGCCGGGGCGGACTCGTCAGGGATTCGCCCGGAACGACGACGACGGGGCACGGGGCGCGACGCACGACCGCACGCGGCGTCGTTCCGAGGATCGCGGCGAGCGCGCCGTGATGAGCGCTTCCGCCCAACACGACCATTTCGTCCTCGCCGACGCCGTCGATCAGGGCGTAGCCCGGTGATCCGCAGACCGTGGCCGGCGAAACGGTGAGATCCGGATAGTCCTCGTGTAACAGCGCGGCGGCTCCCTGGGCGGCCTGCTTGGCCATGCTCGCGGACGCCTCCAGGGCGGAGATCGTGAAGGCCGCAGCCACGGACGTCATGGCGTCCGGGTAGCACTGGACCACATCGACCGAGGCGCCGAGCGCGACGGCCTCCTGCCCGGCCCAGCGCAACGCTGCGTGGGATGGCTCGGACCCGTCGTATCCAACTGTGATCTTCTTCGTCATGCAGTGAGGATCCGCCCGTCGGTCAACCGGCGACAGGGCCGAGAAGCGACTTACGGCGGGACCTTTGGCTCTGCCGGTGGGACGCGCCGGGTTCGACCATGGGTTGCAATCCCATCACCTCGCAAGGAGAGGTCCCATGGCCACGACGACCCACCGTCCCCACCGTCCCCGCCGCCGGCAGCGCTCGGCCGCGGCTCCCGCTGCGCCGATGGCGCCCGCCCCGCCTCCCGAGCCGACCGCCCACACCCTCGGTCTGTCGTCCTCGACGGCGCTCGTCATCGGCAGCATCATCGGTACCGGTGTCTTCACGATGCCGGCGGTGATGGCCGCGGCCGGGACGAGCTCGATCATCACGCTGGTGGCGATCGCGATCGGCGCCATGGTCCTGGCCGGAATGTTCGGCCAGTTGACACGCCGCATCCCGAACAACGAAGGCGGGCTCTATGTCTACGCCCGGCACGAGTTCGGCGACTTCGCCGGTTACCTCACGGCGTGGTGTTACTGGATCACGTGTTGGGCCGGCAACGCGGCGATCGTCGCGTCGTGGGTGTTGTACGTCGAAGAGCTCTTCGGTATCGACAATCCTTCGGCGTGGGTCAACTGGGGGATCGCGTTGACGGGCCTCTGGATCCCGGCGGCGATCAATCTCGCCGGTGTCCGGCAGATGGCGTGGTTCCAGAACCTGACCGTGGTCCTGAAGTTCCTGCCGCTGCTCTTCGTGGGCACCGTGGGTTGGTTCTTCGTGAAGAACGCCAACTTCGGTGCGTTCAACGCATCAGGGTCGAATCTGTACGACGCCATCAACATCGCGGCCGGCGTCGCGTTGTTCTCCTTCATCGGCGTCGAGGTCGCTTCGATCGCCGCGGGTCGGGTGGAGAACCCGGCGAAGAACGTCGGGCGCGCCTCCCTGCTCGGCACCGGCGCCGCCGCTCTTCTCTACGTCGCCGTGACGGCGGCCGTCATGGGCCTGGTGCCGCACGCTGCGCTCGTGAAGGACGGCGCGCCGTTCGTCGCCGCGTTCGACGCAATGTTCAGCGGTGGATGGATCGGCAAGCTCGTGGCGCTGACCGCGGTCGTGTCCGGCATCGGCGCCCTCAACGGCTGGACGATGGTCACCGCCGAGATGCCCTATGCGGCAGCCAAGGACGGGCTCTTCCTCGGGGCGTTCGCCAAGCTGAACACCCGCAACGTGCCGTGGTTCGGCGTGCTCGTCTCGACGGCGGTGGCGTCGGCCCTGATGGGCTGGAGCTACAGCGGCGACACCGGCCTCAAGGTCTTCAACTACCTCGTGTACCTGTCGGTGGTCACCGTTGCGATCCCGTACTTCTTCTCCGCCTGCGCGCAGCTTGCCTATCTGGTTTCCCGGCGACGCAAAGTCCAAGGGGCTGCGCTCGCACGCGACCTCAGCATCGCCTCGGTTGGCGGCCTGTTCGCCCTGTGGGTGACGTTCGCGGCGGGTTACCAGTCCGTGTACCAGACCATGCTGCTCCTCCTCGTCGGCCTGCCGCTCTACGCCTTCCTCAAGGCGCACCGCGAGCGCACCGGTCAGGTGGCGGAGCCGGTCGACGCCGTCATCGGCGCTGAGGCGTAGGGACAACCAGTGGACGCACACCTCGCGCTGGTTCGGTCACCCGGGCCTCGTTTGGACGAAGGCATCGTCACACACCTCGAGCGGCATTCCGTCGACCTGCGGCTCGCCCTGCGACAGTGGCACAGCTACCTCGGTGCTCTGACGCTCAACGGATGGCGCATCGCCGAGGTGCCGCCCGCGGACGACTGCCCCGATGCAGTGTTCGTGGAGGACGCGGTAGTCATGTTCGGCAACCTGGCCGTGATCACACGGCCAGGGGCCGATGCCCGCAAGCCCGAGGTGCTGGAAGTGGAGAAGCTCGTCGACGCGTTGGGATTGTCGACCAACCGCATCGCGGCACCCGGCACGCTCGACGGGGGAGACGTGTTGAAGGTCGGGCGAACGGTCTACGTCGGGCGCGGTGGCCGCACCAATGCGGAGGGGATCCGACAACTGCGCCAGATCATCACGCCGCTGGGCTACCGACTCGTCGCGGTGCCCACGACCAAGGTGCTGCACCTGAAGTCGGCGGTCACCGCGCTGCCCGACGGAACGGTCATCGGGTATCGACCAGTCGTCGACGATCCGGGGATCTTCGACAGGTTTCTGGCCATGCCGGAAGAGGCGGGAGCGCACGTTGTGGTGCTCGACGACGAACGCGTTTTGATGGCGGCGTCGTGCCCGGACAGCGCCGCCTTGATTGCCGATCTCGGCTACCAGCCGGTCATCGTCGACATCAGCGAATTCGAGAAGCTCGAAGGTTGTGTGACCTGTCTGTCGGTCCGCATTCGCCAGGCCGCGGTCACGCTATGACTTCGTTTCACGTGAACTCCGAAGTCGGTGTGCTCCGCCGCGTGCTGCTCCATCGGCCCGACCTCGAGTTGCAGCGGCTCACGCCGTCCAACTGCGCCGAGCTTCTCTTCGACGATGTGCTCTGGGTGAAACGGGCGAGGCAGGAACACGACGCCTTTGCCGACACCCTCAGGGAGCGAGGCGTCGAGGTGCTCTACGTCGGAGAGCTACTGGCCGAGACCATGAAAGACGACGGCGCGCGACAGTGGTTGCTCGACCACGTGGTCGACGAAGCAAACCTCGGTGTCGACCTCGCGCGCTCGGTTCGTGAGTTTCTCAGCGAGGCCGATCCGGACACCGTTGCCCGTCATCTCATCGGTGGGATGCTCACCTCGGATCTGAAGCGGCCACCCGACGGCCTTGCCGCTGCGGTCGCCGGGCCGAGCGGCTTCGTCCTTCCGCCGCTTCCCAATCATCTGTTCGCGCGCGACACCACGTGCTGGATCTACGGAGGCGTGTCGCTCAACCCGATGGCCAAACCGGCGCGGCGCCGAGAGACCGCCCATCTCGAGGCGGTCTACCGCTTCCACCCCTTGTTCTCCGACGAGACGTTCCACATCTGGCACGGCGGCGCCGACGATCCGCGGCGCAAGGCAACCATCGAGGGCGGAGACGTTCTCGTCATCGGAAACGGTGCGGTGTTGGTCGGCATGGGCGAACGAACGACGCCGGCTGCGGTAGAGGCCATCGCTCGGTCGCTCTTCGCCGCCGACGCGGCACACACCGTCATCGCGGTCTCGTTACCGGCTCGTCGAGCCTTCATGCATCTCGACACGGTGATGACGATGGTGGACGCCGACACGTTCGTCGCCTATCCGGGGGTCGTCGACGACTTGCAGGCGTGGACGATCCGTCCGGGCATCACACCGACCCAACTGGTCGTCGAGGCCCAGCCGGACGTCTTCACGCCGATCAAACAGGTACTCGGCCTCAGCGACGTGCGCGTGCTCACCACCGGCGGCGACGCCTTCGAAGCCGAGCGCGAACAGTGGGACGACGGGAACAACGTGCTCGCGATTGCGCCGGGCGTTGTCGTCGCGTACGAGCGGAACGTCGACACCAACACGAAGCTGCGCAAGGCGGGAATCGAAGTCATCACGATCGCGGGCAGCGAACTCGGACGGGGACGGGGCGGCCCGCGGTGCATGAGTTGTCCCCTCGTTCGCGAGGCGGTGTGAGATGAGCGTCAAGGATCTCCTACGGATTGCCGACCTGGGCCGCGAAGACGTCATCCACTTACTCGACCTGGCCGAGTTGTGCCGCGCCCACCCCGCTCACTACCGCGACGTACTACGCGGTGACACCGTGGTCACGTACTTCGCCAAGCCCTCGACGCGCACGCGACTGTCATTCGGTACCGCCATCAGCCGCCTCGGGGGCACGCCTGAAGTCGTGCGACCCGACGAGCTGCAGCTCGGGCGCGGCGAGACGATCGAGGACACGGCTCGCGTGATCAGTCGATACGCACGGGCGTTCGTGATCCGTACGTTCTCCGACGATGACGTCGCGCGCTTCGCGAGCGCAGCGTCGATACCCGTGATCAACGCTCTGACCGATCGTCATCACCCATGCCAGGCCCTGGCCGACCTGCTCACGCTGCGGCAGCACTTCGGCCAGCTCGACGGGCTCAAGCTCGCCTACGTCGGCGACGGCAACAACGTCGTGCACAGCCTCCTGGAGGCGTGCGCGCTCGTCGGTGTGGATATCGCGGTTGCATCTCCGTCGGGCTTCACGCCCGCACCGGATGTGTGTGACATGGCGCACAAGCTCGCCGCCGAATCAGGAGCGGTTGTCACCGTCACCGATGATCCGTACGCCGCCGTCGTCGGTGCCGACGCCGTCTACACCGACGTCTGGTTGTCGATGGGCGACCCGGAGGAAGAGCGGCAGCACCGGGCCCGTGCCCTCGCTCCGTTCCAGGTCAACCAGGACTTGATGGGATGGGCGTCGCCCCATGCCGTCTTCCTCCACTGCCTGCCCGCCCATCGCGGCGACGAAGTCACGGCGGAGATCATCGACGGTCCTCAGTCGCTGGTGTTCGACCAGGCGGAAAACCGGCAACACACCGCCGAGGCGCTTCTCCTCGCCTTGCTTCGACGCGAACTGCACGGCGCGTAGATGCTTGTGGTCGTGGCGTTGGGCGGCAACGCGCTCCTGCGGCGCGGTGAACCGCCCGACGTCGAGCGGCAGCGTGACAACGTTCGCGCGGCAGCGGCCGCGATCGGAACAATTGCCCAGCAGCATCGCGTTGTCGTCACGCACGGAAACGGCCCGCAGGTCGGCCTCTTGGCTCTGCAGAACGAGGCGTACCACGACGTCGCGCCGTATCCACTCGACGTTCTCGGAGCGGAGTCCGAAGGCATGGTTGGGTACCTCGTCGACCAGGAACTGGCTCGCCATATCGGGTCGGATCGTGTCGCAACCCTGCTCACGCAGGTGGTCGTCGACTGGGCCGACCCGGCCTTCTCTCGTCCGACCAAGTTCGTCGGGCCGGTCTACGACAAAGCGGAGGCCGAGCGGGTCGCGGCGCAACACGATTGGACCGTGCGGCCCGACGGTGAGCACTGGCGTCGCGTCGTGCCCTCGCCCGAACCGAAGCTGATCGTCGAGCTCCACACGATTCAGCTCCTGGTCGATCACGGCATCACCGTCGTGTGCGCGGGCGGCGGCGGCGTACCGGTCGTGCCGGATGAGCGTGGCGGCGTGCGGGGTGTCGAAGGGGTTGTCGACAAGGACTTGTCGGCTGCCCTGCTGGCGACGGCGTTGGGCGCCGATGGGTTGGTACTGCTCACCGACGTCGACGGCGTGTACGCGGGCTTCGGAACCGACGAGGCTCGTCGCTTGGCGGCGGCGACGCCCGCCGAACTCCGGGCGCTCGATCTACCGCTCGGGTCGATGGCCCCGAAAGTCGACGCCGCGTGCCGATTCGTCGAACAGGGCGGGGCGTTCGCAGCGATCGGCGCGCTCGACGAGGCGCTGGCCGTGACCGAGGGACGCGCGGGGACGGTCGTCAGAGCACGCTGAGAATGTCGCGCATCGTCACGACGCCGACGAGGCGGCCATCCTCGACGACGGGAAGCCGGCGGTGCTTGGCCTCCAGCATGCGACGGGCCGCATCGGCGATGTTCGCGTCCGGTGTCGTCGTGTCGACTGCGCCCGTCATCAGCGTGGCGGCGCGCTGGGCGGCAGCTTTGCGGACCCACTGCGGGTCGTGGCCCCGCAGGTAGTTCCCGACAAGCGCTAACGGGCTGCGGGGGTGCTCGCCGTACGCCTCGTGACTGATGAGATCCGCCTGCGTCACGACGCCGACCACGACTCCGTCATCGTCGACGACCGGCACCCCGCTGATGCCGTGGGTGAGAAGCACTTCCACGACATCCGCGAAGCTCGCGTCGAGGGTGACGGAGATGGCTGGTGCGCTCATGACGTCTTTGACCTGTAGGACCGTTGTCACATTCGCGATCGTGCGCTGCGATCGTCGGCACCGGTAGGGACGAATGTCCTTCGTCGACGGGCACGCCCACTTTGGGTCGTTCGGCCCTGCTCATCGGGCGCGTAACCGCAAACCATGACGGTATGTCCTCCCGTCGCCGATGGTCTGTTCCGATTGCTCGAGTGCGCGGCATCACCGTGCGCGTGCACGCCACGTTCGTGGCGCTTGTCGCCCTGATCGCCATAGCCGCCGCAAGCAACAACGAGTCGGTGGCAGCGGCGCTCGGTTGGCTCGTATTGCTCTTCGGCTCTGTGGTCGTGCATGAACTCGCGCACTCGACCGTCGCTCGGGCCAAGGGGATCGAGGTCGCCGAGATCGACCTCCTACCGATCGGAGGAATCTCGCAGCTGAAGCGTGCACCGTCGACGTGGCAGGACGAGACCGCGATCTCGGTCGCCGGGCCTCTCGCCAGTATCGGTTTGGCATTTTTCGCCGCCGCGATCGCGTTCTTCGCCGGTCTGCCGTTGCAGCCGGCGCTGTTCGGCGGCCCGATGCTGGTGCGTCTGGTCTGGGCGAACCTGGTGCTCGCGGGGTTCAACGTCCTGCCGATCTTCCCGCTCGACGGCGGACGAATTCTGCGGGCGCAGCTGGAGCGACGGCTTTCGTGTGTCGAGGCGACGCATCTCGCGGCTCAGATCGGGCGGGTCGCCGCCATCGCACTCATCTCGATCGGTCTCGCCGTGAATGTCGGTCTGGTCCTCATCGGCATCTTCGTGATCGTCGGCGGATGGGCCGAAGAAGGCGCGGCCCTGCGCCACGATGCGCTCGGGCCGGTGCCCGCCGAGACCGCGGCCATCAGCTACCCGCTGGAGTTCGGCGCCGATGTCAGCGCGTCGTCGGCCCGTGCCGCGGCCGAGCACCATGTGCAGCCGGCCTACTCCGTGATCGACGAGATGGGTGCGCTTGTCGGCTCCGTGACACCCGATCGGATCGCACACGCCAAGGACGACGAGTTGTTGCGTGCTCTCGCCGCCGGACCGCGAGTGGTGTGCGGCACCTCCTTGGAAGACGTCATTCCGTTGCTCGCCGACGGACCGGTCGCCGTCGTGACAGAGCGTGATCGCGTCGTTGGCTACGTCACGGCCGAGACGATCGAAGCGTGCCTGCGCAGCCGCCTCGTCGACATCCGGTGATCCCTCAGGCTTTGGGGGTTACGTGCACCTCATCGCCGACCGAGACGGTGCCGGGGTGTGTGACGCTGCAGTAGACACCGAGATTGTTCGCGTTGGCGTCGCGGATCATGGTGCCGATCGTCTTGTCACGGTCGATGCCGGGCTGCGCGCGTGACGGCATCGAGCAGCGCATCGTCGGCATGAGCACCGTGGTCGTGACGGCACCGAGCGTGAGTGCCGCCCAGGTCTCCTCCACGAACCCGTTCCCGTCGTCGTCGAGCAGCGCGGTGGGCCGGAACCGCCGGACGTCCCAGTCGCCTTCGGGGTAGAGCTTCTCGGCGGCCTTCAGGCTTGCGGTCGTGAGGAAGTGCGCGTCGGCGAGGTCGAGCCACGTGCCCTTGGGGCCGGGCCAATCGAAGGTGGGCGTGTCCTCGTCGGACATGCCGGTGTACATCTCCATCGGGTACACGACATCTTCCGGGGGTGGTTCGAGACGAACCTCCATGCCGAGCCACTCCGACAACGCGTCGTGCACGGCCGGGTCCGACGCCTCATAGGTGTCGCCGGACGGCAGCGTGATGACGACGTCGTCGGCTTCGAGCCGGGCCGATGCCATCAGGAGATGCGCATAACGCTTGGCCGACAGCACCTTCTGCGCTGCCGGGTCGACGACGGCCAGCAGCCGGTCGCCGCCGGTGCCGCCGGCCCCGATGTGCAGCTGCTCGACCCGCTCACCTTGGAACGACTTGACGGGATAACGCCACAGTTCGGCGACGGTCGTGGTCATGGTGTCTCGATCTCTGCGAACAAGCCGAAATGATCCGATGCGAACGCACCGGTCAGCGCACGATCGCACACCACGGCGGAGAATGCGACGCGACCCGCGCCCTTGGGGCGATCAGGGTCCCAGCCACTGAAGATGTAATCGATGCGACGGTCCGGCTCGCGCTCGACGGCGGCGTTCGTGTTGCGGTTGTCCCACGTGAAGCCGTCGCCGCGGCCCGGCGCGACGCGCCACGCGTCCTGGTAGTACGTGCTGCGGCCGTCGATCGCGTGGCCGCCGGTGAGGAAGCGGATCTCCGTCGAGTCCGGCTCGGCGTTGAAGTCCCCACAGATGACCGGTGGGATGGGGCTGTCTTTCGACGCAGTGGCCTTCACGAAGGCATCGAGTTCGACGACTTCCTTCTCACGAATGAAGCCTTCCTCGTAGCGCCACACGAGATGGGTCGAGTACACGTCGTACTGGTTCGTGCGCGCGTGCAGGACGCAGCGCTGGACCTCGTCGAGGCGGCCGGGTGGGTTCGAGGTGAGATCGACGTCGCTCGACTCGTCGATCGGCCAACGCGAGAGCACGGCGTTGCCGAAGCGAGCCGCGCCGTCGAAGACCTCGCGTCCGGCGTACGCGACGTGCCATTCACCGAGGGCGTTCGCCGCGATCCAGCGTGCCGTGTTGTCGCCATCCGGTGACTCGAGAACTTCCTGCAAGCAGACGACGTCGGGTTCGAGATGCTTGATCCACGCGCAGATCTCGACCCGGCGGGCGCGCCAGTCACCCGCGGTGTACCAGTGGTTCAGCGTGAGAACGCGCAGCACTTAGAGCGACGCGACGAACTCGTTGATGAAGGCGGCGCCCTCGGCGGGATGCGACAGCGGCCAGAAATGACCGGTCTCGAACATCACTTCCTTCGCCCCGAGCACGCCCGCGACCTCGCTGGACGGAGCCGTACCACCGGTGAAGGGATCACCGCTGAGCGTCATCACCATGCACGGCTTCTCCGACTTCTTGTAGCCGTCACCCCAATCCTTGTGGGGGTTCGGAGTCGCCGAGCGGTACAAGTCGAGAATGCAGCTCGCGTCGATGTCACCGCTCATCTGGGACAGCTTGAGGGCAGCCTTCTCGTCGAGACCGAACATTTGGTAGACGGGCGCGCGTTCCTCGGCCGACTGGCTGTTCTGCTGCTCGAAGAAGGCCTCGCCCTCATCCGGCGTTTGCCAGATCTGCGCAAAGTCGTGCCAGACGTAGTCGGGATGCAGCACGCCGGCCACGTCGATCGTCCATGACCGCACAGCGTCGGGATAATGCGTGCCGATCCGGCCGGTGTAGCCGCCGCCCCAATCGTGGCCCACCAGATCGATGGGCTCGTCGATCTTGGCGAGCTCCGCGAGGACGTAATCGACGTAGGCGTCTTTCGTAGCGGCGAAGCCGTCGGGCCGCGGGCAGCCGAAGCCGGGCACCTGCAGCGCGACCGAAGGCTGGTCGAGGTGATTGCGGACGTCGTCCCACAGGTCGGCGGTCTCGGGCACTCCATGCAGCAGCACGATCATGCTGCGAGCGTAAGCGAGTCGGGACTAGCTCGCCTCGAGCGCGCGTCGAACGTCGCCGAGGTGCGACGGGTGACGCATCCAGGTGCCGACGAACTGGCGGGCCGCCTCGAAGGCATGAGCCGCGGAGTTCCCCTTGGCGAGTTGCTCGACCGCAATGCCTGACGCGGCGTTGGCGGCGAGTTCGTCCCCGGGAAGAAGGAACTCGACCCAGGCGCGGACGGCGCCCACGACGAGTGCCTCATCGGTGAGGTGATCGCGCTCTTGTTCCCAGCGGCGGGCCATGGTCTCGCTCGCCGTATGCAGGTCAGGGGCGAACACAACCGGACCTTGGATGGACACCGGCTCCAACACCGGCAGAGCCCGCCCTCGATGCAAGTGGAGTGCTGTCATGACTCTGAGCGTGCGCCTCGCCCGGTCGGCGGACTAGGGGCTTTGGGTCCGTCGCCAGGGGCCGGAACGACCATGACCGGCACCCGCGATTCTTGCACCAGCCGGTCCGAAACCGAACCGAGCATGAGCCGTCGCAGCCACGAGCAGTCCTCCCGGCGGCCCGCCCGTGTCTGGCGCTAGAGGATCATGCCCGCACCGACGGTCGCGTTCGTGGCCTCGTCGATGAGGATGAACGAACCGGTGGTGCGGTTGCGGCGGTACTCGTCGGCCATGAGCGGCAGCGTCGTGCGCAGTTGCACGCGGCCGATCTCGTTGAGCGCAAGTTCCGTCGCCGCCTCGTCACGATGCAGCGAGTTGATGTCGAGGCGGTAGCGCAGGTCCTTGACGACGGCACGCGCATCGCGGGTCGTGTGCTTGATCGCGTACTTGCCGTTGAGCTGCATCGGCTTTTCGTGGAACCAGCACACCATCGCTTCGATGTCCTGGGACACCTGCGGGTTGTTGGCCGGACGGCACAGCATGTCGCCGCGCGAAATGTCGATGTCGTCCTCGAGTCGGATCGTGACCGACATCGGCGGGAACGCTTCGGTGAGGGGCCCGTCGAAGGTGTCGATGGACGCGATCTTCGACGTCAGACCCGACGGCAGCACCATGACCTCGTCGCCGGGGCGGAAGACGCCGCCCGCCACCTGACCTGCGTAACCCCGGTAGTCGTGAAACTCGTCGCTGAGGGGGCGGATGACGTACTGCACGGGGAAGCGGGCGTCGACCAGATTGCGGTCGGAGCTGATCTCCTGCTCCTCGAGGTGTGTGAGCAGCGGCAGGCCGCGGTACCACGGCATGGCCTCGGAACGCTCGACGACGTTGTCGCCCTTGAGGGCCGACATCGGGATGAACGTGAGATCCGCGATCTCGAGCTTGCTGGCGAAGTCGCGGAACTCTTCGCGGATCGAGTCGAAGACCTTCTCGTCGTAGTCGACGAGGTCCATCTTGTTGACGCACACGATGATGTGCGGGATCTGCAGCAGCGTCGCGAGGAACGTGTGGCGCTTGGACTGCTCGACGAGACCGTTGCGGGCGTCGACCAACACCAGCGCGACATCAGCGGTCGACGCGCCCGTGACCATGTTGCGCGTGTACTGAATGTGGCCGGGCGTGTCGGCGATGATGAACTTGCGACGCGGCGTCGAGAAGTAGCGGTAGGCGACGTCGATCGTGATGCCCTGCTCACGTTCCGAACGCAGACCGTCGGTCAGCAGCGCGAGGTTGACGTAGTCGAGGCCGCGCCGCTCGGACGCGTCTTCGACCGCGGCGAGCTGGTCCTCGAAGATCGACTTGGCGTCGTAGAGAAGACGACCGATGAGCGTGGACTTGCCGTCGTCGACGGAGCCGGCGGTGCTGAAACGGAGTAGCTCCATGGCTAGAAGTACCCCTCTTTCTTGCGGTCTTCCATAGCGGCTTCGGTGAAACGGTCGTCGGCGCGGGTGGCGCCCCGCTCGGTGATGCGCGACGACGACACCTCGTCGATGATCTGATCGATGTTGGCGGCGGTCGACTCGACCGCACCGGTGCAGCTCACGTCGCCGACGGTGCGGTAGCGCACGATGCGCTTCTCGGGCGTCTCGCCCGGCAGCAGCGTCATGAACGGCGCGGTCGACAAGAGCATGCCGTCGCGCTCGAACACCTCGCGCTCGTGGCTGAAGTAGATCGACGGGATTTCGAGATTCTCCCGGCGGATGTACTGCCACACGTCGAGCTCGGTCCAGTTCGAGATCGGGAAGGCACGGATGTGCTCGCCCTTGCGGACCCGGCCGTTGTAGAGCGACCACAGTTCGGGGCGCTGGTTCTTCGGGTCCCACTGACCGAACTCGTCACGGAACGACAGGAATCGTTCCTTCGCCCGCGCCTTTTCTTCGTCGCGACGGGCGCCACCGAACGCGGCGTCGAAGCCGTGCTCCTCGATGGCGTCGAGCAGGGTCGTTGTCTGCAGACGGTTCCGTGAGGCACGCGGGCCCGTCTCTTCGACGACGCGGCCCTTGGCGATCGACTCTTCGACCGAGGCAACGATCAGCCGCTCGCCCAACTCGGCGACCCGTCGGTCGCGGAAGTCGATCGCTTCCTGGAAGTTGTGGCCGGTGTCGACGTGCATCAGCGGGAACGGGAACTTGCCCGGGCGGAACGCCTTCTCGGCCAAGCGCAGCAGGATGATCGAGTCCTTGCCGCCGGAGAACAACAGCACGGGTCGTTCGAACGTCGCCGCGACTTCGCGCATCACGAAGATGGCTTCGGCCTCGATGGCGTCGAGATGCGACAGCTCGTAGCGGCCGCGTGGTTCAGATTCAGTTATCGACATGGTCCTAGAGGTGGAGTCCGCACTCCGTCTTGTCGCGACCAGCCCAACGGCCGGAGCGCGGGTCTTCGCCGTCGGCGACGGGCTTGGTGCAGGGCCAGCATCCGATCGACGGATAGCCCTGGGCGATGAGGGGATTGACCGGCACGTCGTGGTCGACGATGTAGCCCTCGACGTCGAGTGCGGTCCAGTTGGCCAGCGGGTTGACCTTGATCAAACCGCGCAGGTCACGGGCGATGATCGGCGCGTTGGCTCGTGTCTCGGCCTCGTCGCGGCGCAGGCCCGACATCCACGCTTCTTTGCCGGCGAGGGCGCGGTCGAGCTGACCGACCTTGACCGCCGAGCAGCAGTTCTCCGGGTCGACCTTCCACAACTCTTCGTCGTGGGTCGGCACCGTCATCATGCGCAGGTTCAGGCCGTACTTCCGGCGGACCGCTTCGACGGTGTCGAGCGTCTCGGGGAAGTGGTAGCCGGTGTCGATGAAGACAACCTCGATAGACGGCTCGACCCCGACGGCGAGGTCGATCAGCACCGCGTCGGTCATCGACGCGGTCAGGCAGAGGTGCGGGTGGAAGTTGTCGACGGCCCAGCGGATGATCTTCGACGGCGACGCCGTCTCGAACGACGCGCTGATCTCCTTGAGTTCCGCGTCGGTCCACTGCTCAGCCGTGCTCAGTGGTGCAACGCTTGCCACAGCACCTCCACGGATTCTTCGAGCGTCTTGCCGCTGGTGTCGAGGGTGATCTCGGGGTTCAACGGAGCCTCATACGGATCGTCAACTCCGGTGAGGCCCGAGAGCTTCCCTTCGCGCTGCAACGCATAGAGGCCCTTCACGTCGCGCTCGGCGCACAGCTCGACGGGCGTCGCGATGTGCACCTCGATGAAGCGATCGCCGTGACGCTCGCGCACCGCGTCACGGGCGTCGCGATAGGGAGCGATGACGGGGCACAGCACGACGACGCCGTTACGCGACAACAGGTCGGCGACGAAGCCGATACGCGACACGTTGGTGCGCCGGTCTTCAGGGGAAAGGCCGAGGTCAGCGGTGAGGCCTTGACGCACGACGTCGCCGTCGAGCACCTCGACCTTCTGTCCCGCCTCGATGAACTTCTTCTCCAGCGCGTACGCCAGCGTGGTCTTGCCCGCGGACGGCAAACCCGTCAACCAAATGGTCGCGCCCGCAGCGAGGTCTCTCACGAGAGACCGCCGGAGTTACGGCCACGGGAGGCCGAAGGATCCCCAGCTTCTATCGAGACTGTGTTCGGTCCGTAGGCGAAAACCCGCGTCGCCGCAGGCGAAGTCCGAATAACTCGGTGAGCAACCTCCGGTTGCGAACCGATCACGTCGCGCATTCGGACTCGCCGGTCTCGGCCACGTACGGGCCGGTCTCGTCGTAGTCGACGTAGAAGTGCGGGGCTTCGTCGGGCGTCGGGAAGATGTCGAGTTCCTTCAGCATCTCGGCGAAGACCTTGACGCCGCCGGCCCGCTCCATGAACGCCGGGAACGTCTCACCCGCGTTGCGTTCGTTGTTGTACTTGGAGATCACGCGCACGGCGGCCTCGCCGCAGTTCTTCGCCGGAAGGCGCAGCGCCTTCTGGCCGAACGCCACCATCGTGTCGGCGAGGTGACCACCGAGCAGCATCTGGTAGCCCGGGGCGGCCACGCCGTGGGCACGACGCTCGACCCCCATGAAACCAATGTCAGCGACGTGGTGCTGGCCGCACGAGTTGGTGCAGCCCGAGATGTTGATGCGAACGCCGCCGACCTCACCGAGGCCGGCGTTCTCGATCGCTTCACCGATCGCGTCGGCGAGACCGCGGGACTGCGTGACCGCGAGGTTGCAGGTGTCAGCGCCGGGGCAGCTGACCACGTCGCGCGCAAGCTCGGCGCCCGGCTGGGCCATGCCGATCGCTTCGAGGCGTTCGAACAGCACGGGGAGCTGCTCTTCGGTCAGGTCGCGGAACGCGATGTTCTGACGATTGGTCAGACGCACGCTGGCGTTGAACTCACGCTGGATGTTGGCGAGCGCCCGGAACTGGTCGCTGGTGATGTCGCCGAGCTTGGCGTAGGCGACGGCCGACACGGTGCCCTTGGCGTTGCCGCGGACCACGTTGGCCTGCTCCCAACGAGCGAACGGGTTGGTGCCGTTGATCGTGACCGAGACGCCGTTGTTGTATCCGACCGGCGTGATGTTGCCGACGCCGGCGCCGGCCGGCGCGTCACCGACCTCGTCGACATGGGCCGGGACCCCGCCCGGATACGACGACGAACCGATGAGGAAGCGGCGCTCCTTGAGGACCCGAGCGATGACTTCCTCTTCGCCCATCTGGTCCATGACCCACTTGAGGCGGGCGCGAAGCTTGTTGTCGCGGTTGCCGTAGTGGTCGAAGGTGCGCAGCACGGCTTCGATCGTGGCGAGGAGGTCTTCACGCGGGGTGAAGTCTTCGAGCGCGATGGCCGGATGCGGGTTGGCGCCGAGGCCACCACCGATGAAGACGCGGAAGCCGGCTTCGATGGTGCCGTCGGGCAACGGACGACCGACGGCGACGACGCCGACGTCGTTGAACATGGCCTGGCCGCAGTCCGTGGCGCAGCCGGAGAAGTTGATCTTGAACTTGCGGGGGAGGCGCTGCGCGTACGGGTGACGCACGAAGTAGCGGAAGGTCGCCTCGGCCCACGGGGTGACGTCGAGCACCTCGAAGGGGCACGCACCGGCGAGGTGGCAGCCCATGACGTTGCGGACCGTGTCGCCACAGGCCTCGCGGGTCGTCATGCCGACCCGTCCCAGGTCGGTGAGGACCTCGGGCACCCGGGTCAGCTCGACGAAGTGGAACTGGATGTTCTGACGGGTCGTGATGTGACCCCAGCCCCGGCTGTAGGTGTCGGCGATGTGGGCGAATGCCTCGAACTGCTCGGGCGTGACCCCGCCGTACGGGATCTTCACCCGAATCATCTGGTTCGTCCCGCCCTGGCGCTGGCCGTAGACGCCATTGCCGAGACGGAAGACGCGGAAGCGGTCATCGTCGGTCCCGTTCGCGAGATACCGGTCGAGTTCCTTCTGGAACCGTTCGATGTCTTTGGCGATGAGTGGATCGATTACAGGATTTTCAGCAAGCGTCATGCGTGACCTTCCCCGGGACGACGGCGAGGTGGACGGATCAGCGTACTAAAACCTGACTTAATTGATCAACATTCCCGCTTTTTCAGCGGAATGCGTCACGAGCGCAGGAGTTCGGCGACGCGGAAGGCCAGGTCGATGGATTGACGCCCGTTCAAACGGGGGTCGACCATCGTCGTGTAGTTGGTGCCCAAGTCGCCCTCGGCGATGGTTTCGGAGCCGCCGAGGCACTCCGTCACGTTGTCGCCGGTGAGTTCGACGTGGATGCCACCCGGCCACGTGCCGTGGGCCCGATGGACCGAAAAGAAGCCTTCGACCTCAGCCAGAATCGACTCGAGGTGACGGGTCTTGTGGCCCGTCTCGGAGGTGAACGTGTTGCCGTGCATGGGATCGGAGATCCACACGACGTTCTGCTCGGCGGACGCAACGGCGTCGATCAGCCGAGGCAGGTTCTCGGCGACCTTGTCTGCACCCTGACGGATGATCAGCGAGAGGCGGCCCGCCGCGTTGTCCGGATTCAGGATCCGGCACATCTCGACGACCTCGTTCGGGTCGGCGGTGGGGCCGAGCTTCACGCCGATCGGGTTCTTGATCCCGCGGAAGAACTCGACATGCGCGCCGTCGAGTTGACGGGTGCGCTCGCCGATCCACACGAAGTGCGCGGAGCAGTCGTAGTAGTCGCCGGTCAGCGAGTCCTTGCGGGTCAGCGCTTCTTCGTAGCCGAGCACGAGCGCCTCGTGGCTGGTGAAGAAGTCGACCTGATGCAGCGCAGACTCGGCGCCGAGGTCGATACCGCAGGCCTTCATGAAGCGAAGGGCTCGGTCGATCTCGCCGGCCACGGCGTCGTAGCGCTGGCCCTCGGCGGAGGAGGCCACGAACTGCTGGTTCCAGGTGTGGACCTGCGACAGATCGGCGAAACCGCCGGTCGCGAAGGCGCGCACGAGGTTCAGCGTCGATGCGGACTGGTGGTACGCCTGAATGAGGCGCTGGGGATCAGGCGTGCGCGCCTCGAGCGTCGGCGCGTCGTCGGAGATGTTGTGGCCACGGAAGCTGGGCAGCTCGACCCCGTCGACGGTCTCGTAATCGGCCGAGCGCGGCTTGGCGAACTGGCCGGCCATGCGACCGAGCTTCACGACAGGAACGCCTGAGCCGTACGTGAGCACGACGGCCATCTGGAGGATGACCTTCATCTTGTCTCGGATGTTGTCGGCCGAGAACTCCTTGAACGACTCGGCGCAGTCGCCCGCGATCAGTACGAAGGCATCGCCGGCGGCGACCTCGGCGAGCTGACGCTGCAGCCCGCGAGCTTCACCGGCGAAGACGAGCGGCGGGAGACCGGCGAGGGTCTTCTCGACCTCGGCGAGCGCGCCGGCGTCAGGCCACAGCGGCTGCTGGAGGGCTTGCTTTTCTTTCCAGCTCGCAGGGGTCCACGTGGGCGTACTCACCCCACAATGTTCGTGGAATTGGCTGTGGATGGCAAAGCGGTTGCCACGACGACGGCTGCCAGCGCGGCGACGACGCCGGAAATGAGCAGCGGCGTCCGGCCGGTTCCGTGCCACACCAGGCCCGCCCAAACGCCGGCGACGAGGATTGCTGCCCCGGTGGCCGCCTGGAAGGTGCCTTGTGCTCGACCCTGCAAGGCCTTCGGCGTGAGCCGGCTGATCCAGGCTTTGCCGACGCCGTCGGTCGCGGCGGCGAACCCGCCGTAGACGAAGAACAGCGGCCACACCCAGGCGCTCGACCCCGCCACGCCGAGGCCGAAGTAGGCGATGGCGAAACAGGTGAGGCCGATGGCATAGGTCGTGTTCGGGCTCAGCCGGTCGGACAGCGCACCGAAGGGGTAGCTGAGCCCGGCATAGGCGACGTTGTAGAAGCAGTACGCGAGGATCACCATCGCGAAGCTCAGCCCGAGCGCCTTGGCCCGCAGGATCAGCAGCGCGTCGGGGAAGTTGACGAGGCTGAACAGACCGAGGGCGACGATGACCTGCTTGGTCGCGGCCGGCAACGGTTCGGTGGATCGCTCCACTTGTTTCGCGTGGGCCTTCGCCTCGACGTCGACGGTGCGGTCGCGGGTGAGGGCGACGAAGGCCACCGAGATCACCGCGGGGATGACGGCGATGACGAGGAGCGGACGGATCCGGTGATCGAAGGCTTCGTACATGCCGAGGCCGATGAGCGGGCCGACGACGGCGCCTGCGGTGTCGGCCATGCGATGGAATCCGAAGGCGCGCCCTCGGGCGTGATCCGGGATCTCGTCGACGAGCAGCACGTCACGCGGGGCGCCGCGTATGCCCTTCCCGAGTCGGTCGACGCCCCGGCCGAGCAACACGACCGGCCACGTGAAGGCAACCGCGATCACGACCTTGCCCACCGCGGCGAGCCCGTAGCCGAGGCCGACGAGCTGGCGCGGCTTGCGCCGGTCACTGAATCGACCGGAGTAGTACTTCGTGATCGCGGCGACGCCTTCGGCAACCGCCTCGACCGCACCGACGACGGCGACGGGCGCACCCAGGGTGACGGTCATGAAGATCGGCAGCACCGGATAGAGCAGTTCGCTCGCCGCGTCCTGGAAGAAGCTGACCAGCGACAGCACCACGAGGTTGCGCGTGAGCCAGCTTCTAGATTGTCCGGATGCGTCCATTTCGGTTCAGTGTGCAACACCACGCGGCTTCAGACGGGAACGCTTGGCGTGACCTCGCTCGGAAGACCGAAGACCTCGGTTACACGACGTTGTACCTGCCCGATCATTTCGGTGATCAGTGGTCGCCCACGGTTGCGATGACGATCGCCGCCGAGGTCACCTCGACGTTGCGGGTCGGCGCGCTCGTCTACGACGTCGACTACCGCCATCCCGTCATGCAGGCCAAGGAAGCGGCGACGCTCGATCTCGCGTATCCGGGTCGCACGATTTTCGGGTTCGGGGCCGGCTGGATGAAGACCGACTACGAGGAAGCCGGCATGCCGTATGACTCGCCCGGCACCCGCATCGACCGCATGAAGGAAGCCCTCACGATCATGAAGGAGCTGTGGGCCAACGGCACCTGCACCTTCAAGGGTGAGCACTACGAGATCACCAACGCGCAGGGCTATCCGCGCCCGTCGACGCCGGGTGGTCCGCCGGTCGTCATCGGTGGTGGCGGCAAGAAGGTGCTGACGATCGCCGCGCAGATGGCCGACACGGTCGGCGTCAACCCGAGCCTGGCGGCCGGTGTTGTCGGTCCCGAGGTTGCGCAGACGGCGCTGGCCGAGGTGTACCGGGAGCGCATCGGTTGGATCAAGGACGCGGCCGGTGACCGCTTCGACAGCCTCGACCTCCAGGTCCTCACCTTCATGACGGCGATCGTCCCGAACCGGGAGGAGATGGCCGCGAACATCGCGCCGATGTTCAACGTCACTCCCGAGGCCGCGCTCGAGATTCCGCTCGTCATGATCGGTACCGAGGAGCAGATCATCGAGTCGCTCCAGCAGCGTCGCGAGGAGTTTGGCTTCAACGACATCGTCGTGCAGGGCGACGTGATGGACGTCTTCGCTCCGATCGTGGCCAAGCTCGCCGGTACCTGATGGCCCGGGTCGGACTGTTCGGCGGGACGTTCGATCCCATTCACGTCGGCCATCTCGTCGTGGCGACGACGGTGCACCACGCGTTGTCGTTGGACGAAACGCGGGTCATCGTCGCCGGTGACCCGTGGCAGAAGGATCCGCCGCCCATCGCGCCGGCCAAGGAGCGCTACGCCGCCGTGCAGGCGGCGGTCTACGACATCGACAACCCGGCCATCCACGCCGACGCTCGCGAGGTCGACCGCGGTGGCCCGACCTACACCGTCGACACCGCGGAGGAGTTGGCCGACGACGATCTGTTCCTGATCGTCGGCTACGACGCCGCGCAGTATCTCGACACCTGGCACCGGGTAGATGACCTGCGTGAGCTCGTCACACTGGTGGTGGTGAACCGTCCCCGCTTCAACGAAGTCGTGGACGTACCGGGGTGGAAGGTCGAAGTCGTCGACATTCCGAGCATCGACGTGTCGTCGTCCATGGTGCGCGAACGACTCAAATCGGGCCTTCCGGTCGACGGGCTCGTTCCGGCTGCCGCGATGCGCGTCTTGCGCAAGCACGGCCGGTACGCTTGAACCAGATGAAGCAAGGACGCCGTCCTTTTGGTGCTTGAGGCGAACAATCGACTCGCACGCTTCGTCCCCGCGAAGGGAGAATCATCCTCGTGCCTGTTGTGACGCGTCCGAAGACTGAAGCGAATCCCGAGTTGGCCCTGGCGGCCGCGCGGGCCGCCGCGGAGAAGAAGGCCACCGATCCGGTGATCCTCGCGGTCGGCGATGTCCTCGCTATCTGTGACTACTTCGTGATCGCGTCGGCGCCGAACGACCGCCAGGTGCGGGCGATCTGCGAAGAGGTCGAGGAACAAGTCGCGAAGGCCGGCGGCGGCAAGCCCCGGTTCATCGAGGGTCTCAACGACGCGCGGTGGGTGCTGATGGACTACGGCGACTGGCTCGTACACATCTTCCTCGACGAGGCCCGCGAGTTCTACGGCCTCGAGCGCCTCTGGGGCGACGTGCCCCGCGTCCCCTTCGAGGAAACCGCGTAACGCCACATGCGAGCCAAGTGGCTTGAGCGTCGGCTCGCCGAGCTTCGACGAGGCCGCGGCCGGAGCCAGCGATACGACGGTCGAATTGGCGCACAAACCCGTGCGATCCGGACCCGATCACACGGGTTTCCGCGCCATCCCCAACACCGCTCGTAAATCGCCCATAGCCCGCCCTAGCGTGAACGCATGAAAATTCGCTCGGCCATCTTTTTGCGCGCTTTCGCGGTGTGGACGATTTTCGTCTGGGTCACCCGCATCAAGAACGTGTTCGACCAAGGCCGCGGCGCAGGATTCGTGATCGTCCACGTCGTTCTCGCACTAATTTCGATCGCCTTCGCGGTGGGGACGTTTGCGATCGTGCGAAAGGAACGTGGGGAGACATGACCAAGGTCGACTACGACCCGTTCAATCCGGCCAACACGGCGGACCCATATCCGGTCTACAAACGGATGCGAGAAGAGGCGCCGGTCTGGCGCGGTGGTCTGTACGACGAGGTGTTCCTGTCGCGACATGCCGACATCGTCGGGGTCTTGCGCGACGCCGACCGGTTCAGCTCCGACAGCAACGCCAACGCCGCCCCCGAGTTGCGGGTCCAGGCGATGGAGGAGACCGGCGGTGGGGACATGGTCGGCTTCCTCGGCGGCAAGATCATGCTGTTCAGCGACCCGCCGGACCACACGCGTCTGCGTCGCCTCGCGAGCCACGCGTTCACGCCGCGGGCGATCGAGAAGTGGCGTCCGCGTATTCGCGGCCTTGTCGACGAGCTGCTCAGCGATGTGGGGCCCGGCGACGAATTCGACGTCATGGCGAAGCTGGCGCGTCCGTTGCCCGTCGTCGTCATCGCCGAACTGCTCGGAGTTCCCCTCGAGGACCAGGAAGCCTTTGCCGGTTGGTCCGTCCCACTGGCGCGCATGATCGATCCCGATTCGAACATGGGTCCCGAGGACCGCATGGCCGGGATGATGGCGGCGATGGAGTTCGTCGGCTACTTCAACGGCCTCATCGAGGAACGCCGCGGTTCGCCGCGCGACGACGTGCTCAGCACGCTCATCGCGGCGGAGGAAGAAGGCGATCGCCTCACACACGAGGAACTGCTGATCAACCTGATCCTGTTGCTGATTGCAGGTCACGAGACGACGTCGAACCTGATTGGCAACGGCGCGCTCGCGCTGTGCGAGAACCCGTCGGTGCGCGACGAATTCGCGGCGAATGCGGACGGATTGGCGCGCACAGCCGTCGAGGAGTTCCTTCGCTACGACGCGCCGGTGCAGTTCACCGTGCGGACCGCGATGCAAGACGTCACTTTTGACAACGAGACGCTGAAAAAGGGCCACCAGGTGTTGCTGCTCCTGGCCGGCGCCAACCGCGACCCGCTGGCCTTCGACCGTCCCGACGAGTTGGTGCTCGACCGCTCGCCGAATCAGCACCTCGCATTCAGCAACGGAATTCACTTCTGCCTCGGCTCGATGCTGGCCCGCATGGAGGGCGAGGAAGCCTTCCCGGCGCTGATCAAGAAGTTCCCGAAGCTCGAGCGGCGCGGCGAACTGATCTACCGACCCAACATGACATTGCGCGGCTTGGCCGAGCTCACGGTCACCGGTTGAGCCTGTTCAAACGGCGAAAGCCGACGCAGTACGACCTCTACGAACCGGCCGGCGAGGCCCGCGGTGTCGTCGCCCTGATCCACGGCGGGTTCTGGCAGTCGATGTACGGACGCGAAGGGCTCGGCGTGCACTGCCAGGAACTGGCCGACGACGGGTTTGTCGCCGGCAACCTTGTGTATCGACGCGTCGGTGACCCCGGCGGGGGATGGCCGAACACGGGCTCAGACGTCGTCGCCGCGCTACAAGCGTTGAGCGACGCGCACGGACCGCTGACCGCGGTCGTCGGTCACTCGGCCGGTGGTCATTTGGCGTTGTGGGCATCGAAGGAAATCACGCCGAAGCCCGAGCTCGTCGTGAGCGTGGCGGGGTGCAACGACATGGCGCTGGCGCAGTCGATGAACGTCGGGCGGGGTGCGATCGAGTCGCTCGTCGGCGACGACCTCCGGTATCTCGCCGAGGCCGATCCCGCACAACGCCTCCCGCTCGGAACCAAGGCCGCGTTGATCGTCGCCCAGGTCGACCCGGTCGTGCCGAACGTGTTGAGCGAGTCCTATCTCGCGAAGGCGCAAGCCGCGGGCGACGAGGTGTTCATGCAGACAACGCCCGGCGACCACTTCACGATCCTCGACGTCACCTCGGAGATCTGGGCGGCGGTGCGTGCCGAAATCGACGCGGTCGCGTGACCGACGTTGCTGCGCTTGACGCGGCCGATCCACTCGCGCCGTTCGCCGCCCGATTCGCGCGGTCGTCGAGCAACGCTGTGTTCGTCGACGGCAACTCGCTCGGACCGCCGCTGCTGGTCGTGCGCGAGCGAGCCAACGAGCTGATCGACGAGTGGGGAAGCGAACTCACCGCCGGCTGGGACCACTGGATCGATCTGCCGCTCCAGGTCGGTGATCGTCTCGGCGTCGCATGCCTCGGTGCCGCGGCGGGTCAGGTCGTCGTGTGTGACTCGACGTCGATCAACATCGTGAAGGCGGTGTCGTCGGTCGCGGACGGACGACGTCTTGTCGTCGCGGCGGACGAGTTCCCGACGGATCGCTACTTGCTGCAAAGCCTCGCTGCGCGGTCCGGCACCGAGCTTGTCGTCGTACCCACCGGCGCCGACGTTGTCGACGCCTGCACGCGGACGCCATCGGTCGCGCTCGTGTCCGTCGTGCACTACCGCAGCGGTGAGTTACTCGACGTCGCGACCGGAACCGCCGACGCGCACGCCGCCGGCAGCGACATCGTGTGGGACCTGTCGCACGCGGCCGGTGCGGTGCCGTTGCGCCTCGACGACTGGGGCGTGCGCCTCGCCGTAGGCTGCACGTACAAGTACCTGAACAGCGGGCCGGGTGCGCCCGCCTACGTGTACGTCGCGCGTGACGCGCAGTCGCGTTTGCGACAGCCGTTGTGGGGATGGTTCGGTCAGCGCGATCAGTTCGAGATGACCGAGCGCTACGAGCCCGCCGACGGCATCCGCTCGTGGCTCGTCGGCACGCCGAACATTCTCGCCACGTCGATCGTCGACGAGAACGTGAAGGTGGTGGCGGAAGCCGGCATTGACGCGATCCGCGCCAAGTCGGAGAAGCTCGTCGCGCTCGCGGAGGAACTCGCCGACGCGTTGCTGGTTCCGCAGGGTTGGCGCATCATCACCCCGCGCGAACCGCGCCGACGCGGTGGGCATCTGTCAATAGCGCGGGACGACGCGAAGGCGGTGTGCGCCGCGTTGATCGCACAGGACCTCGTCGTGCCGGACTTCCGCGCGCCCGATGTGCTGCGGCTCGGCTTCTCGCCGCTGCCGACGTCATACGCAGACGTCGACGACGCCATCCGGCGAATCAGTCCGTTCTAGGAACACCGCGCTTGGCCCGGTGCATCGTGATGAGATCGACGGCGATCACCTGAATGACGCCTGCGGCGGGAATGGCGAGCAACGCGCCGAGGATGCCGAACAACTCGACGCCGACGAGCACGCTGACCAACACGGCCAACGGGTTGAGCTTCACGCTGCGGCTCATGATTGTCACCTGCAGGACGTGGTTCTCGAACTGTTGGTAGACGATGAAGAAGCCGAGAACGACGATGCCGGCGACCGTCGAGTGCAGGAAGGCGACGAGCACGGCGGGGATCGCGCCGAGCGTGGCACCGACGAGCGGAATGAGATCCGCGAAGGCGACCCACAACGCGAGCACTTCCTTGAACGGCGTGCCGGTGATGAGCAGCGCGATGAACGAGGCCGCGCCCGCGATCACGGAGATAATGAGGTTGCCTGCCATGTACCGCGTCATCGCCATGGCCGAGTCGTGGGCGACCCGTCGGATGCGTTCACGCGTCGTGGGGTTCTCTATGAGATCCAGCGCGCCCCGTTGGAGGTCGGGTCCCGACATGAGCATGAGGATGCTCAACACGATCACGGTGACGGTGGCGGCGACGCTGCTCGCGACCGTGGACGCGAGCGGCACGGCCCGCTTGCCGAGTTGCGTACGCGCCTCTTCGAGTTTGTTCTGGTTCTTCTCGACGAAGTCGTCGAGCTTGTACTTCTTGACGATCTCGCCGACCCGGCCCTTGCCGGCCTTGGCGTCGTCGACGAAGTGGGGGAGGTCCTGCACAAAGTCGCGGGACTGTTTCACGATGGGGCGCACGAACGCGTAGGTCATCGCCGAGAACAACATCGCCCCGACGATGAAGACCACGGCGACCGCGATGCCTCGTTTGAACCGCGCCCGTCGCACCAGAAGTTCGACGGGTGGAGCGAGGACGATCGCAATGAACGCGGCCACCACGATCAGGGTGAGGATGTGACTGAGCTTTCCGAGCGCGTAGAAGGCCCCGAAGAACGCGGTGATGACCGCGCAGGCAACCAGGACGACCCGTGCCACCGTGGCGTTCGAGGGATTCACTTACAAAAACGTAGGCGCAGACCGACAGGTATTAGCGTGACGGTTGTTATGGGCCTGGCTATCAACGTCAAGGAGTATCCGACCGCCACCTTCGGCGTGTATCGGTTCGAGCTCGACCGGAACCTGTCCGGCATGGGGCATGAGCGCTACAACTCGCTCACCGACGTCCTGTTCGACCGGCCGCCGGATCGCCTCGCCCGCCTGTTGTTCGAGCGGGGCGGCGTCAAGCACGTCCACATCTACGGCAACGAAGTGACCGTCACGCTCGACGGCGGTACGACGACCGACGGCATCGCGGAGCTGATCCAGAGCCTCTTCATTCACTACCGCGAAGGCGTCCAACCGAGCATCCTCCCCGAGTAGCGAATGTCCGACGCCGCTTGGGATGCGCTTCTGGCCCGTCTCGATGATGCGGCTGCGCTGATCGGCGTCGATCCCGACATTCACGCCACGCTGCGAGTGCCGCAGCGCATTCTCGAAGTCGCGATCCCCGTCCGCATGGACGACGGCCACATCGAAGTCTTCACCGGCTGGCGCATCCAACATTCGACGGCGCGGGGCCCGGCCAAGGGCGGCATCCGTTTTCATCCCGAGGTCGACGAGTCCGAGATCAAGGCGCTCTCGGCGGACATGACCTTCAAGACCGCGATCGCCAACCTGCCCTTTGGCGGTGCCAAAGGCGGCGTGCGCTGTGACCCGACGAAGATGTCGCTCGGGGAACTCGAGCGCGTCACCCGCCGCTACACGCTGGAGATCGCGCCGATCATCGGCCCCGACCTCGACGTCCCGGCGCCCGACATCAACACCGACGGCCGCGTCATGGCGTGGCTCATGGACACCCTCGAGATGGTGCACGGCCGCAACGCGATGCCGGCCGTCGTCACGGGCAAGCCGTTGAGCGTGGGTGGCACGGCGGGCCACGCCGGTGCGACCTCGACCGGTGTCGTGGTGTGTTCACGCGCCGCGTTCAACCACATGGGCATCGACATGACCGGCAAGCGCGCCGTCATCCAGGGCTTCGGCAAGGTGGGCGGACCGCTCGGGTTCCTGCTCCAGTCTGCGGGCATGCGTGTCGTCGGTGTCGCCGACGTGGGTGGTGCCGTGTACAACCCGGGAGGTCTCGACATCCCCGCGTTGTCGGACCACGTGCGCGAGACGGGATCGGTCGCCGGATTCCCGATCGCGGATGCGATCAGCGCCGAGGAGATCTTCAGCGTGCCCACCGACTTGTTCGTGCCCGCCGCGCTCGGCGGCGTGATCAACGCCGACGTCGCCAAGAAGATGGACACCAGGCTCGTGGTCGAAGCGGCCAACGGGCCGACGATGCCCGACGCGGACCCGGTGTTCGCCGACCGGGGCATTCCGGTGGTGCCCGACATCCTGGCCAACGCCGGTGGCGTCACCGCGAGCTACTTCGAATGGGCGCAGAGCCGTCAGGGCTTCGCGTGGGACGGCGAAATCTTCGCTTCCCGTCTACGAGACGGCATGGACGCGGCCTTCCGCGCCGTGTGGGCCAAGAGCGAGGCGCTGGGCGTGCCGATGCGCCGGGCCGCGTTCGCGTTGGCGCTCGAGCGGGTGGCCGAGGCGATCTCGGCGAGAGGCTTCTTCCCCTAGAGGTTGTGCACCGGAATGCGCCGGCCGCTGATGTGGTTCGGGACGAAGCGCACGAAGTAATCGCGTTCACCCGTCGCCCACGCCCGCAGTCCCAGCGCTTCGATCCGCTCCCGTTCGGCACGGTCGGTGACGAGGGAGAGATGACCGGTTGCCATCACGCTGTTCCCGGTTTCGAGTTCGGGCCAGGCGTCGTCGACTTCGAACGCAGCGGGCTTCTCGAAGGTTGCCATGGCCAACTTCGTGCCGGGGGCGGTGCGGAACACGATCGAATGGCCGTCGACGACGTAGTTGACCGGGAACAGCATCGGGGCCTCGAAGTGCACGACCGCGACGCGGCCGATGGTGTATTTGGACAGGATCTGCCAGCACTCGTCCTCGGTGAGTCGGATGAGGCCCTGCTGGTCCGCGGTGAACGACATGGCGTCATGGTGAACGCGACACCCATGATTCGTTAGGGGATTGCGTCACAAATCCACCGCAAGGAGCCGCAGGGCATCGATCGCCAAAATGCGGCACGCTGATGAGGTGATGCGCCTCGCTCGCTGCGTCGGAGTGGCCGTTCTCTTGATGCTGGGCGCGTGCGCGGGAAATGGAGTGTCGCTCGACGCGAGCGGCGACTCGACCACGACAACGGGGTCTGCAGGACCGATGTCGCTGCCCGTCACCTACGACGACGGTTACATGCGATTCGACCCGCCAGACGGCCTCGCGCCGCAGCGAACCGAGTCAGAGGTACGGCAAGCCACGCACGCCGCTTATGGTTCGACCGTGGTCTTCGCGCTCTTCACGACGTGGAGCACAGGGCGCATGCGAGATGACGGTGGCATCGACCCCAGTCATCTGCGCCAACCCGTGTGGATGATTCGGACCCCCGACGTTGCGCAGTCCGATGACGGGATGTCGGGCGGCGCCTACGCCGGCTCGGTGCCGTCGACGTCGCAGCAAACGCCCACGACGGTGCGTCACGTCGACATGCTCACGGTCATCGACGACGCCACCGGAACATCGTTGCTGACACGCACGGATAGACCCGACCGTGCGGCGGTGCCGTGGACCGATGGCCCGCCGAAGCCGAAGCGCGCCACGTCCTGTCCCGCTGACGTGTCGCGCTACGGACCCGCCGGATTGATCGATGACGACGGCACGCCCATTCCTTTGTCCACGATCAAGGTGACGCGGCCGCGTGCCGTCGTGCGCTCGGCCAACGGCGACATGTACCAAATCTGGGGCGGCGAGGGATCCGTCGAACACGAGGCCTCGGCGACGAATGCCGACGGCGACGGCGTCGTCATCGTCTCGCACTACCCGGCTGATCCGTGCCGGGCCACCGATCCGCATTCGGGCGAGGTCACCTTCCACCACGAGCCGTCGCGGAGTGGGATCGTCACGTTGACCGCAATCGACGGGACTCGCATCAGGTACCGCACCGCCGGTGGTGTGACCGGCACCTACGACGTCGTCACCGAGGCCTTCGCGCAATAGCGACGGCTTTCACGGGGGGACTCTGTTCGCCACGGCAAAGTCGAACACCCGTTCGATACAGTGGCGGCATGGCTGCGGAGGCCGCTGAGCTACTCCAGGAACACGAGCAGAGGAACAGTCTCGATAGAGGCTGTGACCTTCGGGCCGTCGCGGGGCGGGCCCAGTCCACCTCGGTGCTGGCCAGTCAGCGGCCGCGTCCGGTGTCGGGGCCCTTCGCGCAACTGTTCCCGAACGGGCTGCGACCGGGAACCTCGGTGGCGGTGCGGGCGGCCAAGCCGGCGCTGGTGGCCACCGCCTTGCGCAACGCCGTGACGCTGGCGGCCGGGGTGGTGCCCGCCGACGGATGGGTCGCCGCGGTCGGTGTCTCGTCGATGGGTGTGCTCGCCGCAGCCGAGGCGGGACTGGCGCTGGATCGGTTGGTGTTCCTGTCTGCGCCCGAGTCGGTCTGGGGCACGGTCGCGGTCGCCGCAGTCGATGCGTTCGACGTGATCGTGTTGTCGGTCCCCAAGCGGCCCCGGGCGGCCGAGATCCGCCGGCTGGCGGGTCGGGCCCGGGAACGCGGGACCACGGTGATCGCGTGTGGTCCGGGCGCGGCGGAGTGGGGCGGCGAGGCGCGGATCGTCACCTCCGGTGTGGAGTGGACGGGATTGGGCGAGGGGTACGGCGCGCTGTCGTCGTGCAAGGTGCGGGTCGATCTCGACGGGCGGGGATCGGTTCGGGCCCGTCAGGCGTGTCTTCAGTTGTGAGTGCACCCGAGCGCACCGTCGTGTTGTGGTGGGACGACTGGCCCGTCGTCGTAGCCGGCCGCGCCAGCGAACCCGTCGTCGTGGTCACCGGCAACAACAAGGTGGTGGCGATGTCGGGGCCGGCGCGGGCCGACGGTGTGCGCGTCGGCATGCGTCGCCGCGAAGCGCAGGGTCGCTGTCCCACCGCAACTGTGCTCACCCACGACGAGGCCGCGGATGCGCGTGCGTTCGAGGTGGTTGTCGCTGCGGTGGAGGAGTTATGCCCGCGTGTCGAAGTGGTGCGGCCCGGTGTGTTGGCCTTCGCGTCGCGGGGCCCGTCGCGCTACTTCGGCGGCGACGCCGCGTTGATCGAACGGATCCGTATCCGTGTCTGCGAAGCGGTACGCGACCTGCTGCACCTCGATGTCGGTCTGGGTCCGAGCCTCGGTGTGGCCGACGGCAACTTCGCGGCGTCGCTCGCAGCGCGTGCGGCGTTCTCGGCCCGTGACCGGTTGTTGGTGGTGCCGCCAGGCAAGTCGGCCGAATTCCTGGCGCCGATGCCCGTCGACGCCATCGGCAACGCCGGGATCGCCGATGTGGCCCGTCGTTTGGGGCTGCGCACGTTGGGGTCCTTCGCCGCGCTCGAGCCCGTCGCCGTGATCGGTCGATTCGGGTCCGACGGCGTGGCCGCCCACCGGCGAGCCAACGGGTTGGAGGTCCGGTCGCTCGCAACCCGGGAACCACCGCCCGAACTGTCGGTCGAAGTCACCTTCGACCCGCCCGCCGAAACGGTCGACCGCATCGCCTTTGCCGCTCGCGCCATCGCGACCGAACTGGCCGACGGGCTCACGGAGCGCGGTCTCGTGGCCACGGCGCTTGTGATCCAGGTCGAAACCGATCACGGCGAACACCGCGAGCGGCGGTGGCGATCCGAAGGCGCGCTCGATGCGGCAGCCGTCGCCGAGCGCGTGCGCTGGCAGGCCGAGGGCTGGCTGACCGACGTGGCCCAAGCCGTCGCCGACGACGTGCCCACCGCGGGCATCACGCTGTTGCGTCTCGCCCCCGACGAGGTGCACGAAGAGAGCGGTGCGGCCCGCAGCTTGTGGGGCGGTGCGAGCGAGGCCAACGAACGGGTCAAGCGCGCCATCGCTCGTGTGCAGGGCTTGCTCGGGCCCGAAGCGGCGACGACCGCGGTGCTCGTCGGTGGTCGCGGCCCGGCCGAACAGGTCCGGATGATTCCGTGGGGCGACGCCCGCTCCGTTGACAACGCTCGGGCTGAAGCGCCCTGGCCCGGCCGCGTGCCGGCGCCGGCGCCGGCCCTCGTGCTCGACGACCCCGTCCCGCTCGACGTGCTCGATCACAGCGGGGCGATGGTCCGCGTGAACGGTCGAGGTGAAATCTCGGGCTCCCCGATGACGGTGGTCGGTCCGCACGGTGTCGATCGGGTGACGGGGTGGGCCGGCCCCTGGCCGGCCGAAGAACGATGGTGGGAACCGCAAGGTGGGCGCCGCCGGGCTCGTATGCAGCTGCGCTGCGAGTCCGGTGCCGCGCATCTTGCGGTGCTCGAGGGCGGGCGCTGGTTTTTGGAGGCAAGCTACTGATGCGAACAAAGGAGACTTTCCATGTCTGACGCAACTGCGACGTACGAACGCGCCATCGCCACCTTCAAGCAGGTCTTGGCCAACGTCAGCGAGGACGACCTCGACAAGCAATCGCCCTGCGCCTCGTGGAAGGTGCGTGACGTCGTGCAGCACCTCGTCGACGGCGGCGACTTCTTCATTCCGGCGGTCGGCGGCACGGCGCCGGGTATTGGCGCCGGCGACGACTGCGTCGCCGCGTTCGACAAGGCCACCACGAGCATTCTCGACGCCTTCAACCAGCCGGGCGCGCTCGACGGCATGGTCGAGCTGCCTTTCGGCGCCATGCCCGGCTCGGTGCTGGTCGGCATCGCCACGACCGACACGTTCACCCACGCCTGGGACATCGCCAAGGCCACCGGGCAGTCCACCGATCTCGATCCGGAGTTCGCCGCCGAACTCCTGGAACGGGCGAAGATGACCATCCCCGACCAGATGCGCGGCGACGACGGCGTCGCCATGTTCGGCCCCAAGAACGAAGCGCCGGCGGGCGCATCAGCTGCCGATCAACTCGCAGCATTTCTCGGAAGGAACGTGTAAGTGGACACCCCTCTGGACCGTTATGACCGCGCGGTGGCCGCAGGCGCGGCTGTGTTGGCAAATGTGAAGGTCGATCAGCTCGACGACCCGACGCCGTGCGCGTCATGGAAGGTGCGCGACTTGGTGAACCATTTCGTCGGCGCCAACGAGTGGTTCGTCGCGCTCATGAGCGGGACGGATCCCGCCGGCGGGGACTTTGCCAGCGGCGACTACGTGGCCGCGTTCACGAAAGCCACCAGCGACGCGCGCGCCGCCTTCGCGGCGCCCGGCGCGCTGGACAAAGAGATCCAGCTGCCGTGGGGCCCGTCGACGGGCGCCGGAGTTGCCGGTATCGCCTGCACCGACAGCTTCACCCACGCATGGGACTTGGCCAAGGCGACCGGCCAGTCGACCGACCTCGACCCTGAACTCGCCGACGCGCTGTTGGTCATCGCCAAGACGACGATCCAGGAAGGTTTCCGGGGCGACGAGGCGGCGGGTGCGCCGTTCGGCGCGGAACAGCCGGTGAGCGCCGACGCCACGGCGGCAGATCGTCTCGCAGCCTTCCTCGGTCGGGTCGTCTAGGACGCGCGCTGGCCGACACCGGCCGCGATGTCGCGCAGGCGCGTTTTGGCGGAGTCGGGCGCCAGCGGCACGGTGGGCGCGCCTGCCCCTTCGTGCATCCCGGTCACCAGTTCGGCCACCGCTTCGCGCGCAGTGGTTGTCGGGGACCAGCCGAGGTCGGCCTTGGCTCGCTCGGTGCTCATGAGCGGTAGCGACAGGAACAAGTCGAGCAGCGCGGGATCGGTCGGAGTGACGCGCGTGTGCCATGCGCCGGCGGCGGCGAGGCGGAACGCTTTACGGGGAAGCGCGACGGCGCGCGTCTGCATGATCGAGGCGATGTCGTCCGCGCGGACAACGTCATCGGCGGCGATATTGAACGCGCCCTGTGCGTCGCCGAGGGCGGCGAGTGCGTACGCGCGGCCCACGTCGGCCGAGTGCACGGCTTGGAACCGAAGGCCTCTTGGGAGCGGCAACACGGGCAACCGGCCCGGTCGCACAGCGGCGTTCGGCATGAACGGGCCGAGGAAGAGTCGGCGCTGTTCGGTCGCGGCGCGCTTCTTGAAAATGAACGCGGGACGCAGGCGAACGACCCGAACCTGGGGGTGGGCGCGCTCGAAGGTGTCGAGCAGGCGCTCGACGTAGGCCTTCTCCCGTCCGTAGGCGGCCATCGGCGCGCTGTGGGTAGGCCAGGCTTCGTCGACCCAGAAGTCGTCGGCCGGACCGGGGGAGTACGCCCCCACGGAGGACGCGTAGACGACCGACGGCACGCCGGCGTTGCCGCAGGCGCGCAACACGCGCTCGGTCCCGATGACGTTGTTCTCCCATGTGGTCATCGGGTTGTGGCTCGGTTGGAACAACCAGGCGAGATGGATGACGACGTCGGCCCCCGTGAAGATCGCCTCGAGGTCGTCGGTGGCGATGTCGGCCGGGTGGAACGCGGTGGCGGCGGGGAGCAACGTCGGGCGTCGGCGCGCCACGCCGACAATCTCGACGTCGTGGCCGCTGAGGGCGGTGAGGACGCTGGCGCCGACATTGCCGGTGGCGCCCAGGACAACGATGCGCATGCCCAGGCGCGTACCCCTTACGTCGGGCGGCGAGAGATCAGCAGGCCTCGCAGGCCGGGCTCAGCGATCTCGATCGCCTCGCCCCATCCGAACCAGAACGTGTCCGGGCTCTCGCCCTCGGGCGGTGACGGATCGTCGGGTGGGGCGGTGCAGAGGTAGCGCAGGTCGAGGTGGGTGTGGCCCTTCGGGCCGGGGTGCACGTCCACGTGAATGATCTCGGGTTCGACGAGGGTGACCGGCAGACCGGTCTCTTCGCAAGATTCACGGACCGCAGCCTGCGCCGGTGTCTCGCCCGGATCGACGTGACCACCCGTCTGAAGCCAGATGCCGAGGCGCTTGTGCTTGTGCAGGATCACGCCGCGTTCGCCCACGATGATCGACGAACCGGTGATGTGGACAGGGTCGCCGTCCTCGTCGAAGGGTCGCTTGAGCGGCGCGACGAGTTCGAGGAATCGCGCGACCGAGGCGGCCTCGCGGTCGTCGACCGGTGACTCGCCCCGCGCGCGAACTTGGGCGACTACTTCGTCGATCAGTGTCACGTGCGAGAAGCTAGGCGCATGTCGTGGCAACTCGGTCCCTTCACGCGCGTCGGCGATGGCGCCCTCATCGAGCCCAACCAGAACCTGCCGTGGGCGGCCAAAGACGTGTTCAATCCGGGCGCCGTCGTGCGGGATGGCGCCGTGCACCTGCTCGTGCGGGGTGAGGACAACGTCGGTCGTATGGCCGGCACGTCGAGGGTGGGCCTGGCGGTGAGTGGCGATGGCGTGGACTTCTCCATCGAGCCGGAGCCGGTGCTCGGCCCCGACGACAACCTCTTTCCGGAGTACGAAGCGGAGGGGGGCTGCGAGGATCCCCGGGTTGTCGAAGGCCCCGGTGGCATCTACGTGATGACCTACACGGGCTTTGCGGGCCGCAAACCGCTGTTGATGGTCGCCACGTCGACCGACCTGCGGGCGTGGACCAAGCATGGCCTCGCCTTCGCCGGAACTCCCTACGCCGACAAGGCCGCAAAGAGCGGCTCGATCGTCACGTCGCTCGTCGACGGGCGCCTCATTGCGACCAAGGTCAACGGCAAGTACTGGATGTACTGGGGTGAGGGCACGTGTTACGCGGCCACGTCGGACGATCTCATTCACTGGGTGCCGGTCGACTTCGACGCCACGGCCGACCGTGAGCTCGGCTTTGCCGACGGTAAGTACTCGATCAAGTGGTTCCCCGGTGAAACCGCCTTGGTGCCGCTGTTGCGGCCCCGCGGCCTCGGCCGTTTCGACGCCGGTCTGGTCGAACCCGGACCGCCGGCGGTGCTGACCGACGCCGGCATCGTGCTGATCTACAACGGCGCCGATTTCTCCCGCGTGTACCAACCGGGTCAGGCGCTGTTCGACCCTGTCGATCCGACGGCGTGCATCGCCCGCTCGACCGAACCGTTCCTCACAATCGAAGGCGACGACGAACGCGTCGGCCAGGTCAACAACGTGTGCTTCGCCGAAGGCCTCGTGTTCTTCGAGGGCCATTGGCGCCTCTATTTCGGCATGGCCGATTCCAAGATCGGCTGCGCCACCGCCCCCGTCACTTCCTGACTTTGTGTGCAACAACCACTGCATAGGTGGTTGTTGCACACCAGTTCGTCGGTCACTCGTCGGCGGGATTGAACCGGTGTGCAAAACCCACCTATCTGGTGGGTAATGCACACAAAGTCGGGTGGGGGTTGGGGCACTTTTGGCGTGGTCGAACAAGTGTTCGATACATTCGAACGATGGCGTTCAACAACCCGGCGATGTCGTGGAGCGCACTCCATCGGCGGTTGACGGACCGGCCCGCCGGGGCCGACGGGGGTGACAGCCCGGCGTGGTCCAACAAGCGGGAGAGCTACGCCGAACCGCCGGCGCTGATCCGGCGGCGCAGCACGACGCCGTACGCCGAACTGCACTGCCACTCGAACTTCTCGTTCCTCGACGGGGCTTCGCCGCCCGAAGAACTCGCCGAGGAAGCGGTGCGGCTCGGCCTCGAAGCACTGGCCGTCACCGATCACGACGGGTTCTACGGCGTGGTCCGCTTCGCCGAAGCGGCCCGGGCGCTCGGCCTGCCGACGGTGTTCGGCGCCGAGCTCAGCCTGCGGCCGGCCGGCGTCGCCAAGCTCGAACCTCGAGCCGGCTCGGACAAGGTTGCCGCTGCGGATCCCCATGCCGACCATCTGCTCGTCGTCGCTCGCAACCCGACCGGCTACACGTCCCTCGCGCGGGCAATGGGTGAAGCGCACCTCGCTGGTGGCGAGAAGGGCTATCCCGCCTACGAGAAGGCGCGGCTGTGCGAGCTCCACAAGGGCAATTGGGTCGTGCTCACCGGCTGTCGCAAGTCGCGTGTCCCCGCGGCACTGGTGAACGACGGGCCCGCGGCCGCCGCGCGCGAACTCAGCGATCTCGTCGCGTGCTTCGGGCGCGACAACGTCGTGGTCGAGTTGTGGGATCACGGCGACCCGCTCGACTCGGTGCGCAACGACGCACTTGTCGATCTCGCGCTGAAGCAGGGCCTCGGGATCGTCGCCACCAACAACGTCCACTACGCGTCGCCGGCTCGTCGTCCGCTCGCGACCGCGCTCGCCGCGGTGCGGGCGAGAAGAAGCCTCGACGAGATCGAGCCGTGGCTGCCGTCGGCGAGTGGCGCGTGCCTGCGCAGCGGCGACGAACAGGCACGTCGGTTCGCCCGTTACCCGGGCGTCGTCGAGACCGCGGCCGAGCTCGGACGCAACTGTGCCTTCGATCTCGCGCTCGTCGCCCCGAACCTGCCACCCTTCCCGGTACCCGACGGTCACACCGAGATGACGTATCTCCGCGAGCTCACCGAGCAGGGGGCGATCCAGCGTTACGGGCGACGGGGTGAGGAGCGCGTGCCCGGCGCGTACAAACAAATCGACCACGAGCTCGCGCTCATCGAGCAGCTCGGTTTTCCCGGCTACTTCCTCGTGGTGTGGGACCTGTGCGACTTTGCTCGTCGCTCGAACATCTTCTGCCAGGGACGGGGGAGCGCGGCGAACAGCGCGGTCTGTTACGCCCTCGGCATCACCAACGCCGACGCGGTGAGCCTCGGCCTGTTGTTCGAACGCTTCCTGTCGCCCGAACGAGACGGCCCGCCCGACATCGACATCGACCTCGAGTCCGGCCGTCGCGAAGAAGTCATCCAGTACGTCTACGAGAAGCACGGGCGGCAGAACGCGGCGCAGGTCGCCAACGTCATCACGTACCGGGCCAAGTCGGCGGTGCGCGACATGGGACGCGCGCTCGGCGCCGCACCCGGCCAGCTCGACGCGTGGGCGAAGGAGATCGATGCGTGGGGTGGCGTCGCCAAGACCGCCGCGCTCGACGACACGACCATTCCGCCCCAAGTCATCGACATGGCCCTGCAGGTCGAACACTTCCCGCGCCACCTCGGCATCCACTCCGGCGGCATGGTGATCTGCGACCGGCCGGTGCTCGAAGTCGTGCCCGTCGAATGGGGACGCATGCCGGGCCGCACGGTGTTGCAGTGGGACAAGGACGACTGCGCCGCAGTCGGCCTCGTGAAGTTCGACCTGCTCGGCCTCGGCATGCTCGAAGCGCTGCACGGCACCGTCGACCTCGTGCGTGAGTTCCACGAGACCGACGTCGACCTCGCGACCATTCCGCAGGAGGACTGCGTCTACGACATGATCTGCGCGGCCGACACCGTCGGCGTGTTCCAGATCGAGTCACGCGCCCAGATGGCGACGCTGCCGAGGTTGCGACCCCGTCACTTCTACGACTTGGTCGTCGAGATCGCGCTCATTCGACCGGGCCCCATCCAGGGTGGATCGGTGCATCCCTACATCCGTCGTCGTAACGGCGAGGAGCCCGTCACCTATCTGCATCCGCTGACGGAGAAGTCGCTCAAGAAGACCCTCGGCGTCCCGCTGTTCCAAGAGCAGCTCATGCAGATGGCCATCGACGTGGCCGGCTTCACTGCGGCCGACGCCGACCAACTTCGCCAAGCCATGGGTTCGAAGCGGTCACAGGCCCGCATGAACGAACTGAAGAAGCGCTTCTTCGACGGCATGGCCCGCAACGGCATCGACCAGGAAACCGGCGACGTCATCTGGGACAAGCTCGCCGCCTTTGCGAACTACGGCTTCCCTGAGAGCCACTCGGTCTCCTTCGCCTACCTCGTGTATTCGTCGTGCTGGTTGAAATTTCATTACCCGGCGGCGTTCTGCGCCGCGTTGCTGAACGCGCAGCCGATGGGCTTCTGGTCGCCGGCCACCTTGACGGCCGATGCTCGCCGCCACGGGGTGCGCGTGTTCGGCCCCGACGTGAACGCGTCACGCGCCACCGCGTGCCTCGAGCCCGACGAGTTGTCGCAGGGTGGCATGGCGATCCGCATGGGCCTGGGCTCGGTCCGCTCGATCGGCACCGACGTCGCCGAGAAGATCGACGAAGGCCGTCCGTACAAGACGATCGACGACGTGGCCCGTCACGCGCAGCTCAACGTCACCCAACTCGAAGCGATGGCCACCGCCGGCGCCTTCGAATGCTTCGGTATGGAGCGACGCGAAGCGTTGTGGTCCGCGGGTGCCGTGGCCGATGCCGCGCGCCCCAACACGATCCCCGGGCTCGTCGTCGGCAGCGCCGCGCCACAACTCCCGGGCATGAGCGATGTGGCGACGACCGCCGCGGATCTGTGGTCGACGGGCGTGAGTCCCAACAGCCATGCGATCGCGCATCTGCGTCCGATGCTCGACGAGATGGGCGTGGTCAGCGCGGCCGGTCTGCAACGCGTGCCGGATCGCACCAAGGTGACCGTCGGTGGTCTCGTCACGCATCGTCAACGTCCGGCCACGGCGAGCGGAGCCACGTTCCTCAATCTCGAAGACGAGACCGGTCTCATCAACGTCGTGTGCTCGATCGGTGTGTGGAATCGCTACCGCCGCGCCGCGCGCGGTTCGTCCGCGTTGCTGATCCGAGGCGTGATCGAAAACGTGTCGAACGTGATCAACCTGCGCGCCGAGAAGATCGAGGTGCTCTCGCTCACGGTGAACACGGTGCCCAAGTCGCGCGACTTCCGCTAAACGTAGGGACGTGAACCGGCGGGCGTTCCTTCTCGGTGGCATCGGCGCCGTTGCTGCGGTCGGCCTCGCCGGGCTCGAGGCGGTCGGACCAACCGACGTGTTGCACAAGCTCGGGCTCGCCCAAAGCCCCGACCATCACGTCCCCCACACGGGTCCGACGCCGCGCACCTTCGTCATCTCTTCGACCGCGATGCGCGGCGACGTGCGCGTTGCGCTGTCCGCTCCCGAGTACCCGCAAGGTGTGCTGCTGTGCCTGCACGGTCGCAACGGTGATTACCGCGTCGCGTTCGACGGAATCCACATGAACGACGTCGTCCACGCTGTGGGTGCACCGATCGCGGTTGTCGGCGTCGACGGCGGTGCCGGCTCGTACTGGCACAAACGGGCGAGCGGCATCGACCCACAGGTGATGATCCACGACGAGCTGTGGCCGCGCATCGAGCAAGAACTCGGCGCGTCGCTACCTCGTTCGATCATGGGCTGGTCGATGGGTGGTTATGGCGCGCTCTTGGCGGCCGAGAATCACCCCGGCATGTACAAAGCCGTCGTTGGCGCGAGCCCCGCCCTGTTCCCGTCAGCCGGCGCGGCATCGCCCGGCGCGTTCGACGACGCCGCCGACTACGCGAGACACGACGTCTTCGACGGCGTCGACAATCTGGCCGCGAGCGTGGTGCGCATCGACTGCGGCACGCACGATCCGTTCCTGCCGGCCGCCCGCTTGTTCGTCGAGCGCCTCCGCAAACAGAACCCGGGCACCTTCGCCAACGGATTCCACGACGAGCGTTACTGGCGCAGTGTCGCGCCGGCGCAGGTGCGCACGATTGCGAAAGCCTTCGGCCTCTAACCTCCGACGACCGGCTTGTCGTTGTTGGCCCCGGCCCAGTCGCCGACCTTGCTCGCACCGCCGTAGGCGCGCAGATCCGTGGTCTGATGCACGGTGCCGTCGGCATCGCGGAACCAGAAGCCGCCGGCGTAACGGGCGCTCATGAAGTCGGCGCGCCACGGCGCCTGCACGGTGCCCTTCACGCGCTTGGGGTTGTCGAGCAGCGCCTGGGTGGCATGGGCACGCACGATCGGGTGGGGCGAGAGGTACCGCTGGAACCAGGCGAGCGTGTAGCGGTCCGCCATGCGGTTGCCGTAGGTGGTCGACGGGAGGATGTAGGGAACGTCGACCCATTCGATGTGCGTGCCGCCGCGCACGGTCAACGAGTAGCTGTCGATCTTCTTCGACGACCACAGCTTCTGCACGGCGAGGTGTGCGGTCGGGTCGGGCGCGGTGTAGCTCGGCGACGGGTTGAGGAAGTAACCGTCCGCCTGCTGCGTCATGGCCGGGACAACGGGTACGACGTTGCGGGCCGACACGCCGTCCCAACCGACGATCGCCTTGATAGGGAACGACTGACCCAGGCACGTCTTCTCCGTCCTCCACAGCGTGGACGCGTCGCTGCACTGCTGGACCGCGGTGACTGCGCCCGCGCCGGCCGAATGCCCGGCGAGGCCGAGGCGAGTGCGATCGAGGTTCGCGGCGAGAGGGTTCACCCAGTCGAGTGAAGGGTCACCCTGACCACGGGCGGCGGCGACGTCCGCGCGCGTCCACGTGCCCGGTACGTAGGGGGATGCGGTGGTCGCGAAGAAGAACCGCAGCGCGTCGATCGTGCCGTCGACGAAATTCGGCGCCTGCTGGAACGGGAAGCCGTCGGTCGTCGGATACGTCTTGCCCGGCTCGTGACCGAATGTCTCGCTCTCACTTTGGCCCTGCACGTCGAAGGTCAGTACGAGAAAGCCGTTGCGTGCGAGCGTCCGCGCCGCCCACCAGTACATCGACTGCGTGCCTTGGATCGATCCGGGCGTGATGACGATGCCGGGATGTAGGCCATCTTTGCCGTCGGACCAGATCCGCCCGACGAGCTTGGCCCCGGTGCGCGAAAGGAAGGCGACGGGCGTCGGTGTCGTGGCGTGGTACTGCTTCGGATTGCCGACTTCGCCACCCGGCAGGAGTTGGCCGAGCGTGACGTAGTGGCGCCCGTAGGGGACGTCGTTGATCTGGCGCGCGAGGTTCGCGAGCCACGATTCGGCGGCAGTCGGGGTGAACGCCTTGCCGTACGACGGGTCCGTCACATACGCGCGCTGACGTCCCGAGACGGTCGAGCGCGACACGTTGTCGATGTCGAAGCGCATGTACGTCGCGTCCGCGTACGTGTCGGCCGCGTGTGCCGGTGTGGTGGTCGCGAGTAGTCCGAGGACGGCCGCGCCCAAGCCGAAAGAACGAATCCAACCCCTAGCCATGGGTCCATTGTGGTGGTCAGGCGACTTCGGAGACGAACCGCAGCACGTCCTTCACGAACCGATCGGCGCGTTCCTCGTGGGGGAGATGGCCGCAGCGGTCGTAGGTCAGCACCTTCGCCTTGGGTAGGGGCACCTCAGTCGTCATGGTGTCGTGGTCGCCCTTGATCACCAGCGTCGGTGTGGCGCGCAGCGCGTCCCAGTCGGGAGGTGACGGCGCCGTGCCCCGCGTCATGGTCCACAGCGCCTCCATCGCGCCCGGCGCGAGCAACGGACGACGGAACCCCTCGACCACGTCGTCGGTCACCAACGACTTGTCGGCCCAGGTTTGTTTGAGGGCGAGCGGCAAGCCGACACGTACCCCGACGCGCAGCAGCGCGGGCGCGACATCGCGCACGACGGGCAATCCGGCCAACGATCGGACGATCGGCGGAGGACCGCCGCCGACAACGGGGGCCGACAACACGAGGCCGCACACCCGGTTCGGTATTCGGTTGGTGACCCGCACGGCGACGTCGGCACCCGCCGAGTGACCGACGAGCACGACCTCGTCGATACGCCGGATGTCGAGTTCGTCGATGACCTTGCTCGCCGCGATGAACGGCGGCTCGAACGGCCGCTCGAGCGCAATGACATCGTGGCCGGCGTCGCGCAGCGGCCCTTCGACGTCACGCCAGGTGAAATTGGTCGCGGCGAATCCGTGAAGCAGGACGAGCGTCGCCATCGATCAGTCGACGCGGCGTCCGAGCAGGCAGAACTCGTTGCCTTCCGGATCCGCGAGCACGATCCATGGCGTCTCGCCCTGTCCGACATCGGCGCGCGTTGCGCCGAGGTCGAGCAGCCGCGCCAGTTCCTCGGCCTGCTCGCAGCCGCGGGGACTGACGTCGAGGTGAATGCGATCCTTCACCGTCTTCAGTTCGTCGACGTGCTGAAAAACCAGAAACGGTCGTACGTCGTAGCCACCCGTTGCCGAGGCCCAGAAGTAGCCGCCATCGGCGGCCTGGAGTTCCCATCCGAGGACGTCGCACCAGAACTGCCCGACGCGTTGGGGATCGCTGCAGTCGATGACGATTTCAGTGAGGGACGCGGCCACGTGAACTCCTACGAAGAGGGGAATAGGTCGTAGGAAGACGTACCCGCCAGCGCTGCGTACGCATCAGGCAACGTCGGCATCGGCCACGACGGGTCGGGGCGCCAGTCCAGCCACGACCCGTCGTAGGGAGGGTCGCGCCGTTCCATGGAGGCAAATACCTCCTGGCCATGGGCGCGGATCGCCGCCGCTTCTTCAGCGGTGAAGTGATTCACGGCAACCGTTGCCTCGAGCTCGTCCTCGTCCTTCCAGCCAACGCGCCCGCTCTCGTCGAGCCAAACGTCCAGGACGTGATCGCGGGTGAACACCATCTGTTCGCGCCGCTGCAACGGGTCTTCAAGATTGCCGTACCAACCCCAGAACGTTTCGTGGTCGTCCCGACGAAACAACCAGCTCGAATGCGCCTCACCCGGATACGAGATCCGAAGCGAGCCCGCACCGAACCACTCGGTCAGCGCGAACACGCGCGGGCACGTGAAGCGCTCCTCGCACGGGCGGTCGCGTAGGCCTCGGCCGTCTTCGGGGACCGAGCCGAGGAACTTCGTGCCCGGTGGGATCCAGACGACGAGACATTCGTCGTCGGCTATCACGCGCGCCGGCATGACCTCGCGCCGGTAGCACCAGAGGATCTCGTCGCCCGGCTGCCAACCCATCGGCGCGAGGCTAGGTCGCATGACGACGTTGACCGACAAGGCCGCCGACTTTCTGGCCCTGCACGTGCCCGGGGATCCGCTGCTGCAACCGAATGCCTGGGACGCGGGCTCGGCGAAGGTGCTCGCGTCGCTCGGGTTCAAGGCGGTTGCAACGACGAGCAGCGGCTTCGCCGGTACGGCCGGTCGGCTCGACGGGGAAATGTCCCGTGACGACGTGCTGGCGCACTGTGCGGCGTTGTCCTCGGCGGTCGACGTACCCGTCGCCGCGGACTTCGAGAACGGCTTCGCCGACGCGCCCGACGCGGTCGCGGCGAACGTCGCTCTTGCCGCCGCGACCGGCCTCGCGGGTGTCTCCATCGAGGACTGGTCAGGCGACGGTATCTACCACCGCGCCCTCGCGGTCGAACGGGTCGCGGCTGCGGTCGATGCGGCGGGCGGATCACTCGTGGTGACCGCGCGCTGCGAGAACCTGATCAAGGGCGTCGACGACTGGGACGACACCATCGCGCGACTCAACGCATACCGAGCGGCCGGTGCCGACGTGTTGTTCGCTCCCGGGCTGCGCAGCGTCGACGCGATCCGCCGGATCACCGGCAACGTCGACGGCCCGGTCAACGTGCTGCTGAGCGCCGGAGCGCCAACGGTGGCGGAGGCGGCCGAGGCGGGAGTCGCGCGTATCTCGGTCGGCGGATCGCTGTCGATCGTCGCCTACGCCGCGCTCGTCGAGGCGGCCACCGAACTACGCGATCACGGCACTCACGGACACATCGACGATGCGATGACGAAGGCTGCGGCGATCCGTAAAGCCTTCGGCGTCAGACGTTGAAGCGGAACTCCACGACGTCACCGTCTTGCATCACGTATTCCTTGCCCTCGATGCGGGCCTTGCCGGCTTCGCGTGCCTTGGGAATCGAGCCCAACGCGACCAGGTCGTCGTAGGAGACGATTTCGGCCTTGATGAAACCCTTCTGGAAGTCGGTGTGAATGACACCGGCCGCCTCGGGTGCCGTGGCGCCCTTTTTGATGGTCCACGCGCGCGACTCGGTGGGCCCCGCGGTCAGGTACGTCTGTAACCCGAGCGTGTCGAAGCCGACGCGAGCGAGCACGCTCAGTCCGGGCTCGTCGATCCCGACTTCGGCGAGCAGCTCACGGGCCTCGGCTTCATCCAGGTCGACCAGTTCCGATTCGATCTTGGCGTCGAGGAAGATCGCCTCGCTCGGTGCGACCAGGTCGCGCATCTTCTGCTTCAACTCCTCGTCTCCGAGTTCGTCGAGTGAGCAGTTGAAGACGTAGATGAAGGGCTTGGCGGTGAGGAGCATGAGCTCGCGGAGCAACGACCGGTCGATCTTGGTCTCAATGATCGGGATGCCGGCGTCGAGCGCTTCTTTCCCCGCGCGCACGGCCTCGAGCTGGGGCACGCGGTCCTTCTGCATCCGCGTTTCCTTTTCGAGGCGGGGGATCGCCTTCTCGACGGTTTCCATGTCCGCGAGGATCAGTTCCGTCTTGATCGTCTCGATGTCGCTGCTGGGGTTGACCTCACCGTCGACGTGGATCACGTCCTCGTCGCGGAACACGCGCGTCACCTGACAGATCGCGTCCGACTCGCGAATATGCGAAAGGAATTTGTTGCCGAGTCCCTCGCCCTTCGACGCGCCGCGCACGATGCCGGCGATGTCGACGAACTGCACCGTCGCCGGCACCAGCTTCGCCGAGTTGAAGATTTCGCCCAGGACGGCGAGTCGTGCATCGGGCACACCGACGATGCCGACGTGGGGGTCGATGGTGGCGAACGGATAGTTCGCCGCGAGAACGTTGTTGCCGGTCAATGCGTTGAAGAGGGTCGACTTGCCCGCGTTCGGGAGACCGACGATGCCAATGGTGAGTGCCACGGGAGATGAAGTTACCGACCGAGGCGCGTACGGTCCCTAGTCATGCGCGTCGGCGTCTGCATTCTTCCGGAAGATCCGTGGCCGGTGGCGGCGCAGAAGTGGCGCAATGCCGAGAAGTGGGGCTTCGACCATGCGTGGACCTACGACCACCTGGCGTGGCGCGGGCTCCGTGACGATCCGTGGTTTGCCGCCATGCCGCTGCTTACCGCGGCCGCCGCCGTCACCAGCACGATTCGCCTCGGTACCCTCGTGGCGTCGCCGAACTTCCGCCATCCCGTCAACCTGGCTCGCGACATCGTCACCATCGACGGCGTGAGCGCCGGCCGCTTCACGCTCGGTATCGGTGCGGGCGGGGAGGGATGGGACGCCACCATCCTCGGGCAGGACGCCTGGTCGCCGCGCGAACGGGCCGACCGGTTCGAGGAATTCACCACGCAACTCGGCGCATTGCTCGTTGATCGGGAGCTCACCGTTGACGGGCGTTTTTGGAGCGCCGTGGAAGCCCGTGCCTACCCGGGCTGTGTGCAGCAGCCGCGCGTGCCGTTTGCGGTCGCCGGCAACGGGCCCCGCGGCATGCGCCTCGCCGCCAAGCACGCGGATACCTGGGTGACCACAGGTGAGCGCGAGTTCGACGAGCAACTCGACGCCCACCGCGGTGCCATCGTCGTCGCGGGTCTCATGCGCTCGCTCGACCAAGCCTGTGAGGCGGAAGGGCGCGACCCGGCGACCCTCAAGCGCCTCGTGTTGGCTGACTTCCAACTCGCCGCCGGCCTCGAGGACTTCGACGAGACGTGCGCCGCCTACGAGGCGGTAGGCGTTACCGACTTCGTCGTGCACTGGCCCCGGGCCACCGATCCTTTCGCCGGCGACGACGAAGTCCTCACACGCCTGTTGCCAACGCGATCGCCACAAAGATGAAGACGGTGAGGTTGTAGCCGAGGTGCGCTCGGGTGCTCTCCGCCACGCCGCCCCGTAAATACGCCCACGTGAAATAGAGGCCGCCGATCGACAAGGCCAGGCCAACGCCGATCGGAATGCCGATGAGGCAATGGACAAGGCCGAACTCCAGGGCGCGCCGCACGCGTCGCGCGTTCGACCAGCGCTCGGCGCCGAGCCGGAACATGCGTTCCTCGGACTCGGCGAACAATGGGAGTGCCGGAATCAGCATCGTGAGAAACACGGCGGGCACGATCCACTCGAGCGGCGTGCCCGCGCTGCGCTCCGAGGAGCCGACCACCGGACTACCGACGCCGCCGATTGCACTCCACCAGCCCCAAGAAAGTCCCGGTAGCTGGATCAGTGCGAAGGCCGTGAACGAGACCGCGATGAGCACCGGCCAGCACAGCAGAAAGTGGCGCGGTCGCAGCCCGCGAAGGATGTCGACGACGTGGTCTCGGACGTCGCGTCGTCCGAGCAGCCGCGTGCCGCTGAAGATGCGTACGCCGACGAAGGCGAACACAGCCAGCGTCAGGAGGTCGAGCACCGCCGGAGCCTCTCACGCGAACGGGCGTGCGCTTTGTCGCCTAGCTTCGCCGGCATGGCGATCAAAGTCGGAGTCCAACTCCATCCGCAGGACTGCACCATCGACCAACTCCGTACGGCGTGGAAGGCGGCGGACGCGATGGGCGTCGACTCCATCTGGGTATGGGACCACTTTTATCCGCTGTACGGCGATCCCAATGCCAATCATTTCGAGGGCTGGTCGCTGCTCGCGGCGATCGCGTGTGAGACGCAGCACGCGCAGTTCGGCGCGCTGGTCAGCTGTAACAGCTATCGGAACCCGGAACTTCTCGCCGACATGGCGCGCACGGTCGATCACCTCAGCGACGGCCGCGCCATCCTCGGCATCGGCTCGGGCTGGTTCGAGCGCGACTACGACGAGTACGGCTACGAGTTCGGTACCGCCGTTGGTCGGCTGAAGCAGCTCGAGGCCGCGTTGCCGCGCATCAAGGAACGTCTCAGCAAGCTCACGCCCGGCCCCGTCGGCAAGCTGCCGATCATGATCGGAGGCGGCGGCGAAAAGTTCACCCTGCGCCTCGTCGCGGAGTACGCCGACATGTGGAACACCGGCGGCAGTCCGTCGGACTTCGCGCACAAGAACAACGTGCTCAACGAGTGGTGCGCCAAGGTCGGCCGGGAACCGGAGGCCATCGAACGAACCGTCATGTCGGTGATGCCGTCCGACGACATCGTCAAGAAGTTCGCCGACGCAGGCGTCGATCACCTGATCGTCAGCCTGGGAACACCCTACGACCTGTCCGGCGTGGAATCAGCTATGAAGGCGGCGGGTAAGTAACTGTGCGAAATGGCGTGGGAGTTCGCGACTGAGAATGGCTTTGAAGAACAGCTCACGTGGGCGCGTGAGTTCGTACGGGACGAGGTCGTCCCCTTCGAAACGCGCGACATAGACGAGTCCGATCTCGAGTCGCTGAGTGCCGACGTACGTGAACGCGGTCTGTGGGCGCCTGAGTTGTCCGCGGTGCACCTGTGCCTGCTGCACGAGGCGGTGGGCTGGAGCGAACGTGGGCCGATCGTCTTCGGACTCGAGGACGCGTCCGTCGCGTTCGCCGTGACCGAGCCCGGCGCGGGTTCGGACGTGAGTTTGGCTGCGACCTCTGCGAGTCGCGACGGTGACACGTGGGTCATCAATGGACGCAAGTCGTACGTTGCGAATGCGTCGGTGGCCACGGTCCTTCGGGTGTTCGCTGTCACGAACCCGGACGTGCACTTTTCTCAGGGGACGTCGATCCTGGACGTGCCCGTCACGACACCGGGTGTCGCTGTCTCGGGCGACGACATCGTGTTCACCGATGCGCGAGTTCCCTACGACAGCGTCGTGGGGGCCGAAGGTGACGGGTTCGCCCTCGTGCAGGAGTGGTTGGACCCGATCCGCCTGCATCACGTGATGCAGTGGTTGGGCCAGGCCGAACGCGCCTTCGACATGCTCTGTGAACGCGCCGTGTCCCGCTTCACGCACGGCTCGGTCCTCGCGGACAAGCAGACCGTGCAGAACTGGATCGCCGACTCGAAGGCCGAGATCGCCGCGGGCCGGCTGCTGGCGCTGCAGGCCGCGTGGACAATCGACTCGTGCGGACTCGCGGAGGCCAGTCCCCACATCGCGATGTGCCAGTTCGTGGCTGCGTCGGCGTTTCAGAACACGGTCGACCGTGCCATCCAGGTTCATGGTGCGCTGGGCTTGTCCGAGGCCATGCCGCTGACCCGGATGTACCGAGCGGCGCGAGCGGCGCGGATCGTCGATGGGCCCGACGAGGTGCACCGCGTCACCGTCGCACGCACGATTTTGCGCGACTACAAGCCCGTCGAGGTGCCGACGGAGTTACGCGTCCATGACGGCGCGTTCGGCGAGTCCGATCGGGAGAGCGCCTGAACCGGCCAGGCGGTTGTGGAAGTCGCGTAGGTCGCCGCAACCCGCATCGAGGAACCTGCCTCGGATCCGTTCGATCTCGAGGCATCCGGTGAGATACGACGCCGCTTGCGTCGGCCACGCGCAGTACCGCTTCACCTCGGCGATCGCCGTCGACTCGGACAGTGCCGTATTCGACGTCATGAACGTCACCGCTTCGTCGAAGGTCATCTCGCCCGTGTGCAGCGACGTATCCACGATGATGCGAGCGGCGCGGAAGATGCGCGCGTCGAGATGGCCGAGGATCTCCTCGTCGCTCTTGAAGAAGCCGTGTTCGTACATCACGCGCTCGGCGTAGAGACCCCAGCCTTCGGAGAAATACGGCGTGGTCAACATCTTGCGCAGCGGTCGCGGGTTGCCCTGCATCCACGTGAGATGCCAGTGGTGGCCGGGGTACGCCTCGTGCGCAGTGATGGTGGGGATCGAATGCAGGCTGTTGGTCGCAAGACGTTGCTGCACCTCGGCGTCGGAGGTGCCGTCCGGGGGGAACGGGACGAAGAAGTGGCCGGTCAGCGTCGGCTTGAACGCCGGGGGAGTGGCATAGGACGCCACCGCCAGGATCGGCCGCTGGAACGGCGGGGAGGGTTCGACCACGCACTCTTCGCCGTCGGCCAACGTGACCAAGCCGTGGTCGATCAGGAACTGGCGCGCTTCAGCGGTGCACGCTTCGTACTTGGCGCGCATGTCGTCGGGTGACGACGGATGCGTCTGGGTCAAGCGCTTGTTGATCGTGCGCCAGTCGGATGACGGATCGATGCGTTTCGCGACCTCGATCAATTCGGCCTCGCAGCGCGCAAACGCCGCCTGGCCCATCTCGTTCAGCCCGGCGGTGTCGAAGCCGAGCACTTCCTTCTCCTGCAGCAGCGCGCTGTACCGCTCTTCACCGAACACCCAGTCGCCTTTGGCGTTCGGAGCGAGTTGGTCGAGCCAGGACAGATAGTTCTCGAGCGCGGTCGCGGCAATGTCGCCCGCGGACGCGACCTCGTGGCGCAGCGACTCGTCGTTGATTTCGGCGGGAACGAGATTGCGGAAGTAGCCGATCCCCGCCCGGCACGGACCCTGCGCGCGTTCGACGAAGAGCGGCGGCACCAACGCGGGATCGATGTTGACCTTCGCCTCCTCGAGGACCTCGGGAAGCGCGCGCATGCGCGCAATCGCGAACCGCGCAAGATCGGGTTCGGGATGGACGCGGTGAAGAAACAACGCAAAGACACCTTGAAGCCCGACGTTCGGGTACGCGCTGGGATCACGCCGCCAGCCCTGCCAACTGCGGTTGATGCGTCGCCCGATGAGCGTCGAGAGCAACAGGCTGCGATCGATGCGCTCGTCGAAATCGAGTCCCGCTTCATCGATGCCTTCAAGACGAGCGAGCCACGCATCGTCTGCCTTGTCTCGCCGAGTGTGCGCTTCGGCGCTGAAGTCGCCGAGCTGCTCGTCGTACCCGTCGACACCAAGCGACGTCGCCCGGATGGGCGCCTCGCGAAACTCGTCGGCCACCCATTCGTCGATTACTGCATCGAACTCCGGCATGGGTCGAACGTAGACTCGCCGGCATGTTGATGCACGGGGAGCCTCCGAGTCGTGCGCCGCACCTTCGAGTGGCGGCGTCTTCTCGCGTTCCTGGGTCCCGACCTGTCGGTCGTCGGCCAGAGCCTCGTCGCGCTCGCACTTAATAGTTCGACGAGCCTGATCGCGGGTGCGGTCCTCGGCTCCATTACCAAGACCTTCAACGAACTACCGGGTCTACTGATTCTCGTTCCGCCCGCAATCGGGCTGCGCGGCAACGTGTTCTCGTCGTTCGGCAACCGGCTAAGCACGTCCATCCACTCCGGTCAGTACCGCCCCACGCTTCGGCGAGGAACGGTCCTCGGCGACAACGTCTTCGCCACCTTGTTGCTCACCTCAGGTTTGTCGCTCGCGTTGGCGGTCGTCGCCAAGATCGTCGCAGTCGCGGTCGGGGTGCATCACTCGATCTCCATCCTCGACCTCGCAACCATCTCGATCGTCGGCGGCATCCTCGCCTCGGCGGTCGTGCTCGCCGCGACAATCGGCCTCGCCAGCGGCGCCGTGCGGTTCGGCTGGGACCTCGACAACCTCGTCGCCCCGATCGTGTCGACATTGGGTGACGTCTTGACCTTGCCCGCGCTGTGGGCCGTCGCACACCTCGTCCACCATGGCTGGGGTTCCACCTTGCTCGGATGCGTCGTCGCGCTCGTAACGGCCGTCGGCATCGTGTACGGCTGGCGCACCCGGGAACGGCTGCTACGCGAGATCGTGCGGCAGTCCTGGCCGATCTTGTTCTTCGCGCTCGTACTCAGCACGCTCGCCGGTGTCGTCATCGAGAAGCGGCTCGACACGTTGAACGCGTATCCGGCGCTGCTCGTGCTCGTCCCTGCGTTCGTGAGCTCGGCCGGCGCGCTCGGTGGCATCTTCTCGAGCCGGCTCAGCACCGGACTCAACCTCGGTATGGTCAATCCGTCGGCGTTTCCCGCTCGCTCCGCCCGGTTCGACGCGTGGCTCCTGGCCGTTCTCGCCCTGCCGATCTACATCTTCAACGGCGTCGGCGCGCACCTGGTTGCCCTGATGCTCGGCAAGCGAAGCCCGGGACTCGGCGACATGGTCGGCGTGTCGCTGCTCGGCGCCGTCGGCGCGGTGGCCTTCGTCGTCATCGTGGCGTACTACGGCAGCGTCGCCGCCTACCGGATGCGGCTGGACCCTGACACGTACGGAGTGCCGACCATCACGTCATCGGTCGACTTCGTCGGCGCCCTGGTGCTCGTCTCTGCGATCGTCGCGCTCGGGATTGCCTAACATTTACGAGGCCTCATATGGACACTGACAAACCCCGAAATCTCCGGACCATGCTCTCCGAAGCGAAAGACACTTCGGAGCTCATGGTCGATCTTGCGTATGCCGCTCTGTACTTCGGCGACCCCGGCATGGCCGACGAGGTCGGCGAACTGGAAGAGCGCCTCGGCGAATTGAGCCAGTCGCTGCGCGCGACCGCCGTCGTTGCCGCACGCGCGCCCCGCGATGCGGAAGCGATGGCGTCGGTGCTGTCGGTCATCGGCGCGATCGAGCGCGTCGGCGAAGCGGCGGTGGACATCGGCTCGATCGTCACGCGTCGCCTCGGCATTCCCCGGGCGCTCGTCGCCGACCTGTCGGCGGCCGAAGAGGTCTCGCATCGCGTGCGCGTCCGCGAGACGTCGCACATGGCCCATCGCCCGTTGTGCGATCTCGAACTGCCCACGGTGACCGGCATGCGCGTGGTCGCGATCCGCCGCGTACGCGACTGGATCACCGACATCGACGGCGACCTCGTGCTGCTGCCTGAAGACGTGTTGTTCATGCAAGGCGCGTCGGCCGGCATTCCCCGACTGCGCGCGATGGCGGGAGCGCCGAGCTACGAGCCGCCCCTGGTCGCCGCCGAAGAAGTGCCCTCCGATCTCGATCGCGCGATCGACGTGCTCGTCGAGATGAAGAACCTGTCCGAGGTGGCGGTCGGCTTGGCGTACTCGGCGCTGGTCATGCGTGACCGCGGCCTCGCCGCCGAAGTCGAGCACCTCGAGTCGCGCCTCGACGACATGAAGGAGCGCCTCGAGTTGTGGGTGCTACGCAGCGCTGACGGCCAGATCGATCCGTCCCCGCTGCGCGGCTTGTTGCATCTCGCGCAGGCGTCGGAGGAGATCACCGACGCCGCGCAGTGCATGGTCAGGCTCGTGAGTGACGGCGAGGAGTTGCATCCGATCCTCGCGGTCGCGTTCGGCGACTCCGACGAGGTCGTCGTTCGCGTGCCCGTGGCCGAAGGGTCACCGGCCCAGGGCAACTCGCTGGGGCGGTTACGGCTCGAGACCGAGACCGGTTTCTACTTGCTCGCGATCCGACGCGGCGGCCGCTACATCTACCGGCCGCGCAAGGAAGTCGTGTTGCAGATCGGCGACGAGCTCATCGCCACCGGACCCGACGAAGGCCACTCGATCCTCGCTCACCTGTGCGGCTACCGACTCATCGAGGACGACGAAGCCGGCACCGACGAACTGGTGCCGGTCACCTCGTAACTGCGGCCTGCAGCACGATTGCGTGCGCCGCGGCGATGTTGAGCGACGACGCGGTGCCGCGCATCGGAATCGACACCGTGCAATGCGCGGCCTCACGTAGACCGCGGCTGAGCCCGCTCGTCTCGTTGCCCATCAGCAGAGCGATGGGGCCGTCGGGCATCTGATCGAGAGCAGTGTCGCCGTCTTCGTCGGTCGCGACGAGCGTGACGCCCGCACCGCCGGCCCAACGCAGCAATTGATCGGCGTTCTCGACTTCGATGACCGGCGTCGCGAAGAACGAGCCCGTGCTCGCGCGCACGGACTGCGGGTCGTAGGGGTCGGCGCCGTGACCGGTGGTCAACACCGCCTCGCTGCCGAGCGCATCACATGTACGGACGATCGTGCCGATGTTGCCGGGATAGGACGGGCGGTCGAGCACGGTCGCCACGAACGACGCGTCGATGACGCGCTCGCTCAACGCCCATCGCCGTTTCTCGACGACGAGAACGAGTTCGGGCGTCTCCTCCCGATCCGTGAGTGACGCGAAGAGATCCGGGGTCAACTGCACGACATCGTCGACCTGCGCGCAGACACCGTCGGCCCATGCCGAGCGCGTCCGGGCGAACAGCGCCGACCGAACCGTCCATCCGTTCGCCAGCGCCGCGTCGATGTTGCGCACCCCTTCGACAAGAAACGCGTTTTCGCTGTTGCGTTTCTTGCGGTTGGTGCGCAGCGCGTCGAGGACCTGGAACTCCGCGTTGGCGGAGCGGATCGATCGGGTCACGCGAACGTGGTGAAGCGCGACAGCTGACGGCTCTGCGCCACAAGTGTTCCTGACGCGCTCCAGATCTCACCGTCCTCCTCCACGTAGCCACCGGTGAGCGCCTGGCTTTCGAAGCTGCACCAATGCCAACCCGGCTCGGGGTTGTTGCGGAAGTGCACCGTCAGCTCGATCGTCGGGGCCATGCCGCCGCCGTGGCGCCGGAACATGGGCGGCGGCCAGCAGTCGGCGAACAGCGGCACCGCCAACTGGTCGAGTTCGCGGTCGACGAGTCGAGTCCAGCCGCCGACGCGGGCGGGGTTGTCGGCGCCGCCCGTGAACATGTCGGCGCCCGACGGGTCGCGGTAGTCGAACCGAGACAGGAAGCTCATCGGGAACGGGGCCGCGGCGTTTACCTCCCGCGGCGCGCCGTCGCCGGGGGTGCCAACGGCGGGGGAGTTGCGCAAGACGTCGACGAGTTGATCGGCGCGCCGCTGCCCGAACACCGCGATGCCGTGGGCCCGCACGGTGCCGTTCTGGATCAGCGAGCCGTTCAAGAACGCGTGGCTCTTGGTGGCGCTGGTGATATCGACGCGGATCTCGCAGGGGCCCGGCTCGGGTCGACCGACGTAATGCGTCGTGATCGACAACGCGTCGGGCTGGGGCGAGATCGCCATGAACGCCCGCATCAGGAACGACGCGATGTAGCCGCCGTTGGGTCCGCCGCCGATCATCCAACGATCGGTCACGTTGCCTTCGAAGACCCCGTCGCCCTTGGCTTGGAGCGCAGTGTCGGTGTCGAACTCGGTCACCTGCGCAGTCTTTCACGACAACTTGACCGCTCGGTCAAGTAACGTCCGCGACGTGACTGTTCATGACGAAGTGCTGGGGTGGCTGCGGGAAAACCTTCCCGTCGAATGGATCAAGGGCATCGAAGAAGACGACCCGGCGTTGCTGGCCGAGGGCCGCAAGAAGGTCGAATACAACGACTGGTGTCATCGTCTCGGCGAGGCGGGCTACGCCACGCCGAGCTGGCCCAAGGCCTACGGCGGCGCCGGGCTCGACCCCGAAGGCGTCCGTGCGGTCATGGAGTTGCTCGACAAGTACAAGGTGCCGCGCAGCTTCAACGTGATCGGCATCGGCATGGGCGGCCCGACCCTCATGCAGTGGGCGAGCGAGGAAATCAAGACGCGCATGCTGCCCCCGATGGCGCAGCACCGCGAGATCTGGTGTCAGCTCTTCTCCGAGCCCTCGGCGGGCTCCGACGTTGCCACGCTCGCGACGCGGGCCGTGCGCGACGGCGACGAGTGGATCGTCAACGGCCAGAAGGTATGGACGACGATGGCGCACATGGCGCGCTGGGGCATGCTCGTCGCCCGCACCGATCCCGACGCACCCAAGCACAAGGGCCTCACGTACTTCGTGGTCGACATGCAGGCGCCCGGCGTCGAAGTACGCCCGCTCAAGCAGATGACCGGCGACGCCGAGTTCAACGAAGTCTTCTTCACTGACGTTCGCATCCCGGACTCGATGCGCGTCGGTGACATCGGCAACGGCTGGGCCGTCGCCACCGAAACGCTCATGAACGAGCGGGTTGCGCTGTCTGGTGCCGGTTCGGTGGGCGGTGGCAACACCGGCGGCGGACCGATCGACGCGCTGATCAGCGAAGCCAAGAAGTCCGGGCTCTGGGCCGAGGACGCGGTGCTTCGCAGCAAGCTTGTCCAGCTCTACATCGAGGGCCGCGTCAACAAGATCACGAACTTCCGTGCCGCCGCGGCACGCTCGGGCGGCAAGCGTCCCGGCCCGGAGGGCTCGATCACGAAGCTGTTCCAGGCCGAGTACAACAAGCGGCTGCAGTCTCTGGCGATGGAAATCCTCGGCGCGAAGGCGACGGCGTGGGCCGCGTCCGACGCGGCGACAGGAGCTTCGGTGCGTGGCTTCCTGCGCAGCCGAGCCAACACCATCGAGGGCGGCACCAGCGAGATCATGCGCAACATCCTCGGCGAGCGCGTGCTCGGCCTCCCCAAGGAACCGGCGACGGACCGCGACATTCCGTGGAGCGATATCCCGCGCGGTGCCTAGTCGAACAGACATAGCCCGTAACCTGTACGGGCTATGTCTGAGCATGACCACGAGCACGACGAGAACTGCGACCACGATCACGAGCACGACCATGACGACGACTACTACGTACCGTCGTCACCGGAGTTGCTCGCCGAACGACGGGCGCGCCTGACCGAAACGCTCGAGGCCATCACGGCCGACGACCTCAATGTCTTCCTGCGCGACGCGCCGGCCGAGGTGCGCAACGCGTTGACCCAGCGGCTCAACATGCGCCTCGACCCCAAGTTCATCAAGGGCGGCGTCGGTCGTCTCATCCGCACGCGGATCCGCTCGCTGTCGCCGACCAAGCAGGTCGAGATGGCGGCCGAACTCACGGCCGGCATCGATCACGAGTCGGCGCAGTTCCTCGGTGAGGAGACCTTCGAGATGCCGAGCCGCGAGGACCTCGACCGACTCGTCGATCATCTGCTCACGACGCATCGCGCCGTGATGGTGCGTACGTACATCGCATGCACCTCCGCGGCGGACGCGCCGGTCGCCGACATCCTCGATCAGCTGCTCGCCGACCCGCGCCTCGATCTGAGCGTCAGCGCGTGAACTACGACTTCGACGAACTGACCCCCGAGGTCATTCGCGAAGTCGCGTTCCGCGAGCGCGTCCGGGGTTACGACCCGGCCGACGTCGACCCGTTGCTCGTGCAGATCGCGCTCGGGCTCGACGAGATCTACGAGGTGCTCGAGGGCGTCGAAAGGCACCACGCTCTGCCGAGCGATCGCCCGATCGGTCCGAGCCCGGAGGTGATCGCGCTGGCGGCCTGGCTGCACGTGGGGTACGCCGCGCGCGAGGCGCGTTCGATCGTGCAGGCGGCGCAAGCGGCGACCGGCGTCCGGCGGTCCCGTCGTGACGTCGAGACGCGCAACGAGAAGTTCGCCAAGGCGCTGATCTTCGACCCCCGGCCGCCGCGTGAGGAATCGGTCGAGCCCGCAACTACGGTGCAGGACATGGACGAGCGTTTGTGCCTGTTGACCGTGCACGCCCACCCCGACGACGAAGCGTCGAAGGGTGCGGGCACCGTGGCGAAGTACCACGCGCAAGGCGTACACACCGTGCTGGTGTGCTGCACCGACGGCGCCGAAGGTGACATTCTCAATCCGGCCATGGACACCGACGAGGTCAAGGCCGACATCGCGGCGGTGCGCATGCGGGAACTCGAAGCGGCCGCCAAGGTGATCGGCTACGACGAGGTCGAGCTGCTTGGCTACCGCGACTCCGGGATGGCCGACAGCGAGGCCAACAAGAACCCGGCATGCTTCGCGCAGGCACCGCTCGACGAAGCCGTCGGCCGTCTTGTGCGCATCATCCGTCGCACGCAGCCCCAGGTCGTCGTCACCTATCACGAGAAGCAGGAGCGGTATCCCCATCCGGACCACCTGCGTGTGCACGAAGTCACGATGGCCGCGGTGGACGCGGCCGCCGATCCGCACCAGTTCCCGAACTCCGGCGAGCCGTGGACGGTGCAGAAGATCTATTACACGGCGTGGTCCTGGAAGCGCATCGTGATGATGCACGAGAAGTTTCTCGAGCTCGGCCTCGAGTCGCCGTTCAACAGCGACTGGTTCAAAGAGCGCAAGATCAACGAGGACGCCGGCCGGGACAGCGACGCCGAGACGGGTGAGTTGACCACGCAGATCGACCTGCAAGGCGGCTACGAAGATGTGCGTCAGGACGCCCTGCGCGCGCACGCCACGCAAATCGATCCGAACTCGCCGTTCTGGTTCGGGCTGCCGCCCGAGGTGATGCGGACGATCCATCCGTACGACGATTTCGTCTTGGCGCGCGGACCCTTGGGGGCCGGGCCGGGCGAGCTCGAGACGGACCTGTTCGCCGGCGTCACCACGCGCGTATGAACTTCGTCGTGCAATACCTCGTCGACGGTGGCGAGGACTACGTCGAGGAGTGGGCCGACGGTGCGTGCGTGGCCAAGCGGGAGGGCACGGACAAGACTGCGACGGTGACGGTCAAGGTGCCGAAAGACGCTGGTGATACGAATCCCAACGTGTTGTTCATGCAGGGAAAGCTGAAGGTCGACGGCGACATGGGAGCCATGCTCACCGTCTTGGAGACCTTCGCATAGAAGGGGTTGCCCGGGCCCAGGGAATGAATACCGGACAACCCCCTCTGTGGTGTTGCGAACTACGTGGTGCGAACTACGAGAGGCCGGTACCCACGGCGACCGCACCCATGGTGGTGTGGAACGCCTTGCTGGCGAACTGGTCCGCCTTGAGGACACCGTTGAGGACCGCCGCGTGACGAGCCTCGACACCGCCGACTGACATGGCCTTGGCGTTGAGTCCGAGGTTGTCGAAGGCGCCGACCGTCGACTGATAGGTCGCCGCAGCGACGTTCTCGAGGTCGCGGGCGAGCATCAGCACGTCGTTCTGGTTCTTGAGCGCCCCGATGCGGGCTGCGAGCGACTCCATGACAGCCGGGTTGGCCGTCGTGAAGGCGTCGCCACCGAGCTGCTTGGTGGCGCCTTCGAAGAAGCCGGCGTGATCCTTGTGCTGGGCCTGGAAGAGCTTGGCAACGTCGGCGACCCCGGCGGTGATGCCGAGAGCGGACGCGTTGTCGATGGCCTTCTGGTACACGTCGATGGCGACGTGCTCGAGCGAGCTCGCGGTGCGCAGGATCGCCAGGTCGTTGGCCGTGCCCTTCGAGCTGTCGCCGCCGGTGGCACCGCCACTGGAATCCTTCTTGTCGTCACTGCCGCAGGCGGCGAGGACGGCGCCGGCGAGCACCGAGGTGCCACCGATCTTGAGGAAACGGCGACGGTTGAGGCCGCTGAGGATGAGGTCGGCCTTCTGGCCATCGCTGGCCTTGGACGACGGGTCAAGCAGGCGGGCGATGAAGTCCTTCATGCCGACCATTGAGGAGACGTGCTCCTCCTGGGTGTCGCGCAGTTCGCGACGCAGATGATCTCGATCGATGCTCATGTTCGTCCTTAGGAGAGCGGGAAGTCGGTCGGGGACAGGGCGGCCTTCTCGGTCTCGTAAGCCGGAAGGTAGGTCTCGTCGGTCGCGGGAAGGCCCAGGACGCCGGCGAGGACAACCGCGTGCGCGCTCTCGACCGGAAGGATCGAGGCGGTCAGCTTGAGGGCATCGGCGGACTGCAGCGCGCCGAGAGCGAAGAGATACGTGGCCGAAGCCGCGTTCTCGGTGTCGTAGGCAAGCTTGACGACGTCCTTCTCGGACTTGGCTTCACCGAGCTGCTTGGCGAGCGCCGCGATCAGCTTGGGGTTGGCCTTGTCCTTCTCCCACTTGCCGCCCGAGGCCGCGAGGAACGCGTCGCCGTGCTCCTTGTGGTGACCGAGGAACATCGTGGCGGCGGCGCCGACGGCAGGCGTGGTGACCTTGCCGCTCTCGGCCGCAGCCTTGTATGCGGCAACCGCGGCGTACTCGACGCTGGCGGCGAACGCCGCGATCGTCGCGTCGTCGAGATCGGCGGCGCGGGCCGAGACCAGCTTGTTCAACGGAAGGACAGTGCTGCCGATCGTGACGGCGGCGCCGGCGATCGCCGCATTGCGGACGAGCTCACGGCGTGATGCACGCGTCGTTGCGTGCAGGTCGCGAAGGTCGGTGGCCATGGTGGCCATGCCGTCGCGATGGATGTCGTCGACGTCGCGCAGTTCAGCGCGCAACGACCGCTCAGAGAGTTCCATTCGTGCTCCTGGATAGGGACTAATTAGTAACGACGACGGTGCCCGTCATCGAGTTGTGCACACCGCAGATGTAGGCGTAGGTGCCCGCCTTGGTGAAGCGATGCGAATACGTCACCGGCATCGTCTGCGGACCGAATTTCGGTCCGTCGACCTGCAGGTCGTCGATCTGCACGGAGTGGTCGAACTCGTCTTCGTTCGTCCACGTGACGGTGCCACCGGTCTTGACGGTGACGGACTTCGGCCCGAAGGCAAAGTCCTTGACCGCTACGGCCGCTGTGGCTGACCCCTTCGTCGACGGCTTGGCCGGCGAGGCGTCTTTGTCGCTGTTTCCGGCACAACCAGCGAGGCTGAGACCGAGTGCAAATACCACCAACGTTTTTCGCATCGGGTCAGGTACGTAGGGTGGGTGCGAAGCGGATGGGAATTCTTTTTCCTCATCCGTCGCCCGTAGCGGCGTCGTAGAGGGCGCGGAGGATCACGTGGCCGAAGACATCAGAGAACAAAGCGATGCGGCGCTCGTCGTCGGCATCGCGCGGTACCGCCAGGAAGCGCTCGCCGAGGTGTACCGCCGCCATGGTGGTGCGGTCTTCGCTCTCGCCTCCCGCGTCGTCGGCGACGCCGGCAACGCCGAGGAAATCGTGCAGGAAGTTCTGCTCAAACTGTGGTCCAACCCGGACCGTTTCGATCCGGAGCGCGGTTCGCTCCGCTCGTTCCTCTTGACCCAGACCCACAGCCGCGCCGTCGACCTCCTGCGGCGTGACGGCTCCCGGCGCCGCCGTGAGGAGAATGACTCGCTGCGCACCGCCGAGGCGGGTTACGACCTCGAGCACGAGGTGTGGGATCTCGCCGTCGCCGAACAAGTCCGCGACGCGATGAGCAACCTGCCGGCGAACGAGCGCAAGCCGATCGAGCTCGCGTACTTCGGTGGCCACTCCTATCGCGACGTCGCGCTGATGCTCGACGAGCCGGAAGGCACAGTGAAAAGCCGGATTCGTAGCGGCCTACGCCGACTGCGGTCTGAACTACAAACAGTTGGCATCCTGGGGGCGGAGGCGTAGAGATGGCCAAGCGCACACACACGGAAATGCAGGGCCTGGTTGCGGCGTACGCGATCAATGCCGTCGAGCCCGACGAGATCGACGAGATCGAAGAGCACCTCAGCGCCTGCCCTCAGTGCCGCGCCGAGTTGCAGGACATGCGCGACACCGCGTCCTATCTGTCTTACACAGGCACCGAGGCGCCGGCCGGCATCTGGGAGAGCATCGCGGGACAACTCGACGCCGAGCCGCCGACCGAAGCGACGATCTTCCCGTTCGCCCGTCCGAAGGAGTCCAAGACCCTTCGCCGTTGGCAAGCCGCCACCTTGACGGCTGCGGCCATCGCCACGGTGCTCATCGCGGCAAACGGACTGTTGATCGTTCGCCAGAGTCACCGCATCGACAACATCGAACCGAAGAACATCAGCGCGCTGGCCGAGCAGGCAGCGGCGGACGGTTCGTCGCGGCTGATCGCGTTGCGCTCGTCGGACGGAAAGGCAACCGCCGACGTCGTCGTACGACCGAACGGCACTGCGTACCTGCTGCACTCGACGCTGCCGGCGCTCAGCTCGGACAAGACGTATCAGCTGTGGGGCATCTCGCTCGGTTCCGAGCCGGTGTCGTTGAGCGTGCTTGGCAACTCGCCCAAGGTCGTCGGCTTCACCGCAAAGATGAAGCTGGATCAGCTAGCGATCACGGTCGAGAAGGCGGGCGGCGTTGCGGTGTCGAAGCAATCGCCCGTCGTCGCCGGCACGCTCAGCTAGCCGCGCTGCCGCCGCGAAGGCGGTCGTAGGCTTCGCGCGATGAGCGGGGATGAAATCGAGGCCGTTGTCCTTCATCCGCCGGTCGCGGAGCATTTCACCGGATCAGAACATCCGCTGGGGCAACTAACACATCTCGGTGATGCGCTCGGCGTGGACTGCCTGGTGCGGGAGTTCGTCGACGGTTGGATGCGCGCTCACGCCGGCGACGGCACTCGAAACGAAGACTGGTACTCGTGGAACCGCGAGCTGTTGGCGCCCTTCGACGGCACCGTGGTTGCGGTGCGAATCAATCCTGAGACGAACCTGCCTGGCACGATGGGTACGCCGCCCGCGAGTGCCATCACGTTTCTGGCGGCGGACGGTGTGACGCATGTGGTGTACGCCCACGTGCAAGACGTGCGTGTCGCCGAAGGTGACACTGTCCAGGCCGGGCAAGTGATTGCGCTCATCGGGAACAACGGGATGTGCCGCCACCCGCACGTGCATGTCGGGGCCTGGCGTGGCGAGACTCCGCTGCAGATCCGCTTCGACCTTGCCGCGATGGGTCGGCTGCGACAAGGACCGTAAGCCGCTGGCGGGCTCAATGCCGCCGTTCGGGGACAGGACTGCCGCGGCGCGGCATCATGTCGTCGTGTCAGATATCGGGGTTCCTGGTTCGCTCGACGGTCCACCGCTGCCAGACCCGGCCACGGGTCAGATCGTCATCACGTTCTTCGAAACCGGTCAACCGTCCGTGGCTTGGCCGCGCATTCCCGGGCGAACGGCACGAGAAGTGATCTCGGAGGCCGCGTCGCTGCTCGAGATGATCTTGGCGGACGACATGCTGGAGAAGCTGGGACAAGATCCGCCGCGCGAGCCACCGCTGTAGCGACGACCGTGTTCCTCGCAGAACTTGTGGTCGACAAACTGCCGAAGGCGGCTGTGGCGGCCGGGCAACCTGTTCATGGTGCCGGGTGGCGACTGGCACTTCTGCGTCGGTGCCCACCCACGTCTCGGGGAAAGTGTGCGGACAGTCGAGTGGCGAGGAAGAGAGATCGCTCGGGGTCGTAAACCGTTCGACTCGTATCACGACGAAGACCAGTGAGCTGTGCAGATCCGAATCGTCCGGGTAGAGAACGCAAGCGGTGGTCGGCGCTCGTCCGGCGATTGGAAAGTGGCGAAATGAGCGATCCGGTCGATTCAGGGCTCTAGAGAAAGTTCACCACGCCGCCGACTCTTCACCGCGTGACCCTGATTCACTCGTTGCGAAACTGTTTCTCGTAGTCGTACAAGCTGGCGATGCTGAGGGAGAGATCGCTTGGTTCTGTCCAGCGAGCATCGATCGTTATCGCCCGGTCAGCGAGGACGGCGTGGGCTTCCCACGTGTCCTGCGACCCGATCACGTCGAAGTCGACAAGAGCACCGTCAACGCGAAGTGTTGCGGACCAGCGGTCGATGTTGATCTGAAGTGGGAACGAAATCTCCTCCAGGTCCTGTGTATGCGCAATGAGGAAGCGCGTGATCGCCATGTTCAGTGAACGGGGCTCATCCATCGCCGTCGGGCACGTCGTGACATCGACACGGAAGTGTTCGCTCACGTGACGCAGAGTCACTCCGCGGGATCCCCAGCCACCCACGCTGCGGTGGCACTGGTGCGACGGTGCGAGGCCGAACATTGGGTGGCCGACATTTCCGACGGCCTCGAAGTAACGCCGCTTCGAGTCCGCGAACCAATCATCCCCAGCCATGTCGCGAGGCTAGGAGGAACGTGCTGTCGGTTCCGCGTGCGACAGAACGACCGCGTAAACGTGCCCCCTTTCGAGCGCGGCATCGGTGGCGCGGACGCCGCGTTCGTCGGACGGTGAGCCCGATATTCCTTCAGTGCGGCTCGACTGGTGTTGTTAGTCGCGCCCGGAACTCAGCGGGCGTTCGCGTTTCGTGCGGCGTCATCCCATTGCTGCTTCGAGGTTTCGGTGACGTGCTCGGCGAGAGTGGTAGCGGGAATGAGGTTGGTTTCGTAGACGGTGAGGCTGACTACGTATTCGCCGGCGTCCCAGGTCACGTGCGAGGCGATCAGGTCGCCATCGATGCTGAGTTCTTCGCCGGCATAGGCCGGATGACCGCCAACGGTGACGCCGCGTGCCTGCCCGTTCGTCAGCGCCGAAGCAAACTCTTGGGCGCCGCCTTGTGGCGGATCCGCAACGGCGAGCGCGGCTCCAACATCGCGATTCGGTGCCGGTTGGCTCCGATAGGCGGAGTTCCACTTGAGTCCTAAGGGACGGCCTGCATCAATCGCAGGGCCGTCCGCAGAAGCGCTCTCGAGCGACCAGCCGTCGGCGACCAAAGCGAAGTAGGGGACGGGCGCGCTCGAGGAAGCAACGTTCGGGGCAGCCGTACTGGCGCTTGCCGCCTGGTCCGCGCTGCGATCCTTTCCGCATCCCGCAAGCAACCCCGCAAGAAGCACGACAGTGCAGATCTGCTTGTTCACGACTCCACAGTTGCACGCCGTCCAGTACGACCTCGCGGCGCTCGATGACTTGGTGCTCGCACGCGGTCCGGGCGTTCAGCGAAGATTCGGCACCAACAGTCAGGTTGAAGAGACGCGGTGCTACTTCGCAACCACGTGGCCGAAACGGACGAACAGGCCGTCGGGGCTGTAGCTCGGTGTGAAGTAGTGGTAGTTGCGAGCGACGGGCTCCTCGATCGCGGCCAGAACCGTTCGGGTGCCGTCGGCAACGGTCAATTCTTCGAGGGTCGCGCCGAGACCTGCCGTCTCGTAGTCAGTGTCCTGGTGGTTGGCGAACAGGACATGTGAACCGGTTGGCGACCAGGCGCTCGGTCCGCCGCCACTGATGGCCAGCTGCGTCGTCGAGTCCGTGCGGCGGTCATAGATGAGCGTGCAGTCGGTGGTGCTCGAGGTCACGGTGAAGATGAATCGGTTGCCCAGCGGCGACCAGGCGCCGCCCCAGACACTGCCCCCGCATCCGAGGAGCTTCTTGGATTCTCCGGTCACGGTGTTGATGATGAACATCGGATCGTTGATAGCGATCTGGCGTGAATCAGGGCTCCACGCGATCCTGGTGATGCCGTAGTAGGGATTGGTAAAGAGGTGCCGCTCGCCGCCGACGCCGCTGGTGAAACGAACATAGAGATCGCCACCGCTCCCGCCCTCGGCGGCCCAGCGCCCGTAGGCGACGAAGCGTCCGGTTTGGTTGACCGCCATCGACGACACATCCGTTGCAAGCGTGGTCACCGCTCCCGCCGCAATATCGAGGCGGCGAATGTTCGTGTGCGAACGCCCCTCGTAGAAGTCTTCGCTCGCAAACAGCAACACCTTTTGCGCAACCCACTGCATCGGCCAGTTCGAGCCGTTGGGAATGCGAAAGCCGTTGGCGATGGTGCGGCCCCGCAGAGTGATGGTGTCGCCCAAGCAGATTCGGCCATTTATCTCGTCGCCAATACCGAACGCGAAGTGACGGCCGTTGGGGTGAAAGGCAACTGCTCCATTGCCGACGGCGAGCTTGCGCATCGTTCCGGTCGCACGAAGGATTTCGTACACACCGGCGTCGGTCGGAGACGTCGCGAGCGCGCCCGACATTGCAGTGTTGCACGGGTCCTCAGTGGAGGCGCCGGCGCGTGGGGACGTCGCGACCGGGCTGCCCAGAACCAGGACAGCAAGGAAGAGGGCGCGCCAAAACCGCATACTTCACCCATCGGCTCGACCGCCCTCGGGCATGAGCGACCGGGTGCGAGAGGCGCTGGCACAGCTGGGCGTAGCAGTGCGAGAAGAGGAGTCCTCCCGGGTCGCTAGCAGGCTCTACTGCAGCGACTGAGCGACACGGAGGAGCGAGTCCGAAGTGACGCCGACACCTACGACAGCGAACGGGGTAGCGCACGGCGCGTCCTCCAGCCAGGTCACGGCGTACTCACCAGGAGCGTTAATCAGCCCCATCTCTGCGGCATGGTGCCGTACCGTCACGCTCTCCACGCCCCTGTTATCACCCCAGTCCGCGCTGATGTCACCAAGGATCTCGATCTTGGACTCGCCATGGGCGTAGGTCGTGTGCCAATCCGCGGTGAAACGCGTTGGTTCGGTTGTGGCCTGAAAACCGTCCGGCAGGTAGGCAGGTGTCAGCAGCACAGCGCCGCAATCCTCGACGCCCGTCTCGTGATCGGTGGATGTCTCGTTCTGTTGGGAGGCGGTCGACGTGGTTGTCCGCTTTGTCGTCTCCCTGGTTACGGTTCGGGCGCCGGAGTTACCGCAACCGGATACGAGAGTCATGAGCACAAGTACGCGTACAGCGGACCATCGCCAGAGGCAGACATTCGGCCGACGCATCTGCGAAGTGTGACCAGTCGAATCGGCGACCGTTAGAGGCAATTGTCACAGTCGGCTTCAGGACGGTGTTGTCGTCGTTCCCCTGATGTGGCGTTCGATTTGCGAGGCGACTTTCTCGGGCGCGAGATCAGCGTTGTCTATTCGCAGATCGGCGGCGTCGATCGGCGCGTAGAGATTGTGTGTGTTCAGGAGGCTGTCCAGCACGGCGGGGTCGTGGATCTTGTTCGTAGCCAGGCGCGAGTTCGAGCCGACACGTTGGTGAAGGACCTCGGGTGGTGGGCAGAGTTGAACGCGCCAGAGGTCGATACCGCACTGGTTGGCGAGTGCGGCGAAGCGAGCGACGTAGGGCCTGTCGACTTCATCACCGAAGACGAACGTGGAAACGGAGTCGCGGCCTGCCGCGGCGACCGACTCGAGAAGAGCCGTCCGCAGCCGTTCGACGAGATCGTTGAATTCGGGGGTGCCGAAGTCAAAGACGCGCAAGGCCACGTCGAAGGTGAGGTGGTTGTCCAACAGCGTCATGCCAAATTTGTCGGCGAGGACGCGGGCGACGGTGAGCTTGCCTGCCGCCGGCGGGCCGTAGATCAGTACGTGGCGCACGCACCCATTCTCTTGGGTTGATCACGTTCTGGCGAAGCGTTATTCGCCTTATCCCGTAGCCCCCTTAGGCTTCCTTCGCAGCTGGGTCAGACCGTGGGGCGGGACGAGTGCGTTCAACTCGAGGCCTTTCCGAGCGACGGTGTTCCGCTCAGCCCGCTGTCATGGATCTGCTCGCTCGATGAGGACTGGCCGGCCTAGGCGGCGATCAGCCAGACGGTATGAACGAGACTTCGTGAATGGTCCTCGCTGAGCTTCGCGACCTGATTACTGCGGAGTTGGGGGAGGAGGTCGTTGGCGTCGAGGTATTCGAGCCGAAGTGGCGCGAGTACGGAGGCGTCCTCGGTGCAGTCGCGACAGCGCTCAGTTGGTGGCGCTCGAGGAAGTCATGGTTTCCCCGCTATGGAGCGATCGCGTTGACTGAGTCGGAACTCTCGTTATTCGCCGTCGATCTCACGAACGATGGATGGGCGAACCCGCTCTTCGTTGGCGCCTGGCCGCGAGACGCCGTGCAGATCTCGCGACTGGATGGTCAAACGACGCAGTTGGTCGCTCCGGGAAAGGAGCCAGCGGCGCTGACCGCCGTTCATGCCAACGCTCTCGGTGTTGCGCTGACCGACTAGCGCCAGTGGTCTTCATCCAACTCTTCGGGTCGGCAGACTTATGGCGTGTCTGATCTTCGCCAGCGACTGGTGGATGCTTTCCACTGGCGGTCAGATGCTGAGACGTCGTACGCCGACCCCTCCGGCTGGTGGCGAGACGGCGGGCTGCTCCGCGATACCGCCGCCGAGCTGGGTCGTCTTCACGATCCGGAGGTTGTCACAGCCGTTGCCGGCATCCAGTCGCGCGGCTTCATCCTCGGTGCTGCAGTCGCGGTCTCATTAGGGGTCGGGTTCGTCGAGATTCGCAAGGACCGAAAGCGTCCGCTGGAACCAACGGAGATGTTGTTTCGGAGCACCACGCCGCCGGACTACCGCGACCGCGGTCTTGTGCTGACGCTGAATCGGCATGTGCTCGGCCCCACGGATCGCGTGCTGTTGGTGGACGAGTGGATGGCAACGGGAGCTCAGGCCACTGCGGCGCGCGATCTCGTCGAAGCCTCCGAGGCAACCTGGGTCGGGGCCGCCATCATTCTCGACGACGTCGCGTCCGAGCCACGGCGGCGGCTCAATGTCCGATCGCTGCTTCGCAAGCACGAGTTGCCCTGGTAACGCGCTGAGGGCCAGTGAGCGTCAGGACGAGGAGCGCTGGACGGCGCGGAGGTCGCGCCAGGCGATGGTCTGCGCGCCGCGATCACGGAGGGCATCCGCGACTTCGGAACTGCACAACGCAGTCAATTCGTCGTAGCGCTCGCTGGCGTCGTCGGTCTGGGCGCGTAGCTCCGGGGTGTCGATTGCGGGGCGGCTGACGATCTCGGTGACGCCGGGTTCGAGTTGGGCGATGAGATCGACGAGCGAGTCCACGCCTACGACTTCGACGCGATCGGGGACGACCACGCCTTCCTCGGCGGCGAGCCGACGGAACGGGAAGCCGGCGTCTTCTTCGATGTCGGCGGACGGAAGCCGCAGCGCGAGGCGGTAGTCGAGCGCCAGATCGAGCACGACGTCGAAGAACTCGGGACGCAAGACCGCGGCGTCGAGGTGGCTCGAAAGGTGGCTGACGTCGAAGCCCCAGAGGATCGCTCGTTCGAGTTGGGCTCGCAGTTCGCGGCGTACCTCGTCGACGTCAGCGTGGTCCCACAGGTCCGCCGGCGTGCGAGGGAAACCGCCCTCACCGTCGAGCAACGAGGGGGCGTGGGTGATCGGGCCCCACCGATAGAGGTCGTGTTCGGCGTTGAGCGTGAGCGAGACGCCGACGTCCTGGCCGCGATGCGCGGCTGACGCGGCCCGGGCCCACGGTGCGGGAACCATGAGCCCCGCTGACGTTGCCGCGCCGTGGTCGAGGGCGGCGCGTACGCCTTCGTTGCTGGCGTAGCTGAAGCCCAACTCGTCGGCCGTGATGATGACGAGCGGCGTCGATGCGTCAAAGCCCAGGCGCTCGGCAACCGTTGTCACGGTGCAGAAGTTAGAGGTTCGGCGTCACTCGATCGGCACGTCGGCCGAACCGCACTTCCCCCACAGGCCTCGATTGGCGTCGCGTGCCTCGCGAACCGCAGCGACGAACTCGTCGGCGTGGGCCACGTTGGGCGGAAAAGTGAGCACGTCGGCGTACCCGTCGCGGGCGAGCGCGAGGTTGACGAACAGGTTGTCCTTCGCTCGGTAGATGTACGCGAGCAGGCGGCCGTAGCGGTCCCGTGCCTCGGCGTCGCGCACGATCCGCACTGCGGTGCCGACGGGGAGCAGCGACGCCGTGTGCTCGGCGGCCTCCTTGCCGAAGCACTCGACCAGCCCGTTGCGGCCATGCGTTTCGGGCGTGTCGATCCCGATGAATCGCACCGATTCGTCGACGCCGTTGATCAGCACGTGCAGGGTGTCGCCGTCGGTCTCCTTGGTGACCACGGCGTTACCGGCCGCAGCGCTCCCCGTTGTCTGCGAGAGAACCGCGTTGCCGGGCGCGTCGGCGTTGCTACGCGAACAACCCGCGGCCGCTACCGCGACGATCAGAAGTACCAGTGCCCGTTTCACCGTTGCAGTGTGCCGAAGGGGTGTTACGAGATGAGGCCCTCGGCGGCGTCGATGTCGATCTCGCCGCGCGCGAGCTGCTCGAGGACCGCGATCCGTTCGTCTTTCGGTGCCGGCTCGTCGTCGCCGCCAGGAGTGAGCCCGAGGCGGCCGAGCAGCGCGTCGAAGCGACTGCGGGCAGTGGGGTAGGAAACACCGAGGAAGCGCTCGACGTCCTTCATGTTTCCGCGGGAGGAAAGGAATACCCGAAGGATCTGGCGGTCCTCGTCGCCCAACGCGCAGAAGTCGCAGGCGCCGAAGACGCCGGACAACTCCGTGCCGCAGTCCTCGCAGGACAGGCGGGTCAGGGCGAGACGGTCACCACAGACGGGGCAGTCGCGCGGGGCGTGACGGTGCGTTGCCATGACGTGGTTCTACGCGCTCGGCGTGTCGTCGAAGGTGATGTCGGCGGCACCCATCGAGACCCGGATGTCGATGACACCGTGACCGCGACCCACGACAACCTCGTGCTCGTCGGAGAACGCGTTGTTCAACACGCTTGCGAGACGGTCGCCGAGATCAGACAGGTCGCCGCCCGCGCCGCGCCAGTCGAAGCGCTCCTTGCGGCGGCCGAGGCCGCCGACGTCGACCTTGCCGAGCGTGGCCGACGCGTTGACGCGGGCGTCGCTGCCGTGCTCGAGGTGGAGGCGGACCTTGCCGGCGTCGCAGTCGATGGTGCTGACGCCGTGGTCGATGCGGCCGCGGGCGTCGACCTTGCCGGCCGACACGCGCACGTCGATGGGGGACTCGAAACCTTCGATCGTGAGGGGGCCGGCGGCGACGCGGGCTTTGACCGGCGCGGTGACCCGACGGATCGTGAGTGGGCCGGCCTCGACGCGGGCTTCGAGCGGAACGCGGGGGTTGACCCGGACCCGCAGCGGCTGGGGACGGAACTCGCGGGCGTCGCGGAACGCCATGCCGACGCGATGGCCGCCGCCCCGGGTCGACGTGCGGAACCATTCGCCGAAGTCCGGGCGGTCGTCGTCGTCGAAGTCGTCGCCGAGTCCGGCGGCGTCGATGACGAGCACATCGCCCTCCCAGCGAACGCGGTGGGGCCCGTCGGCGACGGCCTCTCGCACGTTGTCGTCACCGACGACCTCGACGGAGCGGAACGCCCCGTCGACCTTGATGCACGTGCAGGTGGTGGGGGAGTCGTCGCGCACGATTACGCGACGTTCGATCACTTGCTCGTGATGCGTCGGCTCGGTGTCGTCGTCGTCGAACCCGGCGTCGATATCGGCCAATCGATCCGCTGCCTCGCCCGGATCCATTCGTCCCGCCGCAACGGCCTCGAGGATCTTGCGCCTTGCATCATCGGTCATTGACTTTTTGTAAAACGAAGTTTCTAATTTGTCAACAACTCTCTGCTTGTCAAACTTTCTAGAACGGTATAGATTCCATGAGCGTGTCAGAGGTCGTGAATGAGGACGGGTCCCTTCCAGACTACAAGGTCATCGACGACCTGGCGACGCTCCGCTTGTTGTCGGACCCGCTGCGTCTTCGGCTGATCGAGGAACTGGGCATTGCGCCTACCACCGTCAAGACGCTGGCCAAGACGTTGGCGATGAAGCCGAACCGGCTCTACTACCACGTCAACCTGCTCGAGGAACATGGCCTCATTCGGGTCACGGACACTCGGGTCGTGTCGGGGATCATCGAGAAGACTTACGGCCTCGTCGCGAAGCACTTCGCCGTCTCCGATGACCTGTCGATGCCCTCGGAGCTCAAACGCGACGTGGCGGACACGCTGTTTCGCGTCGTCAGCGCGGAGTTGGGCGACGCGCTCGACGCCGAAGCCAAAGGTGGTCCGGCCGGTGTCGTCGGACGCATCCAGCTGTGGCTGACCGAAGAGGAGCGCGAGGGCTTCGAGAAGCAACTGGCGGAACTGCTCAACGCGTACGCGTCGAACGAAAAACATCGGGCCGACGCCGACGCGGACCGCTACACCTTGCTGTACGCGCTCTACGCGCCCGTCGGCGAGCAGCCGAACACCACCACCTGATCCGTATCGCTGGGGGGCGAGATTGTCTGGGGAGAAGCAAGAAAAGAAGTCGATGCTGCCGGCGATCGGCACGGTGCTGCGCGTCATGCCGAAGGCGAGCGTCGGCTTCACGGCTGTGTCGGCGCTCTGCCTGTTCTTGCTCGGCGTTTTCCCGACCGTGTTCAAGATTGCAACGGGCAGCCTCGTCGGCGCGATCCCAGCGGCCGTGCGCGACGGGAGTGGGTCGGCGGCGGCGGGCCGCGTCGACCGGGCGCTGCTCGTCCTCGGGGCTGCGTTCATCGCCCAGCAGGTGATCGGTCCCCTGGCCGGGCTCATCGTCGACGGGCTGGGCCGGCGCGTGACGGGGTACTTGCGCGCTCGCGTGATGGAAGCGGCGGCGACGCCCGCCGGTATCGCTCATCTCGAGGACCCGGCGACGCTGGACCAGGTGATGCTGGCTCAGGGGGTCGGCACGTCGAACATCACGCCGCGCGGCGTCGTGTCGGGATTGTTCAACATCGCTGCGAACTACATCGGCGCCATTGCGTCGGCGATCCTGCTGATGGCGTTCAACTGGTGGCTGCCGTTGGTCGTCGTGGCGCTGCATTTGATCGTCGTGCGGCGATTCCGGAAGGACTTCTACCGCGACGTGCAAGGCATCACGGGTCGAGCCGAGACGCTGCGGCGCTCCGCGTACTTCCGTGACGTCGCTTTGACGCCGGGCGCGGCCAAGGAAACCCGCGTCTTCGGTCTGGGGGAGTGGGTCGTCGAGCGCTACCGGGAGAGCTGGTGGGGCGCCATGACCGAGTTGTGGGCTGAGCGGCGCGGTGGGTGGAAGACAATGCTGATCGGCGGGGCGTCGTTCTTCGTCATTCAAGGCGGCGCCATGGCTCTGCTCGGGCGGGCCGCGCTCGACGGCCAGATCGCGTTGGGCGATCTCGTCGTCTTCATCGGGGCGCTCAACGGACTCGGCGCGTTCGCGAGCCTCAGCGACAACGACCTCAATCTCACGTGGGGCCTGCCGGCGATCGAGGCGGCGGTGAAGCTCGAAGAACTCGCCCGTCGGGCCGACAACTCGTTGACGGGTACTGCATCGCCGGCCGGGATGCCGAGCCAGTCCATTCGATTCGAGAATGTCTCGTTCGCCTATCCAGGCCGCCAACAGGTGTTCGCGGGGCTCGACCTCACGATCGAAGCCGGAAAGTCGCTCGCCATCGTGGGCGACAACGGCGCCGGCAAAACCACGCTCGTGAAGCTGCTCGCCCGTCTCTACGACCCCACCGACGGGCGCATCACCGTCGACGGAACACCGATGACCGAACTCGACGCCCGAGCGTGGCAGCGGCGGGTCTCGGCGATCTTCCAGGACTTCACGCACTACCAACTCAGCGCCGAGGACAACGTGGTGTTCGGCAACCCGGACGTTCCCGTCGACCGTGATCGGCTCGACGCCGCTGCCGAGCGGGCGGGCGCGAGCGAGCTGATCGCGGAATTGCCCTTCGGTTGGGACACCGTGCTGTCGCGCCAGTTCAAGGACGGCACTGACATCTCCGGCGGCCAATGGCAGCGGCTCGCGCTCGCGCGCGCCCTGTACGCGGTGGACGGGGGTGCGGGTGTGCTGGTTCTTGACGAGCCGACCGCTGCCCTCGACGTGCGAGCAGAGGCGGCGCTGTACGACCGGTTCCTCGAACTGACCGCGGGCCTCACTACGATCGTCATCTCCCATCGCTTCTCCACGGTGCGCCGCGCTGACCGGATCGTCGTGATCGAGCACGGCGTCGTGGTCGAAGACGGAACCCACGACGAGCTACTCGACGCTGACGGCCGCTACGCCCACATGTTCAAGCTGCAGGCGGCGCGCTTCACCGACGACGTCGAGGAAGGGGAGGTTGTCGATGCCTAGCCCCGTCAAGCAACAGGGGGTGCGTGAGTACGCCCGAGCGTTCTGGCTCCTGCTGGTCGCCGCGTTTCAGGCTGACCCGCGTCGTGCCACGTTGAGTCTGGGTGCGGCGGTGGTCGACCCGATCTCGACGGTGTTCGTTGCGCTCGCCGAGCGCAACCTCGTCAATGCGGTCGTGGCGCATCACGCCGGCGGCGTGTGGCGGGCCGCGCTCGTCATGGGCGTGTGCGCCGTGGCGTCGGTCAGCGCCGGATGGGGCGGCTTTCGGTTGAACATGGTGTTGCGGGAAAAGGTCGGCGACCTCATGGACCGACGGATCATGGCGCTGACGCTCGCCGTGCCCGGTCTCGAGCATCACGAGCGCGCCGATTATCTCGACGAGATCGAGATCCTGCGGACGCAGCGCGATCAGCTCAGCTCGTCGGTGCACGCAGTCGTCATGAACATCGGCGTGTTCTGTCAGGTCATCGGTGTCGTCGGACTGCTGACGAGCCTCCACCCGGCGTTGATCCTGTTGCCGTTGTTCGGGTTGCCGTCGTTGTTCACCGCGGCAACCGCCGAGAAGCGCCGCCAACTCGTCCTCGAGAAGACCGCCGAGCCGATGCGTGTGACCCGTCACCTTCTCGAGACGGCGACGACGGCCGCGCCGGCCAAGGAGGTTCGGATCTTCGGACTCGGTGCGGTGCTGAGCGGTCGGCACCGCACGCTGTGGCACGAGGCCGACGTCGTGCAGGACCGAACGGCGCGTATCGCCGGCGGTCTATCCGCGCTCGGTTGGGGCGTGTTCGGTGTCGGCTTCGTCGGCGCCATGACGCTGGTGGCGCATCGTGTTGTGTCGGGGCAGGGGAGTCCGGGCGACGTGGTGCTCGCACTGACGTTGGCCAGCCAGGTCAACCAACTCGTCGGCGGCGTCGCCCAGATGGTCCAGTGGCTGCTGGCCGGGCTCAAGACCGTCGGGCGGTACATGTGGCTCGTCGACTACTCGTCCGCCGCCACGGCGCCCATCTCCGACGAGGCTCCACCGCCCGACTTGCTGGCGAACGGCATCGAGTTCGACGACGTCGGATTCCGGTATCCGGGCTCCGAGGTCGACGTTCTGCAGCACGTGTCGGTGCGCATCCCGGCGGGCGCGACCGTTGCGATCGTCGGGGACAACGGTGCGGGCAAGTCCACCCTCGTGAAGTTGTTGTGCCGCTTCTACGACCCGACCCGAGGCGCGATTCGCGTCGACGGCGTCGACCTGCGACGCATCGATCCCGGCAAGTGGCGCGAACGGCTGTCGGCCGGTTTCCAGGACTTTGCGCGCTTCGAGTTGCTGGCGCGCGAGACGGTCGGCGTCGGTCAGCTCGGCCTTCTCGACGACGAGGCCGAGATCCGAGCCGCCCTCGACCGTGCATCTGCCGACGGGGTCATCGAGTCGCTGCCGAGCGGGTTCGACACGCAGCTGGGCAAGAGCTTCGGTGACGGAGCGGAGTTGTCGGGTGGTCAGTGGCAGAAGCTGGCGCTCGGCCGGGCGATGATGCGGCCCAATCCCGTCCTGTTGCTGCTCGACGAGCCGACTGCGGCACTTGACGCCCAAACGGAGCACGCGCTGTTCGAGCGTTACGCCGGCGCGGCCCGTCGCTCGGCCCAGTCGAACGGAGCGATCACGGTGTTGGTGTCGCACCGATTCTCGACCGTGCGGATGGCGGACCTGATCATCGTGGTCGACGGCTCGCGCGTGGCCGAGGTGGGCTCGCACGAAGAGCTGATGGCGGCTAACGGTCTGTACGCCGAGCTGTACGAACTGCAGGCCCGGGCGTACCGCTAGTCAGGCCGCGTTCTTGTGCTGTTTTGGGGCGCTATAGCGCTCAGATCATCACAAGAACGCGGGTTCAGCGGCGGAGGCGGCCGACCTCGAGGGAGTTGAGCACGGCGAGGAAAATCGTCGCGCCGACAGCTGCAAGCACGATGGAACGGAGACCGAATTCGCCGATGCCTGGCCCCCCCGCTGCGCTATCGAGCGCACCGCCGATCAGGCCGCCGATGACCCCGACGACGATCTTGGTGATGCAGCCACCGCCCTGACGGCCGGTGAGCCGTCCTGCGATTGCCGCGGCAATAAAGCCGACGACCATCCATCCGAGCAAGCCCATGGGCTGACTCTATTGAGGTTTACGCAGCGGCGGGCTTCGATGCGCGCTCGGCGGCGCGCCGGGCCTCGGCCCGGGCGACGCTTTCGGCGAGAACGGCTCGGGCGTCTTTGACGCCCCGCTTTCCCCGCTCGATCGTGCGCGCGTCGAGCCGCCACGACACCTTTTTTGTTTCCACGAGAGTGAGCTGTTGTGCGGCCATGTGAGTGAGTATGACGAAGGGGTGTAACAACCAACTAGGGGCTGTCGTCACATGACAAATACCCTGTCGCCGCATGGATGCGGCGGCGTTTCTTGGACTCCAACCCACTGAAAATCCAACCCGTTTTCGGCTGCCGGTAACCAACAGCATCTGCACCGGCGGGCAGTTCCTCTTCGGTGGTGCGGGCCTGGCGGCGGCGGTCGTCGCCCTCGAGCAGGCGAGCGACCGGCCACTCGTGTGGGCCACTGCGCAATACCTCTCCTTCGCCCGTCCGCCGGATGTGCTCGAGCTCGACGTCAACCTCGCCGTGACCGGCAACCAGATCACGCAGGGCCGCGTCGTGATGACCGACAACGGGCAGGAGATCATCACGGTCAACGCCGCCCTCGGCAGCCGCCCGATGGACCTTGGTGGGCAGTGGGCCGAGATGCCCGACGTGCCGCCACCGGACGAATGCCGCGGTCGTGAGTACCGCAACGATCCGTCGGCGACCATCTCGGCCCGTATCGAAGAGCGCGTTGCCATCGGCCGCTCGCCCAAAGAAATGGACGGCACGCCGGGCGACGGACGGGCCGCGTTGTGGTGCCGCATGCCCGAGCTGCTCGACATGTCGCCCGCCGCGCTCGCGGTGCTCGGCGACTTCGTGCCCTTCGGCGTGTCGCAGTCGACGGGCCGTATGGCGGGTGGCAACAGCCTCGACAACACGATCCGCATCGCCAATCTCGTGCCCACGGAGTGGGTCCTGCTCGACATCCGCATCCACGCCATCCACGACGGATTCGCTCACGGTCTCGTGCACCTCTGGGCGCAGGACGGCACGTTGCTCGCGACGGCGAGCCAGTCCGTCAAGATCCGCATGTGGCGTTAAACGCCGTCGTTGCTTCCGACGATGAATGCCGCGACCGCGTTCGGTTGCTCGAGCGCCATGTGGCCAGCGCCCGGCACCTCGAACACGGTGTTGGGCGACGCAACGACGAGCGGCGCCGGCGTGCCGAGAAGGCCGTGTCTTTGTCGCCGGAGCCGAGTCGCACAGTTGGCAACAGGCGCTCGACTTCATCGACGAACGAGCGACCCGAGATCGCCTTCACCCATCCACGTTTCAGATGGCGCGGACACGCTCGTGCGGAGCGAATCGTCGAAGTGATGGCGTCGGGCGATGGACGTCGTTCGAAGGCGCCCGTCCTGACGACGAGTCGACCAACGATGGGCGCGGCGAGTAGCGCATAGAACAGTCGGGTTGCCGAGAAGCGCAGCACCATGCGCTCTTGCAGGCGGTCGAGGGTGAGCGACGTGCCGAAGGTGATGACGGAGGTGGGCCGATATTGGTCGGTCGCAGACGACGCGAACGCAATCGCTTGGATACCGCCGGCAGAGTGACCGACGAGAGTCGGATTCGTGGCTGACGCCGTCTGCAGCACCGCGCGCATGTCCTCGGCGAAGGCCTCGATGCTGGGCTCGCCCTCCCTCGAAAACCATTTGGCACGCAACACGCAGATCCTCCATGCGTTGCCATCCGGCGTTGCACGTGATCGCTCCCGTCGACACCATCACCACGGCGCCGCCGATCGCGGTTCGGAACAGCGCGCGTCGGATTGCTTCGCCCCAAGTATGGCGATGTTCAGCGGAGGCCAGCATCGCGTTCGACCCGCGCCGTGACGACACGCGAGACAGTCGGCGCGGTCCCCGGCACGGCACTATGCGCTACTCGCCGCCGTGGTACTTCCACCTTTGACTAAATCTGGAGCCTCATGGGGCGCGTGCCGCTACTGATCTTGGTTGTCCACGCATTGGCGTGCGGATTGGTTGGTGCGTGCGGACCCGTTGGAGCGTCGCGGCCTACGGTAATGAACACGCACTTCCGAGCTGCCGTCGTTGACTATCCGGGCGACGATCCGCGAGACATCGGGTGGCCGGTTGCGTCACCGTCGCAGCAGTCGTTAATTCTGATCGCGTGGGACTTCGAAGTGAAACACACGAAACCCGGCGCCATTTACAGCGTCGGCACCACGTACTGCCCCGCGATTTCATTCACGGGTGTCGTTTCGAAGAGCGGTCATGTTCGCGGTGAGGCTCTGTGTCACGGTTCGACCGGCGGCGCCGAGACTGGGAACTTTCTTGGTGCGATCTCAGGGCCTGGCATCGAGAATTTCACATACGACACGCTGAAAAAGACCCCGCTCGAGCCACCTTGGCATTCCTTCGGCCGCGGTGAAGGAAACCTCAGCCCACTTCAGGTTCCGCGCTTCGAACGAGGCGGACCGAGGGCTTGCAAGACGTTCCACTTCGACAAACTCGAAGCGGTAGCGAACCTGTCAACGGGACGCCTCCGGCTGTCATCGAACCCAGTCCCGGAAACAAGAGAAAATGAAACTCCGTCACATCTCGCTCGACAGATCTACCTGCCACAGGAGCGGTTGCTCCTCGGCGGCGACACATTCCACAGCATCAACGCCACGTACGACCAGGATTGGTTGACGCACTTCGAACGGCGCCTCAACTGGAATGGCGCTCAGGCTCAATCGTTCGCATACGTGTTCGGCTTCTCCAGCGAAAGATCGGCGACCTGCGACATCGCAACGACCCCGGTCCAGATCGAGACCTAACGACTGTCGGTGCCCGCGCTTGGATAAGGAGCGCATAATGCCGGAACCGAGCGGCCTGCATCGGTACTTATGCGCTAGCGGCGACGGCGCCAGGTGGGCCAATGCCGGCGCATCCAGTCGAGGCTCGGTTCAGGTATCCCCGCGGGCAACGGCGCGTGCGCAGGCCGTCGCGCCGGCGTGTCGTTAAGCCACCCCCGCAGTTCACTCCCAAGCTTGTAGTTGAGCCGCTGGCGGGTAATGGCGACTCCGCGCGGATCGGGTGGCGTGGGCGTAAGCCAACGCATGCGGACGTCGGCGCCGCCCCGCATCGGCGTAATCGAAAATTCGACTCGGTCGGATGGGCTGACGGGCCACGGGGACGACCAGACGACAAGTGTCGGATCGTCCGCTTCGACGACTTGGCTTCTCACTTCGTCAGGATGCAGTGGCCACCAAGCGACGAAGTCCTCCGAGAGCGCACGGAACAAGATCCATGGTTCGGTTGCATTGAAGTGGTGGACCCGGTCTGCGAAGACCGGCAAGGCAGTCACATTGCCAGCTTGATGCGTCTAGCTACGCGTCATCGACACTTATGCGCGGCGCCGTTGACTTGCTGCCGCCCTGCACTGCTTGTCCACTTAACCAGTGCTACCGCGAGAAGAACCCCAAGGCTGAACGCGCCAATCGCCCACGCGATGGTTGAGCCCAGCGCTCTGTGCGCAGTGAAACCGTCAACGAGCACGATGACACTGCCAACCAGGCAGGTTCCCATTGCTATGGCGAGACGCTGCGAGCCTGCTGCCCCTCCGCTATTCCGCGATGTGAATGAGAACCTGACACTGTCGAAGACGGCGAGGACGAACAACCCGACTGTCCGAACCCTTTTCACCATCGCGGGGCAGCGAGGGCTCGGTTACCCGACACGGTTGCTGTCGGTCGGCTCGGATAGTCGCGCCAACCGGCGGTGCAATCGCTGAGTGGGCCTTCGGGTGACGAACTCGCCCATCGGGTTTCTCGCACCGACACATACTGCCAAGCCCACACTCGGGAACGGCAGTTATGCGCCACAGGCCACGATTGACCAACGAGCGGGAAGGCCCCGTTCCTTGGTCGGTGGCGGCACCGTGTAGGGCCACGATCGACCAAAGACCGCTCGTTATTGCCGGATAACGGGCGGTGAACAGGAGGCAGAAAATTCTTCTGCCAATCTCGATATTGGGTCTTGACTCGAACAGCAGTTCGATCTGAACTAGGTGCATGGCGGTAGCGGCAGAGGAACTTCGGGCGAGGCAACCGAAGGTGACGACATCGACGGTTGGTCGGCTCACGAAGATGGCCGAGTTCATGCAGCTGAGCCTGAAGTTCCTGGATCCGCACGCGTTGCAGAACAGCCAGCTCGTTGAGGCTTCGCGGTTGTTCGCGGAGATCGGCAAGCTCGCCGAGGCGGGCACGATGCTGCTGGCGCCGGTTATCGAACGGCAAGGCGCCTATCGCGGTGACGGTTACAAGAACACCGCGGAGATGCTGGCCCATCAGTCCGGCTCGTCGTTGGGCGCGGCACACGGCAAGGTGAATACCGCGAAGAAGTTGCGGGCGAAGCCCAAGTCGACCGAGGCGTTGCGGAAGGGGAAGTTGTCAGGCGCGCAGGCCGGGTTGTTGGGTGATGCGCATCCCGATGATGAGGAGTCGCTGCTCGAGCAGGCCGAGAAGGGCTTTGGGCGGATGCGCGACGCAGCAGAGGATGCGAAGGCGGCGCGTACTTCCGAAGAGTCTGCGATGCAGCAATACCGGCGCACGCACGCCGAGCGTGGGTTTCGGAAATGGATGAAGAACGGCGCGTTCTGTTTCGCCGGATCCACGACAGCTGACCGCGGCGCGGAGTGGATGGGCGCAGTCGACCACGAACGCCAACGCCTCTACGACGAAGCCCGACGCGAAGGCCGCCAAGAGGATCCGTCGGCGTACCTCATGGACGCGATCATCAACCTGTGCACGGGGAACGCCGGGCCGAAGCCGCAACGAGCTAAGGCGTCGATGCTGCTGCGAGCCGATGCCGCTGCGATTATCCGCGGCTACCTCGAACACGGTGAGAAGTGCGAGATCAACGGATACGGGCCTATCCCGGTAACGGTCGCCCGCTGGCTACTGCAGGACGCCGACGTGTACGGCGTCGTGCTCGAGGGTGACGATGTCAAAGCCGTCACATCGATGAAGCGACACGTGCCAGCCAAGGTTCACAAGGCACTCCTGGCCCGGGATGAGACTTGCGCAGTCCCGACATGTCCGCAGACGAAGGGTCTCGAGCGGGACCACATCTGGGAGTACGGCAAACAGGGCCCGACGGAGCTCGACAACCTCGTTCTGTTGTGCCGCGGCCATCACCGACTCAAAACGCTGTTCGGCTGGCGCATCACGGGCCCGCCCCGCAACCGGCAATGGCTCCCTCCTCTTTCGCGTGAATGAGTTAGACAGATGGGCATGAGCGCGCGCTACGGGATCACCGTTCCTTTCGAAGCTCCGTTGTCGGAGCACAAGGCGATCTACAACGAGCTGGCCGACCTGGGCTACACGGATGTGTGGACCGGTGAGGCGAACAGTTACGACGGGTTGACGCCGCTGGTCCTCGCTGCGGCGTGGGAACCGCGGCTGCATCTCGGTCCGGCGATCCTGCCGGCCTATACGCGCACGCCTGGACTCATGGCGCAGAGCGCAGCGTCGCTGGCGGCGGCCGCGCCCGGACGCACCACGTTCGGCATCGGCACGTCGAGCGACGTGATCGTCGGTCGCTGGAACGGTGTGCCGTTCGAGGAGCCGTTCAAGAAGACTCGCGACATCGTGCGCTTCCTGAAGAAGGCGTTGGCGGGGGAGAAGATCGACGAGGAGTTCGACACCTTCACGATCAAAGGCTTCAAGCTCGCGATGCGTCTGCCGGAGCCGCCGCCCATCCTCGTGGCCGCGCTGCGCCCGGGCATGTTGCGCATGGCGGGCCAGGAGGCCGACGGCGCCATCATCAACTGGCTGTCGCCCGACGACGTGAAGAAGGTGGCGCCCGAGGTTGGCCCCGGCAAGCAGATCGTCGCTCGTATCTTCGTGTGCCCGTCGGAGAACAAGGACATGGTGCGCGGGGCCGGGAAGTTCGCCGCTGCGGCGTACTTGAACGTCGAGGTGTACGCGAAGTTCCACGAGTGGCTCGGCCGCGGTGACGACCTCGCGGCGATGTGGAAGCACTGGAAGGAAGGCGACCGCAAGGCCGCCGTCGAGTCGATCCCGGATCACGTCATCGACGAGCTGATCATCCACGGCTCGCCCGAAGAGTGCAAAGAGAAGATTCAGCGCTACGTCGACAACGGCGTGACCACGCCCGTGCTCGCAGTCATGCCCTTCGGCATCGACAACCTCACGGCGGCCCGTCTCCTCGCCCCGAACAGCTGAACGAGCCGAACGTCAGCGGAGGCGGTAGCCGAACTCGTAGGTGCCGGGGCGGATGCGGTGCGGCTCGGAGACGTCGGGGCCGCAGGCACCGCTGCCGACACCGCGTTCGCGGACGCTGATCCACACGTAGCACTCGTCGCTCGGTGGGAGCTCCTCGAGGTGGGCGACGGCGTCGAGTTGTTCGTCGGTGTAGCGAGCGACGTTGAGATTGAGGCCATGCATGTGGTCCAGGATCAGCAGAGCGTTTCCGTCGGCGTCGAGGAAGCGGGCCCACTGCACGCCGGCGCGGTTGCCGCTCGACTGCGGATGGACGTAGGGCACGGCCCACTCGTCGACGAGCGTCGTCCAGCGTCCGTAGCGGGCACTGGCGCAGCGATCGGAGTAGTTCTCGTGCGGGCCCAGGCCGAACCACTCGACGGCATGCACGCCGGGGCCGACGTCGAGGCGAACGCCGACACGGGCGATGTCGTCGAGCGAATCGGGGATGACGATGGTGTGTGTCGAGCCCTCGGTCGTCCACGTCGCCGCGCCGAAGTCCATGCCGGCCCACCGCGCCGCGTGGCCGGGGCCGAACGTCTCGTTGTCGATCGGCGCGCGCCACAAGGACAGCGCGGTCTCCACTGAACGCGCAGCAACCGGTGCGTCACCCGGCGCCTCGGCCGGCAGGCGACGGACGATCTGCGCAAACGAGGTGCCGATCGACAACGTCACGAGGTCGCCCGACTCGGGCGCCGCGAGATAGGCGGTCGCACCCGGCGACGTCTTGAGTGGCGCGAGGGTCACCTCGTGCGGCTCGACGTTCTCCCCCTCGATGCGCAGCACCGGCGTGAAGCCGGACAGGTCGGTGAACGAGAACTCGTTGCGGATCCGGAAGCCTTCTTCGGTCGCCGTGATCTGCACCGGTGCCATCACGTGTGCGAGTTCCAGCAGCGACGGATGCGGCACGCGGTTCGTGTCGACGAGCCCGTTCATGCAGAAGGCGCCGTCGTTGGGGTAGTCGTCGAAGTCACCCCCGTACGCGAGCCGCTCGGAACCGTCGGGCAATGTCTGCACGAGCGCCTGGTCTGCCCAGTCCCATACGAAACCGCCTTGTAGCCCGCGGTGGGAACGAATGACGCGCCAGTACTCGTCGGCGTCGCCACAAGAGTTGCCCATGGCGTGGATGTACTCGCACATGATCAGCGGCTTGGCCGGGGGCGCTGATTCGGCCCAGGCGACGAGAGCGGGCCACGGCGGGTACATCGGCGCGATCACGTCGGTCTCGGGCCGGTCCTTGCCGAGAATGGCCGGGGAGTACGACTGCCCGCCCTCGACCATGTGGTCTTCCGAGATGCCACTCTCGTAGTGGACGGGCCGCGTCGGGTCGTACGCGCGCAACCACTCCGATGCCGCTCGATGCGCGGCGGACACGCCGCTCTCGTTGCCGAGAGACCACATGATGATCGAGGCGTGGTTCTTGTCGCGCTGGGCCATACGCGCGATGCGCTCGAGCATGGCGGCATGCCACACCGGGTTCTTCGTGAGCGCACGCAGGTACGCATGCGATTCGATGTTGGCCTCGTCGATCACGTACATCCCGAGGCGATCGCACACGTCGTAGAGATACGGATCGTTCGGATAGTGCGCAGTGCGCACGGCGTTGAAGTTGTGCGCCTTCATGAGCGAGATGTCGCGCTCGATCGACTCGTGGCTGACGGCCTTGCCCGCGCGTGCGTCCGTGTCATGCCGATTGACTCCCCGGATCAGCACGGCCTTGCCGTTGACGAGTAGTTCGGCGCCCACGATCTCGATGCGCCGGAAGCCGACGTCGAGCGCGGTTGCGTCGGCAACAGTTCCCTCGGGATCGACGAGTTCTATCTGCACTGCGTACAGGTGCGGCGTCTCCGCACTCCACAGGTCGACGCCGGGTACGAGCATCGCGAGATCGGCCCCGCGCCCCTCGAACGCGTACGAGTTCACGATCCAGCTCTCGTGCTCGAAGCGGCACGTGGCCTCGGCCACCTCGCCGTTGCATGTCATGCGGATCCGCCAGCCACGCTTCGACGTCGGCTTGCCGCCGATCGCGATGCGCGCGCTCAACGTGCCGTCCCGGTCGGCCACCGTGTGCACGTCGGCGATGTGAACAGCAGGGCGCGCCCACAACGTCACGCTGCGATGCAGACCCGCCTGATGCCAGTGGTCCTGGTCCTCGAGATACGTGGCGTCGGACCAGCGCACGACGACGAGAGCGAGATCGAACTCGTCGCCGGCCGACACGAAGCGGGTGATGTCGAAGGTGTGGGGGAGTCGCGAGTCCTTGCCGAAGCCGACCGGTTCGCCGTCGATGAACGCGTACAGCACCGTCTCGGCGCCGCCGACGGTGAGCAAGATCTGCTGTCCGTCCCAGTCGGCGGGCACGGTGACGACGCTTCGGTAGACGCCGGTCGGGTTGTGGCGCGGCACCGACGGCGGCGGTCCGGGGAACGGCATTTGCACGTTCGTGTACTGCGGCCGATCGAAGCCCTGCATCGTCCAGCATCCCGGCACCGCGATCGGCGCCCAGCTGTCGGTGGCGCCGGTGAGATGCTCGTCGGAGACCGACTCGGGCTTGGGTACGAGGCTGAACTGCCACGTACCGTCGAGCGACAACTCCGTTGGGCGGGGAAGTCCCGTCGTCATCGGCTCGCGGCCGAACGCGATGGCTTCGGGCCGCGTCCAGGACCGCGGACCGAACGAGTTGAGCGGGGTCACGACCCGATGAAGTCGAGGATCAGTGCGTTGAGTCGATCCGGCGCCGCCGTGGGGATCCAGTGCGAGATCCCGTCGATGCGTTCGTAACGGAAGTCGCCGGCGACGTGCGCGGCGGAGTTCTTCATTTGCGCCTCGGTGAGCGCTTCGTCGCCGTCGCTCCACACGCCCATCGTCGGGACCGTCACCGGCGGTAGCTCGATAGACGATGCCGCGAGGAAGCTCTCCGGCGGCACATTGGCCCGGTAGATGTTGAGCGTCGAGGTCATGCGGCCGGGTCGGCTCAGATCGGCTTCCCACTGCTTCTCGGATCCGCCGGTACCCCAGTGCTGGAAGAACGCAAAGTTGTCACGCATCACCATGTCCTCGGCGAGGCCGACGTGCTGGAACGCGAGCATGTACCACGACTTCTGTTTCTGTTCGACGCCCGCGTTGTTGAACGCCGACGGATGGCCGACCGACACCGCGGTCAACGACAGCACGCGATCCGCGTTGACCGTCGCGAACAACCACGAAATCGCGGCGCCCCAGTCGTGACCCACGACGTGGACCTTGCCGACACCCAGTGCGTCGAGGATCGCGGTGATGTCGCCGAGGATGGTGAACAGCCCGTAGTTGTCGACACCTTCGGGCGCGTCGCTGTCGCCGAAGCCGCGTAGATCAGGGGCGATCGCCCGATAACCGGCGGCGGTGACCGCATCGATCTGATTGCGCCACATCGACCCTCGGTCGGGGAACCCGTGCAGGAACAACACGGGCGTGCCTTCTCCTTCGTCGATCACCGACAGGTTGAGGCCATTCGCGGCAATCGACTTCACGGTCATATTTCGATGCGCTCCGGTTCGCGCTCCGACGCCGAACGACCCCGGGTGGGGCGGGCGCGGTAGCTGTACTCGTAGGTGTAGGTCGTGCTCGACGGGGCACCGTTGACGATCACGCCGAGCAACGGCGAGTCGGCGGCCCGGAACGAACCCAGCGCCTGGTTGAGGTGACGGCGACCCGTGACCTTGGCCGTGGCGACCAACATCACGCCGTCAACCCGCGACGCGAGCACGACGGCGTCCGTCACGGGCAGCACGGGCGGGGCGTCGATCAGGACGTAATCGCTCTCCGCCTTGAGGGCCTGGATGAGTTCGGCCACACGACTCGTGCCGAGCAACTCGGCGGGGTTCGGCGGCAGCGGCCCCGACGCCAGCATCTGGATGACGGCACCATCCGGAAGCACCACGCGCTGCAGGGCGCTCGACAGCGGCTGGTCGCCGAGCAGTACGGAGGTGAAGCCGACTTCGTTGGTGACGCCGAAGAACTCGTGCACGCGCGGGCGGCGCAGGTCGCAGTCCACGACGGTGACCCGGCGACCCGACATCGCCATCGTGACGGCGAGGTTGGCGAGGGTGGTGGTTTTGCCCTCGGCGGCGACGGGGCTCGAGATCTGCAGGCAACGCGCCTCACGTTTGATGCCGGCGAACTGCACGTTCGTACGCAAACTTCGATACGCCTCGGCGATACCCGAGGTCGGATCCTCCATCGTGACGAGTCGCGCCGAGTCCCGGTTCTTCCAGTCGGCGATCGTGGGGATGGCGCCGAGAATCGGCAGGTTACGAGCAATCCGTTCGACTTCTTCGACGGACTTCACGGAATCGTCGAGGAAGTCGAGGCCAATGGCGGCGACGATGCCGAGCATCATGCCGAGAGCGAGCGCGAGTGCAGCGCTGCGCCGGGGCTGCGGGCTGACCGGAACGCTCGGCACACCACCTTTGACGAGGACCTGGGCGCCGCCCGTTGCGATGGATGCGTCGACGCTCGCCTGATCCGCCTTCTGCTGGTAGATCACGAAGTTCGTGGCCGCTGCATCGCGCTGCAGCTTGAGCCCGGCGATCTCGGCGGCGCTGGCCTTATTGGCAGTCGCGCGGGCGATCTGCGCGTCGAGGTCGTCGACCCGGGCTTTCGCGTCGGCCGTCTTCTGGATAAGGGTCTGGCTGAGCGCGATGCCGTCGGCGATCGCCTCGTCCCGACGCTGCTGCGTGTAGATCTCGGCATACAGCGTGGCGGCCTTGGCGGCGACGGTGGGCGAGGTGGCGCGCACGGTCACGTCGAGCACGCGAGTCACACCAACGCCGGCGGCCGACACGCCGGTCACCCGCGACGCGTCCGCCCCGAGTTTCTTCGCGACCGCGATTGCGACCTGGGGCGACGTGATGACCTGCACCTGCGTGTCGATCTGCGCCTGGTCCGGGGCCACGAGGCCGCCGATGGCGAACAGGGAGGTTTCCTGCGAGGCGATCAGGAGGCGACTCGAGGAGGAGTAGATGCGCGGCGCGCGGGCGCTGACCACGAGTGAGACGGCAATCGCCGCCACCATCGCGGCGGCAATGAGCCACTTCCGGCGCCACACAATGCGGACGTAGTCGAGCAGGGACGATTCGGGGGTGGCGCTTTCCACGATGGGCTGAACGCTAGTGGAGGGAGTTACTCGGGCGGATTACCCGGATCACCGTCCGGCACGTCGTGGGTGGTGCTCGTCGTGGGCGCTTCGGTGGTAGTCGGGGCGACGGTGGGCGCCGGTCGAGCCGTCGTCGAGGTCGGCTTCTTGGTCGTCGTCGTGCGCTTGATTGCGGTGGTTGTCGTCGCCGGTTCGGCCGGGGCGACGGTTACGTCCACCATCTCGGTGGTCGACGTCGTCTCCGCCAGCGTCGGGTTGGGCGGGTCGGGGAGGTTCGAGAGCGGGCTCGGCGGCTTCGATCCGCTGGTCAGAATCAGCACCAGAGCGGCCACCGCGAACACGCCGCCCCCGATGGCGAGCCACAGTCGCTGGTTGGCCCAGTGCAACACGCGCGAACGCTACAGGGACGCGGAGTTGGCACTCGGTATCATCGAGTGCCAAATGTTGGATGAACGCAAGGCCGCCGTTCTGCGCGCCGTCGTCGAGGAATACATCGACACGGCGCAGCCCGTGGGGTCCGCCCACGTGTTGAAGAGCGCGGGCGTCGCCGTGTCGAGCGCGACGATCCGCAACGACATGGCGGCGCTCGAGCGCGACGGCTACCTGAGCCATCCGCACACGAGCGCCGGTCGAGTCCCGACCGACAAGGGCTACCGGTTCTTCGTCGATGCCCTTACTGCGCCCGGCGACTTGGGTCGACCCGAGCAGCAGAAGATCAGCGACTTCTTCGACCAGACCCACGGCGCGCTCGAGCAGATGATGGCCGACGCCACCCAGCTCCTGGCGACGCTCACCAACTACGCCGCCGTGGTGGTTTCGCCTGCCAGCGACGATGCGGTCGTGCGCTCGGTTCACCTCGTCGAGATGGGTCCCGGTGAGGGCATGGCCGTCGTTGTGTTGTCGAACCACGTGGTCGAGAAGCTCAATTTCGAACTGCCGGCCGGCGTCGCCTCCGACGTCCTCGCAATCGCGGGCGCCGCGCTCGAAGCACAACTCCGCGGCACCGGCTTCGATCTGCAGCAGCGCATCGCGACCGGCAATGCCGACGTCGACGCCGTCATCGACGAGGTCCGCGCCGGGTACGTTCGCCGCGTCAACGCGACCGCGGCGAACCCCGACCAGGTCTTCGTGGGCGGCGCCGCCCGCGTCGCTGAGGCGTTCGACGCCGTCGACACCGTTCGACGGGTGCTGGGCGTACTCGAGCATCAGTACGTCGTCGTGAGCCTCCTGCGTGACGTGTTGAGCACGGGCCAGTCCGTCGCCATCGGCACCGAGCACGGCCTGGCACCGCTGGCCGAATGCGCCGTCGTCGTTGCCCCGATCACCGTTGGGGGCCAGAACGCAGGCACGGTCGGCGTGCTCGGTCCGACCCGAATGAACTATCCGCACGCACTCGCGGCCGTGACCGCCGTCAGCCGGCGGCTCGGCGAGAACCTCGGCGAAACGCCGTAAGGACGATGGCCGACTTCTACGAACTCCTGGGCGTCTCCCGCAACGCGTCGCCCGACGAAATCAAGCGGGCGTATCGCCAGCTCGCCCGCGAACTGCACCCCGACGCCAACCCGGACGACGCCAGCGCGCACGAGCGCTTCAAAGAAGTCAGTCAGGCGTACGAGGTTCTCTCGGACCCCGAAAAGCGTCAGCGCTACGACACGTTCGGCTCGGCCGGCGGTGCCGGCGGTGGCAACCCCAACGACTTCTTCGGCGCCAACCTCGGCGACATCTTCGAGACGTTCTTCGGCGGTGGTGGTGGCGGCTTCGGCGGTGGCGGCCGCGGCGGTCCGATGCGCGGTGCCGATGCCGAGATCGTGCTCGACCTGACCTTCGAGGAGGCGGTGTTCGGCGCGGAGAAAGAAATCAAGCTGCGCCTTCCCGTCACCTGCGAAACATGCGCCGGGTCGGGTGCGGCCGACGGGTCGTCGCCCTCGACGTGTTCGAACTGCAACGGCGTCGGCGAAGTCCGACGAGTGCGTCAGAGCATCCTCGGCCAGATGGTCACGAGTTCGCCGTGCAATGTGTGTGGCGGCATCGGCACGGTCATCACGTCGCCGTGCCCTGACTGCCGCGGCGAAGGCCGTCGTTCCGAGGAGCGGACCGAGGTCGTGACGGTGCCCGCCGGCATCGACCACGGCCAGACCTTGCGCTCCAAAGGTAGAGGCGCCGCGGCGCCGCGTGGTGGTCAGCCGGGCGACCTCTACCTTCACGTGCGGGTCGCGAACCATGAACGCTTCGAGCGGGACGGCTTCGACATTCACACCGAGATGCATGTGCCGATGACGCAGGCTGCGCTCGGGGCGACGCTCGAAGTCGGCACGCTGGAGACGCCCGAATCCGTCACGTTGCACGCCGGCACGCAGACCGGAACGGTCCTGCGACTGAAGGGACGAGGTGTTCCGCACGCGACGGGTCGTGGGCGCGGGGACCTGCTCGTACATATCGTCGTGGATACGCCGACCAACCTGAACGCCGAATCCGAAACGCTCCTGCGCAAGCTGGCGGAGGAGCGGAACGAGACTGTGCAGGAACACTCGTCCGGACTGTTCAGCCGTATCAAGTCGGCTTTCTCGTGAGCCGCGGCGAACCGCCGCGCACACTCGTTCTCGGGCCGCTCGGGCTGCAGCCTTGGGTGACCCGCCGCGAATTGATTTCGCAACTGCAGGAGCTCGGAGACGTCGTGTTCGACAACGACGTCGACGCCATCGTGCCGACGCTCGAACCGGTGCCACCACGCCTGGGACGCGTCGCGGCGTCGCTGCCCGTCCTCGCGCTGTGGTCGGGCCGCATGTACCGGCGTTGGCGACGTAGCGCACGACGCGGTCTACGCGAACGCGAGATCAGTCGGGTGGTCGTGTGGGACCCCTTGTGGGCGGCACTCGTGCGCAACGCTCGACCCCGCGGGGTCGAGATCATCTGGGCCTGGGACGGGTCTCCGGGTGAGCGTCTGCATCAACGACTCTTGCAGCGCTGGCTCCGCTACGCCTGTGACCGCTGGGTCGCCGCGGGCAGCTTCGAGAGCGCGCAATGGTGCGAGCGGGTGTTCACGTCGTGAGGCTCGGCCTCTTCGTCGCGCATCCCGACGTTCAACCCGCCGGGCACACGACCTATCAAGCCACGCTGCTCGAGGGCTTGTTGCAGCAGTCGCGCCACGAGGTCGTCGTCTTCGCCAGCGATCACGCCGAAGCGCCCGACGTGCCGGCGCCCCACGAACTCGTGCGTGTCGCGCAACGGCGACAGCCCCTCATCGGCACCGTCAACGTCGATCTCTACGCCGAAGGCGCGGTGCGTCGCGCCGTCGAACGCTCCTCGATCGACGCGTTGATCGTCACTGCACAGTTCCACGCCCCGCGGCCGGCGAAGGTGCCGCGTATCGCCGTGCTCTACGAAGCGGCGTTCCTCGAGGACACGCCCTGGGGTGTGTACTCGGCGTACAACTTCCGCCAAGCGCTGACCATCCCGAAGCGCAACATCGACGGAGCGTACGCAGTCGTGTGTCTGTCCGAGCACGGACGTCGTCGGACCGAGCGCCTCTTCAGTGTGAATCCCGATCGCCTGGTACTCGCGCCGCCGTCCGTGCTTGGTTTCGGCGAGATGCCGACGCGCTCACCGCTCGGTGATCGGCCGTACGTGATGCAGGTCGGCTGGTTCCACCCCCGCAAGGAGGTCACGCTCGGGCTTGCCGCCTGGCGTGAAGCCGTCGAGGGCGGACTCGACGCGGATCTGGTGCTGGTCGGCGCCGAAGGTCCGCCGGATCGGGTCCACGGTCCGTTGGCGCGGCGCGTGCTCGACACCGTCGGTCACGACTTGTTCGACCGGGTCCACTGCCCGGGCTCGGTGCCACGGCGCGTCCTGGGTGCCTACTACGCGCACGCAGCCGCACTCCTCATGACGAGCTTGCACGAGGGGTTTGGTCTGCCGGCGATCGAGGCGGCGTCGTTCGGGGTGCCCATCGTCGCGGTGAACCGCAGCAGCATGCCCGAGGTCGTCGGCCCCATTGGTCGCGTGGTCGAACCGACCGCGCGTGCCGTGAGTCAGGCCTTGCTCGAGGCGTTGATGGCGCCCGCCGATCGTGAGGCACTGCAGAAATACGCCGCGTCGTTCTCTATCGAGCGACAGACGGCGCCGTTCCTCGACATCGCGGACGCGATCGCCGCCGGGGCGCCGTCACCGGCCGCGTTTGTTGCCCCAGGCGAGGACGTGTAGCCGGGTCGTCAGGTTCCAGCCGCGGGCGATCACGTCGTCGGCGAGCATGGCGGTGCGGGCCGACACCGTCTTGGGTGACGTGCCCTCCGGCATGATCCAAATCGACGTCGGTGGAATGTCGACACGACCCGCGATCTGTTCAACCTCGTCGAGATCTTCGGGCTCCTGCACGACGAACTTGAACTGCGCGTTCAGGTCGACGAAGCCGCGCAAGATGTCGAAGCGGAGACGCCGCCGCGCCGTCATCCCGGAGTTCGACAACTTCGGGGAGACGACCCAGCGGTCGATCAGCTTCGGCTCGTGCTGCCACGCAATGGTGCCGGCCGTTTCAACGTGGGTCTTCCAACGCAGGCGCCGAAACTCTTCGACAAGGGGCACGAGACGGCGCTGTTGCAGCAGTGGTTCGCCGCCGGTCAGGACGACGGTGTCGATCGCCATCGTCGAAAGCCGCGCGACGACGGAGGCGACAGAGTGCGTGCTGAGTTCCTTCGACGCGTCGTAGCGCTCCCAGTCCCACGTGTACGCGGAGTCGCACCAGTCACACGCAAGGTTGCAACGGCCGAGCCGAACGAAGCCGCAGCGTCGACCGATGTCCGGACCTTCGCCCTGCACGGTCGGCCCGAAGATCTCGCTGATGACGAGATTCGAGTCAGGCACGACGCACCAGCGACTGATCGTCGACGCCCGCCTCGGCGAATCCCTTGGCCCGCAACGCGCACGCATCGCAATCGCCGCACGGCTTGGTCTCGCCGCGGTAGCACGACCACGTCAATGCGAGCGGCGCACCGAGGTCCACGCCGCGCCGAACGATGTCGGCCTTGGACATGTCGACCAGGGGCATCGCGACGCGCACGGAGTCGCGTAATGCGAGACCAGCGGTTGCGTTGAAGCTGTTGACGAACTCCGGCCGACAGTCCGGGTAGCCCGAGTAGTCCAGTGCGTTCACGCCGATGATGACCGTGTCGCACGCCCGCGCCTCGGCCAGGGCGACCGCCAGCGAGAGAAAGATCAGGTTGCGGCCGGGCACGTAGGTGATCGGAATGCCCGTGCTGGCGGCCGCCTCGGCCGCGGAGGGCACCGCGAGCGATGGATCGGTCAACGCCGAGCCGCCCCACGTCGAGAGGTCGAGGCGCTGGACGATGTGTTCGACGCCGAAATGCCGTGCCACCGCGACGGCGCGGTCGAGTTCGACGCGATGGCGCTGGCCGTAGTCGACGGTCAGTGCGATGACGGGGGAGTGCTTGGTCACCGCGTCGGCGATGCAGACCGTCGAGTCCAGTCCGCCGCTCAAAATGACGACGGCGCCGCTCACGCGCGCAACTCGACCTTCGAGTTCTCCGTCTCCCACAAGACGACTCTGTCGACGCCGAGTCCCGCCGCATCGAGGCGTTGCCAGATATCGGCGGCGATCAACTCCGCAGTGGGGTTCGGCAGGAAGTCGTTCAGGTACGTGTGGTCGTACACGTCGATCACTTCACGGTTGACCACGGCCGACAGATCCGAGAAGTCGACGACGATGCCGTTGTCGTCGAGAGGGCCTGCGACCGTCACTTCGAGGCGATAGCTGTGACCGTGCAGGTTCTTGCACGCGCCTGAGTGCCACTCGAGTTGGTGGGCCGCTTCGAAGCTGAAACTACGGCTGACGCGTGTGATCACGCGTCAGAGGGTAGTTACTGCGGCTCTCCGAACGGCATGCCGGCTTCCTTGTAGCACTCGACGTGATAGTGCTCGACCCGGTCCCACACGTCGTTGACGTAGATGTTGGCGATCACCTGACGGCCCTGGGTGCGGGCCTTGAACTTCACGGTCTCGCCACAGACCGGGCAGACCGCGCTGTTGCCGGGTTCGATGCTTCGTTCAACTGCTCGGCTTTCGGGCACGCCGACAACCCTAGGCCGATTGGTCTTGACAGTTGGACAACTCGGGCAGACCGTTCCTTATGGCGTCGGCGTTCGTTGAGCGTCCGCCGCGCTCCGGACGTCGGCGCCGCTGCTCTGCTGAGCACGTCCGAGCCGAACCGCGGCCGCCGCCAAACCGCGCAGCGTCGCTTCGTCACCGCCTTGCGCGCGGAGTTGCTGGATGAGCGCTTCGACCCGCGCCGCCTCCTCTTCCGCCGTGACCGGTTTCGCATCGGGGCCGACGGTGGTCGCGACCAGCAAGCAGCTGATGGCGACCGCGGCGCACATGCCACCGAAGAGCGCGTATCCGTTCCGGCCGAGGATCGAGGACACGATCATCGTCGCGATCGCGGCAACGCACACGGCGATGACGGCGACGCGGAGGCGGCGCAGAGCAACCATGGACTAGTCGCGGACCAGCGGCTTGTACTTGATGCGGTGCGGCTGGTCGGCTTCGCGGCCGAGTCGTTTGTGACGGTCCGCTTCGTAGTCCTGGTAATTGCCTTCGAACCACACGACCTGCGAGTCACCCTCGAAGGCGAGGATGTGCGTGGCGATGCGGTCGAGGAACCACCGGTCGTGGCTGATGACCACGGCGCAGCCGGGGAAGCTCAGCAGGCCTTCTTCGAGCGCACGCAGCGTGTCGACGTCGAGGTCGTTCGTCGGCTCGTCGAGGAGGATCAGGTTGCCGCCGGCGCGCAACACCTTGGCGAGCTGCACGCGGTTGCGTTCACCACCCGACAGGGTTCCGACGACCTTCTGCTGATCAGAACCGCCGAAGCCGAATGACGCGACCCAGGCGCGGCTGCGGTACTCGCGGCCGCCGACAACCATGTGATCGAGCCCGTCGGTGATCTCTTCGAACACGGTCTTGTCCGGGTCGAGCGTTTCGCGGCTCTGATCGACGTGGGCGATCTCCACCGTCGAGCCGACCGTGAACGTGCCGCTGTCGGGCTGCTCGGCGCCGGTGATCATCTTGAACAACGTCGTCTTACCGGCACCGTTCGGTCCGATGACACCAACGATGCCGCCGCGCGGCAGCTTGAACGTCAGGTCGTCGATGAGCAGTTTGTCGCCGAAGGCCTTCGTGACGTTCTGTGCTTCCACGACGATGTCACCCAGGCGCGGACCGGGCGGAATGATGATCTCGAGCTTGTCGCCGCGGTCCTGCGCGTTCTCGGCTTCGGCTGCGAGTTGCTCATAGGCGGTGATGCGAGCCTTGCCCTTGGCCTGACGGGCCTTGGCGCCCTGGCGGATCCATTCGAGCTCGCGGGCGAGGGTCTTCTGGCGCACCTTGTCGGAGCGCTCTTCGGCGGCGAGGCGCGCCTGCTTCTGATCGAGCCACGAGGAGTAGTTGCCTTCCCACGGGATGCCGCGCCCGCGGTCGAGTTCGAGGATCCAGCTCGCCGCATTGTCGAGGAAATAGCGGTCGTGCGTGACGGCGATGACCGTGCCCTCGTAGTCCTGCAGGAACCGTTCGAGCCACGCGACGGACTCGGCGTCGAGGTGGTTGGTGGGTTCGTCGAGCAGCAGCAGATCGGGCCGAGCCAGAAGGAGACGGCACAGCGCGACCCGTCGACGTTCACCACCCGAGAGATGGGTGACGGGGGAGTCGCCAGGCGGGAGGCGTAATGCGTCCATGGCGATCTCGAGCGTGCGCTCGATGTCCCAGCCGTTGGCGGCGTCGATCTTGTCCTGGAGCTTGCCCTGCTTTTCCAGCAGCGCATCGAAGTCGGCGTCGGGGTCGCCCATGGCCGCGCAGACCTCGTTGAACTCCGTGAGCAGCGTCATGATCTCGCCCACACCGTCGGCCACGTTCCCCGCGACGTCTTTGTTGGGATCGAGCTCGGGCTCCTGCTTGAGGAACCCGACCGTGAAGCCGGGCGTGAGACGAGCCTCACCCGAGTACCCGTCGTCCTCGCCGGCCATGATCCGCAGCAGCGACGACTTGCCGGCGCCGTTGCCGCCGAGCACACCGATCTTGGCGCCGGGATAGAACGACAGGTTGATGTTCTCGAGCACCTGCTTGTCCGGCGGGTGGACCCGGGAAACCTTCTGCATTGTGTAGATGTACTGATGCGCCATGTCGGCCGACGAGGGTAGTGGCCGCCCCTCCCGGACTTTGCACGCAATAGGACAGAGGGGTCTGTCCTATTGCGTGCAAAGTCGGGGTGGGTGTTCCGAAAAACGGAACGTTGGTCCGCGGGATGGCTCGTTTGGCTGTTCCGGACACCGGTACGATGCGGGACGTGGCTGACGGCGAACCGACGACATTTGGGCCCAACGACTGGCTGGTCGAAGAGATGTACGACCAGTACAAAGCGGACCCGAACTCCGTTTCCGACTCCTGGCGCGACTTCTTCGCCGACTACCGGATCGCCCCACCGACGAATGGCGTCGCTCAGGCCGCGCCATCGTCGGCGCCCGCGGCGCCGACACCTCCGGCGGCACAACCTGCAGCGGCCCCCCAGCCTGCCCCCGCCAGTGCGGCAGCGTCGCAGCCGGAGGCTGCAGAAGAAGGCGCGCCGATCCGTGGTGCCGCAGCTCGGATCGTCGCCAACATGGAGGCGTCACTCGGCGTGCCGACCGCCACGTCGGTACGCGTCGTTCCCGCCAAGCTGCTCGAAGTCAACCGCAAGATCTTGAACAACCACCTGGGCCGCACCCGGGGCGGCAAGGTGAGCTTCACCCACATCATCGGGTACGCCGTGGTGCGCGCCCTCGGGAAGATGCCGGTGATGAACTCGTCCTTCGTCGACGGCAACCCGCCGCGCGTGATCGCGCACAAGGAAGTCGGCGTCGGCCTCGCCGTCGACCAGACCAAGTCCGACGGCTCGCACACGCTGCTGGTGCCGTGCATCAAGAACGCGAACGAGCTCGACTTCCACGGCTTCTGGCAGGCCTACGAAGAACTGATCCGCAAGGTGCGCACCAACAAGATCGGTGTCGACGACTTCGGTGGCGTCACCGTGAGCCTGACGAACCCGGGCACGATCGGCACCGTCTCGTCCGTTCCGCGTCTCATGCCCGGCCAGGGCGTCATTGTCGGCGTCGGCGCCATCGACTATCCGGCGGAGTACCAAGCGGCCGACCCGCAGACGCTCGCAAGCCTCGGTATCTCCAAGGTCATCACGGTCACGTCGACCTACGACCACCGCATCATCCAAGGTGCCGAATCCGGTGAGTTCCTGCAGTGGGTGCACAAGTTCCTCATCGGCGAAGAGGGCTTCTACGACGACGTGTTCCGCTCGATGGGCGTGCCCTACGAGCCGGTCCGGTGGCGCCGCGACATCAACCCGCTCGACGAAGACCGCGCCCGTCTCGCCAAGCAGGTCCAGGTCCACACGCTCATCAACATGTACCGAGTTCGCGGCCACCTCATCGCGGACCTCGATCCGTTGGCGGCCAAGGAACCGCACATGCACGCCGAGCTCGATCCGGCCACGTACGGCCTGACGATCTGGGACCTCGACCGCGAGTTCTACGCGGATGGTCTCGCCGGCAACGAAGCGATGACGCTGGGCGACATGCTCGGCGTGTTGCGCGACGCGTACTGCCGCACCGTCGGTGTCGAGTACATGCACATCCAGGAGCCGGACCAGAAGCGTTGGATCCAGGAGCACGTGGAGGGCGGTCGCATCGAGATGACCGCCGACGAGCAGCGCTGGATCCTGTCGCGCCTCAACGCGGCGGAGGCCTTCGAGAAGTTCCTCCACACCAAGTACGTCGGCCAGAAGCGCTTCGGTCTCGAAGGCGGCGAGTCGGCGATCCCGCTGCTCGAAACCGTCATCGACGAAGCCGCGTCGAGCGGCGTCAACGAAGTCGTACTAGGCATGGCCCACCGCGGCCGCCTCAACGTGCTGACCAACATCCTCGGCAAGAGCTACCGAGAGCTGTTCAAGGAGTTCGAGGGCGACCTCGACCCGGACACTGTGCAGGGCTCGGGCGACGTCAAGTACCACAAGGGGGCCAACGGCACGTTCACCGGTCCGAGCAACCTGCCGATCCAACTCACGCTTGCGTCGAACCCCTCGCACCTCGAAGCGGTCGACCCGGTCGTCGAAGGCATGTCGCGCGCCAAGCAGGACCTGTTCTCACCGCCGCCCGGGGTGTCGCCGCGCAAGTCGGTGCTGTCGCTGCTGATTCACGGCGATGCCGCGTTCGCCGGCCAGGGCGTTGTTGCGGAAACCCTGAATCTTTCGATGCTTCCGGGCTATCGGACCGGTGGCACCGTGCACCTGGTCATCAACAATCAGGTTGGCTTCACGACGTCGCCGGAGTCGGCGCGTTCGTCCGTCTACGCGACCGACGTCGCGAAGATGGTGCAGGCACCGATCTTCCACGTGAACGGCGACGACCCCGAAGCCTGTGTGCGCGTCGCGAAGCTCGCCTTCGACTTCCGTCAGGAATTCGAGAAGGACGTCGTGATCGACATGGTGTGTTACCGCCGCTTCGGTCACAACGAAGGTGACGAGCCGAGCTACACGCAGCCGCAGATGTACGAGCGCATCGAGCAGAAGCGCTCGGTCCGCAAGCTCTACACCGAGGCGCTCGTGAAGCGGGGCGACATCACGATGGAAGAGGCCGAGCGGGCGCTCGACGACTTCTCCGCTCGTCTCCAGGCTGCGCTCGACGAGACCCGTCAGTCGTCGCCGCCCAAGCCGACGAGCTTGCCGGCGCCACCGCCCACCGTCGTCGAGCCGTCCCCGCTCACTGGTGTGTCGCGCGACATGCTCGACCAGGTTGCGAACGCCGTGCACACGTTCCCGGCGAACTTCACCGTGCATCCAAAGCTGACCCGTCAGCTCGAAGCTCGGGCCAAGCTCTATGGCGAAGGTCAGGTCGACTGGGCGCTCGGCGAAGCGATGGCGTTCGGCACGCTGCTGCTGGAAGGCACCGACGTTCGCATCGCCGGCCAGGACACGCGCCGTGGCACGTTCTCGCATCGCCACGCCGTGCTCGTCGACTATCACACCGGTGCGGAGCATGCGCCCCTGTGGGAGCTGGCGCCGAACCAGGGTCGCTTCTTCATCTACGACTCGCTGCTCAGCGAGTACGCCGCGCTCGGCTTCGAATACGGCTACTCGGTCGAGCACAAGGACGCGTTGGTTGCGTGGGAAGCGCAGTTCGGCGACTTCCACAACGGCGCGCAGATCATCATCGACCAGTTCATCGTCGCCGCCGAGGACAAGTGGGGACAGCACTCGGGCCTCGTCATGATGCTGCCGCACGGCTACGAGGGCCAGGGCCCCGAGCACAGCTCGGCCCGCCTCGAACGCTTCCTCACGTTGTGCGCCGAGGACAACATGAGCGTCGTGTCCGCGACCACTGCGGCGCAGTACTTCCATCTCCTGCGCCGTCAGGTGCATCGGGAGCGCAAGACGCCGCTCGTGATCATGAGCCCGAAGTGGCTGCTGCGCCGCAAGGAGGCGTACTCGCCGATCGAGGACTTCGTGGACGGTCGCTTCCACGAGGTGCTCGACGATCCGACGATCACCGATCCGGATGCGGTGCAGCGCGTCGTGTTCGCAAACGGCAAAGTCGCCGTGCAGATTGTCGAAGAGCGCGACAAGCGAGAAGCGCCCGTCGCCATTGTTCGCATCGAGCAGCTCTATCCGTGGCCCGAAGAACAGATCGCCGCGATCCTGGACAAGTACGCGCACGCACAAGACGTCGTGTGGCTCCAAGAGGAGCCCCGCAACATGGGCGCGTGGAGCTACCTGCGCGGCAAGCTGGCGCGCGTTGTCGGTGACGAGTTCCCGATCATCGAGGTCACCCGCGTGGAGTCGAGCTCGCCCGCCGCGGGGTCTGCGGCCTCGCACGCCATCGAGCAGGCGGACCTGTACGAACGGGCGCTGACTCTCTAGTAGAGATAGCCCCATGCAGATCCGGTTCTGGGGCACGCGTGGCTCGGTGCCGACGCCGGGTCCGGGCACCGTCCGCTACGGCGGCAATACGTCGTGTGTCGAAGTGCGCACCGGCGCAGGCGATCTGATCGTCATCGACTGCGGTACCGGTGCGCGTGCGCTGGGCCAGTCGCTCGTGGCCGACTACAACGAGACAGGCGTAGCGCCGCGCGGGTCGATCCTGATCAGCCACACCCACTGGGACCACATCCACGGTCTGCCGTTCTTCGCGCCGTTGTTCATCCCCGGGAGTCGCTGGGACATCTACGGTCCGCATGGTCTGTCAAACAGCCTCGACCGCGTGCTTGCCGGTCAGATGGAGTATCAGTACTTCCCGGTCGGTCTCGACGAGGCTGCGGCCGACGTTCGCTACCACGACCTCATCGAGGGCGTGTTCGCGATCGCCGGAGCGAAGATCTACACGCGCTACTTGAACCATCCGGCGCTGACGATGAGCTACCGCATCGAGACAGACGGCGCCGTGCTCGTGCACGCCTCGGACCATGAGCCGCACTCACTCGATGCTGCCGCCGGTGCACCTTTCGCCAGCCCATCGCCCGATGCCGACCACATCGCGTTCATCGATGGTGCCGACACGCTCGTGCACGACACCCAGTACGAGATCGCCAACTACACGCCCAAGATCGGATGGGGGCACTCGACGATGGAGTACGTCGTCGATGTCGCGGGCGAAGCACACGTCGGCCACCTCGTCATGTTCCATCACGATCCGAATCGCGACGACGACGGCGTCGAGGACCTGCTCGAGCGTGCCCGCTCCCGCGCGGCCGACCGTTACCCGAGTCTTCGGGTCGACGCCGCCATCGAAGGACGCACGGTGTCGGTTGTGCCGCGGGGTGGTCGTTCGCGCATCACGAGTCGGACCTCCGCCGTCGTGCGTCCGGCCGACGAACATCTCACCCCTCGCATCGTGATGGCCGTCGAAGATCCCGTCCTCGAAGCGTCCTTGCGGGCCGCGGCGGCGGCCGAAGGCCTGCAGGTCGACCGGCCGGTAACGAACGACGACCTCTCCGACGCCGTGGTCGTCGTCGACACCGACGACACGTCGCTGGCGCCGATTCTGAAGGGCGCGCACGCGGTGCTCGGCGCAACGCGTCGGGCGGTACCAACCGGTCTGGTCAGCAGCATCTCCGATTGGATCGTGCTGCCGTGCTCCGCCGCGCATCTCCGCACGAAACTGCGTGCCGCAGTGTTGCGGCGGGCCGTGCATTGGCTGGCCGCCCCGGTCGCCACCGACGAAGCGAAGCGACTCGCATCGTTACGCCGGCTCGGCTTGCTCGACACCCCGGCCGAAGAGCGTTTCGATCGCCTCGTCGAGATGGCACGCACGCTCACCAACACACCGATCGGGCTCGTGACGCTCGTCGACGAGGACCGGCAGTGGTTCAAGTCACACCTCGGCTTCGATGCGACGGAGTCCCATCGCGACGAGTCGATGTGTGCGCACGCGATTCTGGGTGACGACGTCATGCAGGTGAGCGACGCGTTGGAAGATTTGCGCTTCGCCGATAACCCGGCGGTCACGGGCGAAGCGCGCGTTCGCTTCTACGCCGGTGCGCCGCTCACCCTGAGCGACGGATGCACGGTCGGAACCCTGTGCGTGGCCGACCGCCGTCCACGGCTGCTGAGCGACGAACAGGTCGCAGCGCTGAAGCACCTCGCCGAACTCGTCGTCGACGAGCTCGAAGCCGGCGTCACCGCCTAGCCCGGTTCTTGTGCGGTTTTGTGGCGCTAGGGCGCCCGGAACGGCACAAGAACGCGGAGGACGGCTACTTGAGCCACACCTCGGGGCCGCTACCGCCATAGAGGACTTCGTTCGTGGCCGCGTTCGTGATCTTCAGGCGGTGCACGCCCGTCGCCCAGTAGCCACCGAGCGCCTTCATGCCGGTGTCGCTCTCACCGGGGTCCAGGGCGAACAGCACACCGCTGCCGTCGTTGACGTTCACCTTGACGGTGAAGTTGTTCTCGACGCGCAGGTGATCTGTGTCTTTCACGATGATGCAGCGCGGTGACGGCACGTCGGGCTGGAGGACGACCTCGGCGATGCCGTTGTAGGAGTTGCCACACGTGCCGGCCGCGGGCGACTGACTGTCGGCCGGCACGAGACCGGGAGGATCGCCGGCGTTCGTGGTCGGCGTTGCCTTCATGGCGCTTGTCGTCGTCTTGAGGGTCGTGGGTGGTGCGGTGGGCACCGCGACTCCCGCGGTGGTCGTGGTCGCGTCGGTCGCGACATCGGACTTGTCGTCCTTGCCGCATCCGGCGAGCGTCAGGCCGACGAGGGCGCAGGTAACGAGGAGTCGCTTCATGTCAGCCTCCGAAGGGCAGCCCGAGATGGCCGGACAATTCTGACAACGCATCGACAGGATCTATGAACTTGATCGTGGTCATGCCCATCGCCTTCGCGGGCTTGAGGTTGATGCCGAGGTCGTCGAGATAGACGCACTCGTCGGGCCTCACAGCCAGGGCTTCGCAGGCGAGCTCGTAGAAGCGCGGCTCCGGTTTGCGGACGCCGACCCGGCTCGACTCGATGATCACCTTGAACTTCGCGTGCCAGTCGCTCGGCTCCATCGGCGAGATGTTGTTCGTCACGCCGGCGTTGACGAGACCGGCCGCGTTGATCATGTCGATGGCCGCGAACACCTCGGGGCGCATCTCGCCGTGCAACGACAACAGCACACCGCGTGCGTCGAGTGCGTGGCCCGCCGCGAGGGCTTCGGCCTCGAAGGCTTCGGCGAACTGGTCGATCGTGAACTGGTTGCGCTCGAAGTGCGCCCACGCGTTCGTGTCGGGGTTGGTGGCGTTGAGCGTGCGAATGAAGTCGCGCGGCAAGCCGTTCGCTTCCTCGAACCGGTTGAACGACTCGAACGGGCTGGTGGAGATGACGCCGCCGAAGTCCCAGAGGACCGCCTTGAAACTCATCCGCCGAGCATGTCCTTGCTGACGCCCTGCCACAACTCGGTGGAGAGACGCAGCGACTCGGTGTCGACGCGTTCGTCGTCGCCGTGGAACATCGTGCCGTAATCCTCGAAGGACAGGTTCGTGGAGAACAGGCCGTAGCCGTAGGCCGGGATGCCCATCCGACGGAAGAAGCGCGCGTCGGTCGCGCCGACCGTCAGGAAGGGAATGCATTGCGCGCCGCCGGGCGTGAGCGCGTTGCTGACGCGCTGCAGCGAGTCCCACATCTGCGTGTCGATGGGCGAGGCCGTCGACGGCTCGTCGGTGATCACTTCGATGGTGACGCGATCGCTGAGTTCGCCGAGCACCTCGTCGAGCATCGCCCGGATGTCTGGGCCGGTCTGGCCCGGCAGGGTGCGGATGTCGACTTCGAGTTCGACACGATCGGGGATCACGTTGGTCTTGTGGCCTCCGTGCACGACGGTCGGAGCGAAGGTCGTGTGCGTGCACGCGTGTGCCTGCCGGGCCAGGGCGACGGGGAACGTCTCACACATCTGCCACAGCTGCACCGGGTCCTTGAGCATCTCGGCCATCTCGCCGGGGAACATCCCGTCGACGAAGCGCTGCCAGATCTCGTGGATGTGGGTCTCGGGTCGGTACTCGTTCAGCCGGCGCACGACCTCGGCCGCGGTGACCAGCGCATTGTCGGTCCGGAAGGGCTGGCTGCCGTGGCCCGGTGTGCCTTTGACGATCAACTTGCACCAATAGGTGCCCTTTTCGCCGACGATCACGGGCAGCTTTACGCCGTCCGCCGACGGCATCGGGATGCCGCCGGATTCGGTGATGACGTAGTCCGCGCGCACGGCATCAGTTTCGTGGTCCGCCATCCTTGATGCGCCGTACGTGCCGAGTGCCTCCTCGTCGGCCACCGCGAAGTAGAGGAGGGTGCCGTTGGGCTTCCAGCCCGACGCAGCCAATTTCTTCGTTGCGACCGCCATCGACGCCGTGAGATTCAACATGTCGACCGCACCACGGCCCCACACGAAGCCGTCGATCAGTTCACCCCCGAACGGGTCGTGCGTCCATCCTTCGGTCGCGGGCACGACATCGGTGTGGCCCATCAACATCAGCGTCGGCGCTGACGGATCGCTGCCCTCGATCCGCGCCACGAGCGACTTGCGCCCCGCGATCGGCTCGTAGGTCTCGATGTCGATGCCCGATCCTTCGAGCACCGTCTCCAAGACGTCGACCGAACGCGATTCGTGGCCCGATTCGGGCGTCCCGTCGTTGACGCACGCGTTGCGGATCAGCTGCTGCAGAAGCTCGGTGACCTCGCCCATAGTCGTGTCTGACACGCCTTCCACCCTAGAGTTCAAGCCAACATGCCCGAGTCCCGCCACGTCGTCGTCGACGGATCGAACATCGCCACTGAAGGCCGCTCCATGCCGAGCCTGGCCCAGTTGGACGAGGCCGTCCGTGCGTTCATCGACGAATTCCCCGACGCCATCATCACGGTCGTCGTCGACGCCACCTTCGGTCACCGGATTCCGGCTGACGAGGTTGCCGCGTTCGACGAGGCCGTCGCCAACAACGAAATCGTTTCTCCGCCCGCCGGTGCCTTCGGTCGCGGCGACGCGTTTCTCCTGCGTATCGCCGAGAAAGTCGACGCCGACGTCCTCTCCAATGACTCCTTCCAGGAGTTCCACGGCGAGCACGAGTGGCTGTTCGATCGCGGCCGTCTCATCGGCGGCAAGCCCGTCCCCGGGGTGGGCTGGATCTTCACCGCTCGCTCGCCCGTCCGCGGTCCGAAGAGCCGCGAGGCGATGCGCAAGGCCAACCAGGGACGCAGCTCGGCTGTCACCGCCGCGATCAAGACCGCAACTGACGAAGCGAACGCGCCGCGGCGGCGGGGGAGTCGTGGCGGCCGCGGTCGTCGCGTCGAGCCCACGGAAAAGGGGCCCGAGACTCCGAAGGTCGGCGACTCGCGGCTGGCGCCACTCAGTGCCGACGAGATCGAGAAGGCGAACGACAAGCGTCGCCGTCGTGGCGCGGTTCCGAGCGATCCGGTCAACGAGCCGATGGTGTTCCTCGGGTTCGTCGCCTCTCACCGCCCGGGCGCCACGGTCGAGGGCGTCGTCGAGGAATTCACGAGCCACGGTGCCTTCGTGCGAGTCGGCGAGGCCAAGTGCTACTTGCCGCTCTCGGCGATGGGCGATCCGGCGCCGCGCGCAGCGCGTGACGTCGTGAACAAAGGCCAGACCTACGCGTTCATCGTGCAGGCGCTCGACCCGCCGCGCCGCGGCATCGAGATCGCGCTGCCGGAGTTCGCCAAGCCCGCGGGTGCTCCTTCGGAGGAGACCGTCGAACAAGAGATCCAGGCCACCAGCAAGAAGAAGGCCCCGGCCAGAAAGGCCGCGGCGAAGAAGAAGGCGGTCTCGCCGGCCGTTGTCTTCGAGGAGCCCGTGACCGAACTCGAGCCCGCCGCCGAACCCGTCAAGAAGGCGACGAAGCGCACGACGAAGAAGGCGACGGCTGTCGTCGGCGAAACCGCGGTCGCGGTGGAAGAGCCGGCCGCCAAGAAGAAAGCGGCCGCCAAGCGCGTGTCGAAGAAGGCGGCTGCGGCGGCGCTCGAGCCCGAAGCGGCGGCCGCGCCGATCGAAGCGGCGCCCGGCGACGCGGTGCCGGTCAAGAAGACGGCAGCCAAGAAGACCGCAGCTAAGAAGGCGGCGGCGCCGAAGAAGGCGGCCGTGAAGAAGGAAGCGGCGCCGAAGAAGGCAGCGGTGAAGAAGACGGCGGCGAAGAAGACCACGAAGAAGGCCGCGGCCGCCGAGCCTGCGGCGGAGTGACCGAACTCACCGGCGTCGAGGCGGTCAAGAGAGGCGAGAAGTTTCTCGCCAAGACCGATCCCGTCTTGAAGCAGCTGATCAAAGAGGCGGGGCCGTGCACGCTCGGCACGCCAACGCCGGGCAGCGAGTTCGTCACGCTCTGCCGCTCGATCGTCTTTCAGCAATTGGCCGGGCGCGCCGCGGCAACGATCCATGGTCGTTTCGTGACTGCAATCGGTGGCAAGGTCACCCCCGCTGCCGTGCTGGCCACACCGTTCGAGGACCTGCGCGCGGCGGGCCTGTCGAACAACAAGGCGCTGTCGCTGATCGATCTGGCCGAGGCGCAGACTGACGGCCGCATCAAGCCGCGCAAGCTCAAGTCACTCCCGGACGAGGAAGTCATCGCCGAACTCGTCTCGGTGCGAGGCATCGGGCGCTGGACCGCCGAGATGTTCCTGATGTTTCACCTGGGCCGTCTGGACGTGTGGCCGACGGGTGATCTCGGTGTGCGCAACGGCCTGGGTAAGGCGTGGGGCATTCCGTCGCCGACACCCAAGGAGATGGAGCCGATGGGCGAGCGCTTCCGCCCCTACCGCTCGATCGTCGCTTGGTACTGCTGGGCCGCGGTGGAAACCACTCCGCCCGAGGGCTGGTAGGAACTGACTGTGCGCATCGCCACCTGGAACATCAACTCGCTGACCGTGCGCATGCCGCGCATCGAGGAGTGGTTCGCGTACGCGCAACCGGATGTGGTCTGCATGCAGGAGACCAAGCTCGCCGACGCGGCGTTCCCGTACATGGCGTTCGAAGCAATGGGCTATGAGGTCGCTCACAACGGGACCGGGCGCTGGAACGGCGTGGCCATTGCATCCAAGGTCGGCCTCGACGACGTTACGCTCGGTTTCGGCGCGGTCGACACACCGATGTTCGACGGCGACGAGCCCGAGCCGCGTCTGGTGACCGCATCCTGCGGCGGCGTGCGGATTTCGTCGGTCTATGTGCCCAATGGGCGCTCACTCGAGGATCCGCACTACGAGTACAAGCTGCGATGGCTCGCCGCCTTGCGCGACGAGGTTGCCGCTACATGCAAGCCCGATGACAACGTCGTGGTGGCCGGCGACTTCAACATCGCGCCCGAAGACAAGGACGTCTACGACCCCAGGAAATTCAAGAACGCCACGCACACCTCGGCGAAGGAGCGCGCCGCGCTGGGCGAACTCGTGGATTGGGGTTTCGTCGACGCGTTCCGCGCCAAGTACGAGGACGAGAAGCTGTACTCGTGGTGGGACTACCGAGCCGGTGACTTTCACCAGGGTCGGGGCCTGCGCATCGACCTGCTGTTGCTCAGCCAACCGCTCGCCGCGGGTATCCGTTACGCGTTGATGGATCGATTCGCACGCAAAGGCAAGCAGCCGAGCGATCACGCTCCGGTATTCGTCGACGTCGACGTCCCATGACGAGTCCCATCGAGCGTCTCCGGACCCTGCAGGAGGGCGGCCCGAGCGAGGAGCGCGCCGCGGTCCGCAAGGCAGCTGACGCGCTGCGTAAGGCGATCGAGGGTGTGGTTGCGACAACGGCGCCACCCGAAGTGCTCGAGAGGGTGGCCGCCGAGATCCAGGCGGTCGCCGACACGCTCGCGGAGTATCCGCACGGGCACAACTACATCAACGCCGAAGCGTCGATCACCGGCGATGTCGGTGACTTCTTCGACAACAGCCCAATCGCCGGTCTCGGCAATCCGCTCGCGGCGCCCGTCCACATGCGCGTCGAGGGCGACGAGGTGCTGGCGGAGGTGACATGGGGGAGCGCTTATGAGGGTCCGCCCGGTTGTTGCCACGGTGGTCACGTTGCCGCGGCCTTCGACGACGTACTCGGTCTGGCCCAAGACCTCGCCGGCCAGTCGGGCATGACCGGCACCTTGACGATCCGCTACCGCCGGCCCACACCGCTGCACCAGAAACACACCTTCCGGGCGCGCATGGACCGCGTCGAGGGGCGCAAGATCTTCACGACCGGTGAGCTGTACGACGCCGAGGGCAACGTGCTGGCCGAGGGCGAAGGGATTTTCATCGCGATCGACTTCGCGAAGCTGCAGGCGCTGGCGGTGGAGCGAGCCCAGCGGGCTCCGGAGCGCTAGTAGCCGAGTGCGCGGTTCTGGAGGGCGAAGGTTCGCCGCTCGAGATCCGCGGTGAAGATGCGGTAGAGGTCGTCCGGGAAGATCTCGGCGATCGGCAACGGAAGCGCGGCGGCGCCGGCACCCGACAAAGGCTTGGGCTTGCGGGGCGACACCCAGCCGGCCGAACCGCCACGGCCCTTGTAGATGATCAAACCGGAGACCGGGTCAGGAACGGCGTCGAGGGCGACCTGCACGGGAAGCAGGGCGCGGTAGCGATCCCAGGCGGCCTCGTCGTCGAAACAGACCTCGAACACGACGCCCCACGTGTGGTGGTGCCAGTTCCAGTCGGTTCCACCGGAGCGCAACGCCGTCTCCACGAGGGAGTCACCGAAGCTTTCCGCCCACGCGCGGCCTGAATAACCAGCGCCATCAAAGACTTCGATCGACATCCAATACGACATAGCGCCGTAAAGGATACGGATCGGTCAGGAAAATAGCAACGGAAAGTTGCCCAAACCTGCGACAAAACCGCAGGTCATCAGCCTCGCAGGCAGTTGCGGAGGACTCGGGTGAGCTCCAGGGCCCGGGCATCGGCACCGCCCGGAAGAGGCAAACGTTGCACGGTGTAGCCGAACGCGGTCTCGTACATCGGGTCGTTGAACGCACACGAACCGCCCGCCCCGTCGTGCCCGAACGCCTGCCAGGAACCCCAACCCCAGCGGGGTGCGACGGTCTTCTGGAACATCACCGCGAACCGGGCTTCGAGGCCGGTGCCGAACTCGATGCCCTGGACTTGGAGTTGGGACATCTGGCCGATGGTGTCGTCGGTGAGCAGCCGGGGGCCGCCGACGTCGTGCGTGAGCGTGGCGTACAACTTCGCCAGACCCCGGGCGCTGGCACACACACCGGCCGCGGGTGCGCCGGCGCGGCGGAAGTCGACGTCGTTGACCCGGCCCAACACGCCGACCATTCCGCCGTTCGGCATGGCCGTCGCATTGATGCCGTCGAGCTGATCGACGCTGCCCGCCATCTCGGCGAGCAGCGGCATGAGTTCCTCGGCGGTGGGCATTTCGAAGGGACGGAACCGGTCGTCCTCGGACTCGGGTGTTCCCATCCACACGTCGATCCCGCGCGGACCCGTGACGTCCTCGCGCAGCATTTGGGCGACGGGCCGGCCATCGGTGCGGCGACACAACTCGTCAGCCAGCGTGCCGATGGTGACGGCGTGGTAGAGGAACGCCGCACCGGGCCTCCAGAGCGGGCGCTGAGCGGCGAGACGCTCGGCGAGCGCGTCATGCGACATGAGGTCCTCGAGCGTGAAACCGCCATCGACGCCGGTGAGACCAGCTTGGTGCGACAACACCAGCCGGACGGGCAACTCACCCTTGCCGTGCGCGGCGAACTCGGGCCAGTACTTCGCCAAGGGTGCATCGAGGTCGACGAGCCCGCGCTGCACGAGCAACGACACCGCCACCGCAGTTGCCCCCTTGCTGCTCGAGAAAACGGGCAGGAGCGAGTCGGCGTCGAGCGCAGTGCCGGCGACGAGGTCGAGAATCAGCTCACCCTTCAGGTAGACCGCGAGCTGCGCGTTGTGCGTCGGGTCGGCTTCGGCGTGCGCGGCGAATGCGTCGGCGACCGTCTCGAAACCGGGCGCAGCGAGTCCGTCGATCATGCGGCTAGGCATTCGAACAGGGACTTCACGATGAGTTCTTGGCTCGCGTTGCTCGGGCTCATGGCACTGCGTACGAACGCACCCGAAACGTGCGCGGCGGGATCGGCGAACACGAGGTGGCCGCCCGCACCGCCGTTGCCAACGGTCAAGACGTTCGGGCCGAGTGTTTTCTTGCGGTTCATGTCGTAACCGCCGACGCTGCGTTGCACCGTGGCCATCTTGTGGATGAGCTGCTTCAGGATCGGCAGGTTCGTGATGTCGCCCATCACCGCGTCGGTGTAGGGCTGGCCGGGAGCGAGGAAAACCGTCATCGACTTCTCGGAGAAGTAGCGATGGCCGTCGAGCTCACCGCCGTTGGCCAGAACCGAGAACAGCCGGGCGAGGTCCTTGGCGCTGGTGACGCCGTTGCTGGCGGGCACCTCCGCCTCCTGCCAACGGCCCTCGGGGTCGTTCATCAACTCGTCGATAGCGTCCATGATCGACCGGGAGCCGTCACCCAAGAAGGCCTGGCCGGGATATGTGTTCGGATCACGCAGCTTCCCGGGCAGTTTCGCGAGGATTGGTTTGAGGAAGAACGGCGCCGCCATGAGCTCGTCACTCGGGATGCTCTTGGCGATGTCGCCCTGCTCGGCGCGCGGCACACCGATCTGGCTCCGGATGCCGAGCGGCGCGGCGATCTCGTCGTGGAAGAACGTGCCGAGCGTCTTGCCGGTGATCCGACGCACGATCTCTCCCACCAGCCAGCCGAAGGTCACGGCGTGGTAGCCGCATTTGGTCCCGGGCTCCCACGCCGGCGCGGCGGCGGCGAGACGGGATGCAATCGCGTCGAGGTCGTCCCATCCCGAGCCGTCCCACTTCACGAGCGAGCCCACGTCGCCGACGCCGAGAACGCCTGCGGTGTGGTCCAGAATCTGCCGCAGGGTGATGTTCTGCTTGCCGTTGGCCGCGAACTCGGGCCACACGTCGGCGATGCGCATGTCGAACGTGAGCTTGGCCTCGTCCCAGAGACGTTGCACGCACAGCACCGCCCAGCCCTTGGTGACGGATGCGACGCCGGTTCGAGTGTCGCTTGTCCAAGGCACGCCCGTCGCCGCTTCACCGGCGACGACATCCACGATCGGTTCGCCGTTCAACGTGGCGGCGAAGGCGAGACCACCCTTGGCCTGCAGTGCCGCCTGTTCGCGGAACACTTCTTCCACGCGCTCGAAACCGGGTGCAACAAACGACATCAGTGACCTCCAAGGAACTGATTGACGGTCTTCTCTTCGTCGACGGCGTGTTCCTGCAGACCCGAGACGATCGCCTTCTCGACGCGTCCTCCGACAAGCGGGAAATGCACCTTGATCTCGGCCTCCGTCTGTCGCAGCGTCAACTCGGGCGACTTGGGCACGAGCGTGAAGGTGCCGTGGCAATCGAGCCGGTCGGGGTAGTGGTCCGGCACGATCCGCCACGTCGTCACGTGCGTCGACCGATCGTGGACGGACTCCTCGACCCAGGTCAGCTTGTCCGGGTCGACGACGGCGGTCACTGCCGCATTCAGTTCGGCGGTGAACTTGTAGCGAACCCGACGGCGAACGCGATCGCCGTCGACCGACTCGTCGAGCAGCGTCGCACCACCGAGCTTGGGCAGGTCGTCCATCTCAGCTAAGAGGGCGGGGGAGTACAGCGCAGCTTCTACAGCCTCGAGGCTGCCGGTGAGCCGCTGCTCGATGAGAAAGCGCACGAAGCGAGCCTAGGAAGCCGCGCGGTGTTCCTTCAGGACCCTCATCACCTGGGCGCCGTAGCGCTCGACTTTGACCGGTCCGACGCCGGGCACGCGCAGCAAGGCGGCCTCGTCGTGCGGCTGCGCCTCAGCCAGGGCGGCGAGCGTCGCGTCGTGGAAGATCAGATACGCCGGCATGCCTGCGGTCCGGGCCATCCCGCTGCGCCATTCCTTCAACGCAGTCAACAGATCGGGATCGGCGTTGGCGCCCGCCATTCCCTTCCTCGCCTGGTTCGCTCGGCGCGCCCGGCTGAGATCAGCGAGTCGGTCGCGCTCGGCGGCGATCTTGGCGCGCAGGTCGCTCGGCGCAACCCCCCGTGCCATCAGGCGCAGGGTGAGATCGATCGGCTCCAGATACGGCGACGCCGTACGCGGCACCGGGCGCCCCGCGAAGCTGCGGCGCTCGGCCCACGTGCACGTGAGCGAGTGCTCGGCGCGGGTCAGCGCGACATACAGCAGGCGCCGTTCCTCGGCCTCGCCCGCCGGAGTCGTGGCATGCCCGATGGGAACCAAGCCCTTTTCCAGGCCCGCAACGATGACGGTCGGCCACTCGAGGCCCTTGGCGCGGTGGAAGGTCGCGACTTCGACCGCATCGCCGGTCGTGTCGGGCGCCTCGGCCTTGACCGTTGCGCTCAACCACGCGAGAAACCCGGCAACCGAGCCGCCCGACTCGAGGCCGTCGTACTCGTGCGCGAGTCGAATCAACTCTTCGAGGTTGCCGCGTCGTTCGTCCGTGCCGCCGCCGGTGGCGAGCATCTCGTCGAGGTCGGATACCGCGGAGCGGACCGGCGTGGCCGCGGGCAGGCGGCGCAACGCGGCGATGGCGTCGCGCACCTCGGGCTGCTGGAGAAAACCGCCGTCGCCGCGCACGCGGTAGGGCACGCCGGCCGCCTGCAGCGCCTCGCAAATCGGCACCGACTGCGCATTTGTCCGCACCAGCACCGCAATCGACGACCAGCTTCGACCGGGCCGGTGCGCGGACCGCACCATACGGGCGATCCCCTTGGCTTCCTCGGTGTCCGTGCCGTACGAGACAACCGTCGGCGCGGGACCGTCGGGCGCGTGGGCAACGAGTTCGGCGCTCGTTCGACCGGCGTGCCCGTCGGCCAGCACCGCGTTGGCCACCGCCAGGATCTGCGGTGTCGAGCGGAAGTTGTCGGTGAGATTGACGACCTCCGCGGACGGGAAGCGCTGGCCGAAGTCGGTGAGCAGCGTCGGGTCGGCGCCGTTCCACGAATAGATCGCCTGGTTCGGGTCGCCCACGACGCACAGATCAATGTCAGTGCCGAGCCAACCCTGCAGGAGGCGGAACTGCACCGGGTTGACGTCCTGGAACTCGTCCACGAACAGGTGGCGGAAGCGCCAACGGGTGACTGCGGCGAACTTCGGGTCGTCCTGCATCGCCGTGCCGGCCTGCCACAGCAGGTCGTCGAAGTCGACCAGGCCCCGGCGCTTCTTCTCGTGTTCGTAGCGCTGGAACAACGCGGCAAACGCCTCGACGTCGATCGGGGTGCGCCGCGCCGCGGCTTCGGCCTCGGCCGCATAGCGGTCCGGCGCGATGCCTCGCGCCTTGGCCCACTCGATCTCGCTGGCAATGTCGATCGGCTGGACCGTAGGCCCGAGGCGGCGGCCACCCATGAGCGGAGCGAGGATCCGAACCTTGCGGTCGAGGATCGATGGCTCCGACTGGTTGCGGTCGTTCCAGTACCGCCGCAGCTGGCTCAGGGCGAGCGAGTGGAACGTGCCCGCAGCGACGCCTTCACGCAGGCCGAGCGATCCGAGCCGGTGCCGAAGTTCTCCTGCGGCTTTCCGCGTGAAGGTGACGGCAACGACGCGAGGCGCTTCGGCGGTGCCTTGCGCTACCCGGTAGGCGATGCGCCGAGTGAGAACGCGGGTCTTGCCCGAGCCGGCGCCGGCGAGGATCGCGAGCGGTTGCGCCGTCGAGGTGACCGCGGCGGTTTGCGCCGCGGTCAGCCCATCGAGCAAACGTTCGATTTCCACCCCTCGGACCATATAGAGGGGGTGTTACATCGGCGCGGATACCCGCTTAGAGGTCGCCCTCGAAATCGAAGACGACGACGGTGGCGAACTCGTCGATCTCGCCTTCGGGGATCCAGGCCGTAATTTCACCGTTCGGATCCGGCATGAACGACTCCACGATCGCTGTATGGCGGCGTACGTCGAGTTCCGTGCCCGATCCCATGACCGTCGCCGACTTCAGCCGCTTCACCGGTACGCCACGAATGGTGACGCCCTCGTAGGGACGCGCCGTCGCGATGGCGTAGACCGTCGAACCGCGGCGGGTCGACGGCCCATAGAACTGCCACGGCTCGAGGCCGGGCGTGACGCCGACGACCGCATCGCGATGCGTCGACATCCAGCGGGTCACCGCGTCCAACCGTTCGACCTGCGGCTCCGGCAACGCACCGTCGCCCATCGGGCTCACGTTGAGCAGGAAGTTGCCGCCCTTCGCGACGATGTCGCACAGCGTGTGGATGATCGTTGTCGCCGATTTGTAGTTGGTGTCGGATGGCACCCAGCCCCAGCCGTCGTTCATTGTCATGCACGTTTCCCACGGACCGGGCAGGGGCTTGGCCGGAACGAACTGCTCGGGCGTCTCGAAGTCGCCGACCGAGTACAGGCGCTCGTTGATGACGATGTTCGGCTGCAACTCGCGCACGAGCGCCTCGATCTTCCTTGGTTCCCACCACGGCACCGGGCGTTCCCATCCACCGTCAAACCACAATTCGTCGATGCGGCCGTAGTGGCTGAGAAGTTCGGTGAGTTGGGCACGCATGTAGGCGCGGTACTTCTCGGCATCTTCCTCCGACGGCAGCGGCGGGGTCGAACCGAGCACGTAGGGCTTCATGTCGTCGGTGAAAGGCGGATACGTCTCTTCGTGCCAGTCGCTCAGAGAGAAGTAGAAGCCGACGCGCAGACCCTCGGCCCGAAGGGCTTCGGCGAGCGGCCCGACGATGTCCTTGCCGTAGGGCGACGCTTTCGTGACGGACCAGTCGGTGGTCTCGGTGTCCCACATCACGTACCCGGAGTGATGCTTGGTCGTGAACACGACGTACGTTGCTCCGGCGGCCTTGGCCCGCTGTGCGAACGCAACCGGATCCCAGTTGACCGGATCAAACGTCGCGGCGGACGCGTGGTACGCCTCGGTGGGCTGGTCCCACCAACTCACGGGCAGCACCTCGACGCCGCCGGTCAGGGGCCACGACGTTTCCAGGCCCTGCTGGCTCGCATGATCCCAGTGAACGAACAAGCCAAAGCCGGCTCCGACAAACCACTCGTCGAGCCCCGGTGAGCGAAATCCCTCAGACACGGGCGGGCAACCTAGTTTGAAGACGTGCTGAGCAGCTTTGCCGGAGGACGGCTCTACGGCGCGTCGTATGGCAACGAAGACGCGCCGCGTGTCGTCGCGTTGCACGGCTGGGGGCGCACCCATGCCGACTTCACGACTGCGCTCGAGTCCTTCGACGCGATCGCCGTCGACCTTCCCGGGTTCGGTTCGACCCCGCCGCCGCCCGAAGCATGGGGCTCGCCGGAATACGCCTCGCTCATCGTCGAACTCCTGCGCTCGTTGCCGGCGCCGCCGGTGCTGGTCGGCCACAGCCTCGGGGGCCGTATCGGCATTCATGTCGCGGCCACCGCGCCGGAGACGATCAGCGGACTCTTGCTGACGGGTGCACCATTGATTCGCGTCGGGGGAGGCGCGAAGCCGAAAACTGGGTACCGGTTGGCCCGATGGTTGAACAAACGCGGCGTGCTCTCTGACCAACGCATGGAAGAAGCGCGGAAGAAATATGGCTCGAGCGACTACGCGAACGCGTCGCCGGCGATGCGCGCCATTCACGTGAAGCTCGTGAACGAGACCTACGAGGCTCAGATCGACGCGGTGAAGACACCCACCGAACTCGTGTGGGGCGACAACGACACGGCCGCACCGCTCGTGGTGGCGCAGCAACTCGAGGCCCGCCTGAACGCCCATCTCACGGTTGTGTCGGGTGCCGGCCACATGACCCCGCTCACCGCCGCGAACGAACTGCACGCCGCGATCGACAGGTTGCTCGCATGATCGGGGTCGTTCTCGCCGCGCTGCTCGTCGTACTCGCGATTGTCGACGCGCTGCGATGGTTGCGGGTTGCTCAAAGGGAGCACTACATCCCCGGGTCGGTCACGCAGTTCGCGCTCCGGTGGCGCCGTGTGGGTGTTGGCCTGTCGTTGAAGGGCCGCACGTCGAAGCTCGTATTCACGCGTCGACTGAAGGTGCTCACCGCCGCGACCGCGTTTCTGTACTTCGGTGTCCTCGGTGGGCTCGCCGCGTTGCTCCCGTTGTGGGCCGCCGCTCTCGGCTGTTTGGTGTTCGTGCCGCTGTTCGTCGACGGTGGTCTCGCGCTGACGGAGCCGCTCGAGAAGCAGAAGATGAAGCCGTTCATAGAGCAGGCGACGAAGAAGCTGAGGTCGATCAACCCGACGATCGTCGGCATCACGGGCAGTTACGGCAAGACCTCGACCAAGGTCGTCGTCGCCCATCTCGTCGCCGGCACTCGGTCCGTCGCTGCGAGCCCCGCGAGCTTCAACAACCTCGGCGGCCTGACTCGTGCGGTCAACGAAGGCTTGCCGCTCGGCACCGACGTCTTCGTCGCGGAGATGGGGACGTACGGCAAAGGCGAAATCGCCGAGCTGTGCGAGTGGTGCCCGCCCGCGATCGCGGTGATGACCGCCATCGGTCCGGTGCATCTCGAGCGCTTCGGTTCCGAGGACAACATTGTCGAAGCGAAGTCCGAGATCTTCGTGACCGCGCACACCGTCGTGTTCAACGTCGACGAGCCGCGCCTCGCGGCGGTTGCCGACCGCGTCAGCGCCGAAGGCGCCAAGAAGGTGCTGCGCGCCTCAGGCACAGATACATCCGCCGACGTGTGCGTTCTCACTGACGGCACCGTCTACGTCGGCGGCGTCGTCTACGGACGCGCCGAGAACCTGCCGACGGCGCCCTCGAACGCCGCGTGCGCCGTCGCCGTGGCGATCGAGCTGGGAGTGAGCCCGCGCGAGGCGGCGGAGCGACTGGGCACTGCGCCCGGCGCCAAGAATCGGCTCGAAGCGGTGACGGCGCCTTCCGGTGCCGTCGTTTTGGACGACACGTTCAACTCGAACCCGGCCGGCGCCCAACGCGCCCTCGATCTGCTCGCGGTCAGCGGCGCGCCGACGGGTCGCAAGGTGCTCATCACGCCGGGCATGGTCGAGCTCGGCGATCGACAAGCCAGCGAGAACGAACGCTTCGCCGAGAACGCCGGGAGCGTTGCGTCGATCATCGGCATCGTCGGCAACACCAACAAGAAGGCGCTGCTCACCGGCGCGCAAAAGACGCCCGCCAAGGTCGAACTGTTTCCCACCCGGGATCATGCGGTCGCGTGGGTCCGCACGAATCTGGGTAATGGAGACGCTGTCCTCTATGAGAACGATCTGCCGGACCACTTTCCGTAGGATGCAGGCAAATGCCTGAGTCTCTTGTCCTCTTCGGGGGGCCCTCGCCGGAGCACGACGTGAGCGTGCACACCGGCCTGCAAGCTGCCCGGACGCTCGGAACCAGCGAGGCCCTGTACTGGACCCGCGCCGGTGACTTCGTGATCGTGGACGCAACGCTCGAAGGCAGCGCGTTTGCCGACGGTGTCCCGCGTGGCGCCAAGCCGGCGCGTGTGTCCGCCGGTGCCGGCATCAGCGTCAAAGGCGGTATGGGGCGCGAGAAGACCTACGACGCCGTCCTCGTGAACTGCTGCCACGGCGGTCCCGGGGAGGACGGCACGATTCAGGGAACGCTCGACAGTGCGGGCATCGCGTACACCGGCCCGTCGGTCGCGAGCGCGGCGCTCGGTATGGACAAGCTCGCCTTCGGAGCCGTGTGCACGTCGGCGGGCGTTCCGAGCCTGCCTCGGGTGGCGCTGACCGAGTCGACGAAGCCCGATTTCGACGGGCCCTACATCGTGAAGCCGCGCTTCGGTGGGTCGTCGATCGGCATCGACGTCGTCAAGGACATCGGCACGGCGCACGATCGTCTGCGGGCCAACCCGCACCTGGCACGTGGCGCGGTGATCGAGCCCTACCGGCCCGAGTCGATCGACCTGAACGTCGCAGTCCGCACGTTCCCGGAACTGCAGCTCAGCGCGATCGAGAAGCCGACCCGGTCCGGCGGCGACATCTACTCCTACAAGGAGAAGTACTCGGGTGGCGACGGCATGGCCACGGCGCCGCGCGAACTGCCCGCGCAGATTCCGAGCGAGCTCGAGGCCAAGCTGCGCGACCACGCGACGCAAGTGGCGGTGCTCGCCGGCGTGCGCGGCATCGCGCGCATCGATTTTCTGCTCGACGGCGACACGCTCTATCTCAACGAGATCAACACCATCCCGGGTTCGTTGAGCTGGCATCTGTGGGTCGACCCGCCCGTGCCGTTCGCGACGTTGCTCGCCGACATGGTGAAGGAAGCCTCGGCCCGCCCGACCGCGCAGTACTCGACCGCCGGCGCCGACGGAGCGCTGCTGCGCAACAGCGCGTCGATCGCGTCGAAGCTGGCATGAGGACCTGTGTGATGGTCGACGTCTCGCCCGCGCATTTCGCGACGCTCGTTGCTGACGCGCTCGACTCGATTCCCGAAGAGATCGCGCGGCACATGGACAACGTTGTCGTCATGGTCGACGATCACGCACCGCCCGGACGCCTCCTCGGTCTTTACGAGGGCGTGCCGCTCACGAGCCGCGGCCACTATGGCGAGGGCTCGATCGGCGGCGGCATGACCATGCCCGATCGCATCACGATTTTCCGGCGCTCGATCTGCTCGATCTGCTCGACGGACGAGGAAGTTGTCGATGCGGTGCGCGTCACCGTCATTCACGAGGTCGGCCACCATTTCGGCCTCAGCGACGAGCGCCTCCACGAGCTCGGCTGGGCGTAATCGGGTGAGTCGTTTCTCAGTCGCGGCGATCGGAGCCGATCGGCCGGGGATCGTCGCCGCCGTCACGAGCGTCCTCGTCCAGCGCGAATGCAACATCGAAGACACGGCGATGGCGATCCTCGGCGGCCACTTCTCGATGATGCTCGTCGTCAGTGGTCCGACGGACTTGGACGCCGGCACGCTCGAGGCCGCGCTGGCCCCGGTGGCCGGCGAACTGCATCTCGTGACGATGGTGCGCACCATCGACGCCGCGGTGGCCGCGCCCGCCGCCGGTGAGTTGTGGACCGTCAGCGTCCACGGCGCCGACCACCCGGGCATCGTGCACGGTATTGCGTCGCTGCTGTCGGACATGCGTGTCAACGTCGTCGACCTCAACACTCGCGTGGTTCGTGGGGACGACGGGCCCGCCTACGTGATGGTCCTGGACGTCACGCTGCCGGCCGACGTCGACGGCGAGGAGTTCACGGAGCGACTCAACGAGGTGGGCGCGGAGCTCGGCGTCACATGCAACGCGTACGAGTCCGACGCCGACATCCTCTGACACATGGCCGTTCGTCCGGTCGTCGGTCTCCCCAATGCGGTCCTTGGTGTCGCGACACCCGTCATCACCGTCTTTGACGACACACTGCACGCGCTCGTAGTCGACCTTCTCGACACGATGCGCGTGTCGCCCGGCTGCGTCGGCCTCGCCGCTCCGCAAATCGGTGTGAGCGAACGAGTCGCCGTGATCGATCTCAGCAACCACAAGAAGGCGAAGGTCAATCACGGCGAGCTGGTACTGGTGAACCCCGTGATCGAAGCGCGAGGTGAGACCGACCTCATGCGCGAGGGATGCATGAGCGTGCCTGACTTCACGGGCGACGTCGAGCGCGCAACATCGCTCACCTTGCGTTGGCAGGACGAGACAGGCGTGTCGTACAGCGACGACTTCGTGGGGTTCGAAGCGCGCGCCGTGCAGCATGAGCTCGACCACCTCGACGGGTTGCTCTTCCTCGATCGTGTCCGCGGGCGAGAAGCCGTGTTCCGGCGCAAGGTCTACAAGTAACTTCGCCGAATGGCGTTTCCGGAAAAGCTGCTGAACGAGGGTGAGTCGATTGTGATCGACACCCACCCGCATTGGTGGACGTTCGCTCCGACGGTGACGCAGCTCGTGCTCGTCCTGATCCTCGGAACGGTCGTGGCGATCAAGGTGTCCAACGACATCGTCAGCTACGTGGTGATTGCGCTCATCTTCATAGCGACGCTGCGGCTGGGCTGGACGTACGTGAAGTGGTTCACGACCGACTTCGTGCTCACGAACGACCGCCTCATCACGCGTTCGGGCGTGCTCAGCCGCCAGACCCGTGAGATTCCGCTCGAGCGGATCAACGACCTTGCGTGTCATCAGTCCGTCTTCGAGCGGATGATCGGTTCCGGCGACCTGATGGTCGAATCAGGCGGTGAGCGGGGCCAGGAGAAGTTCTCGAACGTCGCCCATCCCTTCGACGTACAGAACACGATTCATCGAACCATCGAGACCGCGCAGGCCGCGCCGATGACGGCGCGTGCGGACGGTGGATCGATCCCCGAGCAGATCGAGAAGCTCGATGAACTGCGCCAGCGCGGTGTGATCTCAGAGGCGGAATTCCAGGACAAGAAGCAGAAACTGCTCGACCGTCTCTAAATCCCGTCGTCGGACCGGTACTCTCGACCGCCATGAATCGCCGTTACCGGCCCGCGTTGTCGTGGGCCGCGCTCACAGCCGTGTTGTTGCTCGTTGGGACTTTTGTCGGCATCGGCCGGCCCGCCCAGGCTGCATTGCTCAGCCCGACGCTCAACTCCGTCTCGCCGAGTCAGGTGTACCCGGGCAAGACCGGGCAAAAGCTCACGCTCAGCGGCGACTTCCCGTCGGGTAGTCCGAAGGTCGCCTTCACTCCGGCGACGGGCATCACGATCAAGGGCGACCCGGTGCTGGTCAACAGTTCGACGATCGAGGTGACCGTCGACATATCGGCAACCGCGCCCAACACTGCTCGCGACGTCACGGTCACCGGTGGACTGCTCGGCAGTTCGTCGACCTGCGCCAAGTGCCTCACGATCGGCCCCGACATCACCGCGGCCTCGGGCGTCAACGGCATCATCTCCAACGGGTCGAATTCCGGTTCGTTCAAGGTCGACGGGCATGCGTTCAAGACGGGTGCGGTCGTCAAGCTCGAGCGCAAGGGTTACGGCTACGCCGCGGCCGAGACCACGACGCTGAACGGGTCCAACGTCGTCGTGACGCCGGGCACGGCGCAGAACGGCATGGTGTCGAGCCTCACCGCCACCGTCAATCCGCAAAACCAACCGGCCGGTCGCTGGAAGGTCACGGTCGTGAACACCGACGGTGGGACGGCGACTTTCGGCGACGGCATCACGACGGGCATCGAGATCGCGGGCGGTAAGCCGACACTGGCGACGATCGCGCCCAAGCGCATCAACCACGATCAGGAACTGCAATTCACGATCACAGGCGACAACTTCGCCAAGGGCCTCACGGCGACGGTGGCCGAAGGTGGCGTCGCGCAGACGCAGGCTGCGCACATCACGAGCAAGACCCAGGCCGAGATCACGATGCGCGCCGCGTCGAGTCCCACCGCCGGACCGCGCACGCTGGTGTTGCGGAATGCCGACGGCCAGTCGTCGTCGAACACGAATGCGTTCGCCGTCGACGCTGACCTGCCGGCGGCGGGAACGCCCACCATCGGCACGGTGTCGCCCTCGACGCTCGGCGTCGGCGCCGACAAGGTCGCCGTGAAGGTGACCGGTACGAACTTCGGCTCGACACCGACGGTCACGGTCAGCGGCCCCACGGGTATCACCGTCAACTCGGTGACACGCGACTCGTCGACGCAACTGACCCTCGCCGTCAGCGTTACCAACGCCGCGAGCGTGGGTGGTCACGATCTCACGGTCACGAACTCACAGAGCGAGACGGCGACCAAGTCCAACGCGATCACGATCGCCAACGACTTCCAGGTCACCCACGCGGTGCCGAACGGACGCCCGCAGGGCTACAACGGAACATTCCAGGTCCTCGGTTCGGGCTTCACCGGTTCGCCGAGCGTCAGCATCTCGGGCTCGCTGGCGACGGCCGGTTCCGTGACGGTCGACTCCGCGGCGCGTCTGACCGTGGGCGTGAACGTTGCCGCGAACGCGGCTCCCGGTGCTCGTGACATCACCGTCACGCAGGGCAACGTCACCAAGACCTGCTCGGGTTGCTTCGTCGTCGGCGAAGTGCCGACGATCTCTTCGGTCGCTCCCACGAGTGGTAACGGCGGTGGCCCGGTGACGGTCACCGTCAACGGCACGAAGTTCGCGGCCGATCCGACTGTCACCCTCGAGAAGACCGGTCAGGCGCCCATCACGATGGCACCGGTCACATCGGTGACCGCCACTGCGATCACCGGCACCTTCGACCTCACGAACGCGGCTCCCGGGACCTACGACGTGCGCGTGACCAACGCGGATGGTGGTTCGGTCGTGAAGGCCGGCGCGTACAGCGTGGCGGTCGGTAGCCCGACCGTCACCTCGTCCAATCCGGACTTCGTCACGCAGAACGACTCCAGCGAGGTCCTCCACATCACCGGTACGCAGTTCGCGCCGGGGATGACCGTCACGATTCCTGACGCCGGTGGCGTCACGATCAAGGACACCAAGCGACTGAGCAACACCACGGCCGACATCACCGTCGCCATCGCAGACAACGCGCGCCTCGGTAGCCGCGACATCAAGGTGACCAACACCGACGGCAACTTCGGTACATGCACGTCGTGCTTCGTCGTCACCCAGGGCAATCAGGCGATGAAGTTCGGCGACGGGGTGACGGCGTTCGAGAACTTCACCAACGGTGGCTTCGTCGCCGCGGGCAATCTCGACGGCGTTCCCGCGAACGGCCTCGAATTCATGGCCGCGGTCAACTCGGGCGGCGGCCCTCACGTTCGTCCGTACCGAGTGAACCCGGTGCAGGGCAACGTGCAGGAGCTCGGGCCCGGCTGGTACGCCTACCCGGCTGGCTTCACCGGCGGCGTGCATGTCGCCGTCGGTGACGTCGACGGCAACCACGCCAACGGTGACGAGATCATCACGGCCGCCGGTCCGGGCGGAGGCCCGCACGTGAAGGTCTGGCACCTCAACAACGACCTCACCGCGACCGAACTCGGTGGCTTCTTCGCCTACATCCCGCAGTTCACCGGCGGCGTATGGGTTGCGACGGGTGACGTCGACGGTGACGGCACCAAGGAGATCATCACGGGCGCCGGCCCGGGTGGTGGCCCGCACGTGCGGGTGTGGAAGTACAGCAACGGCAACGTGACCGAGGTCGGCGGCTGGTTCGCCTATGGCGGTGGCTTCAACGGTGGCGTGGTCGTCGGGGCCGGCAACGTGGTGCCGGAAGACGGTGACATCACGCCGAAGGACGAAGTCATCACCGTTCCGGCGAGTAACGGCGGCCCGCACGTTCGCATCACGAACGCGACCGGACAGGTTCTTCGTCAGTTCTTCGCCTTCGCGACCGACGACCCCAACGGGTACCGCATCGCGTCGGGCGACTTCGACTTCGACACCGTCGACGACATCGCCATCGGTCGCGGCTCCGACAGCGAAATGCTGATCGCCCAGGTGAGCGACACCGGGTTCGTCCGGATCGTCAATCCCAACCCGACGCCGTTCGGCAATCTGCCGACCGGCACGAACGTCGCTGCCGGTGACGTGGACGGAGACGGCGACGACGACATCATCATTGCGCCCGATCACAACAACGCGGTCACGATCCGCCTGTTGCGGCCGACCTCGCTGACGTAGTCAATCTCTGACGTGCGCGCCGGCCGAGGGTACGACCACTCGGCCGGCGAACACTTCAGCGACGGCGCCTGCGCTCTGGGCGTCGACGAGCGCGATCACACTGCCCCCAAAGCCGGCGCCGGTCAGGCGCGCGCCGTACACGCCTTTGCGCGACGAGAGCGCGTCGACGAGTTGGTTGAGATCCTTCGTCGACACCTCGGCGTCTTTCTGCAGGCTTGTATGACTCTCGAGCATGAGGCGGCCGGCTGTCTTGAGATCGTTCGCCGCGAACGCCGTTGCGCATTCCTTTACGCGGGCGTTCTCCGTGATGACGTGACGGGCTCGGCGCCGCAAGACGGGCTCCGGCACACTCAACGCGTCGGTCACCGTGGCGTGTTCGATGCCGCCGACTTCGGCCATCGCGCGCTCCGCTTCGCGGCGTCGCTCCGCGTACGGCGTGTCGCTCAGGGCGCGGTGATGACCGCTCGGCACAACCACGAGGCGCGCCCCGTCGGGAAGCGGAATCGGCGTCGCGGTAACCGCTGACGCATCGACGACGCTCACATGCCCGGCTTGTCCGTACACGATCGCGATTTGGTCCAGTACGCCGCACGGAACGCCAGTGGCGACTTGCTCCGCCTGTTGCGCGAGCAAAACGAGGTCGCGTGGCTCGCCCTCGAAACCGAGCGTCAGCGCCAGCGCGATCGTGCACGCCGCCGACGACGAGAGGCCGGCCCCGATGGGAAGCGTCGTGGTCAGCCGTCCGTGCGCGCCCTTCGCCGCGGGCAGCAACGTCGCTACCGCGTGCACCAAGCGGGTCCAGGTCGTCGCATCGTCCACCACAGGAGAAGGCGGCAGGGTCAACACTGCGGGTTCGGCGGTCGCGTCGGACGTGAGGTGAATGTCGGGCGCGCGGTCGAACGATGCGGTGACGGCAAGATCGATTGCGCACGGCATCGCGAGACCACCGACGTAATCGGTGTGGTCACCGATGATGTTCACGCGTCCCGGCGCGACGGCGAGCGTCATGGCCGCATCACCGCCCGCAGAGCGGCCGCCGCATCGCCGGGCGCAACCGGGTTGAAGTACACCTCGCTGCCCACCTCCGCAGCGGCCACGAATCGCTGGGTGCCGGGACTGCGCCAGACCGGGGCGATGTGTACGTGCAAGTGCGCGTGGGGCCAGTCGCCACCGTCGGTCGGCCGTTGGTGCACCCACAACATGTACGGCGCCGCCGCGCCGAAGTGCGCGTCGAGAGCGGCAACGCAGCGCCGCAGGCACGCCGCGAGGTCGTCACGTGATGCGTCGCTCGTCTCCGCCAGGTCGGCCACATGGTCAACGGGCTGCAGCAACAACTCGTACGGCCAGCACGCAAGCGCGGGAACGGCTGCCACCCAGGAGCCAATCCGCGCCACTTCCAACTCGTCTTGCGATCCTGCACACAACGTGCACGATGCGACGACCAGTTCGGCTTCGGCCGCCGGTGGAACGAAGTCGTAGGCGTACACCTGGCCGTGCGGATGATCGATGGTGGCGCCGACCTCTCGACCGCGGTTCTCGAACAGCAATACGTACGCAACGTCGTCGCGCGCGCCGAGCGTTGCGTACCGCTGTGCCCACAGCTCGACAACCGCTCGCACCTCGCCGTCGGTCATCGTGCCGAGGGACCCGTCGTGCACGGGGGAGTAGAGCAGCACCTCGGCCCGGTCGTCGGGCAGCGGCGGCCACCGGTTTACGAACGAACGAGTCGCATAGGGCTCAGGTGCTTCGAGCCCACCCACGCAGAACGGACAGCTGGTACTCGGCAGGTTGGGTCTCGACTGGCGATGGCCGACGATGCGAACGCGTCGCCCGGTCAGCGCATCGACCTCCGCGTCGGTCAGGACAACCCCGCCAGTTGCGCGAACCGCTCGAGCGCCTCGGGATCCCACGGCGCACGCACGGCGATGTTGATCTGATCGGCCCCCGCCTCGATGTACTCGCCGATCTTGTCGATGACCTCCTGGTCGGAGCCCATCATCACGCCTGGGCGCACTCCCATCCGCAGCAGGCCGAACTGCTTCTCGAAGTCCTCCTCGCTGTTCGAGAAGCCGACGTTCGCCGCGCACTTGATCTCGCTCGGGTCGCGGCCGACCTGCTCGCAATGCTCGTTGAGCACAGCGCGCTTTGCTTTGAACTGCTCGGGCGAAATGAACGGCACGTTCCACCCGTCGGCGTACTTGGCGACGGACCGCAGCGTCTTGCGTTCACCGCCGCCGCCGATCCACAAGGGCAACGCGTCCTGCACCGGCCGCGGAACGTTCTGCGCGTCGGTGAGTCGGAAGTACGTGCCATCGAAGTTGGTCTTGTCGTCGCGGAACATCCCGCGCAAGACCGCTGCGGCCTCGTCCATCATGTTGAGACGCGTGCCCGTCGACGGGAACTCGATACCGTACGCGTCGTACTCGAGTTGGCTCCAGCCGGCCCCGATGCCCATCGCCGCGCGGCCCTTCGAGATGAGGTCGATCGTCGTGATCGATTTCGCGAGCACGGCGGGGTGCCGATAACCGGCGCAGTACACGAGGCAGCCGACGGTTGCTCGTTCCGTCTCGGCGGCCAGCAAGGCGTGCATCGACACGGCTTCGAGGCACGTCGGGTCACCGGTCAGGTCGGCGGCGTAGAAGTGATCCCATACGGAGATCCACCCGTAGCCCGCCCGTTCGATGCGGTGCCAGAGGTCGACGAGTTCGTCGACAGTCGTGTGTTGCAGGCCGGTATGGACTCCGTAGACAGTCACGGCCCGACGCTAACGTGCCGAGACTGCTTCCTTAGGGGGATTCTCATGGCATCAGGACCGCTCGCTGGCGTCCGCATCATCGAACTTGCAGGCATCGGGCCGGGCCCGTTTGCCTGCATGTTGCTCTCCGACATGGGCGCCGAAGTGATCCGCGTCGATCGCTCGAGCAACGTGTCGGGTGGCGACCCGGCGCACCCGCCCTTCGACCCGCTCCAGCGCGGTCGTAAGTCGATCGGCGTCGACCTTAAGAACCCGGACGGCGTCGAGACCATCCTCCGTCTGGTGGAGGGTGCCGACGTGATCATCGAAGGTTTCCGTCCCGGCGTGACCGAGCGTCTCGGCCTCGGCCCCGACGACTGCCTCGCCCGCAACCCCAAGATCGTCTACGGACGCATGACGGGTTGGGGCCAGGAAGGCCCGTACGCGCAGGCCGCCGGCCACGACATCAACTACATCTCCCTCGCCGGTGCGCTGCACCCGATCGGCAAGCGCGGCGGCCCGCCCGTCGCCCCGCTCAACTTCGTCGGCGACTTCGGCGGCGGCGCGATGTTCCTCGCCTTCGGCGTGGTCTGCGCGCTGCTCGAAGCCAAGGAGTCCGGGAAGGGCCAGGTCGTCGACGCGGCGATGGTCGACGGCGCGGCGCTGCTGACGAACATGTTCCACGGCATGAAGGCCATCGGCATGCACACGCCCGAGCGCGGCACGAACCTGCTCGACACCGGCGCGCACTTCTACGACGCCTACGAATGCGCCGACGGCGAGTACATCTCGATCGGCTCGATCGAGCCCCAGTTCTACGCCGAGCTGATGAAGCTCAGCGGCCTTGGCGACGACCCGGCGATGGCCGCACAGATGAACCGCGCCGAGTGGCCGAACCTCAAGGAAAAGGTCGCCGCCTGCTTCAAGACCAAGACTCGCGCCGAGTGGTGCGAGATCATGGAGCACACCGATGTCTGTTTCGCCCCGGTGCTCTCGCTGTGGGAGGCGCCCGAACACCCGGCCAACGTCGCCCGTGAGGTCTTCCTCGAGGTCGGCGGCATCATGCAGGCCAACGCCGCCCCACGCTTCAGCCGCACCAAGAGCGCCGTGCAGGGCCCGCCCGCGCACCCCGGTCAGCACACCGACGAAGTGCTCGCGAGCTTCGGCCTGTCGACCGACGAGGTTGCGAAGCTGAAGGACGCCGGCGCCGTCAAGTAGTTCGTTCTGTGCGGGTGTGAACGGGACTAGCCCGTTCACACCCGCACAGAACGCTTAGCCGCCGAGGAGGCCGCCGAGACCCTTCTTCGGGGGTTCGGTCGTCGTAGTGGTTTCCGGCGGGGCCGACGGATCGGGCGCCGTCGAGTAGTCGCCGTTGTTGTCGCCGCTACCGGTCGCCGCCGCCGGCTCGCTCGAGCCGGGCGTCCGTTCGCTCTTGACCAGGTTGCCCTTGACCACGTAGCGCTGCTTCGCCGAGTGCTTCGGGTGGCAGCCGAAGATGGTCATCGTCGGACCGTCGGTCGGATCGGCGATCCACGTTTCGTCGGCGTCGACCACGAAGGTCTGGGTCACTTGGTAGGTGTAGCGACCCGACGAGTTGATGAAGGTCACCGTGTCGCCGACCTGGATCAGGTCGATGTTCAGGAACGGGTGCGAATGGGTGACGCGGTGACCCGGGAACACGCTGTTGCCGACCTGTCCCGGCAGCGCAGTGCCCGGCCAGTGCGACGGGCCGTAGTCGATCGTCGCGAGGTCGATGCCTTCGTAGGTGAGGTGGTTGAGGCCGATGCGGGGGATCTCGATGCGACCGGTCGGTGTCGGTCCTCGATAGGCCGCCGGCTTCGGCGCCCGGGTGCGGGGCTCGCTGCCCTCCGACGCCGGCAGCGTGCGCACGCGCTGGATACGGGCGCCGGCGACGCGGGGCGCCGCCGTGACCGTCGTCGTCGTGGCCAATTCGGTAGTCGTCGTTGCCTGCTTTTTCGGAGCGACGGTTGCGACGCGATGGGAGTCGTCGCCCGATGAACACGCAGCGGTGAAGAGGGCGAGTGCGACTACGAGGACCCCAGTCCGGCGAAACATGAGGGCAGTCTAGGAACACCTACGCTGCCGTTTAATGGCGACCCTGGTTTGTTTTCACGCGCACCCCGACGACGAGGCCATCGGAACCGGTGGAGTCATGGCCAAAGCGGCCCATGACGGACACCGCGTGGTGCTGGTCACCGCCACGCGCGGTGAATGCGGCGAAGTGCCGGACGGTTTCTTGGACGACGGTGAGAGCCTCGGCGACCGTCGCGAGGTCGAGCTCGCCGAAGCGTGCCGGATCCTTGGCGTGGCCCGTCACGAATTCCTCGGCTACCACGACTCGGGAATGATGGGCACGCCCGAGAACGACGCGCCGCATGCGTTCTGGCAGGCCGATGTCGAAGAGGCCGCGCAACGCCTCGCAAAGATCCTCGACGAGGAAAACGCCGATGTCGTCACCATGTACGACGAGAACGGTGTGTACGGACACCCCGACCACATCAAGGTCTGGCAGGTCGGCGTGCGGGCCGCCGAGATCGCGGGCGTGAAGAAGGTGTACGAAGGCACCGTCAACCGCACGGCGTGGCGTCGTCGCGTCGCCGAGCACGGCGGTACCACTCGGCAGATCGAGCAGGTCGATGGCGTCGATACCCTCATCGAAGTCGAGGTAGATCCCGACGAGCCGCGCACCATCGAGACGCCGCTCGGAGTGGAAGAAGAGTTCCTCACCACCTGTGTGGACGTGCGCGAATTCACCGACGTGAAGAAGGCGGCCATGCGCGCCCACGCCAGTCAGATCACCGAGGAGTCGTTCTTCCTCAAGATGCCCGACGAGGTGTTCCGCGAGGGCTTCGGCCTCGAATGGTTCACTCTGCGAGGCGCGCCCCGCGGCGGCGAACTCGAATCCGACCTCTTCGAGGGCCTTGCGTGAAAACGATCACTCTCGTACGTCATGGCAAGGCCGCGGCGGGATGGGAAGACGCGGACCCGCCCCTCGACCAAACCGGTCTCGCCCAGGCCGAAGCGATGGCCGCCGCGATCGGAGGCGAGCCGCGGCCGTTGTTCGCCAGTCCGCTACGCCGGACTCGGGAGACGGCGGGCGCGCTCGAACGATTGTGGGGCGTCGACGCCGTCGTCGAGTCCGGCGTCGGCGAAGTCGCGGCCCCAATGGACAGCCTCGAAGAACGGGTCGCCTGGATCGGCCCGTTTCTGCGCGGCACGTACGCCGACGCCGGCGACGTCTACGAGAAGTGGCGCGACTCCGTGCTCGACGTGCTGCGCGCTCTTCCGGACGGGTCGGTTGTCGTCAGCCACTTCGTCGCCATCAACGTTGCGATCGGTAAGGCCTGGGCTGATGACCGCGTCACTTGCCACCCCGTCGACAACTGCTCGATCACCGTGATCGAAATCGACGACGCCGACGAATGGCGCGTCGCATCCCTGGGTGAAGCGGCCACGACCCACGTGAACTAAACCGGACTCCATGTCGGAGCCGCAGAGCTGGATTCACACCGGATACGCGCAACAGATCGTCTTTGGCGTCGACGCCATCGATCAAACGGCGACCGTGCTCAAGAACATCGGTCTGCGCAAGGTGCTCCTCGTCACCACCGAGGGCCGCATGATGAGCGACGCGGGGGAGCGGCTTCGCAAAGTCCTCGGTCGAACCGTCGCCAAGATCTACGACGACGTGCGGAGCCACGTGCCGACCGACACCGTGCAAGACGCGCTCGCCACCGCTCAGCTCGAACGGGTCGACGGCATCGTCAGCTTCGGCGGCGGGTCGTGCGCGGACACCGGCAAGGCAATCGCCTTCTTCGCCGAGCAGGCCGAGGGCGTGCCCGGGACCAGCCACGTCGACCGCCCGGTACTGCCGCACTTGGCGATCCCCACCACGTACTCCGGGGCCGAGGTGACGCCGTTCTTCGGCATGACCGACATGACCACCAAGCAGAAGACGGGTGCCGGCGGCCCCACCAGCGCCCCAGTTGCCGTCGTGTACGACCCGAAGGCCACGCTCGACATGCCGCCGGACACGTCCGGCGAGACGGCGATGAACGCGCTCGCGCACGCGGTCGAGGCGGTGTACTCGCCGCGACGCACGCCCGAAGCCGAAGCGATCGCGTTGTCAGCCATCACCCGTATCGCGAAAGCGGCGCCCCGCGTCGTCGACGACGGCGACGATCTCGAGGCCCGTACGGAACTCCTGGCGGGCGCCGTGCTCGCCGGCCGCTGCCTGCACAACGCCGGCATGGGTATCCACCACGGCCTCGCCCAGATGATCGGTGGCCGCAGCGGCATTCCGCACGGCCGCGCCAACGCCGTCATCCTCTCCAAGGCCGTCGCCTTCAACGAGCTCGCCGCGCCCGAGGCCGTCGCCAAGATCGGCGAAGCACTCGGCGCGCCGGGCGACGCGGCCGGCGCCATCGACCGTCTCCGTGAGCGACTCGGCCTGCCCGACGGGCTCGCCAAGGCCGGCGTGTCCGACGAGGACATCGCCGCGGTCGCCGAAGCAGCGAGTCAGAACGGCAACGTGCGCAACAACGTCCGGCGGGCGAGCCCGGAGGAAATCCAAGCGCTGCTCGAATCAGCTCGGTAGCCTTTGAGCATCCCTACGAGCGGAAGGAGCTGTTTGTGACCCGGATTGTCCTCGACCCGCAGCGTCACTTCGCGCCCGCTCGTCCGTCCTTCTAGCGACGGAGCCGGCGCGGCGACCCCGATGTCGCCTTCTCCGATCTCCTCGTTAAAGGAACCCTCCGTTGCCTCGTAAGCATCACGATGCGGCCGCCGACATTGTCGCGTTCCGCAAAACCGCCCAAACCGACGAAGACTTCACCTACCTCGTCCGCCGGCCCAACCAGGCCTGGGACGACTCCGCCGAGTTCGCCGACGCCGGCCGCTCGTCGTACCAAGATGCCACCCACGGCCCCGAGCCGATTCCCGACTGGGTCATAACGAGCGGCGACGCCCGCGACGAAGACCTCGGCTCGCTCAAGTCGGGCAAGGAAGCCGACGTGTTCATCGTCGAGCGCACCTTCGGTGACGAACGAAACCTGCTCGCCGCCAAGCGCTACCGCGACACCGACCACCGGCAGTTCCGCAACGACGCCAAGTACCGCATGGGCAAGTCGATGGTCGACGACCGCACCGCCCGCGCCATGAAGAAGAAGACGGCGACGGGCAATGCGGCCAAAGCCGGGCTCTGGGCCGTCGCCGAGTTCGACACCATCAGCCGGCTGTGGGAAGCGGGTCTTCCCGTGCCGTATCCCGTTCAGCTCAGCGGTACCGAGCTCATGCTCGAGTACCTCGGCGACGACGACGGCGCCGCACCCCGGCTCGCCGAGTTCCGCGGGAGCAAGGACGACTTCGCCAATCTTCGCGACCAGGCCGTCGCCATTCTGTGGGGACTTGCTGGCGCCGCGGTCGTCCACGGCGACCTCTCGGCGTACAACACGCTGGTCTGGAACGACACGCTCTACGTGATCGACCTGCCCCAGGCGGCCGAGCTGACCGACGTCACCCGGGCCGCCCAGTACAACTCGAACGCCCTGGACTTCCTGCAACGTGATTGTCGCAACCTGCTCGGCTTCTTCCAGAAGAAGGGGCTATCGACGCCTGACCCCGACGAGCTATTTGGGGAGTTGGTGGCTGCGGCTTTCGCCCCACGGGCGTAAGCTCTTCGTATGAAGAAGATGCTTGCGGCCGACGATCTGGCCCGTGACAGCCGCTTCGCTCGCATTCGCATCGAGGACGTCATTTTCGACCCTCGTGACAACGTGCGTGGCGGGGGCTTCCAGCCCGAATCAGAAGATGCGCCCGACGGTGCCCGTCAGCTGATGCACGCCATCTTCACCGGTGAGATCCAGGCGCTCGAAGGCGCCGGCCGCACCTGTTACGACTTCGAGGTCGGCACCGAGGTGCCCTTCGAGCTGAAGCTCGACATGGCGCGTCAGTGCTGGGACGAGGCTCGTCACTGCGAGATCTCCATCAAGCTCGGCGCCCACATGGGCTCCGAGATCGGCGAGTTCGCCGAGCAGGTGCTGCTGTTCGAGGCCGCTTGCAACGCGGACCCGGTCTTCCGCCTCGCCGGCGTCAACCGGGCGCTCGAGGGTCTCGCCATTGACGTGTTCACCACGATGCGCGAGTACGGCAACGGTACGAACGACCCGGTCCTGTACTTCTGCGAGGACTGGATGCTGGCCGACGAAGTCACCCACGTGAAGATGGGCTCGGACTGGCTCCGCAAGGTCACCGTCAACGACCCCGAGCGTCAGAAGCAGGCCCTCGACTTCCAGCGCACCGTCGACAAGCTCTTCAGCTTCGGCGGCTTCCGCGGCGAGGACGACGAGAGCCCGGTCAAGCTGGCCCGCCACTTCCGCAATCTCGCCGGCTTTTCCGAGGCCGAGATTTCCGATCTCGTCGACGTCGCCCACGAGGCGATGGCCGAGGCGCAAGCGATGGCTCAGGCCGCGCGCGGCGCAATCGAAGAAAACTGATTGCCACAACCCTGCGCGACGTTCACGTCGCGTGGGCCTGGGTAACCATCGTCAGTAATGGCCTCGCGGGCCTGTGGGCGTTTGGCGCGCACAAATGGCCGTCGCTGCGCACCCGCGCACTGTGGTGGTTCACCGCGGCCGCGCAAGCCGCGGTGTTCGTGCAGGTGGCGCTCGGCGTCGCCGTCATGAACAACCAGCACATCGACCCGCCGAAGTTCCACATGTTCTACGGCTTCATCGGGATCATCACCGTCGGCCTCACCTACAGCTACCGCCAGCAGCTGCAGAAGGTCTACCTCTGGTACGGCGCTTTCGGCCTCTTCATCATGGGCCTCGGCATCCGCGCCGTCCTTGTCGGCACCGCCCGCTAGACGCGGGTCAGGTGGGTCTCCACGGCGTGGATCCACGCCGGCGGGTCGTCCTCCTGGGGTGAGTGGCCGGCGTTCGGGATGATCACGAGCTCGGCGCCCGGGATCTCGGCGGCCATCACATCCGACGCGGCGCGTAGGCCTTCGTCGTTCTCGCCGACGAGCACCGTGGTCGGGCACGCGATCGTCTTGAGCTGCGAGACCATCGACGGGTAGTCGTTGAGCGCCTTGGCAAAGCCGACGAACGCCTCGGGGTCCATGTTCGTCATCTTCGACCCGTTGCGCTCGGCCAGTTCCTCTCGCCGCTCCGGCGTGAGCTTCTCCTGCAGCGCGCCGATGAAGGGCGCCATGACATCGACGACCACCTGCATGCCACCTTCACGGCCCTGCTGGGCGAGGCCTTCGATGAGGTCGATCGGGAGACTGCCCGACGGCTCCGCGCCCGTGTCCATCAGCACCAGCGACCGCACCCGTTCGGGATGCTCGAGCACGTACCGCATCGCCGTCACCCCACCCATCGAGTGACCGAGCAGATCGATCTGGTCGAGCCCGAGACCTTCGACGACCCCATGGAGGTCGCTCACCAGCGCGTCGAATGTGTAGCTCGACTGATCGCCCGTGTTCTGCGACTCCGCGTGGCCTCGATGCGTGTAGCGAACGACGCGACGGCTGACGGCGAGCGCGGGCGCGACGTCGTCCCAGTCGGACTGGCCGCCGGTGTAACCGTGGACGAGGAACAAGGGCACGTCGCTTTCGCCCTCGTCGACCACAAACAGTTCGACGCCGTTTATCAGCATCGGGAGGTGGCTACAGGTTGACGACTGGGCACGTGAGGGTGCGCGTGATCCCGTCGATCAGCTGCACCTTGCTCACGACCATCTTGCCGAGCTCGTCCATCGAGTTCGCCTCGGCGCGCACGATCACGTCGTAAGGGCCGGTGACGTCTTCGGCGGATACAACACCGTCGATCGCGCCAACCTGCTGGGCGACAGCTGCCGCCTTGCCGACTTCAGTCTGGATAAGAACGAATGCGCTAACGGCCATGGCCGCGCACGTTAGTCGGAGAGACGCTTCTCCAGAGCAGCCAATTCGTCCTTCAGCGCGTCGGGCACCCGGTCGCCGAACTCGGCGTAGTGCGCCTCGATCGACGGGACCTCGCTGCGCCACTCTTCGGGGTCGACCTTGAGAAGCTCGGCCATGTCGGCGTCGCTGATACCGAGGCTCGCGACATCGATGGCATCGGGCGTCGGCAGGTAGCCGATGGGGCTCTCGACGGCTTCGCCGGCGCCGTTCACGCGATCGAAGATCCATGACAGCACGCGGCTGTTCTCCCCGAAGCCGGGCCACAGGAAGCGGCCGTCCTCGGAACGGCGGAACCAGTTGACGTAGAAGATCTTCGGCATCTTGGAGCCGTCGAGCTTGTCGCCGATGTTCAGCCAGTGGGCCATGTAGTCGGCCATGTTGTAGCCGCAGAAGGGGAGCATGGCGAAGGGGTCACGACGCAGGTTGCCCACGGCACCGGCCTGAGCGGCGGTGGTCTCCGACGCCATGATCGAGCCCATGAACACGCCGTGCTGCCACGAGAACGCCTCGTGGACGAGCGGGACGACGGAGGCACGACGGCCGCCGAAGAGCATCGCCGAGATCGGCACACCGGCCGGGTCCTCCCATTCGGGGGCGATGGTCGGGCACTGCGCGGCGGGAGCCGTGAAGCGCGAGTTCGGGTGCGCGGCCTTGGTCTCGGACTGCGGGGTCCAGTCGTTGCCGAGCCAGTCGGTCAGATGGGCGGGGGCTTCCTCGGTGAGGCCTTCCCACCAGACGTCGCCGTCATCGGTGGCGGCCACGTTGGTGAAGATGCTGTTGCCCGTGAGCGTGTGTAGCGCGTTCGGGTTGGTGTCCTCGCCGGTGCCCGGCGCAACGCCGAAGAAGCCGGCCTCGGGGTTGATCGCGTAGAGCTGCCCGTCGCGGATCTTCATCCAGCAGATGTCGTCACCCACGGTCTCGACCTTCCAGCCCGGCAGCGACGGCACGAGCATGGCGAGGTTGGTCTTGCCGCATGCTGACGGGAACGCGGCGGTGATGTACTTCACCGCGCCTTCCGGGTTCGTGAGCTTGAGGATGAGCATGTGCTCGGCCAGCCAGCCCTCGTCACGCGCCATGACCGACGCGATGCGCAGGGCGAAGCACTTCTTGCCGAGTAGGGCGTTGCCGCCGTAGCCCGAACCGAAGGACCAGATCTGACGGTCCTCGGGGAAGTGCACGATGTACTTGTTGTCGGCGTTGCACGGCCACGCCACGTCGGCCTGGCCCGGCTCCAGCGGCATGCCGACAGAGTGGACGCACGGGACGAAAGGACCGTCGCCGAGAACGTCGAGGGCGGCCTTGCCCATGCGGGTCATGATCCGCATCGACACCGCCACGTAGGGCGAGTCGGTGAGCTCGACGCCGATGTAGGAGATCGGCGAGCCGAGCGGGCCCATCGAGAAGGGCACGACGTACATCGTGCGGCCCTTCATGCAGCCGGCGAAGAGGCCGTTGAGCTTTGTGCGCATCTCGGCCGGGTCGAACCAGTTGTTCGTGGGGCCGGCTTCCTCTTCGGTCTGCGAGCAGATGAAGGTGCGGTCTTCGACGCGGGCCACGTCGCCCGGGTCCGACAGGGCCAGGTAGCTGTTCGGCCGCTTGGCTTCGGACAGCTTGGTGAAGGTGCCGGCGTCGACGAGTTCCTGACAGAGCCGGTCGTATTCCTCAGCCGAGCCGTCGCACCACTCGATGCGGTCGGGCTGGGTCAGCGCCGCGATGTCGTTGACCCAATTGAGGAGAGCGGTGTTGGTGGAAAGGGGCGTGGCGCCCATGATCAGGCCTCGACTTCTTCAGGAGTATCAGCTTCCGGGTTCACGCCCGGCGGCGGTGCAGGGGCCCCCATGTCCACTTCTGATCCGAGACGCACTTTCGTGGCCCTACCCGACGCATCGAGGTCGAAGACGACGCGCTGGCCGGGCCGAAGCATGCGGAAGACGGATCCGTTGAGAGCGTCAGACGCGAGGTCGTAGTTCGCCCGGTCGGTGTCAGTGATGACCGCACCCTGTCGGGTGTCGGGGTCGTACGACTTGATAACGCCCTGCAACTCGGCCTCCCTCAGCGTCGTGCATACGCTCAACGTGAACACGACAAAAGTTACTGGAGCCTCACGCTGACCGACGAACCGACGAATCGTGAATTCGCTGTGCTGGAACGCCTTTCACGGCGTTTACCGGTAGCTCCTGCCGCGTCGGGTCAGTTGTGGATCGGCGACGACGCTGCGGTTCTGGCCGACGGATTGCTCGCCGCGACCGACACCCTGGTCGAGGGACTCGACTGGCGTGCCGAATGGTCGTCGCCTGCGGACGTGGGCTGGAAGTCCGTCATGGTCAATGTGTCCGATATTTCGGCGATGGGTGGGCGTTGCGATCACCTGCTGGTGTCGTTGGTCGTCGCGCCGGGCTTCGACGTCGACGGCTTCTACGACGGGGTGATAGAGGCCTGTGAGCTCGTCGGCTGCGCCGTTGTCGGCGGTGATCTGTCCGGCGGGAACCAGACCGTCGTGAGCGTGACAGCGCTGGGGCATACCGACGGTCCGGTCACTCGAAGCGGTGCGCGTGTGGGTGACGGCGTGTTCGTCAGTGGGCCGCTCGGCGCCGCGGCGCGGGATCTGCGTACCGGGGGAGGGGGACCGGCCCATCGGCGTCCGACCGCGTACCTGGGCCTGATCCCCGAAGGTGTTACGGCGATGATCGACGTTTCGGATGGCCTCGTCGCCGACTGCGGTCACATTGCGACGGCGTCGAGGGTCGCAATCCGGCTCGATTCGTTGTGGGTGGCCGACGGGGCGACCGAAGCCGACGCCCTGTTCGGCGGCGACGACTACGTGCTGGTTGCGTGCGGTGCCGGCGGTCCCGATTGGACCCGCATCGGCACCTGCGTCGAAGGTGAAGGGGTGACGTTCAAAGGCGAGCGAGTCGACCCCAAGGGCTGGGAGCACGCACTGTGAACGTTGCGCTCACGATCGCTGGGGTCGACTCGTCGGGCGGTGCCGGCGTTGCGGCTGACCTCAACACGTTCGCGGCCGAAGGCGTGTGGGGCACCTGTGCGATCACGGCTGTCACGGCGCAGAACAGCCTCGGGGTCGAGGCGATCGAGTTCATCGGCCTCGACGTGATCGCCGCACAAATCGCCGCCGTCTGCCGCGACATGCGAGTGGGCGCCGCGAAGACCGGCATGCTCGGTTCCTCCGATGTGGCGCGTGCCGTCGTCACATCGCTGCCTCGTGAGGTGCCCCTCGTAGTCGACCCGGTGATGTTCGCCACAACGGGCGCCACCCTGGGCGCGCCCGACGCTTTCGCCCCCTTGCTGGAGCGAGCGACCATCGTCACCCCAAACGCCGCGGAGGCGAAGGCGCTCACGGGCGTCGTGATCCTCGGCGAGGGCGACATGGTGCGCGCCGGGCAGACCTTGGTCGAGCGCGGCTGTGAGGCGGTCTTGGTCAAGGGCGGCCATGTCGGCGACGGGCCGGCACGGGATTGTCTCGTTCGCCGCAACGCCGATCCCGTGTGGTTCGAGGCGGAGCGCGTCGAGGCCGTCGACGTGCACGGAACCGGCTGCGTGCTGTCCGCCTCGCTTACGGCGCATCTGGCGTCGGGTGCGGCGGTCGAGGATGCCTGCTACGCCGCCAAGCGTTTTGTGACGCGCGCAATCGAGGCGCGTGTGCAGTTGGGTGGCGGCGCTCCGGCCGCAAGACCGTCCTAGTTCGAAGGACGAACGTTGACCGGCGGCTTGGTGATCTTGCCGGACTTGATGCAGCCCGTGCAGACGTTCACGCGCTTGGGCGTGCCGTTCACGAGCGCACGGATGCGCTGAATGTTTGGATTCCAGCGGCGGTTGGTCCGGCGGTGCGAGTGCGACACGGACTTACCGAAGCTCGGGTGCTTACCGCACACTTCACAAACAGCAGCCATGACAAGAAACCTCGAAGATCGTTCCGGACAGATAGCCCCGAAGGGCGGCGGATAAAGGTAGCAGGCCAACTAGGGTGCCGACCAATGCCAACCCTGACACGACTGACGGCCACCGACCTCGTCGCGGTCATGGAGGGCTTCCGCGACAACCTCCGGGCGCACAAGGAGCGGGTCAACCGGCTCAACGTGTACCCGGTGCCCGACGGCGACACCGGCACCAACATGGCTCTGACGCTCGAGTCCGTGTGCGAAGGCTTCGACGGCATCGACCGGTCCGATATGGCCGTTGTGTGCCAAACCATCAGCCGGGGCTCGCTCATGGGCGCCCGGGGCAACTCGGGCGTGATCCTGTCCCAGGTGCTGCGGGCCCTCGCCGACGGATGCAAGGCGGCCCCGCCGGATGGCGCCGGTGCGCTCGAGATGGCGAAAGCGCTCACCCAAGCAGCCGAAGCGGCCTACGGCGCCGTGATGCGACCCGTCGAAGGCACCATCCTCACCGTCACGCGGGAGTCGGCTGAGTCGGCCTCTGACGCCGCCGGCGGCGGTGCCGATCTCTGCGCGACGGTCGAAGCGGCCCTCACCGGCGGTCACGAGTCACTCGCCCGCACGCCGGAGATGCTGCCGGTGCTCAAGCAGGCGGGCGTCGTCGACGCCGGCGGTGCCGGCCTGCTGCTGCTGTTCGACGCAGCACTGTCGGTCATCGATGGCCGTCCGGCGCCCGAAGCGCCTGAGTTGGGCGATGCGCCCGCGTTCGACGCGGACGAACTCGCCGCCGTGCACGGAGACGATCACAACGTCGGCGATCTCCGCTACGAGGTCATGTACTTCCTCGAGGCGCCCGACGAGACGATTCCGGAGTTCAAGCGGGTGTGGGCGGGCATCGGCGACTCGATCGTCGTGGTCGGAGGCGACGGGCTGTGGAACTGCCACATCCACACCGACGACATAGGCGCGTCCATCGAGGCCGCGCTCGACGCGGGCCGCCCGCGGTCGATTCGCGTGACCGACCTGCTCGAACAGGTTGAAGAAGAGAAGTGGGTGCGCGAGGCGGAGCCCGAAGACGAGGCCGACCAGACGCCCGTCGCCACTGCGATCGTCGCCGTCGCCACCGGCGAAGGTATCCGTCGTATCTTCCGCAGCCTCGGTGTGCAACAGATCGTGGCGGGTGGGCAGTCCATGAACCCGTCGACTGCGCAGATCCTCGAAGCGGTCGAGGCGGCGCCTTCGGACTCGGTCATCGTGTTGCCGAACAACAAGAACATCATCGCCGTGGCCGAGCAGGTCCAAGACCTGACGTCCAAGACGGTCCGGGTCGTCAAGACCGTCGGCGTGGCCGAAGGCTTCGCTGCGTTGATGGAGTACGACCCGGAGGCCGACGCCGACGAGAACGCGTCGAACATGACCTCGTGCGCCGATCGTGTGATCAGCGGCGAAGTCACCCAGGCCGTCCGTGATTCCGACACCGACGCCGGTGCGGTGACGGCGGGCGACTTCATCGGCATCTGCCGCGACGGCATCGTCGTGATCTCGGCGTCGGTCGACGGCGCGACAACCGATCTGCTCGCGAAGCTCGCCACCGACGACCACGAGATCGTCACGCTCATCGAAGGCGAGGGTGCGTCACCTGCGATGACCCGTCGTATCACCGAGTGGCTCGGCGAGCACCGTCCCAAGGCCGCCGTCGAGGTTCACCATGGCGGTCAGCCGTTGTATCCCTACCTACTCTCGATTGAGTGAGCCGGTCTCTCAACGCTCTCAGCAAGCTCGACGTCGGCAAGCTCGACGGTGTCGGCCCCAAAACGCGCGATGAGCTGGAGAAGTTCGGCATCGAGACGATCCTCGATCTGCTGACGCACTACCCTCGTCGCTACATCGACCGAACGCACCAGAAGTCGATCAAGGACCTCGTCGTCGGCGAAGAGGCGATGGTGCTGGCCACCGTGAAGCGCGTGCAGACCCGCCGGACCCGTCAGGGTCGCACGCTGGTCGAGGCCGACGTCTTCGACGGGTCGAGCTACATGGTGTGCACCTTCTTCAACCAGCCCTGGTTCGGCAAGCAGCTCACCGCGGGCCGTGAGGCGGTGTTCTTCGGAAAGCTGACGATCTACAAAGGCAAACGGCAGATGGCCAGTCCCGTCGTCGACTTCATCGGCGACAAGACCGGCATCGTCGTGCCCGTCTATCCGCAGTCGGACAAGGTCAAGCTCACGACCGACACGCTGATGGGCTTCATCCGCGAAGCGCTCGACCGCGCCGGGGAGTTTGCCGATCCCGTGCCCGAAGCAACGCTCGACGAACTGGATCTCGTCGACCGTACGTGGGCGATGCGCAACATCCACACGCCCGAGTCGATGGGCGCCGCGATGATGGCGCGCAAGCGCCTCGCCTTCGACGAGCTGTTGCGGTTACAGACGCTGCTGGTCGCGCGCAAACGCCGGTACGAGGCCGAAGCCAAGGGCATCCAGCACGTGACGGGATCCGAACTCGTCCGCAGCTTCCACGAGCGTCTGCCGTTCCCACTGACCGGCGCGCAGCGGCGTGTCATCGGTGTCATCGAGGAGTCGATGGCGAGCCCGCACCCGATGCACCTTTTGTTGCAGGGTGACGTCGGCTCGGGCAAGACGGTTGTGGCCGTGTCCTCGCTTCTCACGGCCGTCGCCGGCGGCTTCCAGGGTGCGTTGATGGCGCCGACCGAGGTGCTCGCCGAACAGCACGCGCTCGGGGTGAAGGGTCTGTTGGCCGAGATGGTCGTGCCGTCCGAAGGCGGGACGCTGTTTGCCGAGCGGCCGCTGCGCGTCGAACTGTTGACGGGTCGCGCGACCTCGAGTGAGCGCAAGTCGATCGCCGCCGGGCTCGCCGACGGCGCGATCGACATCGTGATCGGTACCCACGCCCTGATCACCGAGGGCGTCGCGTTCCATCGGCTGGGCTGTGCGGTGATCGACGAGCAGCACCGCTTCGGTGTCGAACAGCGTGCGGCGCTGCGCGGCAAGGGCGACGACCCCGACGTGCTCGTGATGACGGCGACCCCGATCCCACGCACCGCGGCGATGACCGTCTACGGCGACCTCGACGTCGCGGTACTCGACGAGCTGCCGCCCGGGCGTACCCCGATCGTCACGACGTGGGCGCGGGGCGAACTCGAAGAGCAGGCGGCGTGGAGCGCGGTTCGTGACGAGGTCGCAGCGGGGCGTCAGGCGTACGTCGTCTGCCCGCTCATCGAAGGATCCGACAAGATCCAGGCGGCGTCTGCCGTCGAGACCTTCGACGAACTCGAAAGCGGCCACCTCCACGGGCTGCGGCTCGCGTTACTGCACGGCCAGGTACCGGCCAAGGAGCGTGAAGCGATCATGGCGAGTTTCCGGGCGGGTGAGATCGACGTGCTCGTGGCCACCACCGTGATCGAAGTGGGTGTCGACGTCCCGAACGCAACCGTCATGGTCATCGTGAACGCCGACCGTTTCGGGATCGCGCAGCTCCATCAGCTGCGCGGCCGTGTCGGTCGTGGCACCGCCGCGTCGCGTTGCTATCTGCTCGGGGAAACGAGCACCGCCGACGGCGAGGAGCGTCTCAACGCCATGGTCGAGTCGACCGACGGTTTTTATCTCGCCGAGGTCGACCTCAAACTGCGCGGCGAGGGCACCGTCCTCGGTGCTCGTCAGAAGGGCAAGAACGATCTCAAGCTTGCGTCGCTCCAACGTGACCTGGCGCTCGTCGAAGCGGCCCGCAAGGTCGCCTTCGAGTTGGTCGACCCCGTCCACGGCCTCGCCGCGAACCCCGTCCTGCGTGACGAGGTCCGCCTCCTGATCGAGGACGAAGAGGACGTCGACGAAGAGTTCCTCTTCAAGAGCTAATACTGAGGCCGTGGCGAGCGGGGAACTCGAGCGACCGGATGCGGTCGTCGTGCAACGAACCGTCGAAGGCGACGTAGAGGGCATCACCGAAGAACTCACCAACTTCGCGGTCTCCTACGGCTTGCAACTCGACCGCCGTCACGAGGGCGACGGCATGAAGTTCATCCGTAAGAAGGGGACCGAAGTCGAAGAGCAGAAGCTCTTCCGCTCGGGCGACGAACTCCTCGTGGTGCTTTCGCCCCGTGGTGATCGAACCGACATCACACTTACGGCAACGATGACGGGCCTGCACCAGCGCGGCGACGATTGGAAGCGCGGCCGCGCGATCCGCGGCGGTTTGTTGTCGGCGATGTTCGTCTGGCTCGGCGCGAAAGGGCTTGCGCACCCGGACGTCGGCGACGCGGTCCTCATCGGTCTCGGCGCCATGTTCGGCATGCGTACCTTCCGCGCCGTCAGCGGCGAGGGCGACGATCGTGCTGCGTTCGAAGACGACGTCCACGACGCGTTGGTTGCCCTGGTACGCCGCATGGACGACTGAGCGCGCACCCCACGAGGCCACCCTGTCCTATCGCCGGACCCGGTGGCGGTGGCCGTTAGTCGATGGCTTTGATGGCCTTCGCCGCGTCGGCCAGCGCGGGCCCGGCAATGTCGGGCAGGAGGTTGGTCTGGCCGAAGAAGGCGTGGAAGACGCCTTCGACGTTGATGTGTGTTGTTGGCACGCCGGCAGCCCGGAGCTTCTCGGCGTAGGCGATACCTTCGTCACGCAACGGGTCGTGTGAGGTCGTCATCACCCACGCCGGGCACACGCCTTCGACCTCTGCGTAGTGCGGCGAGACGTCAGTAGCGGTCCAGCGGTCCTTGTTCTCACCGAGGTAGTTCTTGCGGAACCACTGCATCGTCTCCTTCGTGAGGAAGTTGCCGGTGCCGTTCTCCTCGACTGACGGGAACGTGCCCGCCCAATCGGTCACCGGGTAGAGCAGCATCTGCAACGCAAGGTGCGGTGTGCCTTCGTCGCGCGAACGCAGCGCGCACAACGCGGCGAGGTTGCCGCCGGCCGAATCGCCGCAAACGATGAGCTTGGTCTCGCTGCCGCCGAGGTCGCTGGCATGGTCGGCGACCCAGCGCACGGCGTCCCAGGCGTCGGTGAGCTGCGCCGGCTCGGGGTGTTCGGGGGCGAGGCGGTAGTCGACGTTGACCACGACCGCGCCGCTCGCCTCGGCGAGCTGACGGCACACGCCGTCGTAGATGTCCATCGAGCCGATGACCATGCCGCCGCCGTGGAAGAACACGACAATCGGCGCGTCGTCGCGCTCGGTGGGTCGGTAGACGCGCGCTTTGATCGGGTCGCCTTCGTCGCGCAGCATCATCACGTCGCGCACTTCGGAGATTTCCGGGCCGGGCCCGTTCATCCCGAACCAGCCGGCGTAGCCCATGCGCACCCCGTCGATCGGCTGCTCGTCCATCGGAGGCGCAGCCGCCGCGCCGCTGTTGATCATGTCGATGATCGTCTGGGCTTGCGGGTGATAGGCGACTTCAGGCATCGATAACTCCTCGAGTGGGTTTGGCGCGCAGCGCGTCGAGCCATCGTTGCGCGTCGCGGCGATTGCGAAGGGTGATCACGTCGAGATGATCGGCGTGCTGGGCGAGTGCTTCGCGGACGAGCGGACGGGTGACGCGCGGGTACGTCCAGACCCACGACCAGTAGTCCCGGTCGAGTCGGTTGCGACAACCGGGCGCGAGATCGGCGCGACGTCGTCCGGCCTTGTGCATGAGTCGGGTGAACACGCCCCGGACCGACACCCAGCGCGAGTAGTCGAGCAACACCACACCGTCGGCGTACCCAAGGCGGTAATCGAGCGTGTCGGCGTGGGTGCCGTCCACGATCCAGCGATCGCCGCTCATGAGGCGATCGAGCGTGGCGAGCCATTCGTCGCGTTCGGGCTTCACCCAGCCGGGCTTGAAGAACTCGCGATCCAGATGCACGAGGCGCATGCCGGTGACGCCGGCCAGCTCGCGTGAGATCACGCTCTTGCCTGCCCCTCCTGGTCCCAGCACCAGCACTCGCTGCATGGTCGGGACCCTAGTGATCGTCCTCGTCTTCGGGGACGACGAGGTACCACATGTCGTTGCAGTCTTCGCAGCGATACGTCAGGACGTCGCCGGGATACGGACGATCGCCATGTTCCCAAGTGGTGGTCAGGTGGCAACGCCCGCCGCAGTCGATGCAATCGATGACCGGATCAACCATGGTCGTACGCGCCCTCCGGAGCCTGAAGGAACAGTCCGTTGGCTTCGACGGCGACGACGCCGTCGGCCGTCACGATACGGCCACTCACCTTGATCGCCCGCCGCAGAGGGCCTTCCCGCCAGGCCTCGATCCGAATCGGGCGGCCGTCGAGGGGTATCGGCTTGCGGTATTTGATCGTGAGGCTGCCCGTGATCATGTGGATCTTGTCGACGGCGTGACCGTAGGCAGCCATCGTCTCGTCGAGCAGGAGCGCCGAAATACCGCCGTGCAACGCGTTCGCCGGGCCGTGGTGTTCGGGTCCGGGCGTGAAGGTGGCCACGAGACCGGGATCCTCGAGGGACCACTTCAACTTCAAGTCGAACGGCATTCCTGCAAGCATGCCGCCCATGCGCGTTGTGGCAGGAACTGCTCGAGGCCGGCGACTCGTCGCGCCGCGTGGCCTCGACGTGCGACCGACGACGGATCGTGTGCGTGAGGCGGTCGGCAACCGGCTGCAGAGCATGGGCGTGCTGCTCGACGCGCGCGTCGTCGACCTCTTCGCCGGAACCGGTGCGCTCGGCATCGAGGCGCTGAGCCGCGGCGCCGCGCATGTCACCTTCGTCGACAACGGCTCCGCCGCCCTCGACGCGATCAACACGAACCTGGAAACGATCGGTTTCACGGACCGGGCGACGGTCGTACGCAGTGACGCCTCGCGGTTCGGTGGCGGGCCGTTCGACATCGCGTTCATCGACCCGCCGTACACCTGGGACGGTTGGGAAGCGTTGCTCACCAACCTCGACGCGGAACTCGTCGTGTGCGAGGCGCGTCACGCCGTCGAACTGCCAAATCCCTGGCAGTTGGTTCGTTCTGACCGTTACGGCACTACGGTTGTCACCCTTGGACAGAGGGGTTCCTCGTGATTACAGCGCTCTTCCCCGGGTCGTTCGACCCGCTGCACAACGGACATCTGGAGGTAATCGAGATCGCGGCGCGCTCGTTTGACCGCGTCGTGATCGCTTCGATCCGCAACCCCAGCAAGGATCCGCTGTTCACGCACAGCGAGCGCGAAGAAATGATCATGGAGACGGTCGGGCCACTCGGCAACGTCGAGGTGGTCGCCCCGATCAAGACGCTGACAGTCGATGTCGCCAAAGAGTGCGGCGCTGACGTGATCGTCAAGGGCCTGCGGGTCGCCGCCGACTTCGAATACGAGCTGCAGATGGCCCAGATGAACAAGGCCATCTCGGGCATCCAGACGCTGTTCATTCCGTGTGGTTCGTCGCGATCCTTCATCGCCTCGACGCTGGTACGCGACATCGCGCGCCTTGGTGGCGTCGATCGGGTCGCCGAGTTCGTTCCCGCCCCGGTGCTCACGCGCCTGAAAGAGAAGTTTGCATGAGTAATTGGGACGACGAGCAGGACCAGTACGAGGAGGAGCAACCCGCTCCGCGGGGGACCAGCCACAGCCCTGAAGTCCTCATGAAGCGCGTGATGGACATCATCAACAACACGCGCCCGATGCCGCTGTCGAGTTCACACCTGCTCAACAACAAGGACGAGGTCATCGAACTACTGCAGGACGCGATCGACCGTCTGCCCGAAGAGCTGCGCCAGGCCCGGCACATGCTCAAGGACCGCGAGCAGTTCCTGGCGCGGACCCAGCGCGAGGCCGACGAGATCATCGACGTCGCCCGCACCCAGGCGTCGCGCATGGTGCAGAAGACCGAGATCGTCCGGGAGGCGCAGCTGTACGCGCAGCGCACGATCGACGCCGCGAGCGACGAGGCGAGCCGCCTGCGTAACGAGGCCGAGGATTACTGCGACCAGAAGCTCGCCCAGTTCGAGATCGTCTTGCAGCGCACGCTCAAGACGGTCCACCAGGGCCGCGAGAAGCTGCAGCCGACGCCGCTGCCCGAGGCCGTCGAAGGCGACATCGACTACAACGCCGATGCCGGTGACGTCACCGTCTTCGATCAGGACGACTTCTAGGACTCCATCTACAATCGACGTCCCCTATGTCGTCGGTTGTCTCCCAATGGTCGTTCCCCGTCGCCGAACTGCTTCGGCAACCCGGCGCGCGTCGCGAGATCGAGGTGACGGGTTCACTTGGCGACGTGCATGTGAGCGCGTCGGCGGTGCCCGAGGGCGCAGAAGCGCAGGTCAGCGGGGTCATCGAATCACTCGACAGCACGACGGTTCAGTTCAAGGGCCACGTGAGGGTTCCGTGGACGGGGGAGTGCCGCCGCTGTCTCGGGGAGGCCCACGGGGAGCTCGACATCGAGGTCCACGAACTGTTCGAACGTGCGCCTGAGTCCGAAGACATCTATCCTCTAGCGGCCGATCGGCTCGATCTCGAGCCGTTGGTACGTGACGCGATTTACCTGGAATTGCCCCAGGCGCCGCTCTGCCGGGCGGATTGCCAGGGTTTGTGTCCCGAATGTGGGGCCGACAGAAATACCGTCGACTGCGGGCACGTAGTCGACGACATCGACCCCCGTTGGGACGCCCTGCGCGGACTCGGCGAACAGAACTGAAAGACCAAGACGATGGCTGTCCCCAAGAAGAAGACCTCCAAAGCCAAGACCCGCAGCCGCCGGGCTTCCGCGTGGAAGCTCGAAGCGCCGGCCAAGAGCCTGTGCCCGCAGTGCGGCCGCGCCAAGGTCCCGCACGTCGTGTGCAACAACTGCGGCTGGTACAACGGCCGTCAGGCCATCGAAGTCTGAGCTAGTTCGTGAGCACCCTGCCCGTCGCCATCGACGCAATGGGGGGCGACAAGGCGCCGGGCGAGATCGTCGCCGGCGCCATCCAAGCGGCTGAGGCCGGGTTCTCCGTCGTGCTCGTCGGTCAGCCCGACGCGCTCGGCGACACCGGCGGCATCGAGGTCATCCCCGCGTCCGAGGTCATCGCCATGGACGACGAGCCCGGCCGTGCCGTGCGCACCAAGAAGGACTCGTCGCTCGTGCGCGCCATGGAGCTCGTGCGTGACGGACGCGCCTGTGCTGCGTTCTCCGCCGGCAACACCGGCGCCGGAATGGCCGCCGCACTGCTGCGCCTCGGTCGTCTCGAAGGCGTGGCGCGTCCCGCCATCGGCACGCCGATTCCCGTGCCGGGGGCGACCCCGACGATGCTCGTCGACGCCGGAGCGAACGCCGAGTGCCAGGCGGAGTGGCTCGTGCAGTTCGGTCAGCTCGGTGCGGCGTTCTCCCGGGTTCGCTTCGGTATCGAGAATCCGCGGGTCGGACTGCTCTCGATCGGCGAGGAAGAGACCAAGGGCACCCCGCTGGTCAAGGAGGCCCACAAGCGGCTCAAGACCACGCCGGGAATCAACTTCGTCGGCAACGTCGAAGGCCGCGACATCCTCACCGACGACGTCGACGTCGTCGTGACCGATGGCTTCACCGGCAACGTGGCGCTCAAGACCCTTGAGGGCGCCATGAAGTTCCTCATCGCCAAGGTCTTCGAAGCGATCATGTCGAGCGACGAAGCCAAGGAAGCGGGCAAGGTCCTGCTGCCGGCGCTCGCTCCGACCGCGGATGTGCTCGATCCGGACGCGACCGGCGGTGCGGCGCTGCTCGGACTGAAGGGCCTCGCGCTGATCGGCCACGGTTCGTCGTCGGCCAAAGCGGTGGTCAATGCCGTGCGGATCGCCAGCGAACTGCACGAGGCCCGCGTCGTGGACGCCCTGGGGGCCTCGGTACTCTCCTGACCATCGGAAGGAGCGCTGTTGCCTGCAGAAACCCACACAACCAGCAACCCCATCTCTCGCGATGACGTGATCGCCGTGTTGCGCGATCAGGTCGGCGAGATCCTCGAGGTCGATCCCGACGAGATCGAGCTCACCTCCGACTTCCGCGACGACCTCGGTGCCGACGAACTGGCGCTGATCGATCTCGTCGAGGCGCTCGAAGGCGAACTCGGCGAGCGCTCGGTCGGCCTGCACATCGACGACGAAGACTTGGCGGAACTACGCACGATCGGTGACGTCGTCGACTACATCGTTGCCAAGCTCACTTGAGTAACGCAGACATCGATGCGCTCGCGACGCGCATCGGATACGACTTCGTCGATCCCGCCAACCTGACGGCCGCGCTTGCGCACCGGTCGTGGTGCGCGGAGAACGACGGCAACGCGTCGAACGAGCGTCTCGAGTTCCTCGGTGACTCGGTGCTCGGCCTCGTCGTCACGGACTACATCTACCGGACCTATCCGAAGCTGCCCGAAGGGGAGTTGGCGAAGGTGCGCTCGTCGGTCGTGAACGCCCAAGCCCTGGCCGAGGCGGCCGTCGAACTCGATCTCGGCGCCGCCATCCAACTCGGAAAAGGCGAAGCTGCGTCCGGTGGCCGGGAAAAGCCGTCGATCCTGTCCGACGCCTTCGAAGCGGTCATCGGCTGCATTTACATGGACGGTGGCTGGTCCGCGGCCGAGGAATTCGTCATGCGGATGCTCGGCCCACTCATCGAAGAAGCCGCGGCCGGACCGGGCGGGCAGGACTACAAGACCCGCCTACAGGAGCTTGCTGCGCAGCACTGGCCCGACCTGCCGCGCTACGTCGTGGAGGACTCGGGGCCCGATCACGCCAAGACGTTCCAGGCCCGGGTCTTCATCGGCCCGGACCAGAAGGGCGAGGGCGCCGGACGCTCCAAGAAACAGGCCGAGCAAGCCGCGGCGCGGGCGGCCTGGGAGGCCATGAAGGCCGGCGTTATTGCCTGAGCTGCCCGAGGTCGAGACCGTTCGTCGCGACCTCGAGCCGTTTCTCACCGGACGGATTGTGCGCGACGTCGTCGTCACGCGCGACCGCGCCGTGCGCCGTCAGTCGCATCCGGACTTCGTCGCCGCGCTGCGCGGCCGCACGCTGACGGCGGTTCGCCGGCACGGAAAGTTCTTGGTCGTCGACCTCGACGGCGACGACGCGTTGATCGTCCACCTCCGGATGAGTGGTCAGTTACGCGTTGCCGCACCGCAAGACGAGAGGGCGAAACACACCCACGTCGTCATCGATCTCGACAACGGCCAGCAGTTGCGGTTCGTCGATCCGCGCACCTTTGGCGAGCTGTTCGTCGACCCTCTCGAGGCGGATGGGCGGCCCCGCTCGATGCGGTCGCTCGGCCCCGACGCCGTGGATCCGAGGCTCACGACGAAACGATTCCACCAACGCCTGACGGGGATTCGGCCACTGAAGGCTGCCATTCTGGACCAGAACCTGGTGGCCGGGGTCGGCAACATCTACGCCGACGAGGCCCTGTTCGCGGCTCGGTTGCACCCGCTTCGGTCGGCGTCGTCAGTCACGGCCGAGGAGGCCGGGGCCTTGCGCAAGCACATGGTCCGGATCTTGAAGGCGGCGATCACCGCACGGGGCTCGTCGCTGTCGGACTACGTCGACGCCTACGGGCAGAAGGGCGATTTCGTGAGCCGCCACAAGGTCTACGGACGCGCCGGCCAGCCCTGTCCCCGCTGCGGTGCACCCATCGAAAAGACGGTCGTGGCCCAGCGCGGGACGCACTTCTGTGGACGTTGTCAAGAAATTCCGAAAACGGTGCTTGACCATTCGCGAGTTCGTAGGTAGCGGCAGGTAGGTTGGCGTCGCTGTGTTTCTGAAGTCTTTGACGCTCAAGGGTTTCAAGTCGTTCGCCGACTCGACGACCCTGGTGTTCGAACCGGGCGTCACCGTCGTGGTCGGACCCAATGGCTCGGGTAAGTCCAACGTCGTGGACGCCGTCGCCTGGGTGCTCGGCGCCCAGGGTCCCAAGACGGTCCGGTCCTCGAAGATGGAAGACGTCATCTTCGCCGGCTCCGCCAAGCGCGCCGCGCTGGGCCGCGCCGAGGTCAGTCTCACGATCGACAACACCGCCGGCATCTTGCCGATCGACTTCGCCGAGGTGACGATCAGCCGCACCCTCTTCCGGGCGTCGGGTGAGTCGGAGTACTCGATCAACGACGTGCCCTGCCGCCTGCTCGACATCCAGGAGCTCCTTTCGGACTCCGGCGTCGGCCGCCAGCAACACGTCATCGTCAGCCAGGGCCAGCTCGACGCCGTGCTCAACGCCCGCCCCGAGGATCGCCGGGCAATCATCGAAGAGGCGGCCGGCGTTCTGAAGTACCGCCGTCGTCGGGAGAAGGCCCAGCGCCGCCTCGAGTCGACCGAGGGCAACCTCGTGCGCCTCAACGACCTGCTGCGCGAGGTCCGTCGTCAGCTCAAGCCTCTGGAACGCCAGGCCGACGCGGCTCGGCGTCACGGCGACGTGGCCGCCGAACTCGAAGCGCTGCGGATTTTCCTCGCCGGTCGCGAGGTCGCCCAGCTGACCGCTCGCCTGAAGGCCGCTGACGACACCAAGGCTGAGCAGGCGAAGACCGACCGCGATCTGCGCGACGAACTGGTGCGTCTCGACGGCCTCGTTACGTCATCGGAGACCGAGCTGGACGCCTCTCGCGGCGACGAACTGGCCGACCTGCAGGTCCGGGTGGAATCGGCGCTGCAGCGGGCCAACGCCATCCGCACGACGGCAACCGAACGCGGCCGTACCGCCGCCGCGGAACTCGCTGCGGCGATCGACCAGACCGTGGTCGCGTCGCTCGAGGCCGACTCGGCTCGCATCGCCAGCGAACTCGAAGAAGTGCAGCGCTCGGCGGCCGAGGTTCGGGATCAGCTTGCCGAACTGGGCTTCGGTGACGACGCCGAGCCCTCCGAGGACGATCTCGACGCACCCCGCCGTCTCGCGGAGATGAAGGGCGAAGCCGCTGCGCTCGCCGCGTCGGTCGCGTCGGCGTCGGACGCCGCTCGATCGGCGGAGGCCAAGCTCGAACGCGCGCAGGCCGCCGGCACCGACCTCACGCAGCGCCTGACGCAGGCGACCGAGCGTGCCTCGACGGCTGCAATGGCCGTCGCCGACACCGAGATCGCCGTCGCTCGCCTCCAGCGTGAGGCCGAGACGGCGGACACGGAACGCGAAACCGCGCTGGCAAATCTGCGCGCCGCGCAGGAACGCAAAGCCCGCGCCGACGGTCGCCGCGACGCGCTCGCCGCCGCGCTCGACACGGCCCGCGCCCGCGCCGGTGCCGCCCACCTCGACGGTGTTGACGGCGTCCTCGGCACCCTGCTCGACCTCGTCGACGTCGAAGAGGGTTGGCAAGCCGCCTTCGAAGCTGCGGTCGGCGAAGCGATCACCGCGATCGTCGTCGACAGCGAAGCGACCGGTCGTAACGCCTTGACCAAGCTGGGCGAAGGCGAGATCAGCGGTGCCGTGTTGGCGCTGACCGCAACGTCGGTGCCAGGCAGCCTCGGCCTCACGGCCGGCGCCCTCGGTGCCGAGCCGGTGCGAGCGCATGTTTCATCGAAGAACGACGACGTCGAGCGTCTCCTCGACGTCCTGCTCTCGAGCGCGGTCGTCGTGGAAGGCGACTGGACCGAAGCGCTCGATCTTGCGCTCGAACACAACGGCGTCGTCGCCGTCACGCGGAACGGCGACCGTTTCGCGGCGACGGGCTGGCGCGTCGGCGCTGGTGGTGTGGGGGCGACGGGCGCCGCGCTCGAAGCGGCGACCGCGGAGGCCGAAGCCGCCGACACGGCTGAGCGCACGGCCAATCAAACCTTCTCCTACGCCGACCGGGCGGCGTCCGAGGCGAAGACCGCGCTCGACGGCGCACGCAAGGCGTTCCTGGCGGCGACTCGCGAGAACGGCGACGCCGAGCGCTCGCGTGACGCACTGCGCACGCAGGCCGCCGGTCGCGAGGCCGAACTCGCGGCGGCGACCACTGCGCGCGACGAAGCGACGGCGGCCTTTGTGCGAGACAGCGAGCGGCTCGCCGCGCTGCACGACGCGATCATCCCTGTCGAACAGCTCGCGACACGGGTGCAAACCGAGACCGACGCCCGCAACGCGCTCGCCAACCAACGCAACGACCTCGACGTCCGCGCCGGCGCGCTCGACGCCCGCCGCGTCGGCCTGCTCAAGCGGCAGGCCGAGGTCGAAGAGCGCCTCGCCCGTCTCGCCGGTGACCGCGCCGCGGTCGCCCTGCGACGCGAAGGCATAGAAGCCCGCATCGATGCCACGGCCCGTATCGCCGCCGGCGTCGCCGAGCGCATCGTGTGGCTGCAGGGTTTCCGTGATCGGCTGCGGGCCGAGCGCGACCGCCACGCGGCCGGTCGCCGCGAAATGATCCAGCGCCTCGAGGCGCTGCGCCGCGAGCGCACCGACGCCGAGCGTCGCCTCAACGAGACGCGTGAACGCGCGCAGCGGGCCGAGCTCGAGCTTGCCGAGGTGAAGGTCCGCCTCGACACCGTCATCGAGACGGTGCGGCGGGATCACAACATGGAGCCCGAAGAAGTCGTCGGAGCGCTCATGCCCGAGCTGCCCGCCGGTACCAACCCGGCCAACCGGGCGCGTGACCTCGAGCGGGAGCTGCGCCTCATGGGCCCGATCAACCCGCTTGCGCTCGAAGAACACGCCGCATTGTCGGAGCGCCACACCTTCCTCGAAGGCCAGCTCGAAGACGTCAAGAACACGCGACGGGAACTCGGCAAGGTCATCAAGGCGATCGACACCGAGATCATCGATCTGTTTGCGGCCGCCTTCGTCGACGTCGCCGACAACTTCGAGAAGTTGTTCTCCACGCTGTTCCCGGGTGGCACCGGCCGTCTACGCCTCACCGATCCCGATCATCCGCTCGACACCGGCATCGAGGTCGAGGCGCGCCCGTCGGGCAAGAACGTGCGGCGCCTGTCGCTGCTGTCGGGTGGCGAGCGCTCGCTGACGGCACTGGCCTTCCTCTTTGCCGTGTTCCGCAGCCGGCCGTCGCCCTTCTATCTGATGGACGAGGTCGAGGCGGCCCTCGACGACGTGAACCTGCACCGATTCCTCGATCTCATTCACGAGTTTCGCCAGGAAGCTCAGCTGGTGATCGTGAGCCACCAGAAGCGCACGATGGAAGCGGCTGACTGCCTCTACGGGGTCACGATGATCCCGGGTGGTTCCTCTCGTGTCGTGTCCGAAAAGCTGAAGGACATCGTCGTGGCGCCGGCGGAAGCGTCGGCGGAGGCTTCGAGCACCACCGCCTCGTAGGGCGCCGCCCTAGGGTGGGCGGGTCATGCAAGCGGTTCTTCTGGTCCTCATCATCGCGGCAGTACTGCTGCTCGTCGTCTCGCTCGTCCGCCTCGGGACGGCCAACAAGAGCAAGCGTCCGGACATCGGCGCGCCGACCGGCGGGACCACGACCCTCGAGCCTCCGAAAGAGGCTGCGCCGCCGGTAATCGTCCACGAGGCGCCGCCCGTGGTCGAGGCGCCACCTGTCACCGAGGCGCCACCGGTCGTCGAGGCGCCCCCGGTCGTCGAAGCCCCGCCGGTGGTTGTCGAGGAACCGCCGGTTGTCGTAGAGGAACCGCCCGTCGTCGAGCAGGAGCCCGAGCCGGAGCCCGAGCCCGTCGTCAAGCCGCGTCTGCGGGATCGTCTCGGTCGGGCGCGGGCGGCCATGGCCGGCGTCGTCGGCATCAAGTCGATCGACAACAACACGTGGGACGAGCTCGAAGAGGCGTTGATCCGATCCGACCTCGGCGTGCAGACGACGATGGCCGTGATCGAGGACCTGCGCGGTCAGGCCAAGGCCGAGAAGATCAGGAACTCCGAGGATCTTCTCGCCGCGCTGAAGGCCGATCTCGAGGGGCGTCTGGAAGGTGATCGCTCGCTGAAGAAGGCGGCGACGGGCCCGAGCGTGTGGCTCATGGTCGGCGTCAACGGGGTCGGCAAGACCACCACGATCGGCAAGCTCGCCCGTCGCGAGGTCGGCGACGGCAACAAGGTCATGCTCGCCGCGGGCGACACGTTCCGCGCCGCGGCCGCCGACCAACTCCAGATGTGGGCGGAGCGCACCGGCTCCGACATCATCCGCGGCGCCGAAGGCGCCGACCCGGGCTCGGTCGTCTTCGACGCCATCGAAGCCGGCGCCGCCCGTGGCGCAAACCTGATCCTCGCCGACACGGCCGGCCGCCTCCACAACAAGGTCAACTTGATGGAGGAACTCAAGAAGGTGCACCGCATCGCGGAGAAGGGTCCGGCCGAACTGACCGAGACGCTGCTCGTCATCGATGCGACCACCGGCAACAACGGCCTCGCTCAGGCGAAGGAATTTGCGGCGGCCGCGGGCGTGACCGGCGTCGTGCTGACGAAGCTCGACGGCACCGCGAAGGGCGGTATCGCACTCGCGATCCAGGCCGAGCTCGGGATCCCGATCAAGCTGGTCGGTGTCGGCGAAGGCCCCGACGACCTGATCGACTTCGACGCCCACGAATTCGTCGAAGCACTTTTTTCTGACGACTAGCGGAACCAGCACGAAAACCGTCGACGTCTAAGCAACATGCGTCGACACAACCTGGCGGTAGGTCTGGTCGGATTTGCAGCGTTGCTGGCTGCCTGCGGGAAGGGCGGAGGTGAGCTGCCTCTGTTGCCGGGCGCCCAGAACGCGAGCGCCGGTGGCGAGAGGGCCATGGCCGCGTCGGCGGACAGCTCGATGATGGTGGCCAACATTCGCTACGAACTCGCCGACGGCGTCACCTCGAACGCCAAGACCGGCAAGGCCTACAACTTCGCCGACGTCGACGAAGCGGCCGTGAGGAAACTCGCCGCAGCTCTCGGTGTCGACGGCGAGGTGAAAGCAGACGGTGCCGCGTTCACCATGGGCGGTGGGGGTGAGGACAAACCGAACCTGTACGTCAACCGGAACGGCGGCGTCTTCTCGATGTCGGTCAGTTACGCCGTGTCGGGCTCGGGTTCGAGCGGCTGCGCAGTGGCGCCGGTCGCGCCGGACACGCCCGTCGCCAGTGATGCGCCCTCGTGCGAACCGACGCCGGCTCCGACGACCACTGTCCCGAAGGACGCGCCGACCGCGGACGAAGCCAAGGTCGTGGCGAAAAAGGCCCTCGCGGACGGCGGCGTCGACGTCGTCGGGGCCAAAGTGAGCGTCGAGTCCTTCGACGGCGCGACACAAAACGTGCGCTTTCAGAACGTGGTCGACGGCCATAGCGTCGACGGCTACGAGACGTATGTGACCGTTGGCCCGAAGAACGCCATCGTTTCCGCGTCGGGCTACCTCGTGAATCCCTCGGCGGTGGGCGATTACGACCTGGCGTCGCTCGACCATGCCGTCGCTCGCCTGAACGAGTCGTACGGCAAAGCCACCACGCTGGAGGCCCGTGACGACATCGCCGTTGGTGAGCCCGTACCCGGCCAACCCGAACCACAGCAGGAGCCGACCGTCGTGAAGCTCACCAGCGTCTCGGTCGGCCTGCTCATGCAGTCCGACTACGACGGTGATCTCTGGCTCGTGCCCTCGTACGACTTCGGCACGGGTGACGGCGGCAAGGTCGCGGCCTACGCGGCCGACGACAAGTACATCCAGCCTGCGCCTACCCAGTCGACGCCGAATCCGGCTGACCCCGGCGCCACGAAACCGGGACAGACCGAGCCGGCTCCGCCCGCGAACAACTGCACGACCTTCGACGGCGACATCAGCGGCCAGATCTGCGCGTCGGACGCGAAAGCGGGGGAGCCGGTCCGGTTCTCCATCACTGCCGCCGACCCAGATCGGGGCTTCGCGACGGGCTGCTTCGACGGTGTCGAGGTCGCGTACGGCGACAACGGTGCCGGCGACATTCGCTGCGAGGCGTGTGCCACCGACGTAGCGCCCGGCGCCGGCAAGTTGGGCGTCGAGCGGGTGCACGTCTACGAGAAGCCCGGTACCTACACGGCCAAGTTCACGCTCAAGTCCGGGGCCGACTGCGGCCCGTCCGATCCCAAGGATTCCTCGACAACTGTGGAGATGAGCATCAAGGTCGCCTAGCGACCCAAGTATCCTCTCGGGGCTGTGTTTGAGTCCCTCTCCGATCGTTTCGACGGCATCTTCACGCGCCTCCGGGGCCGTGGCCGCCTCACCGAGGCCGATATCGACGAAGTTTGTCGTGAGATCCGCGTCGCCCTTCTCGAAGCCGACGTCAACTTCACCGTCGTCAAGGACTTCATCACCCGCGTCAAGGATGCGTGCCTCGGCCTCGATCTGTCGAAGAGCCTGAGCCCGGCCCAGCAGGTCATCAAGCTGGTCCACGAAGAGCTGATCAACACCCTCGGCGGCGAGACGCTCAAGATCACCTACGCGTCGAAGCCGCCGACGGTCGTGCTCCTTGCCGGTTTGCAGGGTTCGGGTAAGACGACCAACGCGGCCAAGCTCGCCCGCTGGTTCAAATCCCAGGGTCGCAACCCGCTGCTCGTCGGCGCCGACCTCCAGCGCCCCGCCGCCGTCGAACAACTCCGCGTGCTCGCCGGCCAGGTCGGTGTATCCATGTTCAGCGAGCCGAGCGACCCGGTCCAGGTTGCTCGTGCCGGCCTCGCCGAAGCCCAGCGCCTCGGCAAGGACGTTCTTATCGTCGACACCGCTGGACGTCTCGTGGTCGACGCCGAGCTCATGGAGCAGGTCCGCCAGATCAGCGAGGTCACCTCGCCCGACTACACGTTCCTCGTCATCGACGCGATGACCGGTCAGTCCGCGGTCGACACGGCCGAGGCGTTCCACCAGACGCTCGCCCTCGACGGCGTGATCCTCACCAAGCTCGACGGCGACGCCCGTGGTGGTGCCGCACTGTCGGTCAAGCAGGTCGTGGGCCGCCCGATTGCGTTCGCCTCCAACGGCGAAAAGCTCGAAGACTTCGACGTCTTCCACCCCGACCGCATGGCGGGCCGCATCCTCGGCATGGGCGACATGCTCACGCTGATCGAAAAGGCCGAAGCGGTCTACGAGGAGGAAGAGGCCGAGAAAGCCGCCCAGAAGCTCATGGAGGGGCAGTTCACCCTCGACGACTTCCTCGATCAAATGCAGCAGATCAAGAAGATGGGGCCTCTGACCAACGTTCTCGGTATGCTTCCTGGGCTTCCCAAGGAGATGAAAGACGTCGAAATTGGCGACCGCGAGGTCGGCAAGGTCGAGGCGATCATTCGCAGCATGACCCGTGAGGAGCGAGCAACTCCGACCATGGTCAATGGTTCGCGTCGTCAGCGAATTGCTCTGGGTAGCGGCACCACGATCAGTGATGTCAACCTATTGCTCAAGCAATTCGGAGAGATGCAGAAAATGATGAAGCAAATGGGCGCCATGCCCGGCATGCGTCGCCGCCAAAACAAGAAGAACAAGAAGAAGAGGAAGTAGCCGTAATGGCCGTAAAGCTCCGCCTCATGCGGATGGGTAAGACCAAGCAGCCGACGTATCGCGTTGTCGTTGCCGACGCGCGTTCGCCGCGTGACGGCCGCTTCATCGAGATCCTCGGGAACTACGACCCCCGGGCCGAGCCGTCGGTTGTCAACCTCGACAACGACAAGGCCGTCGAGTGGTTGAAGAAGGGTGCGCAGCCCACTGAGACCGTGGGCAAGCTGCTCAAGATCTCGGGCGCCTGGGACCAGTTCAAGGCCGGCAAGTAGTGCCCGACTCCGTTCCGGAGAAGGTGCTGACCTTCGTCGCGAGCCAACTCGTCGACAATCCCGAAGACGTGTCGATCGAAGCCGACGAGAGCGAAGGCTCCGTCGACCTCCGACTGACCGTCGGCAAGGACGACATGGGTCGCGTGATCGGTCGTCGTGGCCGCAATGCGCAGGCCATCCGCACCGTCGTGCGCGCCGCCGGCGCCCGCGCCGGTGTCGAAGCATCTGTCGACATCGTCGATTAATTGCTTCAGGTCGGGCGGATCGACAAGCCCCACGGTCTGCGTGGGGAAGTCATCATCACGCTGACCACCAATCGAGAAGAACGCGTTGCGCCCGGCGCCGTCCTCGTCCTCGACGGAGATGGTGGCCGGGCGTTGACCGTGCTGCACTCGAAGCCGCAGGCCCACCGCTGGCTCGTGGCGTTCGACGGCGTGTTCGATCGCAACGCATCGGAAGCGATTGCGCACCGCGATCTCTTCGCGGAGCCGCTGGAAGACGAGGACGCGCTCTGGGTGCACGAGATGATCGGCAAGACCGTCGTCGACCAGCACGGAACGGCGCACGGCGCCGTCACGTCGGTGGAAGCGAACCCCGCCAGCGACCTGCTGGTACTCGAGTCGGGCGCGCTGGTGCCGCTCAACTTCGTCGTCTCCAGTGACAGCGCGAGCATCCAAGTCGAAGTACCAACGGGACTTTTCGACATCTGAACGGCGGTCCGCATAATTGCGGACTTGCTGAGTTGACAATAGTGTAAAGTAATCATGTGCACAGGGCAACTGAGCTTGTCGAAATGCGCCGCATCTTCGGCGAGGGGTTTCTCGAGTGCAGTGGGGCCGAAGTCGTCAGCGACCTGGGGCATGGTGCCCAAGTCAGGCTTCGCAACGTCTCCGGCACGTTCTACGTGACGATTGCGGCATGTGGCGGCAGTACCACGCAGGTGTTCGGGCGCCTTCGCGACGCAGTGGGCCGATTCCTCACCGCGTCCGGCGACGAGGTTCAGTCCGTTCGGCGCTCGGATTGCAGGTAGCTGATCATTAGCCCCACGAAGGGTGCTCCGAACGAAGCCGGCACGATCGAGATTGTCACCGCAGCCCGAATGTCGTGAGTGGCGATGAAGCACAGGAGGATCGTTGCCACGAACGTTGCGAGGCCACCGAGCGCCATGTTTCGGCCGACACCGCGCATCACGTCTGCGTCTTTGCTGCTCAACTCACCATCTCCTGGTCAACTAGTACATGAAATGACGAATCTAGCAATTCATCAGAGATGGCGATGAGTTGCCGAGGGTATAATTTCGTCAACTCGACACAAGGGGGCCGCGGGTGACCCGCCCGATCTACCAAGTCAAGGCTGAGTTCTTCAAGACGCTGGCGCACCCCGCGCGTATCCGGATCTTCGAGGTTCTGCGCGATGGCGAACGACCGGTTCACGAACTCCTGCCGGAGGTCGGAATCGAACCGTCGCACCTGTCGCAGCAGCTCGCGATTCTCCGGCGCGCGAATCTCGTCCGGTCGCGCAAGGTCGGCTCCGAGGTGATCTATTCGGTCACTGAACCGCGCATCTTCGATCTGTTGGCGACGGCGAAGGCGATTCTCACCAGTTCCCTCACGGAAACACGAGAGCTCCTCGAGGAACTCGACGGCTTGGAGTTCGTGGATTCCGGCACGCGCCGGAGCCGCAAAGCCGTCTAGATGTCGCCGCTCCAAGAAGCGGAGCGTTCGGCCATCCGGGCGTTTCTTCAGCGCAGCGAGGTCCGCCTTTCAACGATGCATCGCGTCGGCTCGGCGCTCTTGTCGGGTGCAGGACTCATGGTGCTGCTGCCTGCCGTGGAGCGGGACGTCGTTTCCTCGGTGTTCCGAGCGCTCCTGACGGGCCCGGCGAACGGCGGGCGCCTGTTGCTGACGGTGGCTGTCGCGACGTCGTTGCTGATCCCGCTAACGGCGCTGTGGATGCTGTTTCGCGACCTCACGCAGTTCTACTTCCATGCCAATCACCTTCAGCGAGACGCGTCCGAGGTGTTCGTCCCTCGGTTCACCTTGACGGCACTGCAGATGCCCGCCGACGACCTCTCCGACGAGGCGGCCGCACGGCTAGTCGAAGCCCGGCGTGATTCGACAGCCGTGGAGCTGCTGGTCCCCGCCAATCCGGCGGCCCGCAAAGCCATCGACGCACGCCTCGCCACATATGGCCTCGGCGACGTAGGGGGCGCGGCCACTGATCTGTCTCGCGCCGCGGGGCTCCAAGCGATGGCGGCGTCGCGATCCCGAACCTTGCTCGAAGAAGTTGCGAAGGTCGAGTTCGGAATGACCCGCCATGTACTGCGAACACAGTCGATCGTGCTTCGGTACGTAAAGGCTCTGCTCGCGCTCTTGTCGACCGCGCTCGCCGCATTCGCGATGGAGGCCATCGCGAATGGCGAACCGGTCCGCGCGGGGAAACAAAGCTGGATCGCCTGTGTCGTGCTGACCTGGGCGGTTGGCGTGGTTGTCGCCGTTCGAGCGCCCGTGGCCTGGCTCGACCGGTTGCTACGGAGTGAAGGCGCGACCCGTACGGCGCTCGGCGCCGATCAGGATCTGGTGCAGATGGAAACTGTCAGCGTTCGGCTGGCGGTGACGGGATTTCTCGCAGCGCTCGCGGCGCTCGTCTGGACCCTGACCACGGAGCGTGTGACCCCTATGACGCGAGGCGGCACCCTCGCGATTGGGGCCGCAGCATCAGTCGCGCTGGCCGTTTCGCTTGGGACCCGACGGGCGCGCCTGGGGGCCTGACGAAATCAAGGCCGGTTGCGTACCGTCGGTCCTTTACATTGATGCGCGTCATGGACTCGAACCAGCTGCGCAAAACCTTCACCGACTTCTTCGTCGAGCGCGGCCACACCGCAGTTCCGAGCTCCGGCGTCATCCCGCATCACCCGACGGCTCCGCTGTTCACCAACGCGGGCATGAACCAGTTCGTGCCGTACTTCCTCGGCGAGGAGCCGGCGCCGTACCCGCGGGCCACGAGCATCCAGAAGTGCATCCGTCTCTCCGGCAAACACAACGACATCGACGAACTCGGCAAGACCCGCCGCCACATGTCGTTCTTCGAGATGCTCGGCAACTTCAGTTTCGGTGATTACTTCAAGGAAACGGCCATTCCGATGGCGTGGGAGCTGCTGACCGAGAAGGTCGGCTTCGACGGTGATCGTCTCTGGATCACGGTCCACACGAGTGACGACGAAGCCGAGGCCATCTGGCACGAGCAGGTTGGCGTGCCGATGGACCGCATCCAGCGCCTCGGTGACAAAGAGAACTTCTGGGAGATGGGCAACAGCGGTCCCTGCGGTCCGTGTTCCGAGATCCACTTCGACTGCGGCCCCGAGTGGGGCGACGAGGGCGGTCCTGAGCACGGCGACGGCGACCGCTACGTCGAGTTCTGGAACCTCGTCTTCATGCAGAACTACCGGTCCGAGGACGGCTCGGTCACGGATCTCGCCAAGAAGAACATCGACACGGGCGGTGGCATCGAGCGGTGGCTGATGCTGCTACAGAACGCCGAGACCGTCTTCGACACCGATGAGATGCGCCGCATCATCGCCGAGGCGGAGCGGTTGACGAACACGAAGTACGGCGAGGACCACGCCACGACCACAGCCCTACGCGTGCTGGCCGATCACGCCCGCAGCATGGCGATCCTCATCGAAGGCGGCGTGGTGCCGTCCAACGAAGAACGCGGGTACATCTGCCGCAGCGTCGTGCGTCGCGCCGTTCGTCGCGCCTATCAGCTCGGCGTCGATCACGTCGTGCTGCCCGACCTCGTCGGTGCGGCCATCGACATCAGCGCCGGTGGCTTCCCCGAGTTGGTGAAGCACAAGGACACGATCCTCACTCACGTGGAGCGGGAGGAGACCCGCTTCCGTCGCACGCTCAAGGACGGCTCGACCGTGCTCGACCAGGAGATCGAGTCCGGCAAGATCCGCGGCGAGGTCGCCTTCCAGCTGCACGACACCTTCGGCTTCCCGATCGAGATCACCGCCGAGGTCGCCGAAGAGCGCGGCGTCGAACTCGACCGTGCCGGCTTCGACGAGCGCATGGCCGCGCAGCGCAAGCGCGCCCGCGAAGGCCGCAAGGTCGTCAGCGCCAGCGACAACGACGTCACCGCCTACCGCGAGATTTTCGACACGAACGGCCGCAGTGTGTTCACCGGCTACGACGAGGACGAGTCGCAGGGGAAGATCGTCGCCATCGTCGAGCGCCCCGATGGCGGCCTCGAGGTGTTCCTCGATCGGACGCCGTTCTACGCCGAAGGCGGTGGTCAGGTCGGCGACACCGGCACGATCACCACGTCGACGGGCACCTTCCGCGTCGACGACACGACCGCGCCCGTGCAGGGTCTGCATCGCCACCTCGGGGAGGTCATCGAGGGTGAGGTGTCGATTGGGCAGGACGCGACTGCGGCCATCGACGCCGATCGCCGTAACGCCATCCGTCGCAACCACACCGCGACCCATCTGCTCCACTGGGCGCTGCGCGCGGTTCTCGGCGATCACGTGAAACAGCAGGGCTCGCGCGTCGGCCCTGAGGAACTGCGCTTCGACTTCAGCCATTTCGGGCCGATGACGCCCGACGAGATCGCGCGCGTCGAACAACTCGTGAACGCCGAGATCCTCACCAACCCCGACGTCGGCTCCGGCGAGTACGAGAAGGCCGAAGCCGAACGCATGGGCGCTATCGCCTTCTTCGGCGACAAGTACGGCGACCGCGTCCGCGTCATCCAGGCCGGCCCGCATTCGACAGAGTTCTGCGGCGGCACGCACGTGCACGCGCTGGGCACCATAGGCGCCACGAAGGTCGTCTCGGAAGAGTCGATCGGTGCCAACATGCGCCGCATCACGGCCGTCACCGGCGAGGGCACGCTCAAGTGGATGAACGAGCGTGATCAGCTGCTCACGCAAGCGGCCGGGCTTCTGAAGGCGTCGCCGGAAGAAGTCGTGCACGCCGTGGCCCGCACCCTGGAGCGCGCCAAGTCGCTCGAGCAGGAACTCAAGACGCTCAAAGCGGCCAGTGCCCGCGCCGAGGCGCCGGCCTTGGCTGCCTCTGCGGTCGAAGGCATCGTCGTGGCTCGTCGCGATGGTCTCGTGCAGGACGAACTGCGCGATCTCGCCCTCGCGGTGCGCGATCACGCCGGCATTCGTGCTGTGATCCTCGGGGGCTCACCGGAGGACGGGAAGGCGGCGCTGATCGCGGCGGTTTCGAAGGACGGCCGCGAAGCCGGGCTCGACGCCGGCGCGCTGCTAGCGAACGCCGCGAAGGCCGTGCAGGGTGGCGGCTCGAAGAATCCCGACATTGCGATGGCCGGCGGCAAGAACGCCGGGGGCATCGACGAAGCGCTCGAGATCGCGCGGGCCGCGACGACGGCCTGATGAGTCGCGCCCTCGGGCTCGATCTCGGGAGTGTTCGCATCGGCGTCGCCACGTGCGACCCCGGGCGAGTCATTGCGTCGGCGTATGACGTCATCAAGCGCGGCACGGACCACGCCGCCGACCACAAGGCCATTGCCGAGCTCGTCGACGAGGAGAACGCGGCGATTGTCGTCGTGGGTCTCCCGCGTGCGATGAGCGGCCGGGACTCGGAAGCGACCAAATCAGTGCGCGCCGAGATCGAGGAGCTGCGCGCTGCTCTGCCGGTGCCGGTGGTGTTCTGGGACGAACGCATGAGCACGGTCACCGCCAATCGCGCCCTCATCGAGGGTGGCGTGCGCCGCAAGAACCGCAAGGACGTCGTGGACAAAGTGGCTGCGGCCGTGATCCTGCAATCGTGGCTCGACGCCGGTGCCCCCGAGGACTGAGAACCACTGAGATACGGGTAAGTTCACCCGCCATGAACCGCGCTCTGCGTGTGCTCGTCGCCGCGGGCGCAGCGTTTCTCATCTTCATTGGCGGTGTCTTCGTTTGGTACCAGCGCCAGGTGAACCCGCCCGGCAAACCGGGCCAAGCCGTCAGCTTCACGATCCCCGAAGGCGCCTCGAACTCGACTATCGCCGCGATCCTCGACGAGAAGGGCGTCATCAGCAGCGCCTCGGTCTTCAAGCTCTACCTGAAGATCCATCCGGCGAGCGGACTCGAAGCCGGCAACTACACCATGCGCCGGAACGACTCGTTCCGCACGGTGGTCAAACAACTCAAGGCCGGGCCCAAGATCACCTTCCAGCGCCTGACGATCCCGGAGGGGCTGACGATCAAACAGATCGCCGAGCGCGTCGGAAAGCTGCCCGGTCGTTCCGCGGAGAAATTCCTCGAAGCCGCGAACAGCGGCCAGATCCGCTCCGAGTTCCAGCCTGCGGGCGTGAACAACCTCGAGGGTCTCGTGTTTCCCGACACGTACTTCGTCGAGGCCACCGACACGGAAGCGATGATCCTCAAGCGCATGGTCGACCAGTTCGACTCCGTCGCCGTCGAGGAAGACCTCGCCGATGGCGCTCCCGGCCACAGCGCGTACGAGACGCTGATCATGGCCTCGCTGGTCGAGAGCGAAGGCAAAGTCGCGGCCGACCGGCCGAAGATCGCGCAGGTCATCACCAACCGCCTGAACCAGGGAATGATGCTGCAGATCGACGCCACCGTCATCTACGCACGCGGTGGTCGTCGCCCTGACGGGCGAGTTCTCTACAGCGATCTCAAGATCCAGTCCCCGTACAACACCTACGTCGTCAAAGGATTGCCGCCGACACCGATCAGCGCCGTCGGGCGCGCGTCGTTGAAGGCGACGCTGCATCCCGAACCCGGCCCGTGGCTGTACTACGTGAAGTTCCAGAAGGACGGCACGCACAAGTTCTCGGTCACCTACGCCGAGCAACAGGCCGCCATCGCTGACGCCAAGCGCCGCGGGGTAAACCCGTAGGAATGGGCATCACCGGTGCAACGCGGGTTGCGGGCGTCATTGGTGACCCCGTGCGGCACTCGCTGTCGCCGGTCATTCACAACGCGGCCTTCGCCGAGACCGAACTCGACTGGGCCTTCGTCGCGTTCGAAGTCGCCGACGGAGATGCGGCGACGGCGATCGCCGGCGCGCGCGCCCTCGGGATCGACGGGCTCTCCGTCACGATGCCGCACAAGGCGACCGTGATCGAGGCGCTCGATCGCCTTTCGGCGACGGCTACCACGCTCGGCGCGGTGAACTGCGTCGTGCGGGAAGGAATCGAGCTTGTCGGGCACTCGACCGACGGGGCCGGGTTCGTCGACTCCCTCGCTTACGACGAGGGGTTCCGCGCCGAGGGCAAGCGTTGTGTCGTGGTCGGCGCCGGGGGAGCGGCTCGCGCCGTGGTTCTCGCCTTGGCCGACGCCGGAGCCGATGAGGTTGTCGTGATCAACCGCACCCGGGCGAACGCGGAGAACGCGGCGGCGCTTGCGGGCAAGGCGGGCCGGGTCGGCGAGGAAAGCGACGTGCGCGACGCCGAACTCGTCGTGAACGCGACGCCACTGGGGATGGTCGGCGGAACCGACACGCCCGCCGTCGACGGTTCGTTGTTCCACTCGAATCAACTCGTTGTGGACCTGGTGTACGCGCCGCCGATCACGCCGACCATTCAGGCGGCCCGTGCCGCAGGTGCACACGCTGTCGGTGGGCTCGGCATGCTCGTGCATCAGGCCGCGCACGCCTTCACTCTCTGGACGGGGCACGAGGCGCCGTTGCCGGCCATGTCGGCGGCAGCAATGGCGGCGCTCGCGCACAGTCATCGGTGAGCGGCGCCGATATCGCGGTCGCGGTCGCCGCCGCGGTCGCCGGATTCGTGGTCAGTCCCTACGCGCAGCGGCTCATCGATTCGGTTCCCCCTGATCCCGAGGATGATCCACCGCCCGTTCCGAAAGCAGGACCGTGGCTCGGCGAGCATTACCGGCTCGGCCTGTTGTTTGCGCTGGTCGGTTTCGTGGTCGCGCTGGCGTCCGGCGCCGAGGTCGCCACGGCGGCGCACGTTGTCACCGCGCTCGGACTTACGGGCTTGTCCGTGATCGACCTCGATCTGTTTCTCCTGCCGCGTCGTTTCGTGTGGCCACTGACGGGCACCGTGCTGGGCCTTCTCGCCCTCGCTGCGCTTGTCGACGGCGACGGTGAATCGCTCAAACGCGCGGTGCTCGCGGGTGTGGCCGCGTTCGGCGCCTTTCTCATCATGAATCTCATCAACCCACGCGGCATGGGCTTCGGCGACGTGCGCCTGTCCCTCGTCATCGGGCTCGACCTCGGCTGGCTCGGAGCGCAACAGGCGATGCTCGGCCTCTTCGCTGGGTTTCTCTTCGGGGCCGTCATCGGCATTGCACTGATCCTGTCCCGGAAGCGTGGCCGGCAGGACCCGGTGCCCTTCGGCCCGTTCATGGCCCTCGGTGCCTTCTTCGTGCTCGTCGGCGGCGACCTACTCCTCGGCTTCGTGCGCGGCTGACGGTCGGTCGCTCCATGCTCTGGGTATGGCCTGGGCATGACTGTCAAAACGCAAGAGACACCGCGCACGCTCGACGAGGCCATCGACGGGCTGCGTTTCGCCATGGTGGCGGTCGAGGCGCCCGACGGAATCTCGGCGCGGCCCCTGACGCTGCTGGAGTGCGAGTCGCCGACCCTACGGTTCCTGGTGTCGAAGTCCGCGGAGTGGGCGAGTGACAAGACGACGGACTTCGCCGTGAACGCGTCGTTCGCGGACCCGGGTAAGGAGCAGTACGCGGCGGTCGAGGGACGCGGGCGGATCGTGACCGATCGGAGCCTGATCGAGCGCCTCTGGAACCCGGCGGCGGGGGTCTACTTCGACGGCAAGGACGATCCGGACATCGGCGTACTCGAGATCACGGCCACCGGCGGTGAGTACTGGGATGGACCGAGCACGAAGGTCGGTCAGGCGTTGTCAATGGTTCTGACCAAGGTGCGCGGCGAGACCACCCTCGACGAACACGGCGATATCGAGGCCTGAGCAGGGCAAAGGGTTCTTAGAACCGGAGGTCGCACCGGTAACCTTGCCGCGTGCTGCGCTACATGACCGCCGGCGAGTCGCATGGCAAGGGCCTCGTTGTCATCATCGAGGGACTTCCTGCCGGCCTCGAGATCGCCGTCGAAGACGTGCAGGCTGAGCTCGCCCGCCGTCGCCTGGGATACGGCCGCGGTCCCCGCATGCGTTTCGAACAGGACGAGGTGACGCTGCTCGGTGGCATCCGTCACGGCCGCACGCTCGGCTCACCGGTCGCCATCGAGATCGGCAACACCGAGTGGCCCAAGTGGGTCGACGAGATGAATCCGGCCAAGGGAGCGACGGAGAAGCCGCTCACCAAGCCGCGTCCGGGACATGCGGACCTGGCCGGCATGCAGAAGTACGGGTTCGACGATGCTCGTGACGTGCTCGAGCGCGCCAGTGCCCGCGAGACGGCGGCACGCGTCGCAGCAGGCACCGTCGCCAAGGCGTTGCTCAAGCACATCGGCGTCGACATCCTCAGCCACGTCATCTCGATGGGCACGGCCGAGGTCAAGGCCAACGCGCCGCGACCGACCTTCGCCGATCTCGAGCGCATCGACGCTTCCGAAGTTCGCTGTTTCGACGAGTCAGCGGAACAGGCGATGATCGACCAGATCAAGGCCGCAGCCAAGGACGGCGACTCGCTTGGCGGTGTCGTCGAGGTGCTCGGTTACGGCGTGCCCGTCGGCCTGGGCAGTCACGTCCACTGGGACCGCAAGCTGGACTCGTTGCTTGCGCAGGCGTTGATGTCGATTCAGGCCGTCAAGGGCGTTGAGATCGGCGACGGCTTCGAGGTCGCGCACCGCCGTGGTTCAGAAGCCCACGACGCGATCGTCTGGGAAGCCGACGCCGGCTACAAGCGGGAGAGCGACCTCGCCGGTGGCGTCGAGGGCGGGATCTCGACCGGCGCACTACTCGTTGCTCGCGCCGCGATGAAGCCGCTCGCCACGCTGAACCGTCCGACACTGCGCACTGTTGACGTGTTCACCAAGGAAGAGACCGTCAGCTTCAAGGAGCGCACCGACGTCACGGCCGTCCCGGCGATGGGCGTTGTGGCGGAGACGATGGTGGCGCTCGTCCTGGCGGCCGAGGCGCAACGCAAGTTCGGGGGCGACTCGGTGACGGAGTTCGCGGCCAACCACGCAGCGTTCGTCGCGTCGCTTGGGTAACTCGATCGTTCTGATCGGCATGCCGGGTGCAGGCAAGACCACCGTCGGATTCGCCGTGGCGCAACTGTTGCAGTGGCGCTTCCTCGACGTCGACGAGATGGTGGCCGCAACGGTCGGCAGCGTCCCGGAGTTCATCGAGGCGAATGGCATCGAGGCGTTCCGTGAGCGCGAAGCCGCCGCCATCCGTTCGCTGCACGAGATCGACGAAGCAGTGATCTCGGTCGGCGGCGGTGCGGTCATCGATCCGGTCAACCGCGCGGTCTTCGACGAAACCGGCGCGATCGTGTGGCTGCGGGCGACACTGCCGACGCTGCTGGCGCATGTCGGAGACGGCGCGGGACGTCCGCTGCTGGCCGAAGGCGCTGAGCTCGCGCTGACCCGCCTGCTCGACGAGCGCACGCCGATCTACGACGACACCGCCGACGTGATCATCGATGTGGACGGGCTCGACCCCAACCAAGTCGCCGTCGAAGTCGTGAAGGCGGTGTGCGAGTGATCACCGTGAACGTCGAGTTGGGCGAGCGCACCTATCCCGTCATCGTCGGTGCCGGGGCGCGTCACGAGCTTGCCGCGACGCTTCCGCGTGGCGCTCGTCGGGCGGCGATCGTCACGCAGGAGGGCATTGCGTTCGCCCATGAGATCGAAACGGCGCGTGAGCAGTCGACGCACCTGCTCGGGGACGGGGAGAGTTCGAAGAACCTGTCGTCGCTCGAAGCCCTGTGCGAGGCCTTCGCGGTCGCTGGACTCAACCGCGCCGACGCCGTCGTGGGCGTGGGTGGGGGAGTCGTCACCGACGTGGCCGGCTTTGCCGCCGCCGTCTACTACCGCGGTATCGCGGTCGTGCACGTGCCGACCACGCTGCTCGGAATGATCGATGCTGCCGTCGGCGGCAAGACGGGCGTCAATCTCAAGGCGGGAAAGAACCTCGTCGGTGCGTTCTGGCAGCCGCGTGCGGTGATCTGCGACACCGACGCCCTCGCCACGCTGCCGCCGCGCGAGCTGCGGTCGGGCCTCGGCGAGTTGTCGAAGTACCACTTCCTCACCGGCGAAGACTTGGCGAGCCTCCCGCTCGACGAACGCATCGCCGCGGCGGTGCGCATCAAGGCGCACGCCGTGAGCAACGACGAGCACGAAACCAAGGGCTTGCGCGCGACGCTCAACTACGGCCACACGCTCGGCCATGCGCTCGAGACCGTCGGTAAGTACGACCTGCGCCACGGCGAGGCCGTCGCCATCGGCTTGATCTACGCCGCCAAGCTCGCACGTCGTCTCGGCCGCATCGATGAGGATCGTGTCGCCGAACACGTGGCCGTGGTGGCCGGCAACGACCTGCCGGTCGACATTCCTTCCGCCTGCGATCCCCAGGAACTCGTCGATGTGATGGCGCGGGACAAGAAGCGCGGCAACAAGGACGGTCTCACATTCGTGCTCGACGGTCCCAACGGGGTCGAGGTGGTCGAGGGCATCTCCTTCGACGATGCCCTCGCAGCAATGGGAGACTGAGCGCAATGTCGTCAATCGCCCTCTTGCACGGCCCCAACCTGAACCTGCTCGGTCAGCGTGAGGTCGACATCTACGGAACGACCACCGAGGCCGATCTCATCGCGCTCGTCGAAAAGGCTGCAGCGCCATACGGCATCAGCGTCGAGTTCTTCCAGTCGAACCACGAGGGCGCCCTCGTCGACAAGGTGCACTCGCTGCGCGGCAACTGCGACGGGATCATCATCAACGGTGGCGCGATCAGCCACTACGGATGGTCGTTGCACGACGCGTTGGCGACCTTCGAAGGACCGATCATCGAGGTGCACCTCTCCAACACCGGCAAGCGTGAGCCCTGGCGGCACACCTCCGTGCTCACACCGGTGTCGAAGGGGACGATCACGGGACTGGGGCCGCACGGCTACGAGTTGGCGGCGGAAGCGATTGCGAGGCTGATCTGATGAAACCGATGGATATAGCGGCGCGGCTACCGAAGTTGCGCGCGGCCATGGAAGAGGCCGAGTACGACGCGCTGCTCGTCACGAACCTCACCAATGTCCGCTACCTGACCGGCTTCACCGGTTCGGCTGCAGTGCTGCTGGTGAAGCAAGACGAGATGGTGTTGGCGACCGACGGCCGCTACAAGTTCCAGTCGGCCGAGCAACTCGCAGCGGCGGGCGTCGACGCCCGTATCGAGATCGGCAACCTGATCGAACAGAAGGCGAAGGTGTCCGACGCCGCCAAGGGCATCGCCCGCATCGGCCTCGAAGCAGGCGACGTGAGTTGGGCGCGCCAGCGGTCCTTCGCCGCGGACTGGTTCTCGGCGGCGGAACTCATTGCAACCGATGGCGTCGTCGAACAACTCCGCCGCGTCAAGGACGAAGGCGAGCTCGACCGCATGCGTGAAGCGGCTCGCGTCGCCGACGAGGCGCTGGCCAACGTACGTCCACTGCTCCAGTCCGGCATCAGCGAGCGTGACTTTGCGATCGCGCTGGACTTCGAGATCCGCAAGCTCGGCGCGTCGGGCAACAGTTTCGAGACGATCGTCGCGGCCGGTCCCAATGGTGCCAAGCCCCATGCCCGCCCGTCGTCGCGCATCATCGAGGCCGGCGAGCTTGTCGTGCTCGATTTCGGCGCCATCGTCGACGGCTACTGCTCGGACATGACTCGCACCGTCTGCGCCGGCACCCCGTCGCCCGAGCTGCAGAAGATGGTCGACGTCGTCGCCGAGAGTCAGAGAGCCGGCGTGGCGGCGGTGAAGGCCGGCGCCGTTGCCTCCGAGGTGGACAAGGTCTGCCGAGATGTGATCGCCGCGGCGGGCTGGGCCGAGGCCTTCATGCACTCCACGGGACACGGAGTCGGCCTCGACATCCACGAAGCTCCGTGGGTCAGCGCCACGTCGACCGACACACTCGCGCCCGGCCATGTCGTAACTGTCGAGCCGGGCGTCTACCTTGAAGGCCTCGGCGGCGTCCGCATCGAGGACACCGTCGTCGTTACCGACGACGGCTGCTACCCACTCACGAACACAACGAAGGAACTCGCAGTCGCATGGCAACGGTAAGCATGAGTGACATCAAGAACGGTATGACCGTGAACCTTCCGGAAGGATTGTTCAAGATCATCGACTTCCAACATGTGAAGCCGGGCAAGGGCGGCGCGTTCGTGCGGACCAAGCTCAAGAACGTGCGCAACGGAGCGGTCGTCGATCGCACCTACCGCGGTGACGAGAAGCTCGAGCAGGCCATCATCGAGAAGCGCGAGATGCAGTTCCTCTACCGGGACGGTGAGGACTACGTGTTCATGGACACGGGCACCTACGACCAGCACAACCTGCCGCCGGTCGTGCTCGGTGATGCCGTTGGCTTCCTCAAGGAGTCCGACACCGCCGTCATCCAGCGTTTTGGTGACGAGGTCGTCGGTGTCGACCTGCCCGCGTCGGTGGAACTCATCGTCGCCGAGACCGAGCCGGGCGTCGCCGGCGACACCGTGTCGAACGCGCGGAAGCCCGCCACCCTCGAGACCGGTCACGTGCTGCAGGTTCCCCTGTTCGTGAACCAGGGCGACAAGATCAAGGTTGATACTCGCTCCGGCGAGTACATCACCCGCGCCTAAGTAGTTCGTTCAGAGTGGCCGCTGCGGACCGCACCATGGCTCGCGAGCGGGCCCTGGAATTGCTCTACGAAACCGAAGCCAAGGGCGCGACGGTCGAAGGTGTTCTTGCCGCGCTCCCGGTGACCCCGGACCCGTACGCCGTCGACGTCGTCACCGGCGTAGGGGAGCACCGCGCAACCATCGACGCGACCATCGCGCGTCTCGCTCCCGACTGGCCCCTCGATCGCATGCCTGTCGTCGACCGCAACGTGCTGCGGCTGGGCATCTATGAGTTGACGGATCGGCCCGACGTCCCGACGGCAGTCATTCTCGACGAGGCCGTCGCGCTGGCGAAGCGTTATTCGACCGACGAGTCGGGGCGCTTCGTCAACGGCGTGCTTGCGGCCGCCGCCCGCGAACTTCGTCCTTAGGCGGCGGGAGGCAGCGGAAGCTGCACGTCTCGTACGCCAAGACGCTTGAGCGTTGCGTACGCCTCGTCGCGGAGTTCCTGTGGAACTCGATTGCCCTCGGCGGCAAGGCAAGCGTCGAGGGCAAGCACCCCTTGGGCCACCTCGAACGCGGCGCCGCGCTCTCGGGCCAGCGCAATGCTGTGATCCTCGGCGGCCGCGGCAACGTCGAAGCGGCCGAGAGCGGCGAGGGCAAGGCCCCGGAGTCGGTACAGCCGAGGCAGGTACGTGCCACCTCCGCTCTCCTCTTTCGGGATGAGCTCGTCGACGCGTGCGAGCGCTTGCGCGGCGTCGCCGCTCCGCAGCGCGCATTCGGCCAGCCAGTAGTCCGTTTCCACCCGCCCGGCGGCATCGCGCATCGAACTGGCCTCGCTGAAGCGCGCCACCGCCTCCTCGAGATCTCCGCGCTCGAGAGCGCAGCGACCGAGGTTGATCAGCGCGCTCGGGATTGGATACAGCAACCCCACCGCGCGCCAGACGCGAATGACCTCGAGCAACCCCTCCACGGTCTCGGCGCCTCGGCCCTGGTCGACCAGGATGTCGGCGTTGTTCACAACGCCGTAGCCGGCGTTGGAGACGTCGCCGGAACGCTCGAAGTCCCGTCCGGATCGATCGAAGAATGCGGCGGCTTCGTCCCACTGGCCCAAGTGATAGGCAACCGCACCGAGGACGGTTGCCACGGCCGCTTGGTCGTGAAGGTTGCCGGCCTCTTCCCAAAGGCGGAGAGCTTCCTGTAGGCAGTCCAGCTCGGTGATGCGGCCGAGGTCGAGCAAAGCCATGCCGCGAATGGTCAACGCACGAGCGAGCGCTGCATCGTTGCCTACTGCGATCGCGTCTTCGCCGGCGAGGTCGGCCCACTCGAGCGCTTCCTCATTGCGGCGCCGTCGCTGCAGCACCTCGCCGTAACTCAAACGCAGGTTCGAGCGGACCACGATGTCCTCGGGCTCGGAGGAATGAGCGACGAGGGAAAGCCCCCGATTGATCCAGCGCGTGATCGACGTGGCTTGGCCTCGGTGCATCGCCGTAATCGCTTCTTTCCGGCACAGCACCGCCATGCGGGCATTGGTGTGGGGGCCCAGGGCGCGGGCTTTGTCGAAGGAGCGTTTCGCCTTGTCGTACATGCCCCCGGTGAGGCTGACGTCGCCGAGCGCTTCCCATGTCTCGGAGAGATCGACATGAAGCTGGCTACCGGCCGTCAGTGCTCGCTCGAAGAGGATCGCCGACTCGACCATCGCGTAGGCCGCCTTCGCTCGGACGGCGGCGACCTGGCTGTAGTCCCAGCAGCGCTGGAAGTCCCGAGCGTGCAAAGCGTGATAGCTGAGGACCTCAGCAGCCTCGTCGGTGTCCGCCGCGGCGTCCTCGATTGCCGCGAGCGCTCGTGCGTGAAGGTCACGCCGCCGACTGAACGAAAGCGTCTCGTAGGCGACGTCGCGATAGGTCTGGTTGCGGAACCGTAACGAGAGTTCTCCCACCGGCTCGATGAACCGGGAGAGGCGGCCGCTCAAGAGTTCTCGGTTGGAATTTGCGCTGACCAACGACAGCAGGAGAGCGCCGTCGAAGATGGGGCCGAGGACCGCGGCCACGCGCAGCGTCGCTCGATCAGATGCGGGCAGCGCGTCGATGTCGGTGGCCACGAGTGTCTCGAGGGAATCTGGGAGGTCGTCGGCGCTCACGTCACCGCGTGCTGCGAGTTGCTCGAGAAATAGTGGATTACCACCGCTGCGCGTCAGGATTGCATCGCGCTGGTCGGGTCGCATCTGCGCGGCCTGGTCGGCGGAACGCAAGAGCGCGCTCGCTGCAGAGGTATCGAGTGGATCGAGCTTGAGAACGAAGTCCAGTGCCTCTTCGGGCGGCGCGTAGGAGTCGACCTCGACGCGACCGGCCAACAAGATCAGCCACGGACGTTCGCGCGCGGCCGTCGCGATACCGGCAAGAAGTTCGCCGGAGAGTTCGTCGAGCCAGTGCGCGTCATCCACCACGAGCGCCACCGGTTCGGTCAACGCGCGGTTGAGGACATCGACGATCACAGCAACCGTGCGCGAACGGCGGAACTGAGGTTCGAGGGCGTCAACCTCGGGCGTCGACGGAGTATCGATGCCGGCGACGTTGCCGATCAGCGGCAACCACGGCAGCAAATCCTCACCGAGGCGCCTGATGGCGCTCTCCAGGGAGCGCAAAGTCGGAGCATCGGACGCGATGCCGAGGGCGCCGCGAAGCAAGTAGCGGCCGGCGAAGTAGGGCGTGGTGGACTGGTAGGTCTCACAGAACGCCGAGATCGTTCGCAACTCAGGCGTGTGGGTCGCGAACTCCCGCACGAGCCGCGACTTTCCAATGCCCGCATCACCGAAGACGGCGACGAACGCTCCCTGGCCCTCGACGGTCCTCGCCCACGTATCGGTGAGGCGTGTCAGCTCCTCGTCCCGCCCGACGAAGGGGAGCGGGTCGACACCCGCGCTGCGGCGACGTCCTCGAACGGCCCCGACAGAGAAAGCCTCGATCGCCGCGGACTTGCCTTTGACGAAAAACGGCGGGAGAGCCTCCGATTGAAACAGGGTCTGGGCGTTGTCGAGCACGTCCGCCGTTGCGATCACCTGTCCGGTTTCGGCTTTGGCCATGAGACGGGCGGCCAGGTTCACAGTGTCGCCCATGACGGTGTACGTGCGTCGGTAGCTGGGGCCCACTTCACCAACAAACACGTGGCCTCGATTAATGCCGACGCGAATCGGTAGCCGCGGCTTGGCATCGACGATCCGGCGAACCGCGCGCAACACCCGTCCTTCGTCGTCGCCGAACGCTCGAGGTGCGCCACCGACCAGGATCAGCTTGCCGCCGTCATGGTCGAGGTCGGACCCGAGGAAGGTGACGTGCTCACCGTCAGCCGCCTCTTGCACCTCGATAACGAGTTCGTCGAGTGCCGCCGCGGTCTCCGCCGCGCCGTTGCGTTCGAGGAAGCTGTCAATTCCGTCGAAGTGCACGAAGGCAATCGTCGTGAGCCGGTGTTCGGGCTCGACGCCGGCCAACAGTGCTTCGCGGAGCGCGACGGGGATCAGTGCCGAAAGATCAGCGGTCACCGGCGGAACCTGCGGGAACCCGGTCTGTGCGGCGTCGAGCTTCAGCCGTTTCAGCAAGGTTCCGGGACCGCTCGCCTCGCCGAGCAAGCGGCGGGGGAGCACGGCTGCGGTGCTGGGACTGACCATGATCTGGCCGGCTACGGCAGTGCTTTCCATCGTGCACACCGCGGAAGCGCCGGGACCCGTCACGAGGAACTCCTTGTGACTGGCCCCGACGCGGAAGAAGTGCAACTCGCCCGAATGCACGCCCACCGACATCCGCAGCCGGATCGAACCACCGTCGGTTTTTATCGGTCCGCGATCAGCGAGCGCGCTGCGCATCTGGATCGCTGCGGTGGCCGCCCGTAACGCGTGGTCGCTTCCGTGAAAGAGCAACAGCAGCGCGTCACCGCCGAATTTCAGGAGGCTGCCTCCGGCGGCGTAGGCGGAGGTGAGAAGGTCGGCGAAGACGCTGCTCAGGGTCTCGGTGAGTTCTTCGGCACCGACGCGACCGCGCCGGGCGAGGCGCTCGGAAAGTGCGGTAAAGCCCGAGATGTCGACGAAGACCAGGGACCCGTCGAGCACGCGAAACGCCGCATCTCCCTCGGCCCACTCGTGGGCGAGCCGAGGGAGATACGGCGTCAGACGTTCTGTTTGCGTTGGCTCCAGCCTGGCCTCCGCTTACCGGGATCGGTGGACTAGTTGCTGAGCGACGAGATGATCGGGATGGTGATGTCTCGCAGGACGGCGACGGTGTAGGTGGCGTAGCCCTTCTGGGTCTTGTCGACCTTCACCAAGCAGGGCTCGTCGATGTTGTTCAGTCGGGCGGCGGCCGTGGTGCCATAGGTGGGGCACAGCGCGATCTGACGAGCCTGGGTCTCGTTGGTGCCGATCCAATAGACGTCGATGAGGCACTTGCTGCCGCTGCCGACGCCATTGCAGGCCTGCCGTTCGTTGTACTTGATGTTCCAGATGAACGGGTTGTTGATGTCCTGGCCCGAGTACTTGCCGCTACCGGGGAAGATGGCCTCCGCAGCAACGCTGATGCAGTTCTGGGTGCCGCACTTGGTGCCGGCGATGTTGACGTCCCGCAGCGTGAGGAAGGTGCCGCCACCCGTCGTGGAGCCCGTCGGAACGTTGAACGTCGTTTGCTGGTTGGCGCCCGTGTAGCTCAGCGAATCGCCGTTGGGAACGAAGGCCTGGGCGTTTGCGAACTCGGCCGTGGTCACCGAAGCGGACTTGGAACCGCCGGACTGACCGGTGATCGCCAGCGTCGAGGTCATCGACGATGCGTTGGCCGGCGTGGCGACCGCAACATCGAAGGACTTCGAACCGCCGGTGCCGAGCGCGAACGTGCAGTTGACGTTCTTGCCGGCGTTGGCCACTGCGCAACCTGCCGGAAGGGCGATGCGGGTGTCGATGGTGCCGCCCGAGGCGAGCACGGCGTTGACGTTCTGCGCCGCCTTGGTGTTGGCGACGGTGACGGTGAGCAACGTGTCGTCGCCGGTAAGCACAGTGTCGGGGCTGTTCGTGAGCGACCCGTCCACCGCATAAGCGAGACTCGTGGCGGTAGATGCCGTGTTGTTGGTCGCATCGAGGACGTTGGCCTCGATGAGCGCGGCCGTGGCGACCGCTTGCGTGGTCACCCCGGTGGCGCCCGGCGTCGGCGTGATGCCTATCGAGAAGCTGGCCGACTGGCCCGTGGGCAGCGCGGGAGCAGTGCACGTAGCGGTGCCTCCGCTGATGGAGCAGCCCGGTGCACTGCTGATCGTGCCGCCGGTCGCGGTGACGGCGAGCGTCGAACCTGTCTGGTCCCCGAGGGTGCCGCTGTTGGTGATGGTGGCGACGGCGGTAAAGGCACCGTCAGCCGAGGCCGGCGCAGTGATGCCAGCGGAAACATCGATGACGAACAGCACGTCGGCGCTCGCCGGCGGCGCCGCCGCCAACGTGGCGGCGAACATCGCGGCCGTGGCCGCGAAGACACCAAGAACAGACTTACGTCGTTTGAACATTTGAGAACCCCTCCACGTTGTCCCCCGGACAGTGGACAGATTGTGACAGATGTGTCCCCGAAGTACGGAGTGACAAGCGTCACACGGACGCACGAATTTCGCTGCCTATGACGCCTTTTTCGCCTGTTTCGCCTGGCGCTTCTCCTTGAGCGACTTGCCGACCTTCTTCGTGTTCTTCGGTGCGGGTACCTTCGCCATGCTGTTGAAAGTACGCACGCGACCGGTGCATGGCGACCGCTTTTCGACGGCTATATTCACCCGAGTCGTGAATCCGGTCCTGTGAGGCCGGAACGGCGAAGGAGAATCTGTGGCTGAACGCGAGCGAACGGTGGCGCCTGGCGCCGCCGTTTTTGTTGCCCGGAGCCAGGTCATGTCGAGCGATGACCTCCGCCGGGCAGTTACGCGCATCGCGCACGAGATCGTCGAGCGCAACCATGGATTGAGTGAAGTGGTGCTCGTGGCGCTGCAGACGGGTGGTGCGCCGCTGACGGAGCGAATCGCGGCGGAGTTGAGCCGGATCGAGGGTGTCGACGTGCCGACCGGCACCCTCGATGTTGTCGCCTACCGCGACGACTTCGGCCTCCGGCCGCTGCTCGCCGAGGCCCCCACCAACATTCCCTGCGACGTGACGGGCAAGACCGTGGTGCTGGTCGACGACGTGCTGTTCACCGGCCGCACCATTCGTGCCGCCCTGAACGCGCTCGCCGACTACGGCCGGGCGCGCTGTGTCCAACTCGCCGTCATGGTCGACCGCGGGCACCGGGAGGTGCCGATTCGGCCCGACTTCGTCGGCAAGAACCTGCCGACTCGGCGCGACGAGCTCGTCGACGTGCGCGACGAAGGCGTGTTCCTGGGGGAGATGCAATGACGGCCAAGGACCTGTTGACCATCGAGCAGCTCGGTGCCGACGGCATCGAGGAAGTCATGCGCACGGCCGACACGTTCGCCGAGGTCAATCGCCGACCGATCCCGAAGGTGCAGGCCCTGCGGGGCAAGACGGTGGTTTCCTGCTTCTTCGAGGACTCCACCCGCACGCGCCTGTCGTTCGAAACCGCCGCCCGTCGACTCGGCGCCGATGTGATGACCTTCGCCGCCGCAAGCTCGTCGCTGAAGAAGGGCGAGTCGATTCGCGACACCGTCGAGACGCTCGACGCCATTGGGGCCGACGCCTTCGTCGTTCGCCACAAATCGGCGGGAGTTCCGGCACAGATCGCGCGCTGGACCGCCTCGCACGTCGTGAACGCAGGCGACGGTCAGCACGAACATCCGACCCAGGCGTTGCTCGACTGCTACACGCTGCGGACGCACCTCGGCGACCTGCAGGGCAAGCGGATCCTCGTGGTCGGCGACATCAAGCACAGCCGTGTCGCGCGCTCGAACGTCGCCGCGTTCAGCGCCCTCGGCGCCAAGGTCCGCCTGGTCGCTCCGCCGACATTGCTGCCGGCCTCGATGGACGACTGGCCCGTCGACGTCACTCACCATCTCGACGGCGCGCTCGATGATGCCGACGTCGTGTACCTGTTGCGCATCCAGCAGGAGCGCATGGATCAGGCGCTGCTTCCGTCTCTACGGGAGTACTCGCAGCTTTACGGGCTCGATGCCGCTCGCGCCGCACGGCTCAAGCCGAACGCGCTGATCCTGCACCCGGGCCCGATGAATCGCGGCGTCGAGATCGCGGCAGACGTGGCCGATGCACCGAACGCTGTCATCACCGAACAAGTTGCGAATGGAGTCTCCGTGCGTATGGCAGTCCTGTTCCTCCTCCTCGGGAACGGAGGTGACCTCAGTGCCTAAGTACGAGTTGGTGATCACGGGCGGAACGGTTGTCGACCAGAGCGGCTCACGCAGCGCCGATGTGTTGATCCGCGACGGCAAGATCGTCGAGGTCGGCGAGGGTCTGAGCGCCAAGAACGAGCTCGACGCAACCGGTTGCGTCGTCGGGCCAGGCCTTGTCGACTTGCACGCCCATCTTCGTGAGCCCGGCCGGGAGGAAGCCGAAACCGTGGTCACCGGCACGCGTGCCGGCGCCCTGGGTGGTTACACGGCCGTTGTCGCGATGCCCAACACGGAGCCCACGATGGACTGCGCGGAAGTCATCGCCAGCGTCCTCAGTACCGCTGCCGACGTGAGCTGCGACGTGTACCCGTCGGGTGCGATCACCGTGGGCCGTCAGGGCGAGCACCTTGCCCCAATGGCCGAGATGGCACGCCTCGGCGTGAAGTTGTTCACCGACGATGGATCGGGCGTGCAGGACGCGGCGCTGATGCGTCGGGCACTGGAGTACGCCAAGGGTCTCCGGGTCACGCTGGCTCAGCACTGCGAGGACAACGCGCTCGCGGCGGGAGGGTCCATGCACGAGGGCAGCTGGTCCGCCAAGCTCGGCATCCCCGGACAACCGTCCTCGGCCGAAACGGCGATGGTTCTGCGAGACATCGAGTTGGTGCGACTCACCGGAGCGCCGATGCACTTCTTGCACATGTCGGTGGCCGAGTCGCTCAGCGCCATCGCGGCGGCCAAGGCGGCGGGCCTCCCGATCACTGCGGAGGTCACTCCGCATCACTTCACCCTGACCGACGGGTGTTGCTGTGATTACGACTCGCACTACAAGGTCAACCCGCCATTACGCACCGAGGCCGACGTGGAGGCCGTGAAGCAGGCCTTGCGCGACGGCACGGTCGACGCAATCGCCACCGACCACGCGCCCCACGCCCCTGAGTTGAAGGAACTGCCCTTCGACCAGGCGCCCCCCGGAATGCTCGGTCTCGAGACCGCCCTCGCCCTGGCGTTGACCGAGCTCGACCTCCCGATAGAGAAGGTGCTCGCGTACATGAGTTGGCAGCCCGCGAAGATCGCCGGGATCGACGACAAACACGGCCAGCCCGTCGCGGCCGGCAGCCACGCCAATCTGTGCGTGATCGACCTGAATGCCGAGTGGACCGTCGACGCACGGGCCCTGGCGAGCAAGGCTCGGAACACGCCGTATGAAGGAAGGAAGCTGAAAGGCAAAGTGCGGCACACGATCCTCAATGGAGTTCCCTCGGTGATCGACGGGGAGGCGCAGCGCTGATGCAAGAAGCTGCACTGGTCCTCAACGACGGCGCCGTCTTCGAAGGCGAAGCGATCGGCGCCGAAGCGCCCGGGGGCGTGACCACAGGTGAAGTCGTCTTCAACACCGCTATGAGCGGTTACCAGGAGATCATCACGGACCCGTCCTACGCGGGCCAGATCATCACCTTCACCTACACCCACATCGGTAACTACGGCGTCACGCCGTCCGACGACGAAGCCGCCACGCCGGCATGCCGGGGCGTCATCGTGCGCGACCTCGCACGGCGCTCCTCGAACTGGCGGGCGGAGAAGACGCTCGATCAGTTCCTCACGCTGACAGGGCTGTCGGGCATCGCGGGCATCGACACTCGTCGCCTCACGCGCCACTTGCGCGATTCGGGCGCGGTGCCGGGTGCCTTCGGCGTCGCGAGCGAAGCCACCCTGCTCGCCGCCGCAAAGGCCGAATCAGGCACCGACAACCAGGACCTCGCCGCGCAAGTCACCACCAAAGAGCCGTACCTGATCGGCGATGGCCCCAAGCACATCGTCGCCTACGACTTCGGGATCAAGCGCACGATCCTGCGGCACCTCACGCACGGGGCAACCGTGATGGTCGTGCCGGCGAACACGCCCGCGGAAGCGGTGCTCGATCGCAACCCTGACGGCGTCTTCCTGTCAAACGGTCCGGGCGACCCAGCGGCTGTCACCTACGCCGTGCCGAACATCCAGGCGTTGCTCGGCAAGGTTCCCGTCTTCGGGATCTGCCTCGGTCACCAGTTGCTCGCCCGTGCACTCGGGGGCGACACGCACAAGCTCGCCTTCGGCCATCACGGTGGAAATCACCCGGTCAAGCGCCTGCATGACAATGCCGTGGAGATCACGAGCCAGAACCACAACTACGCCGTGATGGAGGGATCGATTCCGAACGCCGAGATCACCCACGTCAACCTCAACGACGGCGTGATCGAAGGCCTCGCGGTCAAGAGCGAGCGGGCCTTCTCCGTGCAGTACCACCCCGAAGCCGGCCCCGGTCCCCACGACGCGTCGTACCTGTTCGACGAGTTCCACAAGCTCATGGAAGCGAGCAAGTAGTGCCGAAGCGCACCGACATCGAGTCGATCCTCGTCATTGGCTCCGGCCCGATCGTCATCGGCCAGGCCTGTGAGTTCGACTACTCGGGCACCCAGGCGTGCCGCATCCTCAAAGCCGAGGGCTACAAGGTCATCCTCGCCAACTCGAACCCGGCGACGATCATGACCGACCCGGACTTTGCGCACCGGACCTACGTCGAGCCGCTCGACCCCCGGGTGTTGATGGCGATCATCGAGAAGGAGCGTCCCGACGCGATCCTGCCGACGCTCGGCGGGCAGACCGCGCTGAACCTGGCGATGGGGCTTCACGAGGCAGATGCGCTTGGCGCGGTGCCGCACGGGCTCATCGGCGCGTCGGTCGACGCGATCCAGACTGCAGAGAACCGTGAGTTGTTCAAGGCTGCGATGACCGAGATCGGCCTCGCCGTTCCATCGTCCGGCTTTGCCTACAACCTCGATGAGGCGATGGAAGTCGGCCGCTCGGTGGGCTTTCCGTTGATCATCCGTCCGTCATTCATCCTCGGCGGCAAGGGCACGGGCATCGCGGCCGACGAGGACGAACTGCGCCGCCTTGCGCAGGAAGGCCTCGACGCGTCTCCGATCAGCGAGATCCTCGTCGAGAAGTCGATCGCCGGCTGGAAGGAATACGAGCTCGAGGTCATGCGCGACCGCGTCGACAACTGCGTCGTCGTGTGTTCGATCGAGAACCTCGACCCGATGGGCGTGCACACCGGCGACTCGATCACCGTCGCCCCGGCACAGACTCTGTCCGACGTCGAATACCAAGAGATGCGCGACGCTGCGTTCGCCTGTATCCGTCGCATCGGCGTCGAGACGGGTGGCTCCAACATCCAGTTCGCGGTCAACCCGCGCAACGGTGACCGCGTCGTCATCGAGATGAACCCGCGCGTGTCACGTAGCTCCGCGCTCGCTTCGAAGGCGACGGGCTTCCCGATTGCCAAGATCGCGGCGCGGCTCGCCGTCGGTTACACGCTCGACGAGATCCCCAACGACATCACGAAGAAGACGCCGGCTTCGTTCGAACCGACGATCGACTACGTCGTCACCAAGGTGCCGCGCTGGGCCTTCGAGAAGTTGCCTGGCTCGACGGCAGTCCTCGGTACCCGCATGCAGTCGGTCGGCGAGGCCATGTCGATCGGTCGCACGTTCCCGGAGTCGCTGCAGAAGGGGATGCGGTCCCTCGAGATGGGCCGCTTCGGTCTCAACTGTGACCCGGCCGAAGGGATCTACGACGAGCTCGACGACGACGAGCTGGTGCGCCGCGCTGCGATCGCCACACCCGACCGTGCCTTCCATCTCGAAGCCGCGCTTCGTCGCGGCATCTCCGTCGAGCGCCTGGCGCAGACCACGATGGTGGATCCGTGGTTCCTCGATCAGATCCTCGCGATCGTCGAAGAACGCGCGGCGCTCAAGGCGACAGGTATCGACGGCATGACGCGTCACCTGTGGCGCCGGGCCAAGCGCCTCGGCTTCGGTGATGCCCAGCTTGCGTATCTCTGGGACGTGGAAAAGGCTGAGGTTCGCCGCCGTCGCGAGGCGGCCGGGGTCGTCGCCACGTTCAAGACCGTCGACACGTGCGGGGCCGAGTTCGAGGCTGATACGCCGTACCACTACTCGACCTACGAGGACGAGAGCGAGGTCAAGCCGAGCGATCGCCGCAAGATCGTCATTCTCGGCAGTGGCCCGAACCGCATCGGTCAGGGCATCGAATTCGACTACTGCTGCGTGCACGCGTCCTTTGCGCTACGCGACGCCGGCTTCGAAACGATCATGGTCAACTGCAACCCCGAGACGGTGTCGACCGACTACGACACCAGCGATCGTCTCTACTTCGAGCCGATCACCGAAGAGGACGTGTTGAACATCCTCGACGCCGAGCAGCCCGAGGGGGTCATCGTCAGTCTCGGTGGCCAGACCCCGCTCAAGCTCGCGGGCCTGTTGCCTCAAAAGCTGGTGCTCGGTACGTCGCCCGAATCGATCGACCTCGCGGAGGACCGGGAGCGTTGGGCGGCGCTATGTGCCCGCCTCGAGATCCCGCAGCCTGCGGGCGGTACCGCGGTCACGACCGAGGAAGCGCTCGCGATCACGAGCCGCATCGGTTACCCCGCTCTCGTGCGTCCGAGCTACGTGCTCGGTGGTCGCGCGATGCAGATCGTCTACGACGACGACGACTTGAACGCCGCGATGGTCGAGCTGGCCGGCTTCGGCTCGCTGGGCAAGGAAGGCGGTCTCTCCGCCGAGCGACCGGTTCTCGTCGACCGCTTTCTCGAAGATGCAACCGAGGTCGACGTCGACGCGCTGCGCGACGACACCGGCGAGGTGGTCATCGGCGGCGTCATGGAGCACGTCGAGGAGGCCGGTGTGCACTCCGGCGACAGCGCGTGTGTGATTCCGCCGCCGACGCTGCCGTCCTCCGTCGTCGAAGTCATCGAGGACTACACGCGCCAGATCGCCGACGCGCTCGACGTCCGCGGCCTGATCAACGTGCAGTACGCGGTGAAGAACGGTCAGGTGTTCGTGATCGAGGCCAACCCGCGAGCGAGCCGCACCGTGCCCTTCGTCGCCAAGGCGACCGGCGTCCCGCTCGCCAAGATCGCGGCTCGCATCATGGTGGGGGCCACGCTCGAGGAACTGCGCAAGGAAGGCTTGTTGAAGCCCCCCGCGCGCGGCGGGCACGTGTCGGTCAAAGAAGCGGTGCTGCCCTTCAACCGCTTCCCGGACGTGGACACGATTCTCGGTCCGGAGATGCGAGCGACCGGCGAGGTCATGGGCATCGACACGAGCTACGGCATGGCGTTCGCGAAGAGCCAGCTCGCCGCCGGCAACGGCCTGCCGACCGAAGGCGGCGTGTTCTTCTCGCTGGCCGACCGAGACAAGAAAGTCGGAGCAGAGGCGGCGGCGAAGTTCGTCGAACTCGGATTCGACGTCTTCGCGACGGTCGGTACTGCGAGCTATTTGCGCGACCACGGCGTGCACGTCACCGAAGAAGTGGCCAAGGTCGGCGAGTCCACCGGAACCGACGCGGTGGGCCTCATCGAGTCGGGCCGCGTGCATCTCGTGGTCAATACGCCCCGGGGGCGAAGTCCCCGCGCCGATGGTCGCCACATCCGGACCACCGCCAACGTCAAGAACGTGCCGTGCCTCACGACGGTTGCCGCGGCGCGTGCCGCCGCGCAGGGCATCGCGGCGCTGAAGGACGGACCGCTCCACGTCATGCCGCTGCAGGATCATCACGCGGTCGATCAGCAACAACTCGGCATCTAGATGGATCTGTCGGCGCGGATCGGAGACGTAACCCTTCCGAACCCCGTCATGACCGCGTCCGGCACCGCCGGACACGGCGATGAACTCAAGGCGTACATGAACCTCGGCGAGCTCGGCGCGGTCGTGGTGAAGTCGGTGTCGGCCCAGCCGTGGCAGGGCAACCCGGCCCCAAGGCTGCACCCGGTGAACGCTGGAATGATGAACGCCGTCGGCCTGCAGAACCCGGGGGCCGATGCGTGGCGAACCGAGGAGTTGCCCGGTCTCATCAAGACCGGCGCGCGCGTCGTGGCGTCGATCTGGGGTTTCAGCGTCGAGGACTACAAGGCGGCGGCGGACGCGCTCGCCGCGTGCGGGCCCGAGGTCGTGGCGGTCGAGGTCAATCTCAGTTGCCCCAACGTCGAAGACCGGCGCCAGATGTTCGCCCACGATCCGATCAAGGCAGCTGCTGCGATGGAAGCAACCGCTGGTTGTGGTCGCCCGCGTTGGGCCAAGCTCAGCCCGAACGTCACCGACATCGTTTCGATCGCGGGTGCCGTTCTCGAAGCCGGCGCCTCGGCCGTCACCCTCATCAACACGGTGATGGGTCTCGCGATCGACCCGGCAACGGGCAAGGCGCGACTCGGCAACGGCGGCGGGGGGCTGTCGGGCGCGGCCATTCATCCGGTCGCCGTACGGGCCGTCTTCGACGTGCGAGCCGCCTTTCCCGACGCGGCGATTGTCGGCGTCGGGGGAGTGGAGTCGGGCGAGACCGCCGCGGAACTGCTGGCCGCCGGCGCGAACGCCGTACAGGTCGGCACCGCCACGTTTGCGGACCCACGCGCACCGCGCCAGGTGTTGCGTGATCTCGCCGCGTGGTGCGCGTCCAACGGCATAAACGCGCTCGACGACCTGGTCGGTCGCGCCCACCGCTGATGAAGGCACTCGACGCCGACGACCTCATTGCGGTCGCGGATCACTGCGTCGGAAGCTTGAGCCCGCTCGCGGATCGTGACTGGACCCTCACTGCCGCGAACACCGACTGGTCGTGTCGTGAGGTGCTCGAACACGTCTGTCAGTTGTCGTATGCGCCAATCCTCGCCGTGCGGGCGGGCGAGTGGCTCGATCTCAAGTTCGTCGTGCACGAAGGCATAGCGATCGACTGGCTGCTGGTTGCGGCGCGAACCATGGCGGTGATCGTGGCCGAGGTGGCCCGGTCCGCACCGCCGACGGTCCGGGCGTACCACCCGTGTGGCATGGCCGATCCGGAAGGCTTCATTGCGATGACTGCCACGGAACTCGTCTTGCATACCGCCGATATCGCGACGGCCCTCGACGCGCCGTTCCGCCCCGACGACTACGTCACGCGGGCGATTCTCAACCGCCTGTTTCCGTGGTGGCCCCGCGACGAAGAGCCGTGGTCCGCGCTGCAGTGGGCGAGCGGCCGCGGCGGTCCGCTGGGTGACCGCAAGAACCTCGGTGACCACTGGGCGTGGCATTGCGCGCCCCTCGCGGAGTGGAACGGAACCGTTCCCGAGTGGGATCCGGTGACGCACACCAAGGTGACCTACTAGTTTTCCGGCCTATGCCGTCTCCCCCCCAGCTGACCCCTGAGGCCCGCGCTGCCGCGCTCGAAAAAGCTGCGGAGGCCCGGAGGGCACGTGCCGAGTTGAAACAACAGCTCCGCTTGGGCTCCATCACGTTCCGCGAACTTCTGGCGAAGGCGTCGACTGACGAGGTCATCGCGAAGATCAAGGTGCTCGCCGTGCTCGAGGCGTTGCCCGGGCTCGGCAAGGTGAAAGCTCGGCGCGTGCTCGACGAGGCCGGTGTCAGCGAGACCCGACGCGTGCAGGGTCTCGGCGAACACCAGAAGGCCAAGCTGCTCGATCTGCTCGACGGGCCCAAGCCGTAACTCTTTCTTGATCGTCGTAATCGCCGGTCCCGGTGGGGTCGGCAAAGACACCATCTCCGAAGCGCTGTGCGCCGAGGATGACCGCTTCGTCCTCTCCCGCTCGTGGACCTCACGCGCTCGTCGTCCGGGTGACGGCCCGAACGCGTACACGTTCGTGGACCGCGACACCTTCGAGAAGCGGATCGCCGACGGGGGCTTCCTCGAATGGGCGGAATATCACGGCAACCTGTACGGCACGCCCACACCCGATCCGGACGATCCCCGACATTTGGTACTCAACATCGAGCTGCAGGGCGCGCGTCAGATCATCGACATGTTCCCGCAGGACACGTTTCTGGTGCTGCTCGAACCCCCGTCGGAACACGTGCTCACCACACGGCTTCGCAGCCGGGGTGACGACGAGACCGACGTGCAGCGTCGGGTCGCCGCGGCCATGGAAGAAATTGCCGACGGGCGCGGCATCGCCCACGCGACGGTGGTGAACGATGACTTGACACAGGCAATCGCCGATGTCAGGCGTATACTCGAGGGCCGCCTTTCCGGCGACCAACGTTCCTAGTAGGAGAACTCCCCGAGCTATGGCTGAGCGCCCGCCCACGATGATGCATCCCCCTGTCGAGGACCTTCTCGACAAGGTCGATTCGAAGTTCACGCTCGTCGCGCTCGCGGCTCGTCGCGGTCGTCAGATCAACTCGTACTACAACGGTCTCGGTTCCGAGGGCATCGGCACGATCGTGCCGCCCCAGGTTGCCTCCACCTCGCGCAAGTCGCTGTCGATCGCGCTCGAGGAGATCGCAGCCGGGAAGATTCAGTACGTCGAGCCGTCCGAGCTCGAAGCCGCCGAGGCGGCTGCGGCCGCCGATATGGCGGAGATGACCGAGCCCGAGGCGTAGGCCTCGGGCGCCTAGGCGACACTGCGGGATATGTCTGTCGCCGGTCGGCGCATCGTTCTTGGAGTCAGCGGGGGAGTCGCGGCCTACAAGGCTGTCGAGGTCTGCCGTCGACTGATGGACGCGGGCGCGCACGTCGCTCCGATCCTCACGCCGAACGCAACGAAGTTCATCGGCGCCGCGACGTTTTCCGCCGTCGCCGCGGAGCCCGCGAAGATGTCGCTCTACGACAACCCGGGTGACCCCTCGCCGCACACCCGCTTGGGCCAGTCGGCCGACTTGATCGTCGTTGCCCCGGCGACGGCTCGCGTCTTGTCGGCCTACGCGACGGGCAACGCCGAGGGGCTGCTCGTCGCCACGCTGCTCGCCACGCGAGCACCGGTGCTGGTGTGTCCAGCGATGCACACCGAGATGTGGGAGCACCCGGCGGTGCAGGACAACCTTGCGATCCTTCGTCGTCGCGGCGTGCACGTCCTCGAGCCCGCCTCGGGTCATCTCGCCGGCGGGGACATCGGCGCCGGACGGCTGCCCGATCCTGCTGACATCGTGCGCGCCGCGGAAGCGGTCCTGGCGCCGCAGGACCTCAAGGGTGTGCGCGTTCTCGTGACCGCGGGCGGCACGCGTGAGGCGATCGACGCCGTCCGCGTGATCACGAACAAGTCGTCGGGCAAGCAGGGCCACGCCATCGCCGAAGCCGCTGCCGCCCGGGGCGCGTCGGTGACTCTGGTGACCACAACGGATCGTGCGGTGCCACCGGCCGTCGAGCGGGTCCACGTCAACAGCGCAGCCGATATGCGCGCCGCAGTCGAGGCGCATCGTGACGCGTCGGACGTAATCGTGATGGCCGCCGCCGTCGCGGACTTCCGTCCGGCGAAACCCGCGGACAACAAGATCAAGAAAGACGCGGGCGTCCCGACCATCGAACTCGAGCCGACCGAGGACATCCTCAAGGGCCTCGGCGAAGCCAAGCGTCCTGGTCAGGTGCTGGTCGGCTTCGCAGCCGAGACCGACGACGTCGTGGCCAACGCAACGTCCAAGCTGCAGCGTAAGAACCTCGATCTCATCGTGGCCAACGACGTGAGCGCGCCCGGTGTCGGGTTCGATCACGACACGAACGCGGTCACCATCGTCGGGCCCAACGGGCCCGTCGCCGACATTCCTCTCTCATCAAAATCCGACGTCGCACGGGCCTTGCTCGATGCGGTCGTCGCTCGTCTACCCAGGAGCAACTAGCCGTGAGCAGTTACGTCTTCACCTCTGAGTCCGTCACCGAAGGCCATCCGGACAAGATGGCGGACCAGGTGTCCGACGCCGTCCTCGACGCCATGCTGGCGCAGGATCCGATGTCCCGCGTCGCGTGCGAGACGCTGCTCACGACGGGCCTCGTCGTCGTCGCCGGGGAGATCACCACCAAGGCGCAGGTCGACATTCCCAACCTCGTGCGCGAGACCGTCAACGAGATCGGTTATGACGACGCGCTCAAGGGTTTCGACGGCCACACCTGTGGCGTGCTGGTGACCCTCGACAAGCAGTCACCCGACATCGCGCAGGGCGTCGACACGTCCTTCGAAGTGCAGACCGGCACGAGCGGTGAGGACATCCTCTCGGCCCAGGGCGCGGGCGACCAGGGGATGATGTTCGGCTACGCGTGCGACGAGACCGAAGACCTCATGCCGCTGCCGATCTGGTGGTCGCACCGCCTCGCCGAGCGCCTCACCGAAGTCCGCAAGAACGGCACGCTTCCGTACCTGCGTCCTGACGGCAAGACCCAGACGACGGTTCGCTACGACGACGGCGTTCCGGCTGAACTGCTGACCGTCCTGATCTCCACGCAGCACGCCGACACCGTCGAGCGTGAGCAGATCCAGGCGGATCTCGAGCATCACGTCATCACGCCGCTGATCCCCGCCAACTTCAAGGGCGCGACGCCGGCGATCCTCGTGAACCCCACGGGCAAGTTCGTGCTCGGTGGCCCGCACGCCGACACCGGCCTCACCGGCCGCAAGATCATCGTCGACACCTACGGCGGCGCTGCCCGCCACGGCGGCGGCGCGTTCTCGGGCAAGGACCCGTCCAAGGTCGACCGCTCGGCCGCCTACGCCGCCCGCTGGGTCGCGAAGCACGTCGTCGCCGCCGGCGCCGCCAAGCGCTGCGAAGTGCAGGTCGCGTACGCCATCGGCCGCGCCGAGCCTGTCTCGTTGCTCGTCGAGACCTTCGGCACCGCGACCGTCGACCCGGAGAAGATCGACCGCGTCGTGCGCGACCTGTTCGACCTACGTCCGGCGGCGATCGTGCGCGACCTCGACCTGCGTCGCCCGGTCTACAAGCAGACCGCGGCCTACGGTCACTTCGGCCGCAAGGGCGACGGCTTCACATGGGAGGCCACGCCGCGCGTCGGCGACATGAAGTCCGCTCTGGGCCTCTAAACCCATTCGCGTCGTCCAAGTCCTCCCGGACGTCGCGGCGCTCGACCGCGCCTTCGACTACGCGGTCCCCGAGAAGTTCGATGCAGCCGTGCAGATTGGTTCGATTGTTCGAATCGACCTGCACGGCCGTCGCGTCCGGGGTTGGGTCGTCGCCGAGGGTGCCGGAACCGACAAAGTCGTCGACCTCAAGCCGATCGCCAAGGTCAGCCCCGGCTTCGTCGCCCCCGACCTGATCGACCTGTCGACGTGGGCGGCCTGGCGCTGGGCCGGCAAACGCCGGACCTTTCTCAGCACCGCGAGTGAATTCCGCTCCGCCCCCCGATCTTTGTCGTCGGATCGGCCGTCGCCCGTCGCTACGACAAAGATCGTCTTGCGGTTGGCGCCAGCGATCGATCCGTGGGATTCGGTCATCGCGGCGGCGCAGGGCCCGACGCTGCTCCTCGTGCCGTCCGTGTCGCGCGTAGCGCGATGGCAGGTCCGTCTGCGGCAAGCCGGCGTGCAGAACATCGTGGTGGGCGCGCGAGCGGGGGCGTGGGCGCCCGTGCCGGGGCTTGCGTCCGTCGTCGTCATCGACGCACACGATGAGGCGTACGTGGAGGAGCGCGCTCCCACATGGAATGCCTGGGTTGTCGCTGCCGAGCGGGCGCGACGAGCGAACGCGCCGTGTCTGTTGATCAGCCCCGTACCCACCCTCGAGCACCTCGCGTGGGGTGAGCTCGCGCAGACGGATCGCGCGACGGAGCGGCGGGGCTGGCCGCGGACGGAGGTGATCGACCGTCGCGGCGACGATCCGCGCAAGGGCCTCTGGTCGGATCGCGCCGTCGAGTTGGCGCGAGGTTCGGGGCGCGTCGTGTGCGTGCTCAACCGAACCGGTCGGGCGAAGCTGCTCGCCTGCGCGAAGTGCGCGACGGTCGCGACGTGTGAGCGCTGCGCCGGCGTTGTCACCCTGCCGGGCGAGGACTTGGTGTGTCGTCGATGCGGTACGACGCGGCCGCAGGTCTGTCTGCAGTGCGGCGGCTCAAAGCTGAAACAACTGCGCATCGGTACGACACGTGCCGCCGAGGAGTTGTGTGCGCTGATCGGCGAGCCAGTTGGCGAGGTCACCGGAGCATCCGACGCCGTCGGCTTCGAGCGCGTGCTCGTGGGCACCGAAGCACTGCTCCACCGCGTGGCCAAGGCTGACGCGGTCGTGTTCGTCGACCTCGACGCCGAGCTGGCCGCTCCGCACTTCCGCGCCAACGAGGCTGCGCTTGCGCTCCTGGCGCGCGCCTCGCGCATCGTGCGGGGCCGTACGGAGAACGGCGTCGTCGTCGTGCAGACACGTCAGCCGGAGCATCGCGTGCTCCGAGCAGTGACCACGATCGACCCCGAGTCGGTCGCGGCCAGCGATCGCGAAATGCGCCAGGCGCTCGGACTGCCTCCGTTTTCGGCCTTGGCGCACGTGTCGGGCGACGACGCATCGATGCGCATCGAAGCGCTCCGCGGTCAGATCGGCATCACAGTGCGCGGGCCTGATGAGCGCGGTGGCTACCTCGTTCTCGGTTCGGATCACGAGGTGCTGTGCGACGCGCTGGCGATCTCGACCGGTGGGCGTGTGTCGGTCGACCCGGTCCGTATCTGACCGCGACAAGCGCACCTGTATCCTCTTCGGCCGTGTCTGCATACTCCATCCGTCTCTACGGCGATCCCGTCCTGAAGCAGAAGGCCGACCCGATCACCGATATCGACGGCAAGATCAAGACGCTGGCCGACCGGATGGTCGACGCCATGTACGAAGTCCACGGCCTTGGCCTCGCCGGACCGCAGGTCGGTGTGCAGAAGCGGATCTTCGTCTACGACCTGTACGAGGGCGACGGGCCGCAGACCATCATCAACCCGACGCTGAGCGAATTCGACGGGGAGTGGACCTTCGAAGAAGGTTGCCTCTCGATTCCCGGCCTGTACTTCCCGATCACGCGCCCCAAGACCGTTCTCTTGACCGGCTTCGACATCGACGGCAACGAGATCTCGATCGAAGCCGACGAGATCCTCGCCCGCGCCTTCCAGCACGAACTCGACCATCTCGACGGCACGCTGCTGCTCGAACACCTCGACCCTGATCAGAAGAAGGCTGCCCTGCGCGAGTTGCGTCAGCGCGACGCCGTTTAACTTGCGACTCGTCTTTCTCGGCTCGCCCGAGGCTGCGGTTCCTTCTCTCGAGGCGCTTGTCGCAGCGGGCCACGAGATCGTTCTTGTCGTCACCCAGCCGGACCGCCGTCGCGGGCGCGGCAACGATCTGATCCCTACTCCCGTCAAGACCGCGGCGTTGGCGCACGGAATTCCGGTCAGCGAGAAAGTCGACGATGTGATCGGCGTCGGTGCCGAACTCGGTGTCGTCGTCGCCTTCGGCAAGATCATCAAGCCTCACGTCCTCGATGCGGTTCCGATGATCAACGTGCATTTCTCGTTGCTGCCGCGCTGGCGAGGTGCGGCGCCCGTCGAGCGAGCAATCCTCGCGGGCGATGCGGAGACGGGCGTCGACATCATGCGCGTCGACGTCGGCCTCGACACCGGCGACGTGTTCGCCGAAGCCAGAGTCCCCATCGGCGACGAGATCACCGCAGCCGATCTCACCGCGCAACTTGCCGAGGTCGGCGCGCGCCTGCTCGTCGAGACCCTCGAGCGGGGCCTCGGCGACGGGACCGCTCAGGACGGCGAGATCACGTACGCCGAGAAAATCCGAGCGGAGGAACTCGAGCTCGACCTGTCCCAAACGCCCGAGCAACTTGCTCGCGTCGTCCGTCTCGGTCGCGCCTGGACGACCGTCAACGGAAAGCGACTGATCATCTGGCGCGCCCGGGTACACGACGGCGTGTTCGAACCTCTGGAAGTGCAGCCGGAAGGCAAGGCCCGTATGGCCGCAGCGGATTGGCGGCGCGGCGTGGGCGACGTCGCGCTCGGCTCGTGAAGAACGGCGATCTCGCCGCCCGCCTCGTCGCGCGGGACGCCCTGCTTCGTATCGACCAGGCCGACGCCTATGCGAACTTGGTCGTGCCCGCCATGCTCGAGCGCTCGAAGCTCGACGATCGTGACCGGCGCTTCGTCACCGAGCTGGTCTACGGCGCGACGCGCATGCGACGCCGCCTCGACGCCGCCATCGAACCGCACGCACGCCGCTCGCTGGATCCGGGTGTGCAAGCCGTGCTGCGGTTGGGCGCGTACCAACTTCTCTACATGCAGGTCCCGCCGCACGCAGCGGTGAGCACGAGTGTCTCGCTCGCTCCGAAGCGCGCCCAGGGTTTCGTCAACGCGGTCCTGCGTCGTATCGCCGAAGAGGGGTTGCCGGACGCGACCGACGACGGCGTTCGTCTCTCGTATCCCGACTGGATCGTGCGTCGCCTGCGCGACGACCTCGGTGACGACGACGCTCTGGCCGCGCTCGAAGCGATGAACGTGCCGTCTCGGCCGCATCAACGCAACGACGGCTACATCCAGGACCCAGCCTCGGGCTGGGTCGCCGGACTCGTCGACGTCGAACCGGGTCACCTCGTGGCCGATGTCTGCGCCGCGCCCGGAGGCAAAACCACCGCCATGGGCCACCTCGTGGGCGACGGACTCGTCGTCGCGACCGATGTGCGTCCCCACCGAGCCGGCCTCGTGGCGCAGAACGCGAACGCGACCAACACCGCCGGGTCGGTCGCCTCCGTGGTGGCGGACGGGCACCATGCGCCCTTGCGGCGAGAAGCCTTCGACCGTGTCCTCGTCGACGCGCCTTGCTCGGGGCTGGGCGTACTGCATCGGCGTCCGGACGCGCGCTGGCGCGTCGAGGCCGACTCGGTGCCGACGCTTGCGTCCAACGGCTGGCGGCTCTTGCAGGACGCCGCGCAACTGGTGAAGCCCGGAGGCTTGCTCGTGTACTCCGTGTGCACGATCTCGCGCGCGGAAACCGTCGACGTCGGGGAGTGGGCCGTCGACCAACTCAAGGGGTTCACCGCGCTGCCTGCGCCCGGGGGCCCGTGGCGGGCCCACGGCCACGGCGCGATCCTGCTGCCGCAGACCGCCGGTACCGACGGCATGTACGTGTTGCGGCTGACCCGGTCCTAAAATCCGCCGGTGCCGATCGAAATTGCGCCCTCGATTCTTGCTGCTGACTTCGCGAATCTGAGCGACGCGGTGGAGTCGCTGCACGGGGCGGCCGACCTGCTGCACGTCGACGTCATGGACGGCCACTTCGTGCCCAACCTCACCATCGGCCCGCCGGTCGTGAAGTCGCTGCGCAAAGCGACCGACATGCGCCTCGACTGCCATCTGATGATGACGAACCCTGGGGAGTATCTCGAGGCGTTCAAGAACGCCGGCGCGGACAGCTGCACGGTGCACGTCGAAATCGGTGGCACCACCGAACTGATCAAGCAGATGCGCGACCTCGACCTCGGTGTCGGCCTCGCCATCAACCCGGACGGCGGCTACGAACTCGTCGAGCCGTTCCTGGCCGACATCGATCTGCTCCTGGTCATGAGCGTGTTTCCCGGCTTCGGGGGCCAGTCGTTCATCCCCGATGTGCTCGACACCGTCCGGGCGGCGCGCGCGGCCATCGATACGAACGGCTACCAGGCCGTCATTCAGATCGACGGCGGGATCGACCTTCAGACGATCCCGGACGCAGCCCAGGCGGGCGCCACCAACTTCGTGGCCGGCACCGCGATCTTCGGCGCCCCGCGTCCGGACGAAGCGGCGAATGCGCTGCGTGTCGCCGCAAAGGGTGCAATCGCGGCATAGCCTTTCGGCCATGCGAACCCGAATCCTCGCTGCCGTCGCGCTTGCAGGCGCGGCAGCAGTCGCTTCCCCAACCCCCAGTGCGAGTGCGGCAACGCCTACGCCCATGTTCCTCACTGCGCCCGGCAACGGTGAATCGCCCGACGTGCACGTGTATGACGGCGCCGGGAACCAGCTCAACGCGTTCCAGGCCAACGGCGCCCACAGCGGCGCGCGCGTGGCAGCGGGCGATGTCGACGGCGACCTGAAGGCGGACTACATCACGGCCACCGGACCCGGCACGCCCTCGCAGGTCACGGTGCGCTCGCAGGACGGCTCCAAGCAGAGCTCGTTCTCGCCGTACGGCAACTTCACCGGCGGCGTGTTCGTCGCCGCGGGTGACGTCGACGGTGACACCAAGGCCGAGATCATCACCGGTGCCGACGCTGGTGGCGGCCCGCACGTCATCGTCTGGAATTTCGACAACGGACAGGCCACACCGGAGATGAGCTTCTTCGCGTACGACCCGACCTTTCACGGCGGCGTCCGCGTTGCCGCCGCGGATCTGACCGGTTCGACGAAGGCCGACATCATCACGGCGACGGGTCCGGGCGGCGGCCCGCACGTGCGCGTGTGGGACGTCGGCAGCGGCTCGCCCGTCGAGTTCGCCGGTTGGTACGCGTACGCCGCGTCGTGGGCCGGTGGCGTGAACGTCGCAGCCGGTGAGATCGACGGCACTCGTACCGTGATCACCGGTGTCGGCCCGGGCGGTGGCCCACACGTGCGACTGTTCTCGACCCGCGGTGAGCTTCGCAACGAGTGGTACGCCTACGACGCCGGCTTCGGCGGAGGCGTGAACGTTGCGCTCAGCACGCCCGTCGGCGGCGATCTCGGCCACGTCATCGTCGCGCCGTCTTCATGGGGTGGTCCGCACATCAAGTCGATGACCTCGAGCGGCCAGACGATCGGGCAGTTCTTCGCGTACGCGACGAGCCGCATCAACGGCGTCAACATCGCCGCGATCCCGCAGCTCGGCTCCTCCAACAGCGTCGACCAGAACGGCAGCTCCAGCAGCTGACCCCGTCACGTACGGATCTCGTGCGCATGACGCGCGCCGCGGCCCTCGGCCGTGGCGCGCGTCGTCGCGTGAGCCCCAATCCCGGCGTCGGTTGCGTGATCGCGTCGACGACGGGGGAGTTGTTCGAAGGAGCGACCCAGCCACCCGGCGGCAATCACGCGGAAGTCGAAGCCCTTGCCGCGGCGCAGGGGCAGGCCAACGGTGCGAGCGTTTGGGTCACGCTCGAACCGTGCGCCCATCATGGCCGCACCGGGCCGTGCGCCGATGCGCTCATCGCAGCGGGCGTCGCCCGCGTCGTGATCGCCCTCGAGGATCCCGATCCAAACGTCTCCGGCCAAGGGATCGCCAAACTGCGCGACGCCGGCATCGAAGTCGAGATCGGCGTCGGTGCGGAGGAAGTCGCCCGCGACCTCGAGGCGTACCTGATGCATCGCGGCCATGGCCGCCCCTTCGTCACGCTCAAGCTCGGCCTGACGCTCGACGGTCGCACCGTCAGCGATGACCCGTCCACCCAATGGATAACCGGGCCCGAGGCTCGCGCCGACGGCCACCGCCTACGAGCCGAGAACGACGCCATCCTCGTCGGCGCCAACACCGTGCGCGTCGACAACCCGCGGCTCACCACGCGCGACGCCGACGGCCCCGACCCGATGCGTGTCGTGCTCGGGCACGCGTCCGCCGGTGCTGCCGTTCACCCCTGTGTCGAGCTCACCGGTCCGCTGAACGACGTGCTGCGCGCCCTCGGCGATCGCGGCGTGCTTTCGGTGCTGGTCGAAGGCGGCGCTCAGGTGGCTCAGGAGTTCCACGACGCCCAACTCGTCGACCGGTACGTGATGTACGTCGCGAATGCCCGCCCGGAGGATGCATCGGCGGCGATGGCGGCCCGCTGGGAATCCGAAGTGATCGAATCGGTCCCCATCGGCAACGATGTGCGGGTGACGCTCGTCCCGAAGCCCCAGGCGTAATCGTGTTCACCGGCATCGTCGAGGAGACGGGAACGGTTCGCTCCCGCAATGGCGGCCAGTTCGAGTTCAACGCCAACGTGGTTCTCGACGACGTCGAACTGGGTGCCTCGATCGCCGTCAACGGCGTCTGCTTGACCGTTACTGCGTGGGGCGACGACTGGTTTGGAGTCGACGCCGTCGACGAGACCCTTGCTCGCAGCAGCCTGGGGGGTTTGGTCGTCGGTGATCCGGTGAACCTGGAGCGGCCTGTGCGCGTCCAGGATCGCCTCGGCGGGCACATCGTGCAGGGCCACGTCGACGGCGTCGGCACGATTCGCACGCCGGCGCCCGATTTGTCGGTCTCCTGTGATCCCTCCTTGACCAAGTACATGGTCGAAAAGGGCTCGATCACCATCGACGGCATAAGCCTCACCGTCGTGTCGGTCGACGACGCCGGCTTCACCGTTGCGGTGATCCCCCACACCATGGAGGTGACGACCTTGGGCGCCCGTCAAGCCGGCGACCAGGTCAATCTCGAGGTCGACGTTCTCGCCAAGTACGTCGATCGGCTCCTAACAGGCCACAATTAGTCATGCCGTTCGCCGATATCGAGAAGGCAATAGCTGCGTTCAAGCGCGGCGAAATCGTCGTCGTGGTGGACGACGAGGACCGCGAGAACGAGGGCGACCTCATTCAGGCGGCCGAGTTCGCCACACCGGAATCGATCGCCTTCTTCCTCAACCACACGTCCGGCGTCATCTGCCAGCCGCTTCTCGGTGAGCGCTGCGACGAACTCGACCTGCCGCTCATGGTCACCAACAACACGGAGTCGAACCGCACCGCCTTCACCGTCTCGGTGGACTATCGCCACGGAACGACGACCGGCATCAGTTCGGCCGATCGCGCCGCCACGATTCGTGCGCTGATTGGCGAAGACACACGGCCTGGCGACCTGGCTCGCCCCGGCCACATCTTCCCGCTGCGGTTCCGAGAAGGCGGCACCCTCGTGCGGGCCGGCCACACCGAAGCCGCTGTCGACCTCGCCCGCATGGCCGGGCTCTATCCGTCGGGCATCCTGTGCGAGATCGTCAGCAAGGACAAGGCCGACATGGCCCGCCTTCCCGAGCTCGAAGAGTTCTGCGAAGAGCACGGCCTCTTGTTGATCTCGATCGCCGACTTGGTGCGCTATCGCCGTCAGAGCGAGAAGCTCGTGACGCGCGTCGCCGAGGCGCGGATCCCGACGGAGTTCGGCGACTTCACTTGCTACGCCTACCGCAGCCTGATCGATGGTGAAGAGCACCTCGCGTTCGTGGCGGGAGCGCCCCAAGGCGAAGACAACGTGCTGGTGCGCGTGCACTCCGAGTGCTTGACCGGCGACGTGTTCGGCTCGCTGCGCTGCGACTGCAACCAGAACCTGGAAGGCGCATTACGCCGCATCGGGGAGGAGGGCCTCGGTGTCGTCGTCTACCTGCGCGGCCACGAAGGTCGCGGCGTCGGACTCATGCACAAGCTGCAGGCGTACCAACTCCAAGATCAAGGGCGCGACACGGTCGATGCCAACCTCGATCTCGGCCTGCCCGTCGACAGTCGCGAGTACGGCATCGGAGCCCAGATCCTCGTCGACCTGGGCATCACCACGATGCGGCTCATGACGAACAATCCGTCCAAGCGCGGTGGCCTCGAGGGCTACGGCCTCGAAATCGTCGACCGCGTCCCGCTCGAGGTGGTGTCGAACAAGCACAACATCACCTACCTGCGCACCAAGGTCGAGCGGATGGGTCATCTCATCGAAGGCCTGGACGAACACATGGACGACATCGATCCCGGCGCTGACAACTAGTCATGGCGACGGGTAAGGGCACCCGCGACGGACTCGTCGCGGCACCGGGCACGCGGATCGGCATCGCGATCGCGCGCTTCAACGAAGACATCACCAGCCAACTGCTCGATGGCGCTCGCGCTGCGGTGACGGCGGGCAAGGTCGAAGACGCTCCCGAAGTCTGGGTGCCGGGTGCCTTCGAGCTGCCCCTTGTCGCACAACACCTCGCGTCCGCCGGTTGTGACGCCGTGGTCGCCCTCGGGTGCGTCATTCGCGGTGACACCGGCCACTACGACTTTGTCGCCGGCGAGTGCGCCACTGGCCTCCAGCGCGTGCAACTCGACACGGGCAAGCCGATCATTTTCGGCGTCCTCACCACGGAAAACCACGCGCAGGCCGTCGAGCGCGCCGCCGTCGACCAGATGAATAAAGGTGGCGAGGCGGTCGACACCGCGATTGAAATGATCCTCACGCTCGCTGAAATCAAGGACCTGAAGTAGTGCTTCGTCTCGTTGTTCCCAAGGGCTCGCTCGAAAAGTCGACCTTCGAACTCTTCGCCGACGCCGACCTCGCGATCCGTCGGGACTCCGCCGTGCAGTACAAGGCAACGATCGACGATCCTCGCATCAGCGAGGTCCGCATCCTGCGCCCGCAGGAAATCCCGATGTACGTCGCACAAGGTCTGTTCGATCTCGGCATTGGCGGTCGCGATTACATCGAGGAGACCGAGAGCGACGTGGTCAGCCTCGGCGAGTTGATGTACTCGAAGGTCACGGCTCGCCCGGTGCGCATCGTGTTGTGTGTTGCGAACGACTCGCCCTGGCAGTCAGCGGCGGACCTGCCCAACGGCGTGCGTGTTGCGGCCGAACACGTCAACCTCACGCGTCGCTATCTCGCGGCGAAGGGGGTCGAGGCCAACGTGCAGTTCAGCCATGGTGCGACGGAAGCGAAGATTCCAGACATCGTCGATGCTGTCGTGGAGATCACCGAGACCGGCTCGGCCATTCGTGCCGCCGGCCTGCGGATCATCGAAGAGCTCCTTGTCAGCCACACCGAACTGATGGCCAACAAGACCGCCTACGCGGATCCCGAGAAGGCCCACGCCATGGACCAGATCCGCACGCTGCTGCAGGGCACCCTCGAAGCGCGCGGCAAGGTGCTCGTGAAGCTCAACGTCGGAGCGGCGGATCTCGACGCCGTGATCAAGTCGCTGCCGTCGATGAAGTCACCGACGGTTTCGAAGTTGTTCGGCGACGACGCGTATGCCGTCGAGACCGTCGTTCCCAAGAACGAGATCAATGTCCTGATCCCGTCGCTCAAGGATCTCGGTGCCACCGACATCATCGAGCTCCCGCTGTCCAAGATCATTCACTGATGCTGCGCACGGCGGACTTCGGCGGAGCGACGGGGACTGTCGCGTCCTTCGACAAGGCCGCCGGTCTCGGCGTGATCACCAGTAACGATGGGGGAGCGTTCCCGTTCCACTGCACCGCGATCGCCGATGGATCCCGCGACATCGAAGTCGGGAAAACCGTCACGTTCACTGTCGTGGCCGGGCACCTCGGAAAGCTCGAAGCAACCCAGATCAGCTAGCCCCGCAGCGTCGCCAAGTACGGCGCAACAGATGTCTTCAGTTCGGCGTAACGATCGGGCGGCGACGTGAACGTGGCCACGACGGCATTGCCACCGGCCAGCCGGACCACGGCGTAGAAGCTGAGATCCTTGCCGCTCGTGTGGCCGGTGTACTCCATGACGCCGAGGGTTTCCCCGACGGAGTTCTTGAGTGTGCCGCGATGGACGAGCTTGAAGTTGTCGACGAACTTCGGTGCGTTCTCGACGCTCACATCGAGGTAGTCACCCATCGAGATGTCACCGGCCTTCTGGGTGAGAACGTTGACGTTCGGTGCGAAGTCGTCCTGCGGCGCCGCGATCGCCCACGCCTCGATGCCCTTGGAGACGGCGTCGTGGTGTGCCTCCCAACTGTCGGCAATGGTGATCTTGTAGTCACCCTCCGGATCGCTGAACGTGGTCCCGGAGACACTCGCAGCAGTCGTGACGGACGACTTCGAGTCGTCGCTCGCCTTCGTGTCACTCCCACAGGCACCAGCTGTCAGAGCGAGGACGAGGAGGGCGCCGAGACCGGCGCGGACAGGTGCGCGCATGGCGCGGACTCTAAGCCTTCTGCCAGACGAGCGTGTGCCGAAACAACACGCGCCGCTTGAAGTTCGCGTTTGGCAGCAGCTTCTTGGCGATCGCCTTTACCTGCGCGCTGGTGTCGGTCGGGTCACTGCACGGCGCCGAGTGTTGCCACCGGCCGTGGCGGGCCGAGAGCAGCCTTGTCGCCACGAACCCCGCGCCGTCGAAGGGCAGGTCGCGCCAGTCCCGAGCCCCCAGGCCGATGATGCCGAGCATGCCTCCCGGAGCGACCAGCGACGCCAGCCGCGCCAGTCCTCGTTCCGTGCCGAGGTGATGGAGGGTGGCCACGCACGTCACGACGTCGAACGACTCCGGTGCGAAGGGATGCGTCATCGCGTCGCCGAGCACGTAGGCGATGTCGTCGCCGTGGGCCCGAGCCGCGTCGATGGAAGGCTCGTGCACATCGATGCCGGTTACGTGAGCAATCCGGTCGCGAAGTTCTCGAGTGAGCACGCCCTCGCCGCAGCCGACATCCAGTGCGTACGTCGCCCCTGAAGGGACCGCCTCCAACAGCACCCGGTGGTAGTGGGTGTTGTGGTTCCAGTGGCTATTCCTCAGCGCCCGGCTGGTCCTGCTGCGCCACGGTCACATACGTGAGCCGCAGTTGCTGGAGGCCCTGGCGAAGTTCACCGGCAGGCTCACCGAGTCGGTCACCGAGCCCCTCGACCAGCAGCCCGAACGCGTCCACGGCCAAGCGGGCCTGGTCGAGCTGCGGGGGCACGAGTGACAGATGCAGCGCGGCGATCTCGAAGAATTGGTAGGCGGACTGGGCGATGATCTGGTCGACGGGCGTGCGCGCGATCTGCTCCCGCAACGCCTCGAGTCGCTCCGCCAGCTCCTCTTCGGTGAGCTCTTCGCCTCCGCCCGAAGACGCCGAAACGTCCCTCTCGCCACCCGGAGTCCACAATTCACTCATGAGTCGGCTACCCTAGAGGCTCCAATCCAAGGAAGCGGGCCGCCGTACTGGGAGACCAGGGCCCCACCTGTCCGCCGCCGCAGCATCAGGCAGCCAGGTCGAACATCTGCGTTTGAAGAACGCGGGCGTTGCTTTCCGAACGCCCGCGTTTTGCTTTGCGGGCAGACAACCTGTCCAACCCACAAGGAGTGTGAGGCCATCGCCCCACCGAACGCCAGCAACGAGCCCAGGATCAACGATCGCATCCGAGCTCGCGAAGTCCGCCTCGTCGACCCCGAAGGGGGCCAGCTCGGCATCAAGCCGCTTCCCGAAGCGCTGCAGATTGCCCGAGACATGGACCTCGACCTCGTCGAAGTAGCGGCCAATGCGAGTCCGCCGGTGTGTCGGATCATGGACTACGGGAAGTTCAAGTTCGAAGCCGCGCAAAAGGCGCGCGAATCTCGTCGCAAGTCGACCAACGTCGGCCTGAAGGAGATGAAGTACCGCCCGAAGATTGCGTCGGGTGACTTCGATACGAAGACCCGCAAAGTGGCTGGCTTCCTTTCGGAAGGACACAAGGTCAAGATCTCGATCATGTTCCGGGCGCGTGAGATCACGCACCCCGAGCTGGGCCGCAAGATCCTCGACAACGTCGCGACCGCCGTCGCCAACGTTGGCAAGGTCGAGTCGAGTCCCAAGCTCGACGGGCGCAACATGATCATGGTGCTTGCGCCTGACAAGCGGGCCCAGGCGGCCCACGCCCAACCGAACGAACCGGTGGCCGATACCAACGCACCTTCTGCTGATGCCGAGGCACCAGCAGCCAGCACCGAGGAGTAAATCGATGCCGAAGATGAAGACGCACAAGGGCGCCAAGGCCCGGTTCAAGCTCACGGGTACCGGCAAGCTGCGCCGCCGTTCCCAGGGCATGAACCACATCCTCGAGAAGAAGTCGCCGGATCGCCGGCGCCGTCTGAACCGCGTGTCCGACGTGTCCCCGGCCGATGCGCCCCGTATCAAGCGTCAGCTTGGGATCTAGGAGGAACTGAGAGATGGCAAGGGTTAAGCGCGCCGTTCACGGCAAGAAGCATCGCCGGGCAATCCTCGAGCAGGCTCAGGGCTACTACGGCAACAAGAGCCGCTCGTTCAAGTCCGCCAACGAAGCGGTCATGCACGCGGGCAACTACGCGTTCCGCGACCGCCGCGCCCGCAAGGGTGACTTCCGCAAGCTCTGGATTCAGCGCATCAACGCAGGCACCCGTCAGCACGGCCTCAGCTACAGCCGTTTCATCAACGGTCTGAAGAACGCCGGCATCGAAGTCGACCGCAAGGTCCTCGCCGACCTCGCGGTGACCGAGCCGGCGTCGTTCGCGGCGCTCGTCGAGCTCGCTCGCAACGCTGCACCGGCCCAAGAGGCAAGCTGACTGAACTCCTCGGCACCCGTTCCGCCCGGGTGCAGCGTCTCCGCAAGCTGATCCAGAAGCGGAGCGCTCGCCAGGCGGAAGGGGTGTTCGTAGCCGAAGGCGTCACCCTGTTGCGGGAGGCGCTCGACGCCGGGGTCATCCCCGAAACCGTTTTCTACGCGCCCGACGCCGACGCCGATCTCGTCAATGACGCGATCGACGCCGGCGTCGACGCGTACGGCCTCGAGCATGGCGTCATGGAAAAAGTCGCCGACGCAGTGACCCCGCAGCCCGTCTGCTCTGTCATACCGGCGCTCGACGTCTCGCTCTCCTCGCTGCCCATCGACGGATTTGTCATCGTTGCCGTCGACGTACGGGATCCGGGCAATGCCGGAACGATGATGCGTTCGGGCGCCGCCGCCGGAGCAAAGGGCATTGTGTTCTGCAATGGATCTGTCGACGTGTTCAACCCGAAGACGGTTCGTGCCACTGCGGGTGCACTCTTCCACCTTCCGGTCGTAACGTCAGTGTCCGTGGACGAGGTGTTGGGCGCATTCGGGGCACTTGGGCGCACGCGCCTGGCTGCGGTCGCTCACGATGGCGTCGATTACACGACGCTCGACCTCACGATGCCAACCGCGTTCGTGATGGGAAACGAGGCGCACGGGCTGCCCGAGGGACTTGCCGGAATCGACGCGGGCATAACAATTCCGCTGCCGGGTCCCATTGAAAGCTTGAATGTAGGAGTGGCAACTGCGGTGTTGTGCTTCGAAGCGGCGCGACAGACACGGATGGTGAAGGCGTGATCGATCGCCTGACCGACGGTGTCGTAGTTACTGACGCCTCGATGACGATCACCGAGGTCAATCAGGCGTTCGCAGGGATGCTCGGTCGCGCCAAGACCGACATCGTCGGCCAGCCGTTGCGCACGGTCTTCGGCGAAGGCGTGGAGCTCAGCACCAACGACGACGGCGTGCTGGCCGAGCAGGAGGTCGAACTCCGAACCGCCAACGGTGACAACGCGATCGCCCGGGCGACCGGCCGCCTCGACGACGACGGTCTGGTGCTGTCGATCCGGGCCGACAAGTCCACGGCCGGCATCGAGATCGTGTCGACGGTGAGCCATGAGCTGCGCTCGCCGCTCACCTCTGTCAAGGGCTACACGAGCCTGCTGCTGAATCGGTGGGATCGACTCCAGGACGAGCAGAAGAAGATGATGCTCGAGCAGGTCCACCACGACGCCGACCGCGTCACGCGGCTCATCACCGAGTTGCTCGACATCAGCCGCCTCGAGACGGGCCGTCTGGTCCTGCGCCGTCAGATGGTCGACCTCCCGACCTTGACCAAGGGAATCATCGACAAGGTCACGATGGAGTATCCCGACTTCGACGTGACGCTTTCGTTTGCCGACAACGTGCCACCGGTCTACGCCGATCCCGACAAGGTCGAGCAGGTGCTCACGAACCTACTCGAGAACGCATGCAAGTACGCCTCGCCCGTCGGTATTCGCCTGACGGCGTCGCTCAACGAGGAGACCGACAACGTCGAGATCGCCGTCAGCGACGTGGGCGAGGGGATCCCGTCCGACGCATTGCCCAAGGTGTTCACCAAGTTCTTCCGGCGCAACGAAGGCCGCCCGACCGGTTCGGGGCTCGGACTGTGGATCAGTCGGGGCCTCGTCGAGGCGCACGGTGGCCAACTGATCGCGGAATCAATTCTCGGGCAGGGCAGCACCTTCCGATTTACCCTGCCCGCCACCGCATTCGAAGACATTCACGGAACCGACGACGACAATGAGTGACCAGGTAGAAGACGTTCTCGCCCGCATCAAGAGCGCCGCATCAGTTGACGAAGTCAACGCGATCAAGAACGAGGCGCTGGGCAAGACCGGCTTTCTTTCCGAGGCGAAAAAAGGCTTGCGCGACGTCGCTCCGGAAGAGCGAGCGGCGGCGGGCGCGGCGCTCAACGCGCAGGTCGAGCGGGTGCAGGCCGCGGCTGATGCCGCCATCGCTGATCTCTCCGCCGGTGAGCGCGCCAAGCAACTCGAGGCCGATCGCGTCGATCTCACCGAGCATCGTCCGCCCGTCGCCCGGGGGCACCTCCACCTCGTCACGCAAACGCAGCAAGCGTTGGAAGACGTGTTCGTCGCAATGGGCTTCACCGTCGAGGAAGGGCCGCTCGTCGAAACCGACTGGCACAACTTCCAGGCGCTGAACATCCCCCCGGCCCACCCGGCCCGAGCCAACCAGGACACGCTCTACCTCGACTTCGGCCAACCGGAGTCGACGCTGCTGCGGACGCACACGTCGCCGGTGCAGGTACGCACCATGCTCGCCAAGGCGCCGCCGATTTACATGATCTGCCCGGGACGCGTGTACCGGAAGGACACACCCGACGCCCGCCACACGCCGGCGTTCAGCCAGATCGAGGGTCTCGTCGTCGACAAGGGCGTCACTTTCGGGGATCTGGCGGGCACGATCGAGCGCTTCACCAAGGCCTATTTCGGGCCGGACATCAGTGCTCGCTTGCGTCCGGCGTACTTCCCGTTCACCGAGCCCTCAGCCGAGTTCGAAGTCACGTGCGCAATTTGTCGCGGCGATGGCTGTCGTACGTGCTCGAACACCGGCTGGATCGAACTCGGCGGCTGCGGGATGGTGCATCCGAACGTGCTTCGATCCGTCGACCTCGACCCCGAGGAGTGGTCCGGCTTCGCTTTCGGTTTCGGCATCGACCGCTGCGCGCAGGTGTTCCACACGATCGGCGACATGCGGGTCATGGCCGACAACGACCTGCGATTCGTGGAGCAGTTTTAGCGCCCTTCGCCTTTAGGCAGAATTTGCCATTCCGCGGGTATTGGGCGAACTGACCGCGGGTACGACGCCTGCCGTGCAATTGGGCCTGGGCGGATCAAAAGGGAAAGCGGCGACGAAACCGGTCGTCAACCTTCGTCCACAGGCTGGGCGGCACGTCGACGCTGCGATCCATCGCCGCAACGTCTGCCTCCAGCGACGCGACCTCGAGTTCGCATGTCTCGCATTCGGCGAGATGCACCTTGATCGCGCTCGCCTCCGCGGGTTCCACCGCGCCGAGTGCGAAGGCGGCAAGGAGTTCGAACGCTTCGTCGTGGCCCATGTGTCAGGTGAACGTAACAGCATCAAAACTCATCTGATCCGCGCCCCGTTTGCCTCCGTAATGCCCACGGGGCGTCAAAAAGAGTGCGTTTATGACAGAGCTGATGCAACAGCACGACTCGCTTCCTGACGAAGCGCTCCTCGCGGCGGTCGCGCGCGGCGCCGAACCGGCGTTACGCGAACTGTACGAGCGGTTCGCGGGGCCCATGTGGGCCGTGGCGCGGCGGCTTCTCGGCGACGACGCCCTGGCGGAGGATGTCGTTCAGGAGGTGTTCGTTCGGCTTTGGGAGCGCGCGGGTGCCTACGACGCGTCGCGCGGAACCGTCCGAACCTGGTTGTTGGTGCAGGTACGCAGTCGATCGATCGACGTCATTCGCTCGGAGCGTGCCCGCACCAACCGCGAGCGTCAGCACGACCCGAACGTGCTCGACATCACGAACACCCGGACCCCTGACGAGATCGTCACCCACGGATTCGAATCCGACAGCGTCGTACGCGCGCTGGCTCATCTGCCTGCGCCACAGCGTCAAGCGATCGAGCTCGCCTACTTCGACGGTTTGAGTTATCGCCAGATCGCCAAGATGCTCGAGTTGCCCGAGGGCACCGTCAAGGGTCGCATCCGTCTCGCACTCGAGCGTCTGCGTGCCGAGGTGGTCTGAGCAGTGAGTGTTCTGGGGCACCAACGCACTCGGGCAGCGCTCGCCGCGTATGCACTCGACGCCGTCGACTCGATCGAGCGGGAACTCGTGGAAGTCCACATCGCGGTCTGTGAGGTGTGCGCAGTTGAGCTCCGGCGGCTGCGCGAATCGATTGTCGATATCGATCGTGCGCAGGAACGTCCCCCGGAGCGCGTGTGGGACGCAATCCGCAGCCGCGTGCGCGCGCCTTCCGCGTTGCCCGTTTCTCTGAGTTCGTCTGGTGTCGCCACGCGTGTGCGCGCCGCGACCAAGACCGAGGTGCGCACGGAATCGGAAGTGCTCCTGCTAACCGCTGAAGCGACCCGTCAACTGCTGTGGATCGAGTCCGAACTCGACGCCGTTGCAGTAGTGGCCCGGCTTGTCGAACAGCTCGGTGGGTCGGTGGTGCCTGCCGACGCACCCGCTGAGACGATTCCCGACGCGATCCCGGTCGACATCTCGTTTGGCGCGTGCCAGCCGCTCTCCCCGGCTGCCCCTGCGCTGAGTGTTGCCCGGCTGCATCTCGAAGAGGCGTTGCCCGGCGTTCTCGAGGATGCACGTCGGGCCGTGGCCATCGTGCGAAACCGGAAGCGGGCGCGGTGACCGTCGTCGCCGAAACCGACCGGCTCGCATTCGACCGCTTCCTCGCGAACGCATCGATCGACGAGGCCCTCGACTTCACGTCGCGGCTCGTCGAAGGTGGGCTTTCGGTCAGCCAGCTGATCACCGACCTGCTTGCCCCCGCGCAAGAGGAGGTCGGCTTTCGCTGGCAACGAGGAGAGTGGAGCACCGCGCAGGAAGCCGCGGCGACCTCCGTGGTCGACGCCGTCCTGTCGAGCCTGCAGGAGTACGCGCCCGTGGCGCCGACACGGGGACGCGTCGCAGTCACAACGGTCGAGGGGGACTGGCACGCCGTCGGCGCTCGCATGGTCGCCGAAGTACTGCGCGACGAGGGTTTCGCCGTTTCGTTTCTCGGGCCATCGGTGCCGGCCCTGCGGTTGCCCAAACTGCTCACCGTCGACACCGACGCCGTCGTGTTGAGTTGCTCGATGGCCTGCCATCTGCCGAGCGCGCGACGTTGCATCGAAGTGCTCCTCGACGCCCGCTATCCCGTGCTGATCGGGGGACGCGCCGTCACGAGCGAAGCACGAGCAGTGGCGCTCGGCGCCAGCGCATGGGCGCCCAACGCGTCCGGCGTCGGTGACGCAGTGATGCGGGCGTTGGAGGCTCGCGCACACCCTGTGCGCGCGACGGTTGAGGAGGCCGCCCTGGAAGCGTCTCGTTCCGAATTGGTCGAGCGGCTCGTCGACGGGCTCATGCTCGAGTGGCCCGACCTTGCGCGTCTCGATGCGGTAGCGCTCAATCGCGTACGAATCGGCGCTGACCGACTGGTCACAACCGTGCAGGCGGCGGTGATGCTTCACGACGACGAAGTCCTCACCGAATATATGCACTGGTTGCGGGCACTCGACGGGTCCGGCCAGGGCGATGCCCCGTCGGGCGTGTTGTTGCTCGCGGCGGAGCGAGCCTTTGCCGGTCACCCTGCCGCGGTAGCGGCGGTGCACCGCGCCTGTGAAGCCGCGACGCCTGCTCGTTCCTCGGTGGCCGCGCCGTCTACAACACCAGCGATCGAGCACCCGGTCGAGAAAGTGACGAGTGCCGAAGAGATGCTGCGCACGCGAGCTCGCGCGAGTGCCGATCGCCTCTCCAACGGTGTACGCACGGCGAGCGACGACCCGTCGGCAGTCCGGAGCCGGGCGGCGAGCCTGCTGCAGGAAGTAGATCGACTCCGCACTCGCCAGGAGACACCGGCCGGACGGAGCTACGGCGTCGGCCGCGGCGAGGAGACACTCGACGCTGCTCGTGCGCAGGCGGCGCGATTGCTGACTGATGCGGAGCTCGACGCCGAGCGGATTCGACGCGATGCACGGGTCGATGCCGAGGCCACTGCAGCGGCGGCGGCCGCGAGTGCAACTGCCTTGATCGAACAGGCCGAGGAAGAGGGTCTCGAGATGCTCGCCGAGGCTGCCAGCGAAGTCGTCCAGCGGCTCGACGAGGCAAGCGTCGAGGCGCAACGCATCATTGCGGAGGCGAACTCGCTGGCGGAGGAGATGACCAACGACACTCGGCGTCAGGAGGCGGAGTTCAGCGAGGCGCTCGCCCGCCAGGCGCGTACGGCGAGCGAGGAAGCGCAGCTTCAGGTTGCGCGAGCGACGGCAATGGCGAACGAGATCGTCGCCAAGGCACGCGCCGAGTCAGCCGAAGTTCTCGCGCAGGCGCAGCGGGAACGTAGCGAGGTCGCCCAGGAGGTGGCGCTGCTCATAGCGGAGGCGGTGGCGCAGCTCGACCGTGCCCGTGCCGAGGCCGGCGAATTGCGCGCCGAGACCGGTCGTCGTCGAGGGGACCTCGAAGGCGATATCGAACAGGACGTTCGACGGGTGATGCAGGAGGCACAGGCCGACGCGAGCCGGATTCTGGAGATCGCCCACGCCGAAGCGGCGCGAATCGTGGCCGATGCGGCTGCGCGGGCAGAGACACAGACGCTCGACCTGCGCGACCCTGCCGCGGAACAAGTCGTCCGCCCCGAACCGAAACGACGGCGTCGTCGCATTAGCTAGACACGTCACATAGGCGTCAGTCGTCCGATTCCGGTCGATTCGCACGTCGAGTCGTGCTTCGCCAAAGCACGCCAATCGTCCACGTGAACTTCGCGCGGGCGCGCCCCGATAGGCTCCCCCATGAAGTTGAGCTTTTGTTGGGCGGGCGTTGTTTTGAAGTACCTCGGGGCAGCAGTACTTGCAGTTGCGCTTTTCGTTGCGGGGCTTGGGCGGCCAGCGTTTGCGGCGACGGTGGATGAGTCGCGCGCCGACGCGAACTGGATCGTGCAAGCGCAGCTGAGCGACGGCGCGATCGCTCATCATGTCGACAAGGTGGCCATTTGGCCGTACTTGTCGAGTTTCGCGGCGATTGGTCTGACTCGGACCGCCGACCTGACCGGCGACCGTTCCTACAGCGACGCAGCGTGGCGCTGGACGTCCTGGTATCAGGCGCACATGGACGCCAACGGCTACGTGACGGACTACAAGGTCGCCGGGACTGTCGAGAGGTCGACCGGCGACATGGACTCGACCGACAGCTACGCGGCGATGTACCTCCTTGCGGTGCGCAATGCGTGGGTGTCGACCAACGACCGCATCAAGCTCGAAGGCGCCCGCTCCGGCATCGCCAAGGCTGTGGCGGCGATCGAGTCGACCCAGCAGGCGGACGGGCTGACGTGGGCGAAGCCCAGCTGGAAGGTCAAGTACCTCATGGACAACGTCGAGGTCTATGCGGGTCTGCGTGCGGCCGCCGAACTCGGCCGAGCGCTGGGCGACGCGACCCTCGAAGATCGTTCCGCTGCTGATGCCTCACGGGTCAAGCAGGGCATCAACGCACTTTGGAATCCGACGACGTCGAGCTACGACTGGGCCGTCCACGAAAACGGTGCGCACCAGGCGACCGACTGGGGCGTGCTGTATCCGGACGCAGCACAACAGATGTGGGCCGTCGGGTTTGGATTGGTCGATGCGAGCCGAGCATCGGCTCTCGTGTCGAAGTTCGAGCAGACGCATCCCAACTGGGACAAGCCCACCTCGATGGATCGCTACGACACCGGGTCCAAGGCCGTCGGCTACTGGGCTCCGATCGGATGGGCATACCAGCGAGTGAACAACGCTGCCCGTGCGACGCTGGGTGCGACGAGCATTCGTTTGGCCGCGGTCGCCGCAAATCGCGCCTGGCCGTTCACGCCCTCCGATGAAGGCCAACTGCTCGTACTGGGAACGGCCGGCCGGTCGATCTTTGCGCCCGACACGCTGCCGCCCCGCTCGTCGACGACCTCCACGACCTTGCCCAAGACCACGACGACTCTCGCGGCGAAGACCACCACGACAACAGCGAAGCACAAGGTCACGACAACTACCCAGCCGCGCCGGCTGACGATCTTCACCAAGTCGATGCGGCGTACCGCCGACGAGACGAACGATTCCGGGATGGCGCGGTTTACGATTGTGCTGGTTGCTGCCCTCGTGTTCGTAGGGTCGAGGGCTCCCAAGCGAGCAGGCCGAGAGCGCCGATAACGTCGTCGGCCTCGGCCCACGGAGTGATGCTGTTGGGACGGTCTGCGTATTCGCCGCTGCGCACCCGAACCGAACGCATCCCGACCGCCGCAGCGCCGACGACGTCCTTGTCGGGGCGGTCGCCGATGTACACCGCACGCTCGGGCTCGACTCCAAGCGCCGAAAGGGCAAGGTCGAACGGCAGCCGGTGCGGCTTGCGATAGGCGCGCCCCCACGTGTCCGACACCACAACCGTGTCGAACGCCGATTCGAGTCCAAGGGCCCGAAGTTTGGCGTGTTGAATTGTGGGATCGCCGTCGGTCACGAGACCGATCGGCACCAGCTTCCGAAGCGCCTCTAACCGTGCGTGCAGGTCGTCGACGATGACGGGAAGCCACGCTGGCGCATGCGCCTTGAACGCGGCCACGAGTGGCGCGACGTCGCACGACGCGTTGATCGCCGCCAGCGCGCGGTCGATGATTCCCCCACGGTCGCTGCCTTCGCTGGCCACCACTTCGAGTGCGGCGCGGAAGACCGGTCCGCTGATACCGAAGACCTCGCCCCGAAGGGCCACGGCGTCCCATGCGCCCGCGAGAAACGTCCGCTGCAGGTACAGCGTGTCGTCGAGGTCGAAAAGAACGGCATCGACTAACACGGGACGGGCTGGTCCAGGAAGTCGGGCTCGTCGAGTCGGAGCAGGGGAGCGGTAGCAGGGTCACTCAGGATGTCGGCGACCCGTTTGGCCGTGAACCCGTCCCCGAAGGGACAGGCCAGCGCGCCGACGCGCCGCTGCTCTGTGTCCGAAGCCATGCGTTTCGCCGCCGCGACCGTTCGCTCGACGTCGAGACCCGTCAGCACCGCTGCTCCTGACGCGACGCCTTCCCAACGCGGCGTCGAGCGACGCATGACCACCGTAGGCACGCCAAGCCACGACGCTTCCTCCTGCAGGCCGCCGGAGTCGGTTACGACGACGCGCGCCCGCGACATCAGGTCGAGCATCGTCTCGAAGGGCACCGGAGCTCGCAGGTCGACCCCGGCCTCACTCAGCACGGGCAGCGCCCCGGCCGTCTCGAGGCGACCGCAGGTGCGTGGATGCACGGGAAAGGTGACCTGACCAACGTCGCGCTGCAAACGAAGAAGAATCTCCACGAGAGCCTGCAACCGCACCGGGTTGTCGACGTTCGTGGCGCGATGCGCCGTGACGACCACTCCGTGGCGTTCCTCGAGCGGACGCGCGGTCGCTCCGCGTGAGCGCAGCACGTCGAGCACCGAGTTGCCCACGACGTGGATGCGCGCGTCCTCGACGCCCTCCCGGCGAAGGAAGTTGGCCGACATCTCGGTCGGCGCAAAATGGATCTGCGCGATCGCTGCCGCGATCTTGCGATCAACTTCTTCCATCGAGGTGTCGTTGAACGACCGCAGGCCGGCCTCGAGGTGTGCGACCGGAACCCGATGGCGGCGGGCCGCCATGCAGAACAACGGCACGGTATAGGTGTCGCCTTGCACGAGTACGAGGTCTGGTTTGGTTGCTTCGACGCAGTCGTACGCCAGGGCCAGGATCGCGCCGACGCGCTCGGATTCCGTGGACGGCAGCGACCAGCGGTCATTCGGGTGCAGGCCGAGTTCCTCGAAGAACGTGTCGGTCAGCGACGCGTCGTAGTGCTGACCGGTGGCGATCTTGACCACGTCGTGGCCTGCCGCCATCAAGGCGTGGACAACCGGCGCCAGCTTGACAATCTCAGGTCGAGTGCCGAGCGGTACGAGAATCCTCATCCTTCGAAGACCTCCACGAAGCGACGCATCATGCGCACCCCGGGACGGAACGCAAGCTTGTCCGTCTCGAGCGCGAGTCCCCGCACGCCGCGCAAGTACTGACCGACGAGGTCGGCGCCCGCGGCCAGGGACAGCGGCAGTCCACCGGAGAAGCGTGGGTTCACCTCGGTGATGTGGGTCTCGCCGTCCTCCCCAACGAAGCCCTGCACATTCGCAGGCCCGACGAGATCGACGGCCCGCAACGTCGCAGCGACAACCGCTTCCACCGCCGCGTCACTGAATGTCACGCCGCGCGTCGAAATACCGCCGCGTGTCTCCTGTCGCCAGCGCGGTACGACGCCGACCATGACGCCGTTCCTGTCGACCAACGCGTCGGCCGTGAACTCCCGTCCGTCGAGTTGGGTCTGCACCAGTGCGTCGGGCACACGCTTGAGCGCGTAGCGCATCTCGGCGCGATCGCTCACGTACATCACGTCGCGGGATCCACGACCGAAGCGCGGCTTCACGACCCAGGGTCCGGGAACGCCCTCGGCGCTCCCCAGGTTCGTTTTCGGGCCAGGCACGCCAGCGGCGTCGAGCGCAGTGGCGAACGCCCACTTGTCGAGACAGCGTTCGATCGACGCGGCGGCGGGCAGCCATGTCCGCACGCCGGCGTCGTTGAGACGTTGCTGATGCGCGGCGAGGACGACTGCCTCCTCGGCGACGGTGACGATCAACGCTGCGTCACCCTGGCCGGCCTCGATGACAGCGTCGACAAAGTCAGCAGCCGCACACTTTGGTAAGACGACAGCCTCGGGAGCCAGTCGCAGGCCGATGGCGGACGGATCCGCATCCGCCGCAACAAGCGATTCCCGCTCGCGCAGCGCGTCGAGGACCGCGACGCCCGCAGGTCCACCGGCACCGGTCACGATTACGCGCAATTGACTTCCTCCTGTAATTGGACGTCGACTTCGACGGTGCCGTCCAAGGATTCGAGTCGGACGGCAAGGATGGGTTCGTTCAGAATTCGTTCGAGACGGTCCACCACCGAGCGATCACGACCCTGGCGGGTGACGCGAAGAGGGCGGTTCTCGCGAGGAGTCCGTGCGGCGGTGCGGGCGGGCGGTCCTGTCGGGGAGTCCAATGCCGGCTCAGTGGCTCGGGTCTCTGAGGTTCGTGCACGCGCCCACGCTCGCAACTCGATCAGCGCCGTGTGGTCCACGGGCTCCCATTGGGTGCGGGCGATGGCAGTCAGAAGCGCCGCGCGAACATCGGGATTCTCTTCGCTCATGCTCATTTCGAGTAGATGCTTTGCGTGCGATCGCAGGCCGCGCTCACCGAGAATGTCGAGTGCATGGCTGCGCTGAACCGGATCATCGGAGCGCAACAGACCGGTGATGCGTCGCCGGGTTTTCGCCGCCCGGAAAACTCTCCACGTCACGGCGCCGAAGATGAGCGCCAGTCCGATGGCAATGACTATTTCAGGTGGTCGCATTCGGCTCCCGGGGGAGAAGGAGATAGAGCATCAGGACAAACCCCGCGAGCGTGTAGACGAAGGTGAACACGCTTCCCACCCAGTCGTGGAACAGCACGAGGCTCGCTCGTCCGGCGACGAAGCCCACGACGATCGATCCTGCGATCCGCACGATGTTGCCGGCGGCGATGACCGCAACGGCTGCGAGGAGCGCAAGAGGCCGGCGCCTACGTGCGTGCTTCGGCACGAGGAGCGACAGCATCGAAATTGCGATGACCGATGCGGCGGCAGAACACGACGGTGTGATCACTGCGCGAAATGCTTGGCCGTTCGCCGGGAACACCTGAATAGAGGTAGGCAGCACGACGTGGGCGCGTTCGGCACCGATTGCGTGCAGTACCTGAGCCGAAGCGAGTGTCTCGAAATGCCGCATCGGCAGTTGTACGAGCGCGAAGAGAACGGTGCTGCCGACGAGGATCAGCGCAACCCGGAGCCACGTCGAAACCGTGGGGCTCATGTCGCGACCTCGGCCAGTTCCGCCGCCCGCTGCGTTTTCGCCCAGGAGTAGTCACGGCCGATGACGCCGTCGATCCACGCTTTGGTGCACAGCGCAATCGACACGAAGAAGATCGGCAGGAAGTAAACGAGGGTGAGCGCCTGTTTGCGGTCGGCTTGGCGGATGAGCAGCGCGCCGCCGAGTTCGAGGAGGGGTCCAAGAAACAGCAACGTCCAGAGCACAAAGATGTTGATCGGCGTAACCGGGTCGACAATCCCGGCGATCCACATCACGAGGATCAGCAGTCCGATCGCAGAAGCGACGGGAAGATGGAACACGAGGAGGAACATCGTCGACTCGATCTTCTCGGCAAGCGACAGTCGACGGGAGCGCCATACCGCCCAGCGGTAATCGCGCCAGGCCTGCTGGTGGCCGCGCGCCCAGCGGTAGCGCTGCTTCCAGAAGCGGGCGAGGCTGACGACGCCCTCCTCTTCGTCGATCGCCGAGACGTCATAGCGCACCCGCTTGCCCGCAAGTAAAAGCCGCAGTGTGAGGTCGGTGTCCTCAGTGACGGTGTGCGGGCTCCAGCCGCCGGCCTCGCGCAGTGAGGTTGCGCGCACGGCGCAGTTCGCACCGCCGTACGCCGGCAGTCGGTAGAGCGACTGCCGGCCATATTCGTTGACGAGGTAGCCGGCGAGGTAGTCGATGGCAATGAGCCGAGCGAGGGGGGCGTCGTCGGGATTGCGGATAAGGCAGCGACCCTGCACGGCCGACACCATCGGATCTTGGAAGTGGCGCACCAGGCGTCGGATCACGTCGGGATGCGGCTGATGGTCGGCGTCGAACACGACGATGATCTCGCCCGTTGCCCGGAGAAGTCCGTCGTTGAGCGCCCCGGACTTGCCGCCACCCAGGCCAGGCTCGCGTCGAATCCATTCGAGGCGCGTGTCCGTTGCGGCTCGTGCGGCGAGGCGATCGGGCGTCGCGTCATCGGACCCGTCGTCGACGACGATGCACTGCAGCCGATCGCGTGGATATTCGAGCGACAGAAGGCTGTCCACGAGCTCGTCGACGACGACGCCCTCGTTCTTACACGCGACCAGCACGGTCACGCGTGGCTCGTAGCCCGTCTCGACAGGCTCGATGGCGGCGTCGGTGGCAGCCGAGTTCATCGCCGAAACCGCGAAGGCGAGGTGGCGCAAGAAGAAGACGATGAACATTGCTTCGAGCGCCAATGAGATCCCGCCGGTCGTTGCGTCGGCCCCCCACACGGTGATCGCGACGAACAGCGCGCCGAGGGAACCGATGAGCAGCCACGGCGCCCCGCGCTGGTCCGTTTGCGGCGTCATCGGCGTGCCGCCATCACGAGCAGCCCCAGCGCTCCCACCACGACGACGCCGAACATGATCGACGCCGACATCGCGACCCCACCGGACAGGAACTCATCCGTAGCGTCGAGCGTCTCACCGGCAACCTGCGCTCGCGCAATGAGCCGGGCCGAGTCGGTGCCGCACGGGAGCGACGTACGGACAACCGGTTCGAACGCCACCGTCTCGGCATCGCTCGTGACGCCGGAGGCAAAGCCGTCGCGCTGCACGATGTGCACCGGCGCGACCTCCGTGGTTGCGCCCGGACTGCGAACGAAGGCGACACCCAAGTTCGCGGCGTTGATGGCGTTGTCGCCGAGCTGGCGGGCCAGGATCTTGGCTTGGATTTCCCAATCCGATACGCCGCGCGTGCAGCGCAACTCCCGTGCATCCGTCACCGCCAGCTGCAGGCGAGGCTGGTCGACTCCTGGCCCGTCGGTGGCACCCGAGAAAACAGCGCCGGCGGTGCCGAGCGTCACAAGGATCCCTCCGATCGCAAGAAGTCGCCAGAACAATTGGGTCTCCGATTACGCGGCGGACACGTGCTCAGGAACCGGCGCGTTGTTGCCGCGTCGTCGATTGGCAAGCAGTAGGCCGACACCGATTACTCCCGCCACGCCGATGAGGCCGATAGCGCCGCTGGGGACCGGGGTCGCGTCCTCGAGGAAGAAGTCGCCCGCTGCGTAGTTGCGACGGTCACCCGAGACTTTCATCTCCGCGATGAACTCGGCGTTGGTGGCGTCACAGGGGATGTCCGCGCGGACTCGGGCGTGGAAGACCTTCGTTTCGCCCGGGTTGAGCGAGAACCCATTGTCGAAGCCGCCCGACTCGTACACGGCGACGTTGGGCTGGTACACCTCGGCCTCGGTGGGTGTCTCGTACTGCACGTCGAAGTCGGTGAGCGTCGCAAACTTGGCGGTCGTCGTCGGGTTGTAGACCTCGACGTCGGCTTCTACTTCCCACGTGCCGTTCGCTCCCGGGCACTGCAGTTGCACTGCGTCGGTGACCGTTGTGTGGATCACCACCGACGCAGTCGTCGTCTGCGCAGACGCAGGGGAAGCCCCGACCACCACAAGGGCGACCGAGGCGGCAGCGAACAGAACTCGTTTCATGACAATGCTCCTTGATAAAGCGAGTCGCCGCGCTTTCGACGACGAGATGAGATGGCAAGGCCGATGGCGCCGACGGCGCTCGCTCCGAACACGCCAACGGCGCCGGCGGGCACGGGCGAGCCAGTGGACAGGAAGGTTTGGCGGGCGCCGTAATACGCACACGCTGAGGAGCTGTCGGGGCAGTCCTCCTGAAGGTGGAACCCGATGAGCAGTTCGGCACGCGAGGCGTCGCAAGGGATGTCGACGAAGACCGTGGGCGTGAACGTCCGAGTCGTGTCCGCCGCGATCGTTGCTCCGCGTTCGAAACCGACGTTGTAGACCGCCGGCCTCATCGGGCCGACGGTCACCAAGCCGTACCGATCGGTGTACTTCGCCCGGTACCCGACATCGTCAACCGTCACATCGAGCCCGAAGGCCTGCACGGGGATGTTCGGGCGCACCTGCCAGGTGCGGAACGAGCCGTCACTCTCCACGCGGCAGTTGAAGGCGTCGACCGTATCGATCGTTACTTTGCCGACCCGCGCCAGGTTGCCCGTCGTGGCACCCGTGCCGCCGTCGTACGCAAAGGCCGGAGTCGCCCAAAGGCCCACAGCCAACGCAGCTGAGGAGATCACGGCGAGCTTCCGGCCCAAGTTCACGCAGACGCCTCGATGAGCGTCACGTCGGTGCTCTTGCGAAGGTCGAGCGCGGCGGCAGGGCCGATTTCCCAGACAAAGCGATCGGCCTCGAACGCTTCTGCGTGACGGATGCGCGCTTGAAAGCCTCGATAACGGGCTTGAGCCTCGATCGCCTCGAGATCGACGAGGCCGTTTTTCAGGACCTGCGACACATGCGCGCGCAGGGCTTCGAGCTTTCCTTCGACGTAGGGCGCGACGTTCACGAACAAATTCGGGTTGAACCCGAGCGTCGTCGGTGCCTCGTACATGAGCACGCGGCTGAGGCGACGGCAGGCCGCCTGTGTCGCGAGCGCAGTCGCTCGGTGGTCCTGGTGGCTGTCGTTGGGATGGTGCGTGTACACCACGTCGGCGCACATCGACTTCACGACCGACTGAATGGCTTCTACCGCGGCGCGACCGTCGGGCACGCCGCCGTCTTCGAACCCAGCCCACAGCAAGTCGGCGCCGAACACGCGGGCGGCGTCTTCCTGCTCGTTGATCCGTGATCGGGACGCCTGCGGGCCCTGCTCGCCGGTCGTCATGACCAGGAGCGTGATCTCGTCGCCGTTCGCCTTATGGCTCAGCAACGACCCACCGCACCCCAGTTCGATGTCGTCCGGGTGTGCGCCAATTGCGAGAACTTTCACCTTGCCCCTCCCACTCGTTGTGCTTCCTGTCGTCGTTCCCAGACCGCGTCCAGCCACGCGTCGACGCGGGCCGCGTCGACGCGCCGAGCGCGAATTGCCACACCGCTGCCGCCCAGGCGGGCGGCGCGATAGACGTTGTCGGGCGTCGTGACGGCAAGCCGCCCTGACCCGTTCAGCACTGCTGTCAGTTCACGGAGTTCCGTTGGCCCCGACTCGGCCTCGTCCCGCAAGACGGCGACCTCGCTTACGGCGCCCTGCGCCTCGAGACGGGCGACACCGGCTGCGAGTACGTCGCCGTCTCCAAGTGCGTCGTGGATCGCCGTCGTGAGCGCCGAAGAACGGTCGGGGCCTCGTCCGGTCCCGACGCTGATTCCGACTGACGATCCACGACGCTCCTTGAGAGCGATCACGGCCATGTCGCCGCGAGCCATAGGCAGCGTCCGAAGTTGAAAGACGTCGACTTCGCCGCCCATCAGTGAGCCGAGTTCGTCTGACAGCGCGGCGGCGACATCCGGCGTCGGCGCCGTCGGCTCGTCCAGAGCAACCGCGAGTTGTCCATCGGTGCCGACGACAACCGTCAACGGTCGTTCTTCACCCTTCACGTAAGGCGGTACGGGGCGAAAGTGGGCGCGGATCAGTGAGAAATGACTTCGTTGGGATTCGCGACGGGTCGGTAGCGTTGCCGGATGCTCGTACCGCTTTCATGGCTGCGCGATTTCACGCCGCTGCCCGACGACGTCGACCTGTTGGTCGACACCTGCAATGCACTCGGTCTTGTCGTCGAGGGTGTCGAGTTTGTGGGCGCCGGCGTGAAGGACGTGGTCGTCGCCAAAGTGCTCGAGGTCAACCTCATCGAGGGAGCCGACAGGATCCGTCGCATCATCGTCGAGCACGGAACCGGACCAACCCAGGTCGTATGTGGCGCATGGAACTTCGAGGCTGGCGCGACCGTTGCTTTCGCGCCCGTCGGCGCGGTACTGCCCGGTGACTTCGCCATCGGTAAGCGCAAGATGAAGGGTGTCGAGTCGAACGGCATGATCTGCTCGGCCCGCGAACTCGAAATCGGCGAAGAAGCCTCCGGCATCATGGTTCTCGACGACGCGCTCGTTCCCGGCACACCGCTGGCTGACGCACTCGGCATCGAACCCGACGTGGTGTTGGACCTCGCGATCGAAGGCAACCGTCCCGATGCGCTGTGCATGCTCGGCGTGGCCCGTGACCTCGCGGCGAAGCTGGGCTTGCCGTTTTCTGAACCTGAAATCACGACAGTTCTCGGCGAACCGACGAGCGGCGGACCGTCCATCACGGTCGATGCCCCGAGCCTGTGCCCGATCTTCACGGCCACGCGTCTCGAGGGCGTCGCGCTCGGTCCGTCGCCTGACTGGTTGGCGCGGCGCCTCGCGCTCGCGGGTATGCGACCGATCAACAACATCGTCGACATCTCGAACTACGTGATGCTCGAGTTGGGTCAGCCCACACACCCGTACGATGCCGATCGTCTCCCCGGCGGCGGCTTCATCGTTCGGAAGGCGGAGCCGGGCGAACGACTCGAAACCCTGGACGGCGAGCAGCGCACGCTTGGTCAGGGAGAGGACTGCCTCATCGCCGACGCCACCAACGCGGGCGTCGGTATCGCCGGAATCATGGGCGGTGGATCATCCGAGATCCACGACGGCACGACCGACGTCGTGCTCGAAGCGGCGTGGTTCGACCCGATGACGATCGCGCGCACCTCCAAGCGACTCGGTCTGCGTTCCGAAGCCTCCGCCCGCTTCGAGAAGGGCGTCGACGCGGGCGGTGTCGAACGCTCCGTCGCGCGTTTCTGTGATCTGGCCATCCAGTACGCCGGTGCGACTGTCGGCGCGCGGACGTCCTGGCGTTCTGATGAGCACGCACCAATCCCGATCACGCAGCCGCTGCGCACCGAGCGCGTGAACGCGCTGCTAGGGACCGAATTGGGTGCCGAGGAGATCGACGGGTATCTCGCGGCGATTGGCTTCGCCATCGAGCGAGCCACCGACGCGGTCGCAACGGTGACGAGTCCCACCTGGCGGCCCGACGTCACGATCGAAGAAGCACTGATCGAAGAAGTCGCGCGCCATTACGGGTACGAAAACGTGCCCCGCACGATCCGCTCCTCGTCGGTCGCAAGTGGGGGACTGACGAAACGTCAGGTCGAGAAGCGCCGTCTTCGCGACATCCTCTGCGGTCTGGCGATCAACGAGGCGATGACCTCGCCGCTGCTCGGCCCCGGTGATCACGCCGAAGCCGGGCTGTCGGAGGCCTCGGTCATCAAAGCGGACAAGCCCCTTGCGCTCGAAGAGTCCGTGCTGCGTGAGTCTCTTCTCCCGGGCCTCTTGCGATCGATCTCGCACAACGTGCGCCACCGCGCCAGCGAAGTCCGCCTGTTCGAACTGGGTCCGGTCTGGAGCCGCCCTGCCGTTGCGCCGGCCGAACTCGACAACATCAATCGGCACGTCACAGGCCCCGAGGGCGGCCTTCCGCACGAGTCGGAACGTCTCGCCGTCGCGCTCTACCCGGCCGACGCATATGCGGCGGTCGACGTGTGGACCATCGTGGCAAATGCCCTGCGGTTGGAAAAGCCCTCGGTTGCGAACGGGGCGACCGAGGATGACGGGTTGCACCCGACGCGCACGGGCACCGCCACGGTGGATGGGTCCGCAGTCGGCGTCGTAGGCGAGGTTGATCCCGCAGTGCTCGAGCGGCTCGGTATCTCGGGACGCGTCGCGTGGCTCGATCTCGACGTGAGCGCCCTGCAGGCCGCACCACGGCGTTCGGCGATCGCGTCGGATGTCAGCCGTTTCCCATCGAGCGACATCGACCTGGCCTTCGTCGTCCCTGACGATGTTGCTGCTGACGCGGTGCTCGAAACACTGCGTTCGGTCGCCGGAGACCTTCTGGTTCGTGCCGAACTATTCGACGTCTACCGGGGCGCCGGAGTACCTGAAGGCAGCCGAAGCCTGGCGTACGGGCTTCGGTTTTGTGCGCTCGACCACACCCTCACCGATGCGGAGGTCGGCGAACGGCGCGCGGCCTGCATCACTGCGGTCGAGAAGGCGCACCGCGCCACGCTACGCGGGTAGCTCGCCAAAACTGCATAAACATGCAGGCGTCTGGTTGCGCAGCCATTCGTCCGCCCGTATAGTCATGCGATGGCGAAAGTGGCTGTTCTCGGCGCGTCTGGCTACGCAGGAGCGGAACTACTCCGCTTCCTGGCAACGCACCCCGAGTTCGACGTGGCCTACGCGACGGGCGACAGCGCGGTGGGATCCCTGGTGGCCGACACTTATCCCCATCTCGCCGGGGCCTATCCGGATCTCGTGTTCGAGGCGGTCGACGTCGACCAGGCCGCCGGCTGCGAACTGGTCTTTCTTGCCTTGCCGCACGGAGCTTCGGGCGCGGTCGTGCCAAAGCTCGTCGGACGCGTCGGCGGCATCGTCGACCTCGGAGCCGACTTTCGTTTGAAGGACCCGGCGCTGTACCCCCGGTGGTACGGCGACGAGCACCCAGCCCCCGAGCTGCTGGACCTGTTCGCGCACGGCATTCCCGAGCTGTACCGAGAGGAAATCTCCGCGAAGAAGCTCGTTGCGGCCGCGGGCTGCTACCCGACGGCGGCTGCCCTGGGCCTGGCCCCTCTCGTCAAAGCCGGACTCATCGAGGCCAGCGGCGTGATTGTCGATGCCGCCTCGGGCGTGAGCGGCGCCGGCAAGGTGCCCAAGCCGAACACACACTTCAACGCGGTCGACGAGGATTTCACGGCGTACGGGCTTCTGAATCATCGGCACACGCCGGAGATGGAGCAGGCGACCGGCGCCCAGATCCTGTTCACGCCGCATCTCGCGCCGATGAACCGGGGCATTCTCGCCACCTGTTACGCCCGGCCGATCGGCGACCAGACGACGACGAGCGTGCTGGACGCGCTGCACGCGGCCTACGACGGTGAGGCGTTCGTCGTCGTGAGCGAGCGGTCCCCGTCGACCAAGGCGACCCTTGGTTCCAACGCAGCCCACATCACCGCCCGCGTCGACGACCGCACCGGTTGGGTGGTCGTGCTCAGTGCCATCGACAACCTCGGAAAGGGCGCCGCGGGCCAAATGGTCCAGTGCGCCAACCTCATAGCCGGCCTCCCGGAGACCACCGGCCTGACCACGATTGGTGTGTACCCGTGAGTGTGACTGCAGCCCGTGGATTCAAGGCAAATGGCCTGGCGAGCGGTATCAAGGACAGTGGCGACAGTGACCTTTCGCTCGTTGCGACCGACGACGGCGTCGCGGTGACTGCCGCCGCCGTCTTCACGACCAACCTGGCTGCTGCCGCACCGGTGCAGATCAGTCGAGCCCACCTCCAGGCGACGGGCGGCAAGGTGGCCGCAGTCATCCTGAATTCGGGCAACGCCAACGCGGCAACGGGAGACGGGGGTCGTGCGACCGCTCAAGGCGCGTGTGATCTTGTCGCCGCCGAGATGAACATCAGCGCCGACGAGGTACTCGTGTGTTCGACCGGGCTCATCGGCATTCCCTTGTCGCTCGACCCCTTCCGGGGTTACGTGCCGCCGCTCGTGGCCGGCCTTCTTGCTACGCCGCAGGCTGGCGAGGCCGCAGCCGACGCGATCATGACAACGGACACCGAGCGCAAAGAGTGCGTCGTTGTGGGCTCGGGCGTCACTGTCGGCGGCATGGCCAAGGGCGCGGCGATGCTCAGCCCGAACATGGCCACGATGCTGGCCGTGGTCACGACCGACGCGGTGATCAGCCAGGAGGCGCTCCAGCGCGAGCTGCACAAAGCCATGGATCAGTCCTTCCATCGGCTCACCGTCGACGGCTGCACATCAACCAACGACACTGTCATCGTGCTCGCGAGCGGCAAAGCGGGTCCGAACGCCACCGACGATTCCTCGGTGATCGGAGAGCTCATCACCCGCGTGGTCGCCGACTTGGCCGAGCAGATGGCCTGCGACGCCGAAGGCGCGACGAAGGTCGTGAAAGTCACCGTGAGAGGTGCCGCGAGCGATGAAGACGCGGCGCGGGCGGCCCGTCGCATCTGCGAGAGCAACCTGTGCAAGTGCTCCTGGTACGGCGAAGACCCGTACTGGGGGCGCATCGTCAGCGAAGCCGCGAGCGCAGGAGCCGCGTTCGACATCGAGAAGGTTGCGGTGTCCTACGGCGACGTCCTGGTCGCGGACAACGGGGTCGAGGTCGAACACGACAAGAAGGCCGTCGCTGCCTATATGCAGAAGGACCGCATCGAGGTCACGGTCGATCTCAAGCTCGGGAGCGGGGAGTGGTGGCTGCTCACCAACGATCTCACCCACGCCTACGTCGACGAGAACATGGGGACGTCGTAGTGGCGACGCCCGCGGAGAAGGCGCAGATACTCACCGAAGCTCTGCCCTACATCCGCCGCTTCTTCGGCAAGACCGTCGTCGTGAAATACGGCGGGAACGCGCTCGCCGGCGCCGCCAGTGAGGAGGACGGCCTCGCCCAGTTCGCCGCCGACGTGGTGCTGATGCACTCGGTGGGGATGCGCCCTGTCGTCGTTCACGGCGGGGGCCCTCAGATCGGCGAGTTACTGAAGCGGGTCGGCAAGGAATCGTCGTTCGTCGACGGGCTTCGCGTCACCGACGCCGAGACGCTCGACATCGTGCGGATGGTCCTTGTCGGCAAGGTGAACCGTGAAATCGTGGCCGCGATCAATGTTCACGGGCCCCTCGCCGTCGGCGTGTCGGGCGAAGACACGTCGCTGCTCACGGCTCGCCAAGTCAGTCCCGAACTGGGCTACGTGGGCGAGGTCACCGACGTCAACACGCAGATTGTCAGCCGGTTGATGGGCGAAGAGCTCATCCCCGTGATCGCCACCATCGGCACTGACGAGGATGGGCAGGCCTACAACATCAATGCCGACACTGCCGCCGCCGCCATCGCCGCTGCGCTCGAAGCGGAGAAGCTCGTCTACCTCACCGATATCGAAGGAATCCGCAAGGACGTCGCCGACGCGACCTCCCTGCTCTCGCAGGTCACGATCGCGGAGATCGACGGCTTGATAACCGACGGCACCATCAGCGGCGGCATGATCCCAAAAGTCGAGGCGTGCGTTGCCGCCGTCAAGGCGGGCGTGGGCGTCGCGCACATCCTCGATGGGCGCGTGCCGCGTGCCCTGCTGCTCGAGATCTTCACGCCCGAGGGCATCGGCACCATGGTCACCGCATGAGCCCGATCCAGCCGCCCGAACTCATGCCGACGTACGGCCCGCGTCCCGTCACGTTCGTACGCGGCGAGGGCACGCACCTCTTCGACGACACCGGGAAGGACTATCTCGACTTCCTGTCGGGCCTCGCCGTCACCTCGCTGGGTCACTCACATCCGAAGGTCGCCGACGCGGTCGCGACGCAGGCGCGGACGCTGCAGCACGTGTCGAACTTGTTTGCCAACGACGTTGCGCCTGGGGTGGCCGCCACGCTCGACGGTCTGCTCGGCGGCGGTGGTCAGATCTTCTTCTCAAACTCCGGCGCCGAGGCCAACGAGGCGGCAATCAAGCTCGCCCGGTTGGCCGGCGGACCCGGAAAACACGTGATTATCAGCGCTTTTGGCTCGTTTCACGGCCGCACCCTGGCCACGCTGCACGCGACCGGTCAACCCGCCAAGCACGAGAAATTCCAGCCACTGCCCGAGGGTTTCGCTCACGCCGCAGCGTTTGACATCGACGATCTCGACCGCATGATCGACTCGTCGACGGCCGGGATCCTGATCGAGGTCGTGCAAGGTGAAGGTGGCGTCCACCCCGCACCCGAGGGCTTCGTTCGTGACCTGCGCGCCCTATGCGACGACCGCGGTGTCCTGCTGATCGTGGACGAGATCCAAACCGGTCTCGGTCGCACCGGTGAGTGGTTCGCGTTCCAACACGAGGGGGTGCGGCCCGACATCGTCACTGTTGCCAAGGCGCTCGGCAACGGCATGCCCATCGGCGCCTGCTGGGCCCGCCAGGAGATCTCTTCGGTCTTCGAGCCCGGCGACCACGGTTCGACCTACGGGGGCCAGCCGCTCGCCGCGGCCGCCGCCCGCGCGACGCTGGCCGAACTGATCGCGATCGATGCGCCAGCCCGTGCGCGCACCGCGGGAGAGCGCCTTACGAAGGGCCTCGAAGCCATCCCCGGCGTGTCGGCCGTGCGCGGCATGGGCCTGCTGCTCGGCGCCGAACTGGCGGCCGGTAACGCCAAGGTCGTCAATGCGGGGCTTCTCGAAGCCGGTCTTGTGGCGAACGCAGTCACCGAGACGGCGATCCGCTTCGCGCCACCACTCACCATTTCCGACGACGAGATCGACGCCGGTCTCGCGATCTGCGCCGAGGTCATCAATGCCTAAACACCTGTTGGAGATCGACGATCTCACAGCGGCGGAACTGAACGACGTCCTCGTGAAGGCCGTCGACCCGTCGCCGCCCCAGCTGCTCGCCAACAAGGGCGTGGGCCTGATCTTCGAAAAAGCCAGCGGCCGCACGCGCAACGCCACCGAGATGGCGGTCGTCCACTTAGGTGGTCACCCGATCAGCATCCGAGGCGACGAGGTCGGCATCGACACGCGTGAGACTGCAGAAGACGTCGTGCGCGCGCTCGCCGGCTACCACGCCATCGTGGGGGCCCGGGTGAAATCGCACCACGTGCTGGAGCGGATGGCCGCGGTGTCCCCGGTGCCGATCATCAACCTGCTCAGCGACGAGTCCCACCCGTGCCAGGCCATCGCCGACCTGCTCACGCTGCAGGCGCGGTTCGGTTCATTGGCCGGGCTTCGGCTCGCCTACGTCGGTGACTTCAACAACGTCGCCCGCTCGCTCGCGTTCGCGGCCGCACTGACCGGTGTCGACTTCGTCGTGGCGGCGCCCCCCGCGTACGGCCCCACGCAACTGGACATCGACCGCGTGGCCGCGCTCAACGGCCTGATGACCGTCACCGACAAGCCACTCGAAGCCGCCAAGGGCGCCAACGCGATCTATACCGACGTGTGGATCTCGATGGGCCAGGAAGCCGAAGCGGAACAGCGTCGGCGCGACTTCGAAGGCTTCAACGTACGCGGTGCGCTGTTCGACCAGGCCGACTCTGAGGCGATCTTCCTTCACTGCCTTCCCGCCATCCGCGGTGAAGAGGTGGATGCCGACGTCATCGACGGACCGCACAGCGCCGTGTTCGAGCAAGCGGCCAACCGCCTTGCGGCGGCCCGCGGCGCGCTGTGGTTCCTGGCCGAGAGCGCGAAGTAGATGCGTCTCGCCAAGCAGCAACGCCAGCACCGCATCGCCTCTCTTCTTGAGACGGGGATGGTCACCAGCCAACAACAGCTGGTCGAGATGCTGGCTGATGCAGGCGTCGTCGCCACGCAGGCGACGGTGTCGCGCGACCTCGAGGACATGGGCGCGGTGAAGATCCGGGTGCGCGGGGGAGAGACGGCCTACGCACTGCCCGAGCTACCGACGCAGCGCGTGGCGCCCGAGGATCACCTTCGTCGGGTGCTCAGCGAGTGGCTTGTCGAGGTTGCCGTGAGCGGCCAGGTCGTCGTGCTGCGGACGCCGCCCGGTTCCGCGCACGTTGTGGGTTCTGCCATCGATCGTGCTGGACTACCCGACGTTTTGGGAAGCGTGGCCGGTGACGACACACTCATGGTCATCGCTTCGGAGAAGGCCGGCGGCAAGAAGGTCGCCAACATGTTCACCGAGCTCGCAGGGCTCTAGACAAACACGCAAAGACAGGGATTTTCGATGGCAAAGCGCGTTGCGCTCGCATACTCCGGCGGACTCGACACGTCCGTCGCCGTGAAGTGGCTGCAGGAGGAGATGAACCTCGAGGTTGTCGCCGTGGCGGTCGACGTCGGCCAGGACGGTGGCAACACCGAGATGGAGACGGTCCGCAACCGGGCGCTTGCCGCCGGCGCCATCGAGGCCGAGGTCATCGACGCCCGGGAGGAGTACGCCGACGACTTCCTCGTGCCGGCCATCAAGGCGAACGCACTTTACGAAGGCCGCTATCCGCTGGTCTCGGCGCTCAGTCGGCCCGTCATCGTGAAGCACCTCGTCGAGGCCGCACGTCGGCACGGCTGCGACGCTGTGGGCCACGGCTGCACCGGCAAGGGCAACGACCAGGTTCGCTTCGAAGTGTCGACCCGGGCGCTGGCCCCGGATCTCGAACTCATCGCACCGGCCCGGAACTGGGGCCTGACCCGCGACGACTGCATCCGTTACGCCGAGACACGCGGCATCCCGATCACAGCGACGCGGGAAAAGGTGTATTCGATCGACGACAACCTCTGGGGACGCGCCATCGAGTGCGGTGAGATGGAGGATCCCTGGCGTCAGCCCCCGCCCGGTGTGTGGGTTCTCACCCAGCAGACCGCCACTGACGAGCGCGACATCGAAATCTCGTTCGAGGCCGGCGTGCCCGTCGCCCTCGACGGCGAGAAGATGGGCCTCGCCGCCCTGATCGGCAGGCTCAACGGCATCGTCGGCGCTTACGGATGGGGCCGGATCGACATGGTCGAGAACCGCCGCGTCGGCATCAAGAGCCGCGAGACCTACGAATGCCCAGCCGCGCTGGCGCTGATCATGGCCCACAACGACCTCGAGTCGATCACCCTCGAGCGCGATCTAGCCCGCGAAAAGGCCCGGTTCGAGCCCCGCTACGCCGAGCTGATCTACGACGGACTCTGGTTCTCGCCGCTCAAGCGCGCCTTCGACGCCTTCATCGACGACAGCCAGAAGTTCGTCACCGGTGACGTCCGTTTGCACCTGTCGCCCGGCTCCTGCCGTGTCACCGGCCGTCGTTCGCCCGACGCCCTCTACGACTACGAACTGGCGACCTACGACGCAGCCGACACGTTCAAGCACGCCGATTCCGAGGGCTTCGTGCGCCTCTGGGGCCTGTCCGTGCAGACGTGGGCGTCCCGCCAGGGCCCAGGCCGGAAGTAACCGTGTCGACGCTCTGGCATGGCCGCTTCGCCGAGGGCCCGGCCGAGGCGCTCTGGCAGTTCACCGTCAGTCTTCCGTTCGATCAGCGGCTCGGTTCCGACGACGTCGTCGCTTCGAAGGCGCACGTCCGCGGCTTGGTCCGCGCCGGCCTGTTGACGGCCGAGGAAGGTGACGTGCTGGTTGCCGCCTTGGACCAGGTCGCCAAAGAACTGGCTGAGGGCTCGTTCGTATTCGTCGAGTCCGACGAGGACATTCACACCGCCATAGAGCGCCGGGTGACCGCGATGGCGGGCGATACGGGAGCGAAGCTTCACACCGGCCGCAGCCGTAACGACCAGGTCGCGACGGCTTTCCGTCTCTGGTGCAAGCGGGCCACCGCCGAGGTGGCCGCGGACGTCCTGTCGCTGCAGACGGTCCTGCTGGCGCGGGCCGACGAGGTGGGTGACGCGTATTTGCCCGGCTACACGCACCTGCAGCGCGCCCAGCCGATCTTGCTCGGCCACCACTTCTTGGCGCACGGCTGGGCGCTGACCCGTGACGTGGACCGTTTGCTCGACGCCCGCCGGCGCCTGGACGTGTCGCCCCTCGGCGCAGGAGCCCTGGCCGGGTCTTCGCTTCCGCTGGATCCCGACGGCGTGGCCGAGGAATTGGGCTTCGCCGCCCGCTTCCCGAACAGCCTGGACGTCACTTCGGATCGCGACTTCGTCGCCGAACTGCTGAACACGATCGCCCTCCTGGGCGTTCACCTCAGCCGTATCGGTGAGGAAATCGTGCTCTGGTCCACCGAGGAGTTCGGGTTCCTGAAGCTCGCCGACGCCTACTCCACGGGCAGCTCGATGCTCCCGCAGAAGAAGAACCCCGATATCGCCGAGCTCGCTCGCGGCAAAGCCGGTCGGCTGATCGGCCACGCCTCCGGCTTCCTGGCGACCCTCAAGGGCCTGCCTTTGGCCTACAACCGGGACCTGCAGGAGGACAAAGAGCCACTTTTCGACGCCGTCGACCAGGTTCGCCTGGCTCTGGCGGCTCTCGCCGGCCTCATCGAGACCTCCACATTCGATCTCGCCCGCATGGCCGACGCCGCGGACGCACCGACGGCGGCAGCAATCGATCTCGCCGAGTGGCTCGTCGAGCGGGGGACACCCTTCCGTGAAGCGCACGCGATTGTCGGTGGCATCGTCCGTGACAGCCTCGAGCGCAAGGTGCCGATGGCCGAGTTGGTCGAGATGCATCCTGCGCTCGGAACCGAAGCGGTCGAGCTTCTGGGTATCGGTGTCGCCGTCACCCGCCGCCGTACGGCCGGCGGGACCGGACCGGATCAGGTCGCTGACCAGCGCAAACGGTTCGCCGAGCAGCTGAAGTCAGATTCTTCTCGCATTAGTTCGGCCCTGGCTTGACGTCCCGTTCAGCCGTGTCGTACAGTCTTCGTCCCGCCCCACGGTGCGCTAGCAACACCAGCAACACTCGGTGAAGCAGCGACACGATGAAGCGGACAGAGGAAGTGCCCAGAAAATCCGGTAACGGATACAGGGAAACCCTCCACAGAGCAGGCGCTCTCAAGCACCTCCACCTCTCTTGAGGTGTGTGCCAGGCGCCGGTGTGCTCCTTGACAACGGAACAGAGATGCGCCAAAAACCAGTGCGGGTGTCGGCTTCGGCCGGCAACCAAACTTGTCATTAACTTTGACGCAATAAACGGAAACGATCAGTGACCGTTGTGCGTCAGGATTGAACCAAATCGTTGCAGGCAACCACAGAAATGCGGGGGCCTGTGAGGTTTCGATGGAGAGTTTGATCCTGGCTCAGGACGAACGCTGGCGGCGTGCTTAACACATGCAAGTCGAACGGGGTCCATGGAGTAGCAATACTCCGGAAGACCTAGTGGCGAACGGGTGAGTAACACGTGAGCAACCTGCCCTAAAGACTGGGATAACCCCGGGAAACCGGAGCTAATACCGGATGCCTTCATCGGATCGCATGGTCTGATGAAGAAATGAATTTCGCTTTAGGAGGGGCTCGCGGGATATCAGCTTGTTGGTGGGGTAACGGCCTACCAAGGCTTCGACGTCTAGCTGGTCTGAGAGGACGATCAGCCACACTGGGACTGAGACACGGCCCAGACTCCTACGGGAGGCAGCAGTGGGGAATCTTGCCCAATGGGCGAAAGCCTGAGGCAGCAACGCCGCGTGTGGGATGACGGCCCTCGGGTTGTAAACCACTTTCAGCAGGGACGAAATTGACGGTACCTGCAGAAGAAGCTCCGGCCAACTACGTGCCAGCAGCCGCGGTAATACGTAGGGAGCGAGCGTTGTCCGGATTTATTGGGCGTAAAGAGCGCGTAGGCGGCTTAGTAAGCCGGATGTGAAACCCCCAAGCTCAACTTGGGGCGGCCATTCGGAACTGCTATGGCTAGAGTCTGGTAGGGGAACACGGAATTCCTGGTGTAGCGGTGAAATGCTTAGATATCAGGAGGAACACCAGTGGCGAAGGCGGTGTTCTGGGCCAGTACTGACGCTGAGGCGCGAAAGCGTGGGGAGCGAACAGGATTAGATACCCTGGTAGTCCACGCCGTAAACGTTGGGCACTAGGTGTGGGGAACTATCGACGTTCTCCGTGCCGTAGCTAACGCATTAAGTGCCCCGCCTGGGGAGTACGGTCGCAAGACTAAAACTCAAAGGAATTGACGGGGGCCCGCACAAGCGGCGGAGCATGTTGCTTAATTCGATGCAACGCGAAGAACCTTACCTAGGTTGAACTACGCAGGAAAAGCCATAGAGATATGGTGTCCGAAAGGGTCTGCGATAGGTGGTGCATGGCTGTCGTCAGCTCGTGTCGTGAGATGTTGGGTTAAGTCCCGCAACGAGCGCAACCCTTATTCTATGTTGCCAGCGGGTAATGCCGGGGACTCGTAGAAGACTGCCGGGGTCAACTCGGAGGAAGGTGGGGATGACGTCAAGTCATCATGCCCCTTATGCCTAGGGCTGCAAACATGCTACAATGGCTGGTACAAAGGGCTGCTATCCCGCGAGGGTGAGCGAATCCCATAAAGCCAGTCTCAGTTCGGATTGGAGTCTGCAACTCGACTCCATGAAGTCGGAGTCGCTAGTAATCCCGGATCAGCAATGCCGGGGTGAATACGTTCCCGGGCCTTGTACACACCGCCCGTCACACCACGAAAGTCGGCAACACCCGAAGCCAGTGGCCCAACCGTAAGGAGGGAGCTGTCGAAGGTGGGGTCGGTGATTGGGGTGAAGTCGTAACAAGGTAGCCGTACCGGAAGGTGCGGCTGGATCACCTCCTTTCTAAGGAGAGTCGTTGGCAAAGGCCAACCACTCCTGTCGATCACTGGTTATTGCATCGTTTGAAACGACGTACCGGTCGTAGATTCAGTTCTCCTGGTACGCACGACGCTCTATGTGACGTATCTCTGTTCCGTTGTGAGGGAGCACCTTGTGTGCTCACCCTCTAGGCAACGCAATGCCGGCTCTTGAGCCCAAGCTTCAATCGAAGCTGCTCGAGCCGGCCGCTTGCGTCGAAGCCCCTCGATCCTTGAGAACTGCATAGCGAGCACGAGCATCTTTGTTCTCCAAGCTACAAAGAGCCAACGGTGGATGCCTTGGCGCCTGATGCCGATGAAAGACGTGGGTGGCTGCGAAAAGCCACGGGGAAGTGCCGACCAACTTTTGATCCGTGGATGTCTGAATGGGGAAACCCAGCACCCGTGATGGGGTGTTACTCCCGCCTGAACACATAGGGCGGGTAGAGGGAACTGCGGGAACTGAAATATCTCAGTACCGCAAGGAAAAGAAAACAACAGTGACTCCCTGAGTAGTGACGAACGAAATGGGAACAGCCCAAACCGTGCCGGTGGTAAAGCCTGGTGGCGTTGCCGGTATGGGGTAGTGGGACCTAATGGGTGGAGCACCAGATCCATCAAGGAGTTACAAAACTGATGCCTAGCAGAAGCGTTTTGGAACGTCGCGCCATAGCGGGTAAGAGCCCCGTATGCGAAAGGCACTCAGTCTCCTTTTAGTAATCCCAAGTAACGCCGGGACCGTGAAAACTGGCGTGAATCTGCGAAGACCACTTCGTAAGGCTAAGTACAAGCAGGCGACCGATAGCGAACTAGTACCGTGAGGGAAAGGTGAAAAGCACCCCGGGAGGGGAGTGAAATAGTACCTGAAACCGTTGGTTTACAAACAGTCAAAGCGTCGTCACCTTCGGGTGGCCGCGATGGCGTGCCTTTTGAAGAATGAGCCAGCGAGTTACCGTGTGTGGCGAGGTTAACCCGTGAGGGGTAGCCGGAGCGAAAGCGAGTCTTAATAGGGCGATTTAGTCGCATGCGGTAGACCCGAAGCCGAGTGATCTTGCCATGGCCAGGCTGAAGCGGGGGTAAGACCCCGTGGAGGGCCGAACCCACCCTGGTTGAAAACAGGGGGGATGAGCTGTGGCAAGGGGTGAAAGGCCAAGCAAACTCGGTGATAGCTGGTTCTCCCCGAAATGTATTTAGGTACAGCGTTGCATGTTCATCTATGGAGGTAGAGCACTGAATGGGCTAGGGGGCCTACAAGCTTACTGACCCCAATCAAACTCCGAATGCCATAGATCCAGAGTGCAGCAGTGAGACTACGAGGGATGAGCTTCGTTAGTCGAAAGGGAAACAACCCAGACCGTCAGCTAAGGCCCCTAATTTTGGGCTAAGTGGAAAACGATGTGGGATTGCGAAAACAGCCAGGAGGTTGGCTTAGAAGCAGCCACCCTTGAAAGAGTGCGTAATAGCTCACTGGTCGAGTGATCCTGCGCGGATAATGTAACGGGGCTAAAGCCCAAAGCCGAAGCTACGGACTTCACAGCAATGTGGAGTGGTAGGGGAGCGTCGATCTCGCAGTGAAGCGGCGGTGGAAACCGTCGTGGAGCGTGGTCGAGTGCGAATGCTGGCATGAGTAGCGAGAGAGGGGTGAGAAACCCCTCCGCCGAAAGTCCAAGGGTTCCTGGGGAAGGCTATTCCGCCCAGGGTAAGTCGGGAGCTAAGGCGAGGCCGCAAGGCGTAGTCGATGCACAACCGGTTGATATTCCGGTACCGCTCAATCCGCGCCAATTCCAAAGGTGAGGTACTAAGGGGCTGTCCTTCGGGACGAACCGACCCACTTGCCGGCGGACAGCGATGGAGGGACGCAGGAGGATAGGTGAGCCCAGTCATTGGTTGAACTGGGGTAAGCGTGTAGGGAGGGTCTTAGGCAAATCCGAGACCCATATATCCTGAGACGCGATGCCGAGACGATCGAGTCGAAGTCACTGATTCCATGCTGCCAAGAAAAGCTTCTAGCGAGCTGATTGAGCGCCCGTACCCCAAACCGACACAGGTGGACAGGTAGAGAATACCAAGGCGATCGGGAGAACGGTGGTTAAGGAACTCGGCAAAATACATCCGTAACTTCGGGAGAAGGATGGCCTTAGTAGAGTGGACGGATTTACTCCGCGAGCTCGAGGAGGCCGCAGAGACCAGGGGAAAGCGACTGTTTACTAAAAACACAGGAGCGTGCTAAGTCGTAAGACGACGTATACGCTCTGACGCCTGCCCGGTGCTGGAAGGTTACGGGGAAGGGTTAGCTCTTTGAGCGAAGCTCTGAACCTAAGCCCCAGTAAACGGCGGCCGTAACTATAACGGTCCTAAGGTAGCGAAATTCCTTGTCGGGTAAGTTCCGACCTGCACGAATGGCGTAACGACTTTCCTACTGTCTCAACCACCGACCCGGCGAAATTGAAGTACGAGTAAAGATGCTCGTTAGCTGCATCAGGACGGAAAGACCCCGTGCACCTTTACTATAGTTTGGTGTTGGGTTTTGGTATGAATTGTGTAGGATAGGTGGGAGACTTGGAAGCTGTGGCGCCAGCCATGGTGGAGTCATCGTTGAAATACCACCCTGTTTATGCCGGGACTCTAACTTTCGCCCCTTATCGGGGCGGGGGACAGCGCCAGATGGGTAGTTTGACTGGGGCGGTCGCCTCCTAAAAAGTAACGGAGGCGCCCAAAGGTTCTCTCAGGCTGGTTGGCAATCAGCCGTCGAGTGCAATGGCACAAGAGAGCTTGACTGCGAGACTGACACGTCAAGCAGGAGCGAAAGCTGGGCATAGTGATCCGGTGGTTGCGTGTGGAAGCGCCATCGCTCAACGGATAAAAGGTACGCCGGGGATAACAGGCTCATCTTCCCCAAGAGTCCATATCGACGGGAAGGTTTGGCACCTCGATGTCGGCTCGTCGCATCCTGGGGCTGAAGCGGGTCCCAAGGGTTGGGCTGTTCGCCCATTAAAGCGGTACGCGAGCTGGGTTTAGAACGTCGTGAGACAGTTCGGTCCCTATCCGATGCAGCCGTAAGAATTCTGAGGAAGGCTGTCCCTAGTACGAGAGGACCGGGACGGACGCAGCTCTCGTGTGTCAGTTGTTCTGCCAAGAGCACCGCTGATTTGCGACCTGCGGGTGGGATAAGCGCTGAAAGCATCTAAGTGCGAAGCTCGTTCCAAGATGAGAATTCTCACTGGGTTAACCAGGTAAGGCCCGTGGCCAGACGACCACGTTGATAGGCCGGAGGTGTAAGCGCAGTAATGCGTTCAGCCGACCGGTACTAATCGGCCGAGGGCTTGGGGACAAATATGCACGTGCTCGCTATGGAGTGCTCAAGGCCGCGAGGCCTTCAGCGACTCAAAAGTTTCCGGTGGCCTTAGCGACGGAGATATACCCGTTCCCATCCCGAACACGGAAGTCAAGCCTGTCAGCGCCGATGGTACTTGGGGGGCAGCCCCCTGGGAGAGTAGGACGTCGCCGGAATATTTCTGAGATAACGAGCCCTTACCGAGCAATCGGTAAGGGCTCGTTTCGCGTTCTGACCCCGGACCTGTACGATCGTCGGCTCCCATGGCACCTCCTGAACGTCCTCGCCGCGCGCCCCGACCCTCCGAGGGGCGGCCAACCGGGCCTCGACGCGGGCCTGCTGCCGCCGGCGGGGGTTCGCAGCGGCCGTACAAACGCCGCGACGACGAGGAGAAGCGCCCGTATCAGCGACGAGAAGGTTCGTCGGCGGAGCGCAAGCCGTATCAGCGGCGTGACAGTGCTGCTGGCGGCGGTGAGCGGAGGCCGTATGGCCGTCGTGATGACGGGGGTGAGCGCAAGGCGTATCAGCGGCGTGACAGTGGTGCTGGCGGCGGTGAGCGGAGGCCGTATGGCCGTCGTGATGACGGGGGTGAGCGCAAGCCGTATCAGCGGCGTGACAGTGCTGCTGGCGGCGGTGACCGGAAACCGTACGCGCGTCGCGACGATGGTGATCGTCGGCCGCCGCGCCGTGATGACACCACTCGTGGACCGCGTCGTGAGACGTCGGCAGGGCCGCCTGAGCGTCCCGCTCCGAAGGGGTGGGGGAATGTCACGCGCCGAGGTGCTCGGCAGGTAACAAACCCCACGCCGATGACCGACGAGGCGAAGGCATACGAAAAACGCGAGGGTTCGAGTCGCGGTACGCGGCCAACAGTCGATCGTTGGGAACGCGAGCCAAAGCCGGTGCCGATGCCGCGACCGAAGAAATCGGGCGCGACGGCGCGGCCGATTCGTGCGAAGTCACTGCCGTCCGACGTCGTAGCTGAGGTCGCTTCTGCATCGGGCAGCGCCCGACGAGCGCCGATGCTGCAAAAGCGGCTCGGTGACGCGGCGCGGCACATGGAGCACGGGCGAGACCGTGACGCTGCAACGCTGCTTCGGTCGCTGGCGCAAGAAGTGCCGGAAGCGGCATCGGTGCGGGAGCTCTACGGACAGGTGCTGTATTCGCTCGGGCGCTACAAGGCCGCGATCGCGGAGTTGGAGGCCTTCATCGAGCTCACGGCGTCGACCGATCAGCACCCGATGCTGGCGGACTCGTACCGTGCGCTCGGCCGGCACAAGAAGGTGCAAGAACTCTGGGTCGAGCTCCGCGAGAGCTCGCCCGCTCCCGACATCGTCGCCGAGGGCCGCATTGTGACGGCCGGTTCGCTCGCGGACCAGGGCAAGCTCCAAGACGCCATTCGCATGCTCGAGACAGCTCCACCGGTTCGGGGACGGATCCAGGAACGCCACCTTCGGACCTGGTTCGCGCTGGCGGACCTGTACGAGCGTTCGGGCGAGTTGGCCAAGGCGCGCGCCGGGTTCCAGCGAGTCATGCGGGAAGACCCCGATTTCGTCGATGTCGAGGCACGGCTTCGCGCGTTGGGCTGAGAACCCCCTTTCGGGGCGTCACAGCCCTTCGCTAGGCTGCACCCAGTCGCTTCCCCTCGACTTCGGTCGCCGGTTCGCTCCGGCGCGATTAGGGGAGATCCCTGTGAACATTTCGGTAGTACGCGGTCACGTTGTCCGTGGCCCGGTCTCGCGAGAGACCACGGTCGGGTTGGTCGTCTCGTTCGACGTGGCAGTCAGCTACGACGAAGGGCCCACGGAGAGTGTCGAGGTCGTCTGGGTCAACCCGCCGGACGAGTCCAAGTGGCCGCGCCAAGGCGTCGAGGTTTTCGTCACCGGGCGCGTCCGTCGCCGGTTCTTCAAGACGGCATCGGGCCTGGCGAACAAGACCGAGCTCGTGGCCGACACGGTGTTGACGGCGCGACAAGGCCGCATGATCGAGCGTCGCCTCGAGCGAGTAGTCGAGGCGATCTACGCCTAGGCCTCGGCGCTGAGCTTGCGATACACCATGCCGGTTCGGGGCTTGGGCCAGAAGAACGTGGTCTTCGGGGGCATGCGGTCGCCGCCGTGACACACCGCAGCAATCTGGTCGACGCTGGCCGGACGCAACAGCACGGCTGCGCTGGCCTCGCCGTTACGAACGGCTTCGGTGCATTCCTTCCAGCCGTGTTGGTAGACCACGGTGGCGGCTGGCAGTTCCGGAAGGGCGACGTCGAGGCGGCTGCTGTCCAAGTCCATCGTGGCCGACTCGACGGTGACGCCGGTAGGTACCGCCAGCCAGGTGCCGTCGTCGGTGATGAGGGCCAGCCCACCGGCGTCGACCATTCGCTGTCCGATGCCCGCATCCGGCGCGTCAGTGGGAGTCAGCACAAAGTGGCGTTCGAGGGTCGTCTTGACGTCGTCAGCTGAGACACCGCTGATCAGCCGGTGGATGGCGCCGACTGCGAGTTGGTCTTCGACGAGTTCGACGGCGAGGGCGAGGACGTAGTCGTGTGGCCCAGGCGCGTCGCCGAGCTCCGCTTGGCGCTCGACGCGATAGTTCTTGGCGACTTCGAAGCGATGATGGCCATCAGCCACGAGCACGGGGCCTTCGGCGATGACCTTGGTGACGCGGGTGGCGTCGTCGCCGGTGAGGACCCACAGGCGGTGGGCTATGCCTTCGTCGTCGGTGGCTTCGGCGTGTGGGTCACCAAGATCGGCGAGCGCCGCACTGAGGGCGCCTTCGGTGAGCACCCAGATAGGCGAGAGGTTGGTGCCCGTCGCCCGGAGCAGGTCGAGCCGGTCCGTCTTTGCCTTCGGGGTGGTCTGCTCGTGCGGAAGTACGTCGCCCTCGGCGATGGCCAGGGCACCCATGACGCCACGGCTGGTGCGGGGAACGCCGAACTCGTCGGTACCGGCCATTTCGTAGGCATAGAGCGACGGCTCGTCGAAAGAGAGCACGCCTGCGCTGATCCACTCCTCGAGACGGGCGCGCGCGGCGTCGTAGACGTCACCGTCGGCGCGGGCCAGTTCCACGTGGATGGCGTTGTATGGGCTTCGTTCTTCGAGCATCGATTGCTCGGCCGGACCGATGACGTCGTAGGGCGGAGCAATGACGTCGGCAAGGGGCGCCCGGTCGGCGTTGTAACGGAGACCGGGAAAGGAAACGAAACGAGCCATGCCGCCTTGCCTAGCATCCTGCGGTCGTGACTTGGGCAATCGATTTAGACGGGGTGGTGTGGCTCGGAGAGAGCCCGATACCGGGATCAGCCCAGGCCATTGCGCGCCTGCGTTCGAGCGGCACGCGGGTGGTGTTCATCACCAACAACTCGGCCCACGTGGTGACCGAGGTTGTGCGCAAGCTCCACGGCATGGACATCGGCGCCAGCGACGATGACATCGTCACGTCCGCCCAGGCGGCGGCGACGCTGGTGCAGCCCGGCGAGACCGCTCTCGTGTGCGCCGGCAAGGGCGTGGACGAGGCGCTGCAACGCCGAGGGGTGAAGACTGTGCGATCGGGTCGGGTCGATGCCGTGGTCGTCGGGTGGCATCGTGAGTTCGATTACGACGGCCTGACGGCAGCGGTACGAGCGGTCCGTAACGGCGCGCGGCTCATCGGAACCAATGCCGACGCGACCTATCCGACCATGACGGGCCCTCTGCCGGGGGGTGGCGCGCTGCTCGCGGCTGTGTCGTACGCATCCGGTGTGGAGCCGGAGGTTGCCGGCAAGCCGAACAAGGCGATGGTGCAGTTGGTGCGCGAGCGCTTCGGTGGAATCGAGGTAATGGTCGGTGACCGAGCCGAGACCGACGGCACCCTGGCGCACCGGCTGGGGGCGAAGTTCGCTCTCGTTCTGAGCGGCGTGACGGGCGAGGCCGAGCTGCCCGTAGTGCCTGAACCGGCGGCGGTCGCTGCGGATCTCGCTGCGCTCGTGCCCGGCTAGACCGAGACGCCCTCCCACGGGCGGGTTGCTTCCGTGGTCAGTACGCGCATTGCGAGCCCGCAGATGATTCCGAAGACGAAGCCGCCGACGTGCGCCGCCCATGCCACGCCCGAGTTCGGGTCGATGATGAATTGGGAAGCGAACCAGAAGCCGAGCAGCACCCACGCCCGCAGCGATCGGAAGAACACAAAGGGCGGGAACAGGATGAGACTGTGCACCCGGTGGCGCGGATACAGCACGAGGTACGCGCCCATGACCGCCGCGATTGCGCCGGATGCGCCGACCACGGGCACCGTGCTGTTGGGATCGAGAGCGACGTGCGCTCCCGTCGCCACGAGGCCACCGACGAGGTAGAAGGCGAGATACGGGATTGGTCCGATCCGGTCCTCGATGTTGTTGCCGAATACCCAGAGGAACAACATGTTCCCGCCGATGTGCAAAAGGCCGGCGTGCAAGAACATCGAGACGAGCAGCGCGACGTAGATGTTCTTGTCCGGGAAGCCCTTCTGGCTCGTGTCGTTGGAGTCGCACGCGCTGGTGTCGCCCTGCACGAACGTTCGGTTGAGCTCGTTGACCGTGAGCGCGTGACCTTGGCTCAGCTCGCAGGGAATGGCGGCGTGTTCAACGGTGAAGGCTGCGTCGTTCTGGGCGGTGTTCCCGGTGACGATGCGGCTCGAGGGCTGCACCAGGAAGTACACACCCACGCACACCAAGATGAGAGCGACGGTCACGAACGGCCTACGTGTGGTCGGGTTTTCGTCCCGGAGGGGAAGCACGGCTTTTCACGCTAAACCACCGCGTTCTCTACGATTACCCGCATGTCCGCCCAAGACGATTTCAAGCGCTATCTCGACGCCGGCCTCGAGTTCACCGAGATGACGCGCAAGCGCGCCGAAGCCATCGTGAAGGAACTCGTCAAGGCGGGGGAGGTGCAACGTGAGCAGGCGCAGCAGCGCGTCGAGGAATTGCTCGAGCGCAGCCGTAAGACGACCGAGGCGTTTGCCGAGGCCGTCCGTAACGAGGTGACGAAGCAGCTGACCGATCTCGGTTTGGTGCAGGCGCCCAAGAAGGCCGCGTCGGCCGCGAAGGCGTCGGCCAACAAGAGCGCCGGTGCGGCGAAGAAGGCCACAAAGTCGACGGCGAAGAAGGCAACGTCGACGGCGAAGAAGACCGCCACGGCGGCCAAGAAGACGGCGAAGAAGGCGACGGCTAAGTCCTGAGCCCCCGGCGCCGGCTCGACAGCGAACTCGTCCGTCGGGGATTGGCGGCGTCGGACTCCGACGCGCAGGAGCTCGTAGCGGCGGGACGCGTGCGCGTACAGGGAGCAGTTGCGGACAAGGCGACGCGGATGGTCGCGCCCGGCGATGCGTTGGTTGTCGAGGGGCCACCGGCTCGGTTCGTCGGGCGCGGCGGCGAGAAGCTCGATCATGCGCTCGAGTCATTCGGCCTGGAAGTGAGCGGTCGTCGGGCCATCGACATCGGGGCGTCGACGGGTGGATTCACCGACTGCCTGCTGCAGCGAGGGGCGAATTCCGTGGTGGCGCTCGATGTCGGCCATGGTCAGCTCGACGTTCGCCTCCGGAACAATGCGCGAGTGACGGTCGTCGAACGCACCCATGTCAACGACGCCGACCCGGCGGCTCTCGGAGCACCATTCGCGGTCGTCGTGACCGACGTGTCGTTCATCTCCGTGACGAGCATCGCCCGGACGCTCGTGGAGCGGTTGGCGGCGCCCGGCGCCGACATCGTGGTGCTGGTGAAGCCGCAATTCGAGGCGCCGAAGGCCGTCGTTTCCCGGGGGAAGGGCGTTGTGACCGACGAAGAGGAGCAACACGCGGCCGTCGAACGGGTGAGCAACGCCATTCGGGCTGCCGGAGCGACGATTATGGGGGTCGTGGAATCACCCATCACCGGCGCTTCGGGCAACAAGGAGTTCCTCCTGCACGCCCGGCGGGACGAGGCGTAATGGCGCTCGTTGCTTTCGTGCCCCACCCGGACCGTCCGGCGGCGCACGATCTCGTCGACGTCGCGAGTGCCTGGCTCGTGCAGCACGGACACACCTCGGTTGTGGTCGGCCCGGACGAGGCGCTGGGCGAAGCGGACCTCGTCGTGTCCCTCGGCGGAGACGGGACCATGCTCCACAGCGTGGCGCTCATCGGCGCGCGTGAAATTCCCGTGCTCGGGGTCAACATCGGGCATCTCGGCTACCTCACCGATGTCGCGCCCGACGATCTCGTGTTGTCGCTGGAGCGCTTCTTCGCGGGCGAGCATCGACTCGAGAAACGCATGGCGCTGGACGTCTCCACTGGCCCCATCACTCGGCGGGCGCTGAACGAAGCGGTCATCGAGAAGCCGACGAGCGGGCACACCGTGCGTCTTGCCTTGTCCATCGACGACGACCCGTTGGTCACCTACGCCGCCGACGGGCTGATCATCGCGACCCCGACGGGTTCGACCGCGTACAACCTGTCCGTTCGCGGACCGATCTGCTCACCGACGCATCGCGCGATCGTCGTGACACCGGTGAGCGCCCACATGCTGTTCGACCGCTCACTGGTGCTCGACCCGGATCAGTGCGTGAAGGTGCACGTGCTCGGTGACAAAGATGCGCGTCTTCTGGTCGACGGGCAATCCGTCTGCTCCGTCGACGGCGCCACACCGATCGAGATCCGCGCCGCGACGACCGACGCCGCGCTGGTGCGCTTCGGACCTCCCGATTTCAATCGGGTGTTGCGGACCAAGTTCGGTTTGGCTGATCGCTGATGCTGGCCGAGCTGCGCGTCCGCGACCTCGGCGTGATCGCCGAACTGGAACTCGTGCTCGGGCCCGGGATGACGGCCGTCACCGGGGAGACCGGTGCGGGGAAGACCCTTGTCGTCGATGCGATCGAGCTCCTCGTCGGTGGACGTGCCGATCCGGGCATGGTTCGCGCCGGTGCGGACGAGGCGGTCGTCGAGGGGCGTTTCGTCGTCGGTGACGACGAGGTCGTCGTGCGACGCGTCATCCCGCGTGCCGGACGGTCGCGTGCGTACATCGACGGTGCCATGGCGACGGCCGCCGAGTTGACCGAGCGCGGCATTGCGCTCGTGGATTTGCACGGCCAGCACGCCCATCAGTCGTTGCTCAGTGGGGCGGCCCAACGCGCCGCCTTGGACGCGTTCGGAGCGATCGATCTGTCGGCGCTGCATGGCGCGGCAAACACCCGTCGGGAGTTGCAGGTTGCACTCGATGCCTTGGGTGGAGATCCGCGAGAGCGTGCCCGAGAGATCGACCTGCTTGCGTTTCAGGTCAACGAAATCGACACGGCGCGCCTCGACGATCCCGACGAAGATGCGGCGTTGGAGGCGCAAGAGGACACACTGGCCAATGCCGTGGCTCACCGCGAGGCTGCCGCAGCGGCCTACGCCGCGCTGACCGACGACGGCGGGGCTGGCGACGGCCTGCGTGGCGCGATCGCCGCGCTGTCGCACCGCGAGCCGTTTGCGAAAGTGGTCGAGCAGTTACGCGCCGCCCTGGCCGAGGTCGACGACGCGGCTGGGGTGATTCGCGACCAGGGCGAATCGATCGCCGAGGACCCTGAAGCCCTCGACACCGTGCGGACTCGTCGGCAGTTGCTGGTGGAATTACGCCGCAAGTACGGCGAGACCATCGGCGAAGTGATCGCCTATGGGCAGAAGACAGCCGAGCGCCTCGAGGAGCTTCGTAGCCACGACAGCGAAGTCGACCGACTGTCAGCGGCGCTCGAAGCCGCGGACAGGGACTTCGAAGCCGCAGCAGCGAAGGTGCGCAACGCTCGCGCCGCGGCGGCGACACCCGCCGCCTCATCCGTGGCTGAGCAGCTGCATTCACTGGCCTTGCCCCGAGCGAAGATGTCGATCGAGGTGGGCCTCGATGGTGCCGGCGACGACGTGCAGTTCCTGTTCGCGGCGAACCCCGGCGAGCCCGAGCAGCCGCTGCGCAAGGTCGCCTCCGGTGGTGAGTTGGCTCGTGTGATGTTGGCATTGCGGCTCGTGCTCACCAGCGGGCCGCCCACCATGGTCTTCGACGAAGTGGATGCCGGCATTGGCGGTGAGGCCGCCGTTGCGGTCGGTCAGGCGCTCGCGCGGCTTGGCGACGATCGTCAGGTCCTCGTCGTGACGCACCTGCCCCAAGTCGCGGCGTTCGCGGACGCGCAGGTGCAAGTCGTCAAACGCGACGCCGACGACCGGGTCGTCGCGCAGGCGGTCCGGCTGACTGACTCGGACCGGGTGGTCGAGTTGTCGCGAATGCTGGCCGGCGACGCTGACAGCGCGGCGGCGCGCAAGCACGCCAAGGAATTGCTCGACGCGGGCAAGAAGAGGCGCGCCGGATGAGGGTTCGTAGCCTGCCCCGGGATCCCGTCGTCACAGGACCGGCCCGCCTCGGGCCGCGCACCAAGGCCATGACACCGCATTTGCAACCGGGCGACGTGGCGATCATCGACCACGAAGATCTCGATCGCGTCGCCGCTGAGGGACTTGTCGAAGCGCGGCCGGCGGCCATCGTGAATGCGGCTCGATCGATCTCGGGTCGGTACCCGAACGTCGGACCGTTGCTCATCGCCGCAGCAGGCATACCGCTGATCGACGGCGTCGGCCGCGAGGTCATGGATCGCATCCGCAGCGGTGCTCTGGTGCGCATCGAGGATGGTGACGTGCTGGTCGACGGACAACGCGTCGCCGGCGGCACCCGTCAGTCGCTGCAAACCCTCGAAGCGGAGTACGAGGCCGCCAAGGTGACAGTCGGTGAGGAACTCGAACGGTTCGCCGAAAACACGCTCGAGTTCATGCGGCGTGAGCGCTCGCTGCTCTTCGACGCGCCGAGCCTGCCCGACATCACGGTCGACTTCCGGAACCGCCAGGCCATCGTGGTCGTACGAGGCGCCGATTACCGCAGCGACCTTGCCGCGCTGTCGTCCTACATCCGGGAAATGCGTCCGGTTGTGATTGCCGTGGACGGGGGCGCGGACGCGCTCCTCGACCGAGGGCACCGCGTCGACCTCATCGTCGGCGACTTCGACTCGGTGTCGGACCAGGCGTTGCGCTCCGGCGCGCAACTCGTGGTCCACGCCTACCCGGACGGACGAGCACCCGGCGCGGCTCGCCTCGAGGCCATGGGCCTGCCGTTCACCACGATTGCGTTCGCGGGCACGAGCGAAGACATCGCCATGCTGCTCGCCTACGAGAAGGGCGCTGAGTTGATCGTCGCGGTGGGTGCCCACGGTTCGATGGTCGACTTCTTGGACAAGGGTCGCCCAGGCATGGCCTCGACGTTCTTGGTGCGGCTGAAGGTCGGCCCGATCCTCATGGACGCCAAAGGCGTGTCTCGGCTCTACGAACGACGGATCCGTAAGCGCGATCTCGCGATCTTTCTCGTAGCGGTGTTGATTGCCTTCCTCGTCGCCGGTTACACCGTGCGGAACTTCTTTGCGGAGGCCGTCGGCCTCCTCTGGGACTCGATCCGATGATTTCCTTCCGCTTCCATCTCATGTCGCTGACCGCGGTCTTCCTCGCGCTCGCGCTGGGCATCGTGCTCGGCTACACCGTCATCAACGAGGCCACGGTCAACCGCATCGAGGATCGCATCGCAGTGGTCCGCCGTCAGAAGGACGACGCCAAGCGGGACCTCGGGGTGTGGCAGAAGTACGGCGCTGATTCCGAGAACGCCATCGAGGCCGGCCAGCTCAATGGCGTCCGGGTGCTCGTCATCGCGCCTGAAGGCACCGACAGCGGCGTGCTCGACGACCTCGACCGCGCCTTCGCCACGGCGGGCGTCATCGACGCCGGGCGTCTGATGGTTTCCGACAAGTGGGCCGAGACCGGGGCGACGACTCGCACGGCGATCGCCGGGGCACTCGGGATTGTCGGTCCGATCAGCACCGAAGCGGTCACGGCGACGGCGGCCGAGCGACTCGCCGGCGAGCTTGCCGACGGCGGCGGGCCAACCCTGGGCGCGCTCATTGCCGCCAACTTGATTCGCCTGGACGCGGGTGATCCGGCGACAACGCCTGGACCGGGTGCCCGCGTCGTGATCGTGGGAGACCGCGCGCCCACGGGCTTCACCGAACCGGTGGCCCGGGCGTTGGGGCAGAAAATGCCGGCGCGGGTGGTCGTCGCTGATGCCAGCAAGGACGAGGAGTTCGATCAGTCGCTGGTCGCGCTGCTCCGCGATGACCCCGGCGAGTCTCGGCTCAGCACGGTCGACCACGTGCAATCGGCGCGTGGCCGGGTCGCAGTGATCCTGGCGCTGCGTGAGTTCGCTCACGACGCAGTCGGGAATTACGGCGACCGCGGGTTCGGGGCAGACCGGGCCGCTCCCGCCAACGCATGACGACGCCGACACGGTCGGCGAGTGTCGGACGCGACGCCGCCACCGTGACGACGTGGAATCTCGTCTCGCGCGTCTCGGGGTTCGTGCGTGTCGTCGTACTCGCCGGAGCGCTCGGGGCCACGCGTTTGGGTGACACCTACCAAGCCTCCAACGAGGTCTCGAACGTGCTGTTCGAGTTACTGGCGGCGGGAACGCTGTCCGCGATTCTGGTGCCCGGTCTCGTTCGCCGCTTGGCGCATCACGACGTCGAGGAGGCCCGGCAGTTTGCCGGCGTCGTTCTGGGTCGCGTGCTCGCTCTCGTGGTTCCGCTCGGGCTGCTGGGAATGGTGTTCGCGCGACCGTTGGCGAGTTTGTTGTTCATCGGTAACAGCGGGCCGTCGCACGATGCACAGGTCCGCCTGGGCGCGTTCCTTCTCTTGTTCGTGTTGCCGCAGATGGTTTTCTACGCGTGGGGCGCGATCGTCACCGCGGTGCTGCACGCTGATCACCGCTTCGCAGCCGCGTCGCTTGCCCCTGTCGCCAACAACGTGGTGGTGACGTTCGGCCTGGCGCTGCTGTGGCAACGTCGCGCGAGCGGACTCACGCTCAGCGCCGCCGACAGGTGGCTTCTGGGTGGTACCGCGCTCGGTGGTGTCGTCGTAATGACGCTCGTGCCGGTGATTGCGGCGTGGCGAGCCGGGCTCGTCATTGCGCCGAGATTGCGAGCTCGCGTCGACATCGACGGTGTGGGCCGCGACGCGTTTTGGGGCGCGCTCGTACTCGTGCCGCCGCAAGCGGTCGGTTTCGCGTCGCTCCTGGTGGCCGGCCGCGCGCCGGGTGGTGTCGCGGCGTATCAAATCGCGTTCACGTTCTTTCTTCTGCCGTACGCGCTCGTCGCGCATCCCACCGCGACCGTGCTGTATCCGCGTATGGCTCGGGCCCATACCCGAGGCGAGCGTGAGCATCTGCAGTCGATCAGCGCCTCGGGCCTTGAACTGGTCGGAGCCGCGCTGTGCCTCGGCGCGGCGCTGGCGGTTGCGCTCGCTCCGTGGCTCGTGCGCATCGTTGCCTTTGGCGCGCTCGATAATGCCAATGGCCTGTCGCTGACGGCGACATCGTTGGGGTGGCTGGCGCTCGGACTGCCGGCGTACGGAGCGAGTCTGTTGTTGACTCGGGTCGGTTACGCGGCGGATGACGTGCGCATGCCGGCTCTCAGCGCGATGACAGGCGGAGTCGCGGCCGCGATTGTCCTCGTGGCGGCGACAACGCCGACGAACGACGTCGCGATCGTGGCCCTCGTCTCTCTGGCGCACACGGCGATGGTGATGGTCGCCGCGGCCGCGATGCTCGTCGGTTGCGTTCGTGCTCGTGCACTCGAACTGGTGGGAGCCCGTCTGGCGCGGTTCGTCTTCGCCGCCGTGGGCAGCGGCGTCGTAACCCGCCTCTTGGCCGATGCCATGCCGGCCGGCGATGGGCGCCCGTTGCTGCTAGCGGTCGTCGCGCTTTCAGCGGCCGTGGGGATTACCGCCTTTGTGGGCACAGTATTCGTGCTCGGCGAACGAAGCGTGCCGCGCCTGATCGGTAACGACGCGTGACGACTGTTGCGCTCGTCGCCGCGAAGGACGCGGCGGAGTCGATCGGAAACACCGTGCGCAGCCTGTTCGGCCTTCGTGACGTCGATGAGGTCTGGGTAGTCGACGACGGCTCGAGCGATGCGACCAGTGCGGAAGCGGTGCGGGTCGGCGCGCAGGTGGTGCGCCTCGACGTGAATCACGGCAAGGGTGGAGCGCTGACCGCGGGTCTTGCAGCGACTCCGCACGCCGACCGCTATTTGCTCGCGGACGCCGACCTGGGGTCGACTGCTTCCGGGCTTGGTGCATTGTTCGAGGCAGAACCGGCATCCCTGGTCGTGGGCGTGTTGCCGTCGGCCGGGACCAAAGGTGGCTTCGGGGGAGTCAAGCGGCTGGCTCGGATCGGGATCGCGCGCGCCTGCGGCGAGACGCTCGACGCGCCCCTGTCCGGGCAACGTCTGATCGACGGCCCACTCCTGCGGTCGCTCAGTCTCGCCCCGCGTTTTGGCGTCGAAGTGGGGATGACCATCGACGCAGTTCGCGCCGGTGGATCCGTCGCTGAGGTTCCGGTTGACGTCGACCACCACCACACCGGTCGCACCATCGCCGGCTTCCGCCATCGGGCTCGGCAGGGCTGCGACATCGTCGGCGCCCTCGTGCCCCGGTTGACGACGTTTCGTCAACGAGTTGGTGGAATCGTGGCGCTTGGGGTGGTTGCGGTTCTGCTGCTGACGCTGCTCAGTTTTGTGAGTGCGGCGCCACGAGGATCGGCGTTGCCGCGGGTCGACAAAGTCGTCGTGTTCGGCTTCGACCATCTCGCGCTCAGCGATCTCGACCGGCGCGACCTTCCCGGGCTACGCCGCCTCGCGGAGGAAGGCGTCGTGGGCGCATTGTCGGTCCGCACCACGGACCGGCGCGCTCTCGACCGCCGCGGGGGCCCCGAGCGCCCGTCGCCGCTCGACGCGTATGCATCGCTCGGGGCGTCCGCCCGCGTCCAGGGACTGCCCGCCTTGGCGTTGCAACCGGGCCGCTCGAGCGCAGGCATGACGGCGGCACGAACGCGCGCACGGCGCGACAAAGCCGCATCGTTGCCCGGGGCTCTCGGCGACGCACTGCGCGCGGCGGGCCTGCGGACGGCGCTGGTCGGCGGTGCACAACTGGTAGATGGGTCCAGAGTCGCGGGATTTCCGGCGGCGGCGGCGCTGGCTGACCGGCACGGCCACATCGATCACGTGGACACGTCGGCCGACTTGCTCGAGTCAGCGGTGCGGAAACCAGGAGTCCAAGCGTCGATTCCTGCGTTCGTCATCTCGACCGCGCGTGCCTTGCGGGACGCCGACGTAGTTGTGGTCGACCCGGGCGAGACAGCCCGCGCGTTCGACGCCGGCGTGAACCTCGACGACGCGATCCTGCGAACTGACACCATCCTTGCGGGGGTGCGGGGTGCGCTCCCGCTGCACACGTTGCTCCTCGTGGTGGCTCCGGTGCCGCGCGGCACGAACTGGGAGCTGACGCCGGTGATCGCGTACGCGAACGGAGTGCGTCCGGGAACGCTCGAGTCGCCGGCGACGCGTCGTGACGGGCTCGGTGTCATCACCGACATCGCGCCGACGGTCCTCGCGTCGCTCGGCCGGGCGCCCGAGTCCGACATGACGGGCTCGGCGCTGCGGGCGGCATCGGGCAACTTCGAGCACGCGGCTTACGACCGGCTGACCGTCGACGGCGGTGTACGTAATCGATTCTTCCTCGGCGCGGCGATTGGCTACACCGTTGCGGCGATTGCGCTGTATCTCGTCGTGCTTCTCGCGCTCATCGCCAACCTTGCCGAGGCGTGGCGTACCCCGCTACGACTCGGGATCTACTCCGCCGCTGCGTTTGCGCCGGTCCTGCTCCTCACGGGAGCCATCCAGCACTGGTTGCACTTCGGTGGTGAGTCGCCGCTCGTTCTCGTCGCGCTCTGCGTTGGCCTTGGCGGCTGGGCGACGCGAAGTCGTGGTCTTCGGCCGGTGTACGCGCTCGCGGGCGCCGCAGCGAGCGCTATCGCGCTCGACGTGGCCGTCACCGGGCCCCTCCACACGTCGAGCCTTCTGGGGTATTCGATGCAAACCAGCGGCCGCTTCTACGGGCTGCCCAACGCGTCGTTCTCGGTGTTCGCGACCAGCGTCGTCCTGGTCGCAACGGCTCTCGCGGGTGGGTGGTGCTCGAAGCCTTCACTGACGAAAGCGGTGAGTGGGGCGACCGTGCTTGGCGTTGGCTGCTTCGTTGTCGCGGCGCCCTGGCTCGGTAACGACGTCGGCGGCACACTCGCGTTGGTGCCGGTGAGCGCCGCGCTGAGTTGGTCCTTCTTCGGTCGCCGAATCGATCGAAAAGGCGTGTGGCTGGGTGCAGGCGTCGTCGCGCTCGGGCTGGTCGCGGCGTTGGGCTTGGGAGCGGTCGTGGGCGACTCGCATCTCAGCCGCGCGATCGGGGGCGGATCGTTTGGTACGACACTCCAACACCGCCTGAACGCGAACTTCGGCTTGCTCGTCGACCAGTGGTGGGGCTTCCTCGTGTTCATCCTCGTCGCCGTCGGTCTGGTCGCCATTGCGCAGAGCCGTTTCCGGGAGGAGTTGCCCCTCGGTTCCCCGCTGCGCGCCGGCTTCGTGGCGGCGCTGGTGCTGAGCATCCTCGCCTTCGTCGGCAACGACTCCGGCCCGGTGGTTTCGGTGTTGTGCGTGGTGGTGGCGATGCCGGTTCTGGCCCTACGGGCTATAGACGGCGACCACCGTCGACAATCTCGTAGATGAAGGTCGGGCGGCCGTCCTGCACGAAGTGGTGGAGGAGCCTGAACCCGACGTTTGCGTGATCGGCTCCATCGGTCAGCAGCGCGAGTTGGGGTCGCCACAGCTGCGTGGTCGGCTCGAAGATGAAGTACTTCACGTGGTTGAACCGGGCGTAGCGCCACGTCTGATTGACGCTGCCGACGGGCGGCACGACCAGGCGCTGTTGCGGCATGTAATACGGGAGGCTGGTCCCGCGGGTCATGACCACATCGCCGGGTGCGGCGATGGGGCGCAGCCAGCGGGCGGCGAGCTGGATGTCCTTGCGTTCCCGCACGAGTGTCGGGCCGATCGGATCGGTGAGATAGGTCAGCAGCGAGAGGACCGAACCGGCCATTCCGAGCGCGATCCAGAGATTCCGCTTCGGTGTCTCTAACGCGGCGAGACCGACGCCGGCGAAAACAGCGAGGCTGGCGACGACGGGGGGCAGGTAGCGGTCGAGGACGAAGAATCCGATCACCGTCGCCAGGGTCAGGCCTGCGAGCGCCAGCGTGACGACCGAACTCGAGCGCGATCGGTACCGCCAGAGACCGAAGAGTGCGAAGGGCAACAGCGGCAGGGCGAACAACCGCCAGCCCTTGATGGTCGTGGTGTTGAACGAAATCAGCGACTTGTAGAGCTTCAAGAAGTTGGTGCCGACGATGCCGAAGTACTCCTTCGGATGTTCCTTCGCGAGCTGCGTGAGCGGGTACTCGGGTTTGGTCGTGGTGTGACCGGTCTTGTCGAGGGCGTAGATGTAGACGTCGCGCGTGCGACGGTCGGCCTTCGCCAGCGCCTGCCAGGCCTCGATGTTCACGTCCTCCGACTTGGCCGTCAGCTCCCACTTGCCCGTGTGCGAGTGGAGGAACGAGAGATACGGCATTGCGAACAACATCACGCCGATGAACATCGCGACGGCGAGGGCGAGCACGCGGCGAACGTTCGCGAAGGTGAAGGTCGACCTGCCAACGCGGCCACCGACGGCGCGCAGGGCCAGGACGAGCCCGAACACCGCCGCCAACGGGATGTTCTCGGGCCGCAGCAGGTAGCCGGCACCGACAAGGAGACCCACGACGAACGCACGCACGACCGTCGGGCGGTCGTCCCATTTGCCGCTGCCGATGGCGAGCAACGCGGCGCCGAACATGACGGCGGCCGAGATGCCTTCGGAGCCGCCCGCGTTGCGGGCGAGCGTGGCGCTGAGGCCAGGAGACAGGGCCGCGATCCACAGCGTGAGCGCCGCAGCCGACCGTCCTGCGATGCGTTGGGCCAGCATGGCGAGGATCGCCATCAGAGCGATACTCGTGACAAATGTCAGCAGCACCGTTGCGTGGTGCGGCTCGGGCAGAACTTTCGCCAGGCCGCCGAGAATGGCGGGCAGCAGAGGTGGAAAATGGAGCTGTGGTTGACCGCGGTAGACCACGCCCTTGCCCCGCCAGATGTTCAGGCCGGTGCCGATGTACGCGGACTCGTCCGGACCGACGACATTGTCGGTCCAGGCGAACGCGACCCGAATGACAACGCCGACGACGAACGGGGCGAGATACGCCATCGGCACGTCGTACCGGCCGATCCGCACGCTGCGTTGCAGGAAAGCGCCCCCGCGGCGGCCGAGGCCGTCGATGACTGCGGTCACGACGCGCGTACCCGAGCGCGCACCATCGTCCACGGCACGGGCCGCGAGACGAGTTCGACGTCGAGGTATCGGCCCACGAGCTTCACGAACTTGCGCCGCGTGAAGTGCTGGATGTGGCCGGGTGTGTTGCCGAGGCTCTTGATGTAGCGGCCACGGGCAAGGTTCCCCGCGCACCAGACAGGTTCCCAGGGCACCGACAGCACCACCGCGTCCTTCGCAACCCGAGCGATCTCTTGCAACGCGCGCTCAGGGTCGGGCAGATGCTCGAGCACCTCGATGGCCATCACGAGGTCGAACGCGTCGGCTTGGAACGGCAAGTCGAGCGCGGACGCCTGGACCATGTGCGACTCGACGCCACCCCAGGCTTCTTCGAGCTCGACGTCGGGGAGGTCGAGGCCGATCAACTCGGCCTCCGGAAACCTCTCACCGATGGCGGTCAACTGACGCCCTTCGCCACAGCCCACCTCGAGCACCCGAGCGGCGGTCGCCGGAAGGGAACGCTGGAGCGCGTTCGCGAATCCGTCGACCATCCGCCGCTCGATCGGATTCTTGGTCGCTTCCTTGTGGACGTAGTTTCCGGTCGGGACTCCCACGCGGCTACCCGTCGGCGCCGTGACGGGTGCGGGCCACGACCAAGTCGGCGAGCAGCGCCAACACGACGATCTGGAAGCCGGCAAAGAGCAGCAGCATCGTGTTGATCGCCACCTTCAACGGGTGATCGATGATGTCGTAGATCAACTTGAGGCCGCCGAGTCCGAGGAGCGTGAGGCCGACGGGCATGAACACCGTCAGTGGACTGAAGAACGTGACCATGCGCAGCACCTGCATCACGTACACGTACGTGTCGCGCACCGGATGGAATTTCGACCGACCGGTACGGGTCGCATAGTCGATGGGCGTGTAGACGACCTTGTGCCCGTCCATCAGCATGGTGAGGGTGATGGTCGTGACGTGCGAGAAGCCGTTCGGCAGCAGCGGCAGATAGGGCGCGGCCTTCTCGCGTCGGAAGGCCCGGTACCCGGTGTTGAGATCGGGGATCTCGCTCTTGGTCAGGATGCTCGCGAACTTCTTGATCGCCCACTTCGTGGGGGCGCGCAGGAGTCGCAGCGTGCCTTCCTCGGTCCGGCGGGCGCCCACCACCTGATCAGCGTCGCCCAACTCGTCGACGAGCTTTGCGATCTCGTGGTTGGGATAGGTCATGTCGGCGTCGGTCCACACGACGATGTCGCCGAGTGCGGCCTGGGAACCGATGCGACGCGCCGCGCCCGAGCCCCGATTGTGTTGGAACGTGATACGGCGGATCCACGGGAACTTGTCGGCGATCTCGGCCGAGCGATCGGTCGACGCGTCGTCGACCAGGACCATTTCCCAGCTGTATTGCGACGCGTCGAGGCCATCACGAATCCGGATGATCTCGTCTTCGAGGCAAGCCTCTTCGTTGTGGACAGGCAGGACGACGGATACGTCCGGTGCCTTCTTCGCAGCGGGACTCACGGGCGGGGAGTTTTTCACGTCAGCCATCGGAGCGACGAGTCACCCACAACGCACCGACGAGCGCTCCGACACCGTCCGCAACGATGAACACGACGCGAGCGAGTAGGGCTGCGGCCGCCGCGGGACCGCTCGCAATACCGCTGGTGAGGACGAACACCGACTCGCGCACACCGATGCCGCCGGGGACGGGAATGGCGAGAAACCCGGCCGACCACGAGACCGCGCTGGCGAAGAGAACCTGCGGATAGGAGAAGGACACCCCCAGGGCTTTGGCGGCCAGCGCGTGCGCCGTGCCGATGAGCGCCCAGGCCGGCAGGTAACCGACGACCATGCCCACGGCGCCGCGCCACGTCGGAATGCGGACGTCGAGGGTGCGTTTTGTCACCCGTTGGCCGATCGCAAGGACGCGCCCGACGACTGCCGGGTGGAGGCCGACCACGCCCACCACCAGGAAGGCCAGGACGCCGAGGACGGCACCGGTACCGCGCGCGCCGGCGGCGACCGGTAGCAGGAGTGCTGCGGCGAGCGCGGCGCCGAGATACAGCGTGGCGAGAGAGCTCACGACCGACGCGTACGCCGCGGATCGGCTCAGGCCCGCTCGTCGAGCGAGTTCGCCGCGCCCGAGGACGGCCCATACCGACCCGGGGATGTACTTGCCGATCTCGCCTTGGAAGTACAGCGGAATGGCCTTCGCAACCGGAAGGTCACCGCCGACGAGGCGGGCCGCCGTGCTCCAACGGGCCGCGATGATCGTCATCGCCGTGATCGCAACGAGAAACGCCACCCCGATCCAGCCCGCGGTGATGTGACCGAAGGACCCGTCGTGCACGCCCTGCTGCACAGCTCGAGCGACGAAAGCGAGGCCAACGGCGACGAATGCGAGACGGAGCGCGAGACGGCCTGCCTTTGGAATGGCGCCGATGATACGGATCGCAGGCGAAGATCTAGGGATGGACTTCGCGTGGGGCGCCATCGCCTTCCTGGCGACAACCGTGTTGGCGCTGTCGCTGCGCGACGCGCTTCGGGTCCCGGCCTTGCTGAAGCGCAACTACGCGAACCGGGAGATCGTCACGGGTGCCGGCATCCTCGCCGTCTTCGGATTTCTTCTGGCCGCAGCGCTTCTGACAGTCGTGAATCGCAACCGGGCGGGCTGGCTCTACGACACGACGTTGCTCGTGACGGGCTTCAGCGTGATCGGATTGCTCGACGACGTCATCGGTAACCATGGCGCGCGCGGGATTCGTGGCCATCTCGCCGCGCTTCGGCACGGCCAACTCACGTCGGGTGCGCTGAAGCTCGTCCTCGGCGTCGCCGTCGCGACCGTTGCGACCATCACCACCGAAGGCCTCGGTGTGCAGATACTGCGCGTCGTCGTCATCGCGGGCAGTGCGAACGTCGCCAATCTGCTGGACCTCGCTCCGGCGCGGGCGGCCAAAGGCAGTCTCTTCGCCTTCCTGCCGGTGCTCGTCCTGCAGCACGCCCACACGTATTTCGTCATCGGGCCCATCATGTTCTTCGCCGCAATCCTGGCCCTCGTTGCCTTCGAGTTGCGCGAAGAGTTGATGCTGGGTGACGCCGGCGCGAACGCCTTGGGGGCGGTCGTCGGGTTCGCGTGGGTGAGCGCCAGCGCGGGGAACAACGAGGCGTTGTTCATCGTCGTGGTCGTCGTGGTCGCAATCAACGTGGCGGGCGAGTTGGTGAGCTTCAGCGACGTGATCAATCGCGTCGGACTGCTCCGTGCCATCGATCGCGCCGGTCGTCGTTCGTGAATCGCGTTCGCAACGGGCTGCTGGGCTGCCTGATACTCGCGCTGCTCGCCGTCGGCGTCGGTCGCCTCATCGCAACGAACGGTCCTGAGGTTGCGCAGACTGCGGCGCGTCTCGAGGATCTCGACGTGCCGGGCGCCGGGGTGATCCGGTGGTCGCCCGACGCAACCAAGCTGGCCCTAATCGTCGAGGGCCAATTGACGATCGTCCGCGTCGCCGATGCCAAAGAGCTCGGACGTACCGGTCAGAACGTCGTCGATGCGGCGTGGATCCCGGACGCGACCCGCATCGTTGCCGTCGAAGGCCCGATCCCAACCGGCCAGATTGTCGCGGTGGATGGGCGCGCCCACGGCGCGGGCGCAACGACGCTGCGTCCGTCGATCGCGTTCGCGCAAGGCGCCGGACTGGCGGTGAACAACGACGGCACCGCGGCCGCGGCTATTGCGGTGCGTCGTGACGTGGTCGGCGGGGCCGAGCACGCCGATCTCGCCCTCATCAATCTGCAGACGGGAACGACCCGGGTGTTCGTGACCGACAATCGTGAAGAATCGAGCCCGGTGTTCGTGGACACGACGACGGTGGCGTACGCCAGCGAGCTACCCGGTGGTCAGGTTCGGTTGCACACGATCGATGTGGTCAGCGGATCGGTTGCCGCCCTGGGCCCGATCTTCGACGGTCCCTACGCAGCGATGCCTTCGGGTGAAGTCGTGGTGGGCTACCGCGCTGCGCAGGGCGGGGTCCGCCTCGACGCAGTCGCGCTGACGGGCGAGCGTCGCCGGCTCGGAGTGACAGGGCGCCACGAACGCCCGGTGGCCGTCGACCGCTTCGGGACCCGCGTTTTGGTTCGCCGTTTTGGCGGTTTGCACGGAACGCGCCTGCGAATCGAAGTTCTCTCGAAATAATCGTCGCTCATCCGCGTGAGTTCGCGGTGTCGTGGGTTACGATGGCCTCCCGTGGCCAAGCACATCTTCGTTACGGGCGGCGTATCCAGTTCGCTAGGCAAGGGCCTGACGGCCGCCTCGCTGGGCAGACTTCTCAAGCAGCGTGGTCTGCGGGTCACGATCCAGAAACTCGACCCGTATCTCAACGTGGATCCGGGCACGATGAATCCGGACGAGCACGGCGAAGTCTTCGTCACCGACGACGGCGGCGAGACCGACCTCGATCTGGGCCACTACGAGCGCTTCATTGACGAGTCGTTGCAGCGCGATTCGAACGCCACAACGGGCTCCATCTACTCGTCGGTCATCGCCAACGAGCGGCGCGGCGCCTTCCTCGGCAAGACCGTCCAGGTCATCCCGCACATCACCGACGAGATCAAGAACCGCATCAAGCGGTTGGCGACCGAGGATGTCGACGTCGTGATCACCGAGGTCGGCGGCACGGTCGGCGACATCGAGATTCTGCCGTTCCTCGAGGCGATCCGGCAGTTCCGCAAGGACGTCGGACGCGACAACGTGCTGTATCTGCACGTCACGCTGATCCCGTACCTCGACCCGTCGGGCGAGTTGAAGACCAAGCCCACGCAGCACTCCGTCACGGAGTTGCGCAGCCGCGGCATTCAGCCCGACGTCATTGTGCTGCGCGCCGACCGGCCGGTCAGCGACAGCCTGAAGCGCAAGATTTCGAACCTGTGCGACGTGCCGATCGAGGCCGTGGCAAGTGCGATCGACGCTCCGTCGCTCTACGAGATCCCCCTTGCGCTGCACGAAGAGGGCCTCGACGACTACGTGTGCCGCATGCTGCGTTTCGACACGCCGCTGCCCGACCTGCGCAGCTGGCGCGCGCTCGTGCAGCGCGTGGAGAACGCGACGCGACCGATCAAGATCGGCCTGGTCGCGAAGTACTTCCTTCCGGACGCATATCTGTCGGTCGTGGAGTCGTTGCGGCACGCGGGCTACGCCCACGGCGCGAAGGTCGAGATCGATTGGATCCAAGCCGAAGAAGTCACCGGGCTGCTCGCCGAAGAGCGGCTGCTCGAACTCGACGGCGTCGTCATTCCGGGCGGCTTCGGCGAACGCGGCCTCGAGGGCAAGATCAACGCGGCGAACATCGCTCGCGAGAACAGCCTGCCGTGTCTGGGTCTCTGCCTCGGCCTGCAGATGATGGTGATCGAGTACGCCCGCAACGTCTGTGGCATGGCCGGCGCCCACAGCGCCGAGGTCGACCCGGCCACGCCGTACCCCGTGATTGCTCTGATGGACGAACAGCGCGACGTCGTCGACATGGGCGGCACGATGCGCCTCGGCGCGTACGTCGCGAAGCTGAACCCCGGCTCCAAGGTTGCCGAGCTGTACGGCGAAACGGTCGTGTCCGAGCGTCACCGCCACCGCTACGAAGTCAACGCCCGCTTCCGCAGCCGCATCGAAGAGGCCGGACTGATCTGCTCGGGCGAGTCGCCCGATGGTCGTCTCGTCGAGTTCATCGAGTTGCCGTCGCACCCATTCTGGGTCGGCACGCAGGCGCACCCGGAGTTCAAGAGTCGTCCCGACCGTCCGCATCCGCTGTTCGACGGGCTCATGGCCGCCGCCGTCGAGCGCGCCAACGCACGCACGCCGCGGCTGCTGGATCTTGACGAGCCCGTTTCGCAAGCGCTCTGAGCGGCTGGTCCATCAGGGCCATCTGATCTCCCTCGCCGAGGGAACCTTCGACGGTCCTGCCGGCACGTCGTTCACGCGCGATGTCATCCATCACCCCGGCGCGGTCTCGGTCGTTCCCTACGACGCGGACGGGACCGTGCTGTTCGTCCGGCAATACCGTGCCGCGATCGATCGTGAGCTGCTCGAAATTCCGGCCGGCAAACGCGACGTCGCCGACGAGCCGCCGGAGCTGACGGCCCACCGCGAGTTGGCCGAAGAAGTGGGCCGGACGGCGGGACGTATGGACCTGCTCGGCACCTTCTACAACTCACCCGGGTTCTGCGACGAGTACTCCTTCACGTATCTCGCGCGCGACCTCACCGAGGTGCCGACCGAGGCGCATTCCGTCGAGGAGTCGGCGATGACGATTGAGACGGTTCGGTTCGGTGACGCCTTGGAGATGATCACGCGGGGCGACATCACCGACGCCAAGACCATCATCGCCCTCCTGCTCGCCAAGGAACACGTCTGATGCGCGTTGGTGTTCCGCGTGAGGTGAAGAGTTCGGAGTATCGCGTCGCGCTCACCCCCGATGGCGTCACGGAACTCGTGGCGCACGGCCACGAGGTACTCGTCGAGTCCGGCGCCGGCGAAGGCTCGTCGATCCACAACGACGACTTCGTTTCGGCGGGCGCCGCGCTGGTGGACGCCACCGAGGCGTGGGGCGCCGATTTGGTTGTCAAGGTCAAGGAGCCCCAGGAGTCCGAGTTCGAGCATTTGCGAGCCGATCAGATCCTGTTCACCTACTTGCACCTCGCGGCCTATCCGAAGGTTGCAGACGCGTTGCTCGCCGCCGGGACAACCGCGGTGGCCTACGAGACGGTGCAGTTGCCGAACCGCGCCCTGCCGTTGCTCGCACCGATGAGCGAGGTAGCGGGACGCATGGCGACGCAGGTCGGCGCGCACTTCTTGGAACGCGCCCACGGAGGTCGGGGTGTCTTGCTGGGCGGAGCACCAGGCGTGCGTCCGGCGCGGGTCGTCGTTCTCGGTGCGGGCAACGTCGGCTGGAACTCTGCCTGGATTGCGCAGGGCATGGAGGCTGAGGTGCTCTTGCTGGACAAGGACCTCGACCGGCTCCGGTGGGTCGACCAGATCCACCAGGGCCGCATCATGACCCTCGCCTCGAACCGAGCGGCCGTCGAGCGCGCGGTCGCCGAAGCGGATCTGGTGATCGGTGCCGTGCTTGTTGCCGGTGGACGCGCACCGCAGGTCGTGACCGAGGCGATGGTGCGCAACATGAAGCCCGGTGCGGTCATCGTGGACGTCGCCGTCGATCAAGGCGGCTGTGTGGCTACGACGCACGAGACCACGCACGCCGATCCGGTCTACGAGTTCGCCGGGGTACTGCACTACGCGGTGGGCAACATGCCCGGAGCCGTACCGCATACGTCGACCTACGCGCTCACCAACGCGACCCTGCCCTACGTGGTGGCGCTCGCGAACGAGGTGCCGCGGGCGGCGGTGGCCGCGCATCCGGAGCTGGTGAACGGTGTGACCACGGTTGCGGGTCGCGTGACCCAGGCCGCGGTTGCGGAGGCGTTGGGCCGGCCGTTCACCGCGCCGCTCGAGGCCCTTGCCTGAGCGCGCCGACGCCTTCGCCGAGTGGCTGACCAGCGAAGGGCGTGCTGCGAACACGGTTGGCGCTTACCGGCGCGACGTCGCCGCGTACGAACGCTGGCAGGCGGAAAGCCCGGACGGCACGTTGGCGGAGTACGTCGCGCACCTCAGGGCGACACGCAAGCCGAGCTCGGCCGCACGCGGGGTTGTGGCGTTGCGGATCTTTCACCGCTGGGCGCATGGCGAGGAGGGTCCGATCGAGGAGCTGCGGGGCGTCCCGGTTGTAGAGGAGAAGGACGAGGACGAGCTCGACGAGGCTGCCGTCGGCCGACTCATGGCGGCAACGGCAGGTGGCTCGTTCGAGCGGCGACGCGACGCCGCCGTGATCGCACTGCTGTACTTCGCCGGCCTGAAGGCGAGCGAGGCGATCTCGCTCGACGTCGGGGACATCACTGCCGACGAGACGCTGATCACCGTCGACCGTGATGGTCCCCACGAACGCGTCTTACCGACGGTGCCGATGCTCACCGAGGCGCTCCAGCGCTGGTTGCATCCATCGGGGCGGGATCGGCTGCGCCCGACAACCGATGGCCTCCTCCTGAACCAGCGGGGCCAACGGCTCACACGACAAGGCTTGTGGCTGCTGAGCGGCGCCGTGGCGAAGCGCGCCGGGCTGGGCGACAGCCTTTCGCCGAACGCGCTCCGTCGAGCCTGTGCCGCGCACCTGGCCCTACGCGGACTGCCCGCACCGGCCATTGCGGCTTTCCTCGGACATACCGCGCGTCAGGCGCCCGGCGCGGGAATGCTGAACGAGACGGGATGGGGGAGTTGTAACCTCGTCGTATGAGTGAGGTCACCTCTGTCGCGGCTCGCGCCCTGCTCGAAGCAGAGCGCGAGGCACTCCAAACCGAATTGAACGACCTCATGGGCCTCGATTACGACGCCAACTTCGCCGATACCAGCCAGGTGACAGCCGAGCGCGGCGAGACGGAGCGGTTGGCGAATTCGCTGCGGGAAACCCTCGACGAGGTCGAGCACGCGCTCGCCAAGGTGGACGACGGCACGTACGGGCTCTGCGAGGAGTGCAACGAGGCCATCGCGGCTGCTCGCCTCGAGGCGATGCCCGCCGCTCGCTTCTGCATCACCCACGCGCGTCGGTAAGTCGTTTGTCTGACGCTGCGGTCGGTCGACCGTCTCCCGGCCGTACGCCGCCGCCCCCAGGCAATCGTCGTGAACGAAGCATCGTTCTGGTGCTCCTCGCCGTCGTGGGTGGGATCGCACTGAGCCGAGGCGTCATCGACCGCTCGGCCCTGATCCTGATTGCGGTCATCGTGCCTTCGATCATTCTTCACGAGGTGTCGCACGGTGCGGTCGCCAACCTGTTCGGCGACGACACCGCCAAACGAATGGGACGGCTGACGCTGAACCCCCTCGCGCACATCGATCCGATGGGCACCATCATCATGCCGACGCTGCTGGCGCTTTCGGGCCTCACGCCGTTCGGGTTCGCCAAGCCGGTACCCGTCAACGTGGGGCGGCTGCGTCACCCCCGCAACAATGGGCTTCTCGTGAGCCTGGCCGGTCCGGGCACGAACTTCACCATCGCGCTCGTCGCCGCTGGTGTGTTCCGACTGATCTCGCCCGGCCAGCTCGATGCGTTCGGCAATTTCCACCTGAGCACGCTTGGGGAAATCGTGCTCGACTTCGGCGTGTTGAACGTTTTCCTCGGGACGTTCAACCTGTTGCCGGTCCCGCCGCTCGACGGTTCAGCGATACTCGAACGCTTGCTGCCCGAACGCTATTGGCCTACGTATCTCCAGTTCCGTCGCTACTCGATGTTCCTCGTGTTCATCGTCGTGTTCTGGTTCCACGGGTTGCTCGACGCGGTCTACGACCCGATGGCTCGGCTGTGGAGCCATCTCGCCGGGTTCTGACCCGTGGCGAGCCTTCTGCATCTCGCTCGTCGGTACTTCGGGAGCCTCTCTCCACGCCGTCCGTCATCGGCTGACGACGCGTGGGCCGTCGGGTACCTCGGCGCCGGGGAGCAGGAACTGTGGCGACGGATGCCGGCGTTCGATCAGCGTCACGCCATTGGCGTCGCTCGGCGCGTCGTGGCGGTCCTGCCCGACGCGGCACGCCCCGTCGTCGCCGCCGCACTGCTGCATGACGTCGGCAAGATCGACAGTGGCTTCGGGGTCCACGGGCGAGTCCTGGCGACGGCGATCGGAGCGGCGCGGGGCAGCGCACGGTCGGCATCGGGTGACAGCCGGGTGGCGCGCTATTTGAACCACTCCGCGATCGGTGGCGAACTGCTGCGAGCCGCCAACGCCGACGACCTCACGGTGACGTGGGCCACCGAGCATCACTGGCCCGAGCGTCAGTGGAGTGTGCCGGTAAAGCTCGGTCGGGCTCTGAAAACCGCGGACGACGACTAGGTACGAAGCAGACCGACCGCGTCGGCGGCCTTTGCGTAGGTCTGCGCCGCCACCTCGGTTGCCTTTTCTGCACCCTCACGAAGCACGCCGAGCACATAGCCCGGGTCCTTCTTCAGTTCGGCGAATCGTTCTTGTACAGGACGGAGGAACTCCACGAGCGCGGCCGCGGTGTCGCCCTTGAGTCCGCCGTAGTTCTCGTATTTTTCCGCGAGCTCGGCGGGAGCTACGCCCGTCGACACCGACAGCAACTCCAGCAGGTTCGACACGCCGGGTTTGGCCGCCGGGTCGTAACGCACGTCCGTCTCGGTATCGGTCACGGCACGCTTGACCTTCTTGGTGATCGAGGCGGGTTCTTCGAGCAGCAGCACTTTGCCCTGCGGCGAGCTGCGCGACTTGCTCATCTTCGTTGTCGGCTCCTGCAGATCCATCACCCGGGCGCCGACGCGTGGGATGGCCGCTTGGGGCACGACGAAGGTTTCGCCGAATCGCGTGTTGAACCGCTCGGCCAGGTCGCGGGCGAGCTCGAGATGCTGGCGCTGGTCGTCGCCGACGGGGACACGGTCGGCCTGGTAGAGGAGGATGTCGGCGGCCATGAGGACCGGGTAGGTGAACAACCCGACGCGGGCCGAGCCTTCGTCGCCATTGGCCGTCTTGTCCTTGAACTGGGTCATCCGCCGCAGCTCGCCCATGCTGGCGACGCACTCGAGGAGCCAGGTGAGGCGCGTGTGTTCGGCGACCTGGCTCTGGAGGAACACCGGCGCGACCGACGGGTCGATGCCGGTCGCCAGCAGAATCGTGGCCACGTCGAGGCTGCCCTCGCGTAGTTCGGCGGGGTCGTGATCGCCCATCGTCATCGCGTGGAGGTCGACCACGCAGTAGAAGGACTCGTGTTCGTGCTGGTCAGCCGCCCAGTGACGGAGCGCGCCGATGTAGTTGCCGATGTGGACTTCACCGGTGGGCTGCACGCCCGACAGCACTCGCGTCATGTGAGAAATCTACGTGGTGCGGTGTTTGAAGCCCGGACCGATATTCTGAGGGCGTGTCATACGAAGTCGTAACGCCCGTTTTCAGCGGGCCGTTCGACCTCTTGCTTCACCTCATCACCCGCGAGGAAGTGGAGTTGTGGGAGGTGCAGTTGTCGACCATCGTCGACGCCTTCGTCGCGGAAATCGAGCGAATGCAGGCTCTCGACCTCGAGCTGGCCACGGACTTCCTGCTGACCGCCGCAGTGCTCGTCGAGCTCAAGACGCGCCGGCTGCTTCCGGGCCGGGCGGACATCGATCTCGACGAAGAGCTCGCCCTGTGGGAAGAGCGCGATCTGCTCATCGCACGGCTGCTCGAGTGCAAGACCTTCAAAGATGCCGCCGCCGCACTCGACAAGCTCAGCGACCGCGCCGGTCTCTGTCTCCCACGTACCGCTGGCATCGAGGAGCAGTTCCTCGGTCTCGCGCCGGACCTGCTCGCGGGCGTGACGGGTGAGCAGCTCGCGGCGGCCTTCGGCCGGGCGTCGGCTCCGAAGCCCATCCCGATGGTCAACCTCGACCATGTCGCGCCGATCCGCATCAGTGTGGCCGAAGCCGTCGCCGGCCTCGTGACCAAGCTGCCCAAGGCCGGGCCGACGACGTTCCGTCGCCTGGCCGGCGAGGCCGCGAACCATCTCGAAGTCATCGTCACGTTCCTCGCGTTGCTCGAGCTGTACAAGCAAGGTCTGATCGACCTCGATCAGGAAGAACGATTCTCCACCCTGCGCGTCAATTGGATCGGTGGCGACGATCCGGACGCGGTGGCGGAGCTGTTAGTGGAGGATTACCAAGGATGACCGTGTCCGCCGAGACCCGTCGCGCGTTCGAAGCGCTGTTGATGGTGGCCGACGAACCGATTCAGGCGGGCGTGTGCGCGCAGTTGCTCGAGATCGGTCAAGCGGAGCTCGACGAGCTCGCCGATCAGCTGATCGCGGAGTACGAAGCGGCCGACCGCGGCTTCATACTGCGACGTGTCGCCGGCGGCTACCGCTACTACAGCCATCCCGACATGGCGCCCTACGTCGAACGCTTCGTCCTCGAAGGCCAGAACTCGCGTCTGTCCAATGCTGCGCTCGAGACGCTCGCAATCGTCGCGTACAAGCAGCCGATCTCCCGGGGCCAGATCGCCGAAATTCGCGGTGTCAACGTCGACTCGACGCTGCGGACCCTCGTCGTGCGGGGTTACTGCGCCGAGGTGGGCCGCGACAACGGGCCGGGCCAGGCCGTGCTGTACGGCACGACACCGATGTTCCTCGAAAAGCTCGGCCTTGACGACGTGAGCGACTTGCCGCCCCTGGCCGACTTCGTGCCTGGACCAGAGGTCATGGCGGGGTTCGAGAACAGCCTCCGCATGGCGCCGCCGGCCGACGTCGCCGGCGATGTCGAAGCGGACAGCGTTGCCGCCGACGATGAGGCCGTGGCCGGAACCGTCGAATCGTGAGTGACGCCGTCGCGGCGGGCGACGGCGAGCGCCTCCAGAAAACGCTGGCTCGGCTGGGGTTCGGCAGTCGTCGCGTATGTGAAGACCTGATCGCCGACCGGAGGGTGACCGTCAACGGTGTCGTCGCGGACCTCGGCCGGCGCATCGACGTCGACAATGACGAGGTCGCCGTGGACGGCGAGCCCGTTGGCGTACGACCCGATCTCGTCTACTACCTGTTGCACAAGCCCGCCGGCGTGGTGACGACGGCGGCGGACACGCACGGTCGCCCGACCGTGCTCGAGTTGGTGCCGAGCGAGCCCCGAGTCTTTCCCGTCGGCCGCCTCGACATGGACACCGAGGGGCTTCTTCTCCTGACGAACGACGGCGTGCTGACCCAGCGGCTCACCCACCCCTCGTTCGGCGTGGAGAAGGAGTACCTCGCGCACGTCGAGGGTTCGCCGTCGCCGGCGGCGATGACCAGATTGCGTAAGGGTGTCGAGTTGGAAGACGGACTGACGGCCCCGGCGAAAGTCGCGCTACTCGGGCCGTCGTTGCTCCGCTTGACGATCCACGAGGGTCGGAACCGGCAGGTCCGGCGCATGTGCGAAGCGGTCGGTTTTCCCGTTGTCCGTCTGGTGCGCACGCGCATCGGCCCGCTGACGGACATCAAGCTCAAAGCAGGGGAGTGGCGCGACCTCACGATCGAGGAATTGCGCAGCGTTTCCAAAACTGCAAAGTAGGTCGTCGGCTTCCCTTAGCCTCGTGGGGCTATGACCGCTTCTCGCCGCGCTGTGATCGTCGGCACCGGACTCATCGGTGCGTCGGTCGCGCTCGCGCTCCGAGAACAGGGTTGGCACGTGTCCGGTGTCGATCGTGACGAAGCTCGCCTCGCCGACGCCGTCGCGGCCGGTGTCATCGATTCCGCCGGCAACGACGTGGAAGCCGACCTCGTCGTCGTGGCCGTCCCGGTCTCGGGCGTAACGGAGGCAGCGCTCGCCGCGCTCGCCGCGTGCCCGCACGCGACAGTCACCGACGTTGGTTCGGTGAAGGCGCCGATCGCGCTCAGTATCGGTGACAGCCGTTTTGTCGGTGGTCACCCGATGGCCGGCTCCGAGCAGGACGGACTGAAGGGCGCCGACGCGCGGCTGTTCCAGGGTGCCACGTGGGTGCTGACCCCGACGGACGGCACTGATCCAGTGCGGTACGCCGATCTCCGCGCGACGATCTCCACGCTCGGCGCCGACGTCGTCGAGTTGCGGCCCGAGCGACACGACGCCCTTGTCGCTCTCGTCTCCCATGTCCCGCATCTCACTGCGGTCACCCTCATGGGGATCGCAGCGTCCCAAGCCGAAGAGCACGCCACGCTGCTGCGTCTCGCCGCCGGCGGTTTTCGCGACATGACGCGCATCGCCGCCGGGCATCCCGCGATCTGGCCCGACATCTGCGCCGAGAACCGCGAGGCGATCCTCGCGGGCCTCGATGCCCTCACCGCGTCGTTGGCTCAGGTCCGGGCGGCCGTCGCGGACGGAGACCGGCCTGAGCTGATGGGACGCCTCGAGCGCGCCCGTGCCGCCCGCGTCAACCTTCCTGCCGGTGTGGCCGAAGCCGAGGAGCTTGCGGAGATTCGTATCCCGGTCCTGGACCGGCCCGGCGTGCTGTCGGAGGTCACGACGCTCGCCGGTGAGTTGAACGTGAACATCTTCGACCTCGAAATCGCGCATTCAGTCGAAGGCGATCGCGGTGTCCTCATCCTGACCATCGACGCCCAAGCATCGGACCGGGTGGTCGCTGCGCTCGAGGACCGCGGCTACAAACCCGCCGCCGTACCGGTGGCGCTGTGACCGCCCGTCGCATCGACGCGGTCGACCGGCCTGTCGCGGGCACGGTGGTCGTGCCTGGCTCCAAAAGCATCACCAACCGTGCGTTGCTCTGTGCCGCGCTCGCCGACGGCGTCTCCGGTCTGACCGGTGCGCTCGTCGCCGAAGACGCCACGGCGATGATCGAAGCGGTCACCGCTCTCGGTGCCAGCGTCGAGGTGCGGGACGGCGGGCGCACCCTTTCGGTGGCGGGCAACGGGGGACGGTTGCCCCACGACGCCATTGCGTTGTACGCGAACCAGGCAGCAACCGTGGGTCGCTTCATCACCGCGGTCGCGGCCGCGGGGACCGCCGCGGTCACGATTGACGCTGACCCCCAACTCCGGGCGAGACCGATCGCGCCGCTGTTCGACGCGTTGCGCGAACTCGGTGCGCAGGTGCGCGACACCCGCGGCTTTTTGCCCGTCACCGTGATCGGCCCCGCCCGTGGTGGCTCGGTCACGGTGCCTGCGGGGATCTCAAGCCAGTTCATTTCGGCACTGCTGCTCGCGGGTCCTTTGTTCGGCAAGGGCGTCCAGGTGCAGCTCGAGGGCACGCAGGTCTCGACCGGCTACATCGCGTTGACCGCCGCAGTCATGCGGAAGTTCGGCGTCGCGCCGGCCCTGTATCCCGCTGCCTGCGCCGTTGCACCCGGTGCGTATCAGGCTGCGGACTATTCGATCGAGCCCGACGCCAGCGCGGGCTCGTACTTTTGGGCCGCCGCAGCGATGACCGGCGGCTCGGTGCGCATCGACAACATCGGCAAGGCAAGTCACCAGGCGGACCTTCGCCTCGTCCGCATTCTCGAAATGATGGGCGCGGAGGTGGAGATGACGGCCTCGTCCACCGAAGTCCGGGGTGTCGGTCCCCTCGAAGGCGTCGATGTCGACATGTCCGACTGTTCCGACATGGTCCCGACGTTGGCGGTTGTCGCGGCGGCCGCTCGCACGCCCACGACGATCCGGGGCGTCGCCTTCATTCGCAAGAAGGAGACGGACCGCGTCGCCGTCTCCGCCCGCGAACTGCGCCGGTGCGGCGTCACCGTCGAGGAGTTCGAGGACGGGCTGACGATCTATCCGGGGCCGCGCAAGGGTGCGGTCATCGACCCCGCGGGCGACCACCGCATGGCGATGGCGTTTGCCGTGCTCGGTCTCGTCACGCCGGGGATGTCAATCGACGATCCCGGTTGCGTCGGCAAGACGTTCCCCGATTTCTGGGATGTGCTCGATAGGTTGCTGGTGTGACAGTCATCGCGATCGACGGGCCCGCCGGGAGTGGCAAGTCCACCGTGGCGCGTGCCGTCGCCCAGCGGCTCGGTCTTGCCTACCTCGACACCGGTGCGATGTACCGATCGATTGCGTATGCCGCGCTGGAAAAGGGCGTCGACCCGTCCGACACGGCGGCCATCGAGGCGTTGGCCCGGGACACACACGTCTACGTGGGCCCCGACGGCGTCTTCGTCGACGGGAACGACGCAACCGAGGCGATTCGTTCCGAGGACGTGACGACACTCGTGACCGCCGTCGCGTCGAACCCGGCCGTGCGAGCCGTGATGGTCGGACGGCAGCGTGCGTGGATCACCAACAACGGCGGCGGTGTTCTCGAAGGCCGCGACATCGGCACCGTCGTGTGCCCGGACGCCGACGTGAAGGTGTACCTGATCGCCGACCCCGAGGTTCGTGCCCAGCGACGCGCCGCCGAACACAACGAGGCCGTCGCCGACGACATGGCTCGACGCGACAAGGCCGACTCGACCCGGTCGGTCTCGCCCTTGATGCGAGCCGACGACGCGGCCGAGATCGATACGACCCACCTGTCCATCGACGAAGTCGTCGACGTCGTGATCGGGCTGGTGCCGGCGTGAAAGATCCCGGGATCACTCGCCGCACACGTGGGCAGCGTGTGATCTACGTGGTCGCGCGCGTGTTCTTCACCGGCCTGTCGAAGCTTTTCTGGCGGGCAACGTTCAGTGGCATCGAGCACATACCCGCGACCGGGGGTTTCATCGTGGCGCCGGTGCATCGGTCGAACATCGACACCTTCCCGATGATCGGCATGACCAAGCGATACATGTCGTTCATGGGCAAGGATTCGCTCTGGAAGACGAAGCTTTCCGCGTGGTTCTTCACCGGGCTCGGTGGTTACCCCGTCAAGCGGGGAACCGCTGATCGGGAAGCGCTCAAGATGTGCATCGGTGTGGTGACGCGCGGCGAAGGCCTGGTGATGTTCCCGGAGGGCACGCGGCAGTTCGGCCCGAAGGTGCAGCCACTGCTCGATGGAACGGCGTACATCGCGTCGAAGGGCAACGTTCCGATCATCCCCATTGGCATCGGCGGCACGGAGAAAGCCATGCCGAAGGGCGCCAAGATGATCCACTTCACCAAGGTGCACTACGAGTTGGGCCCGCCCATCCCTGCACCGGTCGGTGAGGACGGCGGCCGCCCGTCGCGCGCGCAACTCCACGCAACGACGGAGCATCTGCACGCCGAGTTGCAGCGCGTGTTCGACATCGCCCGCCAGAAGGTGGGCGACACGGACTAACCGGCGAGCGCGCCGTGCGTGAAGACCCGATTGATCATCGGGATGAAGTGCTCGAGCGGATACGTCTCGCCGTCGGGGTCGAAGGCGACCTGATCCCACTCGTCGGCGAACTGGGCGCACAGGTCGAACCAGGGCTCGTCCTTGTACTGCTCGCGTGCGTTCGGGTCCATGCCGAGGAACTCGTAGTAGTGCCGGCCCTGGAAGTCCTGGTGGTACTTGATCGTGTTGTACACGTCGGGGCGCACGTAGCCCTTGAGGATTTCCGCGGCGATGCCACCGTGGTTCGTCACGGTGACGGCCTTGCCGATGTCGTGGCAGAGCGACGCGACGATCATCTCCTCGTCGGCGCCGGCCTTTTCGGCGAGTGTCGCCGTCTGGAGGCAATGCACGAGCTGGTTGGTAGAGAACCCGTCGACGATCTCTTCGAGCGACTCGAGCATTCCGATGATGCGCTTGGGCACCCGGGCGGCGTTCTTGCCGTGCTCGTCGACGATGTGCATCCAGTCTTCCTTGGTGCCCTCGTCCATGCGTCGGAAACTCGTGGTGACGGTCATGGCCCAATTGTACGGTCGTTCGCATGCTTTCGGTCGAGGTTCTCAAGGCTGACCTGCTCACGGCCCGGAAATCGCGTGACAAGACCGCCGAAGCGGCGATCAAAAGGGTGATCGGGCGCATCGAAAGCGCCGAGGCGCCGGTCGTCACCGCTCGGTACGCCGAGGGTCCGAGCGAGGTCGCCCGCTTGGTGCTCACGGAGGCTGACGTCCGGTCCTGCGTTCAGGCCGAGATCGACGAGTCGCTCGAGGCGATCGGCATGTACGAAGCGGGTGGCCGAGTCGACGACGCCACCCAGCTTCGAGCCGAGGCGAGGGTGCTGGAGCGCTACCTCACCTAACGCGAGAGCGCATCGAGGACTTCGCTCGCCGTGACGTTGCGGTCGTCGGCCAGGGCCTCAGGGCCGAGGCGATTGCGCAGCAACTCGCGCAGCTCACGCGGCGGTGGGAAGTACTCGTCTTCCTCGGTCACTTGCACCTCCTCGACGCCGTTGACGGGGGCAAGCCGCGCGATGACTGCGTCCACGAGGTCCTCGGGCGCCGAGGCGCCGGCGGTGACGCCGACGACTCCGGTCAGCCCGTCTGGCACCTCCTCGGGACTGTTGATTCGATAGACCCTGTCGCACAACGTCTGCGCGACACGTTCGAGGGCGACGGTGTTCGAGGAATTCGCCGAGCCGACGACGAGGACCGCATCGGACTTCGCCGCGATCGCACGCAGCGCGGTCTGCCGGTTCGTGGTCGCGAAGCAGAGGTCGGAGCGACCCGGCTGCCAGACCTCGGGCCATCGCTCGTTGACCGCTTCCTTGACGTCGGCCCACTCGTCGTGACTCAGTGTCGTCTGGGCCAGCAGGGCGACCGGTTGGCCGAACTCAGGCAGCGCAGTGACGTCCTCGGCGTGTTGCACGAGGGCGACGGAGTCGGGCGCCACGGCCATGGTGCCGATCGCTTCGTCGTGACCCGCGTGGCCCACGTAGACGACGGTGTAGCCCTTGCCGGCGCGGGTGCGCACCTCGTGGTGCACCTTGGTGACGAGAGGACACACCGCATCGACCACCACGCCGCCCGTGGCGCGTGCCGCGGCCACGACCTCGGGCGCGGAGCCATGGGCGCTCAACATGACAGGTGCACCTTGGGGCACGTCCGAGATGTCATCGACGAAGATCACACCCTGGGCTTTGAACCGCTCGACCACGAGCTGGTTGTGCACGATCTCGTGGTAGCAGTAGACGGGCTCGTCGAAGACCCGCACCATCCACGCGAGTGCCTTGATCGCCATTTCCACGCCCGCACAAAAACCGCGCGGTGCGGCGAGCAAGACCCGGTCGACTGCCATCGGTACAGGGTAAGCGCTGTACCCTTGTCGCCATGTCAGCGCCCGTAGTGGTGGCTGTCGACCCCGAGTCGCCAGCTGCTCGGGCCGGACTAGCGCCAGGCGACGAGATCGTCGCCATCGCCGGTCAGGTTCCTCGCGACATCATTGAATACCGCCTGCTGACCGACGACGCCGATCCAGTGATCGAAGTGCGCCGCGGCGGGCTCGAGCGCGCCATCACGGTGGCCAAGGACGCTGGTGAGCTCCTCGGTGCCGAAGTGTCGAGCGCGTTGTTCGACCAGGTGCGTACCTGCGACAACCACTGCGAGTTCTGCTTCATCTACCAACTGCCCAAGGGCCTGCGACCGAGCCTCTACGTGAAGGACGACGACTACCGCCTGTCGTTCCTCTACGGGAACTTCACGACACTCACCCGATTCACCGAGTCCGACCTCGAACGCGTCATCGACGAAGGCTTGGCGCCGCTGTACGTCAGCATTCATGCGACGGACCCCGAGCTCCGGGCCCGCATGCTGCGCAACCGGCGCGGCGCGACCTCCCTCCGGTGGCTGCGAGCGTTGCTCGACGCAGGCGTCGAGGTGCACGGGCAGATTGTCGTGTGTCCGGGCGTGAACGACGGCGACGCGCTCGTCGACACGCTCACCGGGTTGCTCGACGAGTTCCCCGAGATCACCACGTGCGCGGCCGTGCCGCTCGGTATTTCGCGATTCTCGACGGAAACGTCACTGCGGTCGCACACTCGGGCGGAAGCGGAGTTCGTGGTCGACGCGGTCGAAGCAGCGCAGGCCGACTTCGTCGCGGCGACCGGCAAGCGAGTCGTCTACGCGGCCGACGAGTACTACGTCCTCGCGGGGCGTCGGTTCCCCGATGCGGAGCGCTACGACGATTTTTCGCAACACGAGAACGGCATCGGCATGGCGGCTCGGTTCGTCGAAGAGTGGGAAGGCCGCATGGCACCAGAAAACGTGACGGGCTTTTTCCAGTCGGTCGACGGCAGCGAGTTCGAGGCATATCGCGGACCCCGGGTCGCGCCCGGCACCGTGCAGTTCAAAGCGCGAAGAGGCGCACCCGTCACCGTGCTCACCGGTGCCTATGGGGCGGAGGTGATCCGACCGCTCGTCGCCGAGGATGTCGAGGTGCGTGTGGTCCCGAACGACTACTTCGGCGGCAACATCGGTGTCGCCGGTTTGATCGCTGGTGCGGACGTCGCCAACGCCATCAAGGACGACGCGCCAGGCCGCCGGTACTTGCTGCCGGATGCGTGCCTGTCCAATGGTGTGTTTCTCGATGGCGTCGCGGTGGCCGATCTACCTGGCAGCATCGAGGTCGTGGCGGCGAACGGTTGGGATCTGCGACAGGCGCTGGCGTCGTGAATCGTCAGCCCATCGTGGCGATCGTGGGGCGCCCCAACGTCGGCAAGTCCACTCTCGTCAACCGGATCCTGGGTCGTCGCGAAGCAATCGTCGAGGAGCGCCCGGGCGTCACTCGCGACCGCAAGATCGTCGAGGCCGAATGGAACGGCATCCCGTTCACCTTGGTCGACACCGGCGGATGGATGGCGAGCGGCACTGCCCTCGACGACAAAGTCAGCCGCCAGGCCGAGAAGGCCGTGGAAGATGCCGATCTCGCCCTGTTCGTCGTCGACGTGACGGTCGGTATCACGGCCGAGGACGAGGAGGTTGCGAACTGGCTGCGCCGTCGTAAGACGCCGGTCGTCGTCATCGCGAACAAGGTCGACGGCGAGAAACGCGAGCGCGAAATCTGGGAGTTCCTCTCGCTCGGACTCGGCGATCCGATCCCGATCAGCGCCCTGCACGGTCGCGGGTCGGGCGACATGCTCGACGACGTGCTGAGCCGGCTCGACGTCGACTACGTCGAGCCGTCGGGCCTCGAAGAGTCGGAGGAGGACGGTCTCGTGTCGGTTGCCATCGTGGGCCGCCCCAACGTCGGCAAGTCGACGCTGTTCAACCGTCTCGCCGGCGCCGAGCGTTCCATCGTGCACGACATGCCGGGCACGACGCGAGACGCGATCGACACGGTCATCGAGACCGACGAAGGCCCGCTGCGCATCGTCGACACGGCCGGCATGCGCCGCAAGAGCCGCATCGACGAAGGCAGCGAGTACTTCTCGCTGGTGCGCTCCTTGGCGGCGATCGACCGTGCGGATGTCGCGATCCTGCTTGTCGACGCCACCGAGGGAATCACGCATCAGGATCAGCGCCTCGCCGAACGGGTCGACGCCGGTGGATGCGCGATCGTCGTCGTGCTCAACAAGTGGGAGTTGCTCAACGCCGAGCAGCGCGCCGCGGTGATGGGCGAGGTCGGCACCAAGTTGCCCTTCTTGAGCTACGCCCCGATCCTGAAAATCAGCGCGAAGACCGGTCTCGGTGCTCACAAGCTGCTGCCGGCGCTGCAGGACTCGATCGAGGCGTATCACCGCCGGGTGCCGACGCGTGAGCTGAATCTGGTGATCCAGGGTGCGCAGGCGGCGCACCCCGAACCCGGCGTGCGGATTCTCTACGCGACCCAGGGCGCCACGGATCCGCCGACGTTCACGTTGTTCACGAACAAGAACGTGCCGGCTCCATATCTGCGCTATCTGGAGCGCAAGATCCGTGAGCATTTCGACTTCGGGGCGACGCCGTTGAAACTCCGTGTCCGCAGGAGGGGCGCATGACCGACCCGATGGAAGCGAAAGCCGCTGCGCTTCGCAGCAACCTCGAGCGTGGGGGCGCCGAGAAACTCGAGCGTGACAAGAAGATGTTCGTGCGCGACCGGATCGCGCTGCTCGTCGACGAAGGCTCCTTTGTCGAGGACGCGCTGTTGGCGAATGCATCGGCGGGCGACCTGCCGGCTGACGGTGTGATCACCGGCGTGGGTCGGGTCGACGGCCGTCCTGTCGTGATCGTCGCCAACGATCCGCTCGTCAAGGCGGGCTCGTGGGGTGCTCGCACCGTCGAGAAGATCATTCGCGCCACCGAATACGCCTACGACCATACGGCGCCGATTGTCTGGCTCGTCGACTCGGCCGGCGCTCGCATCACCGACCAGGTCGACCTGTTTCCGGGCCGCCGCGGCGCCGGGCGCATTTTCTACAACCAAGTGCGACTGTCGGGCCGCGTCCCCCAGATCTGCTGCCTGCACGGACCATCGGCGGCCGGCGGCGCGTACATACCGGCGTTCTGTGACGTGGTGTTCATGGTCGAAGGCAACGCCTCGATGTATCTGGGGTCACCCCGTCTGGCCGAAATGGTGGTGGGAGAAAAGACCACCCTCGAGGAGATGGGTGGCGCGCGGATGCACGCGACCGTGTCGGGCTGTGGCGACAATCTCGCCGTCGACGACGCCGATGCGATCAATCAGGCCCGTCTCTACCTGAGCTACCTCCCGGAAAACTTCTTCAACGATCCGCCGGTGTACGCGGCGGTGGCACCGGAACGGCCCTTCACTGCGAGCGTGATGCCGGAACAGGAAAGCGCCGGCTACGACATTCGCGCCGTCGTCAACGGGCTTGTCGACGCCGGTTCGTTCTTCGAGATCAAGCCGTTGTTCGCTCCCGAACTCGTGGTGGGCTTTGCCCGTCTGAACGGCGAGACGATCGGCATCGTCGGCAACAATCCCGCGGTCAAGGGCGGCGTGTTGTTCGTCGACTCGGCCGACAAGGCAGCGCGCTTCATCTGGAACTGCGACGCGTTCAACATTCCGCTGCTGTTTCTGGCCGACATTCCGGGCTTCATGGTCGGTACGCAAGTCGAGCGTGACGGCATCATTCGCCACGGCGCCAAGATGATCACGGCGGTCTCGGAGGCGACCGTGCCGAAGATCTGTGTCATCCTGCGCAAGGCGTACGGCGCCGGTCTCTACGCCATGGCCGGTCCCGCCTTCGGATCCGACGCGACGCTGGCGTTGCCCACGGCGAACATTGCAGTGATGGGGCCCGAAGCCGCGGTGAACGCGGTGTACGCGAACAAGATCGCGGCGATCGAGGACGACGCCGAACGTGAGGCCTTCGTCGAAGCGCGACGGGCGGAATACATGGAGGATGTCGATCTGCTTCGCATAGCGAGTGAAATGATCGTCGACGCCATCGTGGAGCCGGAGCGCCTGCGGGACGAGCTGATCAATCGGTATTCGTTGGTGAAGAACCGCACCCGTCATTTCTCCGAGCGCCACCACGGTGTTCCACCGGTATGAGCGAAGCCGAGTTGTCACTGTGAGTGTTCTGCCCTTCGAGATTGCGCTGCGCGACGTCGGCCCGCGCGACGGGCTGCAGGCTGAGCAGCCCGTGTCGGTCGCAGCGCGCATCGCGCTGATCGATGCGCTCAGTTACACCGGCGTCCCCGTGATCGAGGCCGTGTCGTTTGTCAGCGAGAAGGCGGTACCGGCGATGGCGGGCGCGGCCGACGTTCTTGCCGGCATCACGCGGGCACCGAATGTCAGCTACATCGCGCTGGTTCCAAACCGGCGCGGCGCCGAGGCCGCCCTCGACTCGGGTGTCGACGGCATCACGGTGATCATGTCGGCGTCGGAGATCTACAGCCAGAAGAACACGAAGCGCACCATTGCCGAGTCGATGGCCGCAGCCGAAGAGATCATCGAACTCGTGGCTGAGCGCGTCACGGTCGACGTCGTCGTGAGCTGTTCGTTCGGTTCGCCCTATGAGGGCGAGATTTCCCCCGATGCAGTCGGCGCGCTCGTGCGCGACATCTGGGACATCGGCGCGACGGCAGTGACGCTGGCCGACACGACCGGCATGGCAACTCCGCGCCGGGTCGACGACGTGATCGACGAGACCGGCAACGACGTGGGCCTGCACTTGCATGAGACGCGCGGCACGGCTCTGGTCAACGCGTACGCCGCGCTGCAGCGCGGTGTCGCTCGATTCGACACGTCGGTTGGAGGTCTCGGTGGTTCGCCGTTCGCCGCCGGCGCGGCGGGCAATCTTGCAACCGAGGACCTGGTCCACATGCTCGACGACATCGGCATTCGAACCGGTGTCAGCCTCGACGCGCTCCTCGCGGTCGACGACCTGCTCGAACGAACGATCGGGCACCCCGTCGCCAGCAACATCAAACGTGCAGGGCCCCGCAATGCCTTGGTGTGAGCATTGCTCGCGATTCTTCAATCCGCCCTCAATGGGCAAAGGCGGCGAGTGCCCCGTTTGTGGCCAAGTGATCTCGGCCCCGACAAAGGCGCCGTGGCATTTCAAGGTGCTCGTCGGCGCGGCGGTTGTCTACCTCGGTTGGCGCTTGGCGCAGGGGATCGCGTGGGCCGTGCACGCCCTACGCTGATCGGAGTACGACAAGAAAGGTCGTAGTCCCCGCGTACGCACTGGCGTGAGTGCCGATGGGACGACGTGGCTTACGCAAGGATGCGTCTGTCGGTGGTGGCCTACATGGTCGCCGCCTTTGGACTCTGTATCGTCGGATTGGGCGTCGTCATGACGACGACGACCACGGCCAGCTTCCGTCGGGAGCGCGAGCGGGCGGGTGCCGAACTCCGCATGGCGGCACAAAACGCAGCTGCGGCGGACGAGAAAATGATGCCGCAGGCCGCCCAGTTCCTCTCCGGGATCGCGTCGCAGCCCCATGTGCGGGCCCTCGACCCGGCCAAGTGTGGAGACGCGTTCGCCAGCCTGAGTGCGTTTGCGGACGCCGTGAACATCGTGGTGGTTGCGCCGTCGGATGCCGTTGTGTGTGGTTTGAACCACGACTCGCCGAACGGCATCGCGATCCCGGCGGGTGACTGGGTCGCTCGAGTGCGAGCGACGAACGCGCCAGTCGTGAGCGACGCGTCGCTCGATCACAACACAGGTCTTCCCGTGATGGTCGTCGCCACGCCGGTGCCCGGAACGAGCGGAGGTGTCGTCGTCGCTGCCTTTGCTACGTCGAGCCAGTTGGTCAGCACGCCGACCAACTCACTCAGCGACCTCATCCTCGTCGAGACCGACGGCGCCCGAACGATGGTGATCGCCAAGTCGGAGAAGGCGCCGCAGAAGGCCGGAGCGTTGCCCGCCAAGTCGTGGCTGCGCGGCTCGCTGGGCGAAACCCACACCCGACGCGATGCCGACGGCATCACCCGCATCTATCGCGAGGTGGATGTGCCGAGTCTGAACCGACACATGCTCGCCGGCGTACCTGTCACATCCGCGCTGTCCGACGCTCGTGACGAGATGCGGCGCAACATTCGGGTGATGGCGCTGGTCATCGTGTTGGTCATCGGGCTGGGGGTTCTCATGCACCGCCAGATCGCTGCGCCCATCCGTCGCCTCAAGCGAACGATCGCTGCGGCCGCTGAAGACGAGACCGTTCGCGCGACGCCGTCGGGCCCTTCGGAGATCGCGGCTCTCGCCCACGTGTTCAACGACACGATGACGGAGCGGCATCGTCTCGAAGACGAGCTGGCCGCCGCACTGCAGAACGCGCAAGACGCCTCGCGCCTCAAGTCCGAGTTCCTCGCCAACATGAGCCATGAGATCCGTACCCCCATGAACGGGGTGCTGGGCATTCTCAGCCTGCTCGACTCGATGGAGTTGTCCGCCGAGGTGCGCGATTACATCGGGACGATGTCGACGTCGGCGGAGGCGCTGATGGCTATCTTGAATGACCTTCTCGACTTCTCGAAGCTCGAGGCGGGCATGGTCAGGGCCGAAGCGAATGCGTTCGACCTCGCGGCGACCCTCGATGCGGTCGTTGCGCCGCGAAAGCCAAACGCGGCGCAGAAGGGTGTCGCTCTGCGGATCGCGGTCGATGGGGACGTGCCCAATGACGTCATAGGTGACGCAATGCGTCTGCGGCAGATTCTCACCAACCTGATCGACAACGCGATCAAGTTCACGGCCCGGGGCAGCATCGTCGTGAACGTGCGGAAGGGCTCGCACGGCTTCGTGCGTTTCGAAGTGACTGACACCGGGATCGGCATCCCGGCCGATGTCGCCGACAATTTGTTCGAACCGTTCGTGCAGGCCGACGGGACAACGACGCGGCGGTACGGAGGCACGGGTCTCGGCCTTTCCATCTGTCGGCAGTTGGTCGATCTCATGGGCGGCACCATCGGCATCGTGAGCACCCCGGGGATGGGTAGCTCCTTCTGGTTCGAGTTGCCCATGCACGCGGCCGGCGACAGCCCGCTGCGGCCGGCCATCGCCCCAGCCACCGCGGAGTCGCTCCCTCGGGTGGCTGAGGCGAGGCCGGGTTGCCGGATCCTCGTGGCCGAGGACAACCCGATCAACCAGAAGGTGGCCACCCAGATGCTGCGCAAGCTGGGTTACGAGGTCGGAATCGCCGGCAACGGTCAAGAGGCAGTCGAACTCGCAATGACGGGCTCGTTCGTGGCCGTGTTGATGGACCTGCAAATGCCTTTGATGGACGGATTCGAAGCGACCGCCGAGCTTCGCCGTCTCGGTGTCGAGGTGCCGATTGTCGCCATGACGGCATCGGCGCTCGGAACGGATAGGGACCGCTGTGTCGAAGCTGGCATGGACGGTTACCTGACCAAGCCGGTTTCGACCGCAGCCCTCGGCGGGCAATTACGCCAGCTTCTACGGCCCCGAGTGGTGGCCTGAGGCACCGATGAAGACGAGGCGTGGGCGGCGCCCATCGGTTGGCGTGTACGTGATGGTTTCGTTCGCCGCGTGCCTCGTCGCGCTCGGCGCACTCATGGCCAACACGGTTACCAGCAGCTATCACCGCGAGCGCGCCAGCGCCCGCAGGAATTTGCAGGCCGCAGCGAGGTACAACGCGGACATCGAAGCGGGCACATTCGATCAGGTCAGCGGCGTTCTCGGTGGTCTCGCTACCCAGTCGAGCATTGTGTCTCTCGATGCGGCGATGTGTGCGTCGGCAATGCAAGGCTTGGCGAGCGTCGCGGACCAGGGGAGCATCTATCTGCTCGGTTCCAACCGGGCGCCCATCTGTTCCCTATTGGCGAACCGTCGACCCGTCGTCGACGTCCCCGCCGGCAACTGGTTCGAAGACGCCATTCGAACCGGCCAGCCCCAGTACGGCGGCGTGCGACTAGAACCTGCCACCGGTACGCCGCAGCTGATCTTTGCGGTGCCGGTGGTCGGAGCGCCGGCACCGGCGGTCGTGCTGGCGGTGTTGGACGCGGCGATTCCTCCGCTCGATCGCCCGGCGGGTGCGGCGAGGTCGACCATCATCATCGAACTCGACGCCGCGCGTTCGATGGTGGTGTCGATGTCGAGCAATGCGCCTGTATCCGCTGGCGCCTTGCGGCCCGGTTCGTGGCTCACCAAGCCGCTGACCGGTAACCGGATTCGCGCCGACGCCGACGGGACGACGCGGATGTACGAAGAAGTCTCGGTTCCGGGTATGCATCGGGTGGTCCTCGCCGGTCTGTCCGTCCGAACCGCCCTGGAAGAGGCTCGCGAAGAGCGCAACCAAAGCCTGCTGCTCGGGCTGGGAGTACTGGCGCTCGTCGGCGGTTTGGGACTGCTGGTGCAACGACGCATCGCACGTCCTCTCGCGAATCTGCGCGCCGCGATCAACGAAGCCGGCGACGATGGCAGCGTCGTCGCGGTGGTGTCCGGTCCGGCGGAAGTCATGGCGCTCGCCGACGAGTTCAACGCCACGATGGCCAAGCGCCGCGACCTCGAGGCCGACCTCGCGTCGTCCGTGGAGCGAGCGGAGGAAGCATCGCGGATGAAGTCGCTGTTCCTCGCGAACGTGAGTCACGAGATCCGCACGCCCATGAACGGCGTACTGGGCATGATCAGCCTTTTCCGCGACGAGCCGCTGTCGGAGACGCAGCTCGACTACCTCGACACGATGGAGGGCTCCGCCGGCGCGCTGCTTGCGATCATCAACGACCTTCTCGACTTCTCGAAGATCGAAGCCGGAATGGTCGAGATCGAGGCGGTCGACTTCTCGCTCGAGGCCTGCGTGCGAGCGGCGGTTGCGCCCTGGGTGCCCGCCGCCAAGCACAAGCGGGTTCGCCTTGGAGTCGCCATCGATCCCGATCTGCCCACGACCGTGAGTGGCGATCCCCATCGGCTGCGACAGGTCATATCCAACCTTGTCGACAACGCAGTGAAGTTCACGCTCGACGGAGCCGTGGATGTTTCGGTAGCCCGCGGTACGAACGGCCGCATCGTGGTGCAGGTCGCCGATACCGGCATCGGCATCGGCGATCGCAGCGGCCACGACCTCTTCGACGCATTCGTGCAGGGTGATCCGAGCACGACTCGACGTTTCGGAGGTACGGGCCTCGGCCTTGCGATCTGCAAGCAGTTGGTGGTCCTGATGGGCGGCGAGATCGACGCCCGAGCTCGTTCCGCCGGCGGCAGCATCTTCTGGTTCGAACTGCCCCTTGCCGCGGCCGCACCGCCCATCACCGTCGATCCGATCCCGCCCACCGATAGTCCTGTCGAACTGAGCGGAACAGTGCTGCTGGCCGAGGACAACCTCGTGAACCAAAAGGTTGCGCAGAAGCTCATCGAGCAGCTCGGTTTTCGTGTCGAGGTCGCAAGCAACGGCCACGAAGCCGTGCACAAGGTGGAGACCGGCCGGTTCGTCGCAGTCCTCATGGATCTGCAGATGCCCGGCATGGACGGATTCGAAGCGACGATGGCGATCCGCAATCAGCTGCATTCCCGGGTGCCGATCATTGCGTTGAGTGCCTCGGTCCTCCCCGAGGACCGCGCTCGCTGTCTCGACGTGGGAATGGACGGGCATTTGGCCAAACCAATCGACCGGGCCGCCTTGCGCGCCGCGCTCGAACGCGCAGTAGCGACCTCGGCTTGGTAGCCTGACCGCTCCGCAAAACACGGAACGGGTCGTGGCCTAGCTTGGTAAGGCGCTTGACTGGGGGTCAAGAGATCGGGAGTTCAAATCTCCCCGACCCGACGCATCACTGCAGACCAGGGGGGAATGCAATGAAGGTCGATCCCGACGCGGCTGGACTCGACGAGCGGCAACTCGCTCGCATTGACGAACACTTTCAATCCCGCTACATCGAGCCCGGCAAGATCACGGGTTGCCAAATTGCGGTGACCCGCCACGGCAGCCTCGGCTATTTCGCGTCGTTCGGGCTGATGGACCGGGAGCGCAATCGGCCGGTCGAAGACGACACCATCTGGCGTCTGTACTCGATGACGAAGCCGATTGTGGGCGTAGCGCTGATGCAGCTCTACGAGCGCGGCATCTTCCAGCTGACCGATCCGGTCTCCCGCTGGATCCCGGAGTGGAAGAGCCTCAAGGTGCGCACCCCGAACGGGCTCGTCGAGCCGGACCGACCCATGAACGTTCGTGACTGCCTCATGCACACCACGGGCCTCGGGTGGGGCATCGAGCCGCCGCTGACGATGGACAAATTCATGGCGGCGATGGTGACGGTCCGAGGTGGTCGAGACGGCACGCTCGCCGACATGATCACCAATCTGGCCGACTGGCCCCTGGAGTTCAGTCCGGGCACCCGGTGGCTCTACGGCCTGTCGACCGACGTGTGCGGGCGGCTGGTCGAGCTCATGTCGGGGCAGCCGCTCGACGCCTATCTCGACGAGCACATCTTCGCTCCGCTCGGGATGATCGACACCGGGTTCAGCGTGAAGCCCGAAGCGGCGAACCGACTCGCCGCCAACTACATCCGAACCGGCAAGAAAGATCTACGCCTGCTCGACGATCCGGAGACCTCGAGCTATCTGAAGCATCCCGCGTTCCTCTCGGGCGGCGGTGGCCTGGCGGGGACGACCGCGGACTATCTGCGCTTCACGCAGATGCTGGTGAACGGGGGCGAACTCGACGGCGTACGCGTCCTCGGCCGCAAGACGATCGAGCTGATGAGCATGAATCACATCCCCGGCGGGGGCGACCTGGCGTCGTACGCCGTTCCCGGCGGCTACGGGGAGACGGGCTTCGAGGGCGTCGGTTTCGGTCTCACGATGGCTGTCGGTCTCGGCCCGGTGGCGACGGCGACGATCGGCAATGCAGGGGACTTTTACTGGGGTGGGGCAGCCTCTACGGCGTTCTGGGTGGACCCCGCCGAAGATCTCACCGTCGTGTTCATGACCCAGTTCATGCCGTCGGGAACGTTCAACTTCCGGGGTCAGCTCCGCACGCTGGTGTACCCGGCGATTGTCGACTGACGGTTAGTTCACGATGTCGACGGGTGTCCCGACGGGCGCCAGCGACGCCACATGGGAGATGTCGGCCGACCGCATCCGGATGCACCCGTTCGACGCCGCCTGACCCATCACCGACGTGTCGGCCCAGCCGTGCATGGCGATCTGACCGCGACCGCCGCCGAAGTTGTGCAGCACATCGGAGAACCCGGCGATGCTCAACATGAAGCTGCCGTAGGGACGGCCCGGGTTCGGCAGCCAGATGTCCTCGTAAAACCGTCCGGTCGGTGTCGGCGTACGCGGCTTACCAACCGCGACGTTGGTCTCGTAGACGACCTGCTGGTTCTTGTCCAGCACGCGCAGGCTGCGCTTGCTGATGCTGATCACGATCCGGTTCTCGACCGGCGTCAGCGTGACCTCGCTGGCCTGGATCCAACCGATCGAACCGTTCGGGCGCTCCGGGAATCGGACCTGGAGCCAGTCGCCCTGGCGGTCGATGGCCAACATCGCCAGCGGCATGCCCTCGAACGTCGGGTTGGCGAGCACTTTGCTGACGGCGCTGTCGCCGGCTGCCGGATGGATGTTCACGACTGAGCCATTGGCCACCGCAGCCAGGGCGATCTTGGGGGCAGGCGGCACGTCACTGGGGGCCGTCGTGGGAGGCGCAGTGACCGATGTCGTCGTAGGCGACGGCCGGTACGCCTCGAGATGGGACTCACCCTTACAAGCGCTGACCGCGAAACCAAGCGCCAGGACGGCGGTCACGGTGCGGACTGAGCGACGCCCCAACATCGGCAACAAGGATAGTGAGGCGGCCCCGAAAGTCCGCGTCAGCAGGACGACTTCATGCCCGAGGCCGTCGCGCTGGCGGTGATGTCGCTGACGGGCTTCACGCTGCCGAGGGCCACAATTGCAGTGAAGGGCGCCGCTTTGTTCGGCGTCAGCAGTGGCGTGGTGAGCGTCGCCTGCACGGGGTCGGTGTCGCCGTCCGCGAGGTGCACGACGACCTCGAGCGCCGGGAGCACCAACGCCGTGTCCGAATCCGTCAGCGTCGCCGTGCCGTTGATCACGGCCGTCCAGAGCGTCGCCCCGGCGTCGCCGGCGAGCGGCACGCTGACGACGCTCACCGACTTCACGTTGGTGAGGACCTTGGGCAGCACGCAGTTCAGTCCGGTCGGCGTAGTGGCCGTGGTGGACGGGCCGAGCGTCGGGGCGGTCGTCGGCGCGATCGTGGAACCCGGCTGGTCGACGGCTCCGGTGATCGGCGAGGCGGTGGACTTGGTGGCGTGCCGCACGACCGAGGTGGGAACGCCCGAGGACTGCGCGGCGTTGCGGCCTGTGACCGCAGCCTGGGGCACGAACTGGGTGGCACCGAAGACAACCGCGACCGATGCGGCCACACCGGCCGCGATGGGGACGGCGCGGCGGATGCGCCGGAGCGGAACCACGGGGGCCGACATGATCTCGGCGAGGACCGGTTCGGATACTGGGACCAGCTCGGCCGGAACGGGCCCGAGCTCGTCGAGCGAGGCGTCCGACCCGATCGAGGAAAGATGCTTCCGAAGGACCGCGAGCGAAGCTTCGGTCTCACCGACGGGACCGGCGTGCCAGCGGAAGTCGTTGATCGTCCAGCCGCGGTCGGTGCGATTCACGACATCGAGTTGCTCGAGCAGGGCGTAGGCGTCGAGACATTTGTCGACGCCGAGATGTTCCTCCCGGGCGAACAGCGTCTGATCGAGCACGACGTTCCCCGTCGGGTCCGCATGGTCGAGCAGGGCTCCGAGCACTTCGAGAACGTCGACGCGCCGGGCCCGGTCGATACCGAGCGCGACAAGCCCGGCTGACGCCGCCGAAAGCGGGTCGTCGTGCAGTCCCCGAGCGCGCTTACTCATCCCTGTTTCCTTCTATCGGTACAACGTGGCCGGAACTTGACATCTCGCGCGAGGTTCGCGCCGTAGCCTGAGACCAATGCCAGCTGCCGAGGAACACGATGAGGCATCAAACGCGATCCTCACAGTGCCGAATGTCATCTCTTTTGTGCGGCTGTTGTGCATGCCGCTGTTCCTGTACCTGCTCTTCGGCCGCAATAACCGCGCGGGGGCCGCTTATTTGCTGGCTGTGCTCGGCGCGACCGACTTCGTCGACGGGTACATCGCGCGGCATTTCGGCCAAGTGTCCGAATTGGGCAAGATTCTCGACCCAACCGCGGACCGACTTCTGCTCATCGTCGGCGTCAGCGCTATCTGGTTCGACCATGCGGCCCCACGATGGGTGATCGTGGCTGCGGTCCTGCGCGAGGGGGCCGTCGCCATTGCTGCGTTGGCCATCGCAGCGGCCGGCGCCCGGCGGATGGACGTGCGCTGGGTTGGCAAAGCGGGCACCTTCGGCCTGCTGATCGCGTTTCCGCTCTTTCTGGGGGCGAAGGCGAACCTGTCGTGGAAAGACCAGGCCGAGTTCTTTGCCTGGGTAGCAGTAATTCCTGGGCTGATCCTGGGTTACATCGCCGCTGCGTTGTATATCCCTGACGCTCGGAAAGCCATTCGAGAAGGACGAGCGGCCCGCGAGGCCGAAGGAGCAAGCATCTAAATGAAGGCCGTGATCATGGCGGGTGGTGAGGGCACACGCCTGCGTCCTCTCACGCTTTCCACCCCGAAGCCGATGTTGCCCATCGCCAACATCCCGATGATGGAGCACGTCATCGGGTTGCTGCGCGAGCACGGCTTCACCGAGATCGTGGTTACGGTCGCGTTCCTCGCCCAGCACATCCGGACGTACTTCGGCGACGGCTCCGAGTTCGGCGTCAGCATCAAGTACGCCACGGAAGACACGCCCTTGGGAACTGCGGGTTCCGTCGCCAATGCGAAGGATGAGTTGCAGGAGCGGTTCCTCGTCATCTCGGGTGACGTGCTCACCGACATCGATCTGGGTGCCGTGATCGCGGAGCACGAACGGCGCGGCGCCGTGGCGACCATCGCCCTCAAGGCGATGGAGAACCCGGTCGAGTTCGGCATCGTGATCACCGATACCGAGGGCCGCATCGAGCGATTTCTCGAGAAGCCGACGTGGGGCGAAGTCTTCTCCGACACGATCAACACCGGCATCTACGTCCTCGAGCCCGAGGTCTTCGACTACATCGGCGAAGGCCAGGTCGACTTCTCGAGCGACGTGTTCCCGCGCCTGCTCGAGGACGGCAAGCCGCTCTACGGCGCGGTCGTCGACGGATACTGGGAGGACGTCGGCACCCTCGAGTCGTACCTCAGCGCGCACAACGACGCGTTGGACCGCAAGGTCGCGCTGGCGCTGCCCGGCTTCGAAGTGTCCGGACACGTGTGGGTAGGCGAGGGCGCCGACGTGCATCCGGACGCCCGCATCGATGGCCCGTGCGTGATCGGCCACGACTGCCGCATTGCGGCGGGCGCCCATCTCGGCGCGTACACCGTCCTCGGTGACAACGTGCGTGTCGGCTCCGACGCGTTCATCGAGCGGTCCGTCGTGCACGACAACACGCACATCGGTCGCGCCGTTCGTCTGCGCGGCACCATCGTCGGGCGGCGCGGTGATCTGCGTTACGGGGCGCGCTGCGAAGAGGACGTGGTGCTCGGTGACGAGTGCTACGTCGGCGACCACGCAGTGGTGAACCAGGGCGTCAAGATCTACCCGTTCAAGACCGTCGAGCCCGGAGCGACGATCAACGCCTCGCTCGTGTGGGAATCCCGCGGTGCCCGCAGCCTGTTCGGACGCGACGGCGTGAGTGGCCTCGCAAACGTCGACTTGTCCCCGGAACTCGCGATGCGCGTCGCCATGGCGTACGCATCGGGCCTGAAGAAGGGCTCGTGGGTAACCGCGTCGCGGGACTCGAGCCGGGCCGGGCGCATGCTCAAACGCGCATTGATCGTGGGTCTCAACGCCGGCGGCGTGAACGTCGACGACCTCGAGCTCGCGGCGTCGCCGCTCACGCGGTTCCACGCCCGCAGCCAGCGCCAGGCCGGTTCGATCACCGTCCGTTTGTCGCCCGACGACCCGGAGAAGGTGACCATCCGCTTCTTCGACGAAAACGGCATCGACATCGCCGAGGCCGATCAGCGCAAGGTCGAACGGTTGTATCACCGCGAAGACTTCCGGCGAGTGGTGGCCGGCGAGATCGGCGACATCGGCTTCGCGCCCCGTGCCATCGAGCACTACACGGCGGCTCTCATGGAAACCGTCGACGTCCACGGCCTCGCCGAGCGCAAGCTCAAGGTCGTCCTCGACTTGTCCTATGGAGCGACGAGCCTGGTGTTGCCCACCGTGTTGGCAAAGGTCGGCGGCGACGTACTCGTCGTGAACCCGTACACGGCTACAGCCGCGTCATCCGGCTTCGACATGGACGCCCACGCCGCGAACGTGGGCTCGTTGGTGCGCTCCTCCGGCGCCGACGTCGGTGCGGTGCTGTCGCCCGACGGCGAACGCATCGTGCTCATCGACGACACGGGGCGCGTGCTCACCGGCGAGCAGACGCAACTGGTCTTCGTGTCGATCGCGGCGCAGGCCGGGCGCGGTCCGATCGCGTTGCCGGTCGACACGCCGCTCGAGGCGGTGACGATCGCGAAGGAGGGCGGCGTCGACGTCGTCTGGACCAAGCGGTCGCCGGCGAGCCTGCTCGACGAGGCCCACGACGCCAACGCGTGGCTTGCCGCCGATCGCCGCGGCGGTGTCGCTCTGCCACAGTTCCTGCCGGCCTTCGACGGCGTCGCTGCGCTCCTGCACGTGCTCGACCGCGTCGCCACCTCAGGTACGGCGCTGTCGAGTCTCGTCAAGAGTGTGGGGACACCAGCCATTGCCGAGGAACTCGTCGTGACGCCTTGGGAGCGGAAGGGCGCGGTCATGCGCGAGATGGTCGAGCGGAACAACGACCGTGCCCTCGACCTCATCGACGGGGTCAAGATCGTGCTCGACGACGGTTGGGTGTTGATCGTTCCCGATCCCGAGGAACCGGCCACCCACGTGTCGGCGGAGGCGCCGAGCGCGTCCGAGGCGACGGCGCGAGCCCAGGAATTTGCCCGTCGAATCAGGCAACTTTTGCGATAAGCCCGCACTAGTTTCTCGGCGTGCCTCGCAAAACTTCCCCGGCACTGTTCCTTGTCCTCGCGGTGCTCGGCTTTCTTCTCGTGACCGCGGCGCGCACAGCTTCAGCGACGCGCGTCGCCGAGGCGCCACGGAAGGAACGGCTGATCTCTCTCATCCAGGAACGTCGATCGCAGATCAATGATCTGGACGAGGCGGTCAGCGACCTTCGCGGCCAGCTTCGCCATGCCGAGTCGAAGCGGAGCAGATCCGACCACGCCAGCGCGCAGCAATCACGTGACGCGGCGACCCTCGCCGCCCAAGCGGGCGCATCCATGGTCAAGGGGCCCGGCCTGCGCGTGAAGGTCTCCGACGCGGAAACCATTCCTGCGGATGTGCAGGAGGCGAGTGCGTACCGCATCTCCGACGTCGACTTACAGCTGCTCGTGAACGCGCTCTGGAGCGCCGGCGCAGAAGCGGTGGCGCTCAACGGCAACCGCATCGTCGCCACCACGTCGATCCGCGCGGCGGGCGAGACCGTCGTCGTGAACTTCCGCCCGCTGTCGCCGCCCTATCGCATCGAGGCGGTGGGCGCCGACGGAGACGCGTTTCGTTCGACCGACATCGCTCGGCGCATGAAGCGATGGAGGACGCTGTTCGGCCTCGGATACTCCGCAACGGAGGTCGACCGGCTCACGCTGAAGCCCTACACCGGTCGCGTCGGTATCGACGTCGCGACGCCGGGAGGGGAGGGCTAGGTGTTCGCACTGCTGGGGCTGCTGATTGGAGCCCTCTTTGCCTTCGTTGTGCACCCGACGGTCTCCCAGGAGCTGGGCCGGTACGTCGCAATGGCCGTTGTCGCCGCCCTCGACGCCTCGCTCGGCGGCGTCCGGGCCTATCTCGAGCACACGTTCAACGACCGCATCTTCGTGGTTGCGTTCGCCGCCAACGCGCTCGTTGCCATCGCGATCGTCTGGGTCGGTGACCAGCTCGGCGTCGACCTCGTCACCGCCGTTGTCGTCGTGTTCGGCGTGCGCATCTTCCAGAACGTGGCGGCGTTGCGCCGTCGGGTATTCGGCGGCTAGTGACCGCCACCACAGCTCCTTCGGCCGACGAGCCTGGTCCCAACTCGCGGGCGACCGCGCAGCGAGCCGGTTCGCTCCTGCTCGTGCTCGCCGTGACGGGGTTGGTCGGGTTCCTTCTCGTCGGTCAGCTCCGAGGCTCCGAGGCCTTTCGGCAACGGCTCGAGGCCGAGAACGAAGGCGATCTCACGCGCATCCTGGCGGGCCTCACGACGGAGGCCGACGCCCTGCGTGACGAAATCTCCTCGCTGAAGTTGCAGCTTCTCCAGCTGCAGAATGCGCAGCAGCAGGACTCGGCATCCGCCGCGGCCGCGACGGCCCAACTGCGCGCCTTGCAAGTGCTGGCGGGCACGGTGCCCGTGACGGGTCCGGGCCTGACGATGAAAGTGTCGGACCCCGAAGGCGGTGTGCTTTACGACACGCTCATCGACGTCGTGGCCGAATTGCGCGACGCGGGAGCAGAAGCGCTGGCTATCAACGGGCGAAGGATCGGTGCAGGATCGGCCTTCGGCGAGACGGCCGATGGCACGCGGGTCACGATCGACGGCATTGCGATAACCGCGCCGTTCACGATTGTCGCCATCGGCCCGGCAGCGACGCTCGAGGGTGGTCTGAAGATTCCCGGCGGCGCCCTCGACGTGCTGGCATCGCTGCGCGGCGTCGACGTGGCGCTGTCGCGTTCGGCGAAGCTCGAAGTTCCCGCGCTCGTCGATCCGCCCCGGTTTCGCGTCGGCAAAGCGAGCTAGCTCGAACTCGTTAGATTTCAGGCCGTGAACGTCCCTGATGACCTCAAGTACACGTCTGACCATGAGTGGATCCGCGACGAGGGCGGCACGCTCAAAGTCGGCATCACCGACTTCGCCCAGGACGCTCTCGGTGACGTCGTGTACGTCGGGCTGCCGGACGTGGGAGCCACGGTGACAGCGGGGCAGGCGTGCGGTGAGGTCGAGTCGACCAAGTCGGTTTCCGAGATCTACGCACCGGTCTCGGGCACCGTGGTCGCCGTCAACACGGCCGTCGCCGACAACCCCGAAACCGTCAATGCCGATCCATACGGCGATGGCTGGATGTTCGTCATCGAGGCCAACAGCGAGGGCTCCGAGGCCCTGCTCGACGCAGCGGCGTACACCGCTGTGATCTCGACCTGAGGTTGAGGGTTTCGGTTTCGCTACGCTTCCCGGCGTGGTCTGCACACACTGTGGGCACCGCAACACGGATGGCGGAGCATTCTGCGCTTCGTGTGGGGGACGCCTAACCGACGCGCAAGGTGGTGAAAGCACCGCCTCTATTACGGCTGTCAACCCTGTGGTTGAAGTCGAAGATGACGACGTTGCGCTCGTCGCCGGTGATCTGACCCCTGGTGATGCCGTCCTGGTGGTCCGCCGGGGACCGAACGTGGGGGAGCGGTATCCGCTCGACAAGGAGGTCGTGCGAGCCGGGCGTCACCCCGACAGCGACATCTTCCTCGACGACATAACGGTGTCGCGTCGACACGCCGAGGTGCACCGCCTGGACGGCCGCTACACGCTGCGGGACACGGGCTCGCTGAACGGCACGTATCTCAATCGCGAGCGAATCGACGACGCGCCGCTGGCTTCGGGTGACGAAGTGCAGATCGGCAAGTACCGCCTCGTCTTTCTCTCCGTCACATGAGCGATCGCAGCTATCTGTCCATCGGTGAGGTTCTCTCGCTTCTGACGGCGGAGTTCCCCGACGTGACGATCTCGAAGATCCGGTTCCTCGAGAGCCAGGGCCTGATCGACCCGGAACGCACCCCGTCCGGGTACCGCAAGTTCTACGAAACCGACGTCGAGCGGCTGAAGTGGATTCTCCGGCAGCAGCGCGAGAACTTCCTTCCGCTCAAGGTCATTCGCGGCCGCCTGGGCGACGACGGCAACGAGATCACCGACGGAGACGAGGAGCCGGCGCCGGCACCGACGCCCGTCAGCGCGAATCACCCCACGGCCGTCAGCGCGACACCGGTACAACCCGCGGCGCGCGCGTCGCTGCATCCGGTGGAGGAGCCGACGCCGTTGACCAAGGTGCGCCGAGCGCCCGTGTCGCCGACGCCCGGGGGCGACCAACCTCGCCCTGCCGCGCGTGTCGAGCCCGAACCGGTGGAAGAGGACCCTGAAGCCCATGAGGTCGCGCTGACCGTCGAGGAACTGGTCGCCGCGACCGGGCTCACCGAAGCCCGCGTCAACGAGTTGGCGAAGTTCGGCCTCATCGAACCCCGCACCCTCGGGGGAACCGATTACTACGACGCCGATGCGCTCGCCGTGGCTCGCGCCGCTGCCGGTTTCCTGCAGTTCGGGCTTGAGGCACGACACCTGCGGCCGTTCAAGAGTGCCGCCGAGCGGGAGGCCGGTCTGTTCGAACAGATCGTGTTGCCGCTGCTCAAGCAGCGCAACCCAACGGCGCGGCGCCAGGCCGGCGAAACGCTCGACCAACTCGGCGCGCTGGGCGACGAACTTCGTGCGGCACTGGTGCGCCAGGCGGTACGCAACATCACGGGGTAGATCTCGGGGTAATTTTGGGGACATGTCTCGGGTGCGTGTCTCAGGTGTGCGGGTGGAAATGCCCGCCAACGTGCCTGTGATGTTCCTCACCGAGACGGAGGGCGCCGGGCGAACGCTGCCGATCTACATCGGCGATTCCGAGGCGGCCGCGATCGTCGCGGCGATGGAAGGCCGCATATCGGAGCGTCCGCTGACCCACGACCTGTTCCGGGACACGCTCGTCGCCCTCGGCGCCAAGCTCACCAAGGTGGCGATCGTGGCGCTGCGGAATCAGACCTATTACGCCGAGCTCCACCTCGTCGTGAACGGGCAGACGACGATCGTGTCGTCGCGCCCGTCGGACGCGGTGGCCCTCGCGGTCAGAGCGGACTGCGACATCGAGATCAGCAGTGACTTGCTCGACCAACTCGAAGCCGAGGGCACGACCGTCGAATGGCCCGAGGAGTCCGACGAGGACGAGGACGAGACCCCCGAAGAAATCGTCGACGAGTTTCGGGAGTTCCTCGAAGGCCTGAATCCAGAGGACTTTTCCTAGGACTCCACGGAGTTCCTTGACGGCGTCGGAGAACGGTCGTACTTTGCGAAGTACATCGTCGTAACTACGCCGATGGCACCTCTACAGGAGCGGTCATGGCTACTTCCCCCGTGCCACAGGAACTCGAAGGCTTTCGTGGCCCCCAGGTCTGCAAGCTGGTCGGTATCACGTACCGGCAGCTGGACTACTGGGCCCGAACCGATCTACTTCGCCCGTCGATGGCCGACGCGCAGGGGAGTGGCACCCAGCGGCTGTACTCGTACCACGACGTCCTGTGCCTCAAGGTCATCAAGAAGTTCCTCGACGCCGGCCTCGCCCTACCGGCCGCCCGTCGAGCTGTCGACTGCCTGCGTCAGGCCGGTGACGACCTTGCCGCGGCGAACATCGTTCTCAGCGACGCGTCGTCGGTGCTCGCCAATGACAACGACGAACTGATCGACCTCGTCAAGGGCGGACAGGGCGTCCTCAACATCTTCCCGATGGCAGGTGTGGTGACTGAACTCCACGCGGCGATCGTGGAGCTCGGCGAGGCGCTGACGCCCGCCAAAGTCGCCGCCAACCAATAACCGGGATGGTCGCCGCCGCCGCCTAATGTGGCGGCGGGATGGAGGACGGTCTGCGGCACGCTGCGCTCGAGAGCGCCCACGCAGATCTGGGCGCCAAGCTTGTCGAATTCGGCGGTTGGCTCATGCCCGTCGCGTACCCGGCGGGAACGCTGCACGAGCACCGCACCTGTCGCACCCGTGCGGTGGTCTTCGACGTCAGCCACCTCGGCACCGTGCGCGTCGAAGGCGACGGCGCGTTTGACCATCTGCAGACGACGCTGACCAACGACCTGCGCAGGGTGGGCCCTGGTCGGGCGCAGTACACGCACCTGCTCGACGACAGCGGTTTCGTGCTCGACGACATCATCGTGTGGTGGGTCGACGACACGACCTTCGACGTCATGCCCAACGCATCCAACACCGATCGCGTCGTGGGCAATCTCGGCGGCGTCGACACGACCACGACTCGCTGCATCCTCGCCGTCCAAGGGCCCGAGGCGCGCTCGATGGTCGCAACGTTCAGCGAAGCCGCCGCCAACGTGAAGCGGTTCACTGTCGAGCGGATCGACGTTGTCGGCGCGCCGTGCACGGTGGCCGGCACCGGCTACACGGGCGAAGACGGGATCGAGATCGCCGTACCGGTCGACGCTGCTCGCACTGTTTGGGACGCGCTGCTGGCGGCTGGCGTGGAGCCGGCCGGTCTCGGCGCTCGCGACACGCTGCGGCTCGAGGCCGGGCTGCCGCTGCACGGCCACGAGCTCGGCGACGGCATCACGCCGCTCCAGGCGGGCCTCGGTTGGGTTGTGGGCTGGGACAAGCCGTCGTTCAACGGCAAGGCCGCGCTGGAGGCTGAGCGCGCTGCGGGACCAAGCCGGTTGCTCAAGGGGATGGTCGTCGCGGGCCGCCAGCCGGCGCGGGACGGCACGGTCGTCAGTCGCGACGGCGTCGAGGTCGGGGTCGTGACGAGCGGTAATTACTCACCGATCCTCGAGACCGCGATCTCGTTGGGATTCCTCGACCCGTCGGTCGCCGTCGGCGACGCGGTGACATTCGATGTTCGTGGCAAGACACTGACCGGCCAGGTCGTGAAGCTGCCTTTCGTGGAGAAGCGCTTGTAGATGGGTCATTACGTTCCGCACACCGAGGCCGAGATCGCGTCGATGCTCGAGTTCATGGGACTCGGTTCGCTCGACGAGCTGTTCGACTGCGTTCCCGCCGCCCTGCGCTTGTCGGGCGCACTCGACATCCCCGTCGGCCTGAGCGAGTTCGACACGGCGGACGAGATGCAGCGTCTCGCCGACGCCAACCGCGGCGCCGATCTGATCTGCTTCGCCGGTGGCGGCGCCTACGACCACGACGTGCCCTCGGCGGTGCGCCGCCTGGCCGGCCGTACCGAGTTCGTGACCGCGTATACGCCGTATCAGCCTGAGGTGGCCCAGGGCGTCCTGCAGGCGCTGTTCGAGTACCAGACGATGGTGGCTCGGCTCAGCGGTCTCGAGATCGCCAACGCATCGCTGTACGACGGCGCCACTGCGCTCGTGGAAGCGGTGAACCTCGCGGTGGCGGCGACGGGTCGTCAGGGCGTGTGGCTTTCGGACGGCACGCACCGCCTGTGGGCCGAGGTCGTACGCACCTTCGCTCAGGGCACCGGCCATCGCATCGAGACGGTTCCGCTGGCCAACGGCACAACCGCCTGGCCGTCGGTCGGGGGCGAGGCGCCCGGCGCGGTTGTGGTGCAGTACCCGAACCGTCTCGGCGTGCTCGATGACATGGCGGCGGCGGCCAAGGTCGCGAAGGAGACCGGCGCCATGCTCGTCGTCGCTTTCGATCCGGTCGCGGCGGCGATCCTCAAGAGCCCCGGCGAGTGGGGCGCCGACGTCGCCGTCGGTGAAGGCCAGCCTTTCGGCACGCCGATGAGCTTCGGCGGTCCCTATCTCGGCCTGTTTGCGGCCAAGCTCGAACACGTCCGTCGTATTCCGGGTCGCCTCGTCGGTGAGACCGTTGATCCTGAAGGGCGCCGGGCGTTCACGACGACGCTGCGTACGCGCGAGCAGGATATTCGGCGGGAGAAGGCAAGCTCGAACGTCTGCACCAACCAGACGCTGATCGCCGTCACCGCGATGATCCAGATGGGCTGGCTCGGAAAGGCAGGGCTCGTCGACGTGGCGACGCAGTGCGCCCGCGGGACCCGCTACGCCCGCGAGGCGTTGCTGGCCATCGATGGCGTCACCCCGCTCGTCGACGCGGCGGTGGTGCGTGAGTTCACCGTGGCCACGCCGGTCGCGCCGGACACCCTCGTCGAGCGACTCGCGGACGAAGGCTTTCTTGCCGGCACGCCCACCGATGACGGAGAAGGAAACGAAGGACTCTTGATCGCAGTCACCGAGAAACGGACGAAGGCCGAGATCGACGCCTTCGTCGATGCGTTCGCAAAGGCGGTGCAGGCGTGAAGCCGGGAGCGGGACGCGCATCGAGCGCCCCGATCGTCGGGCGCGAGATCGAGCCCACGATCTTCGAACTCTCAGTCGACGGTCGGAGAAGTGGCCCGCTGCGCACCACGAGCACGCCGGAATGGTCGCTGGACGAGCTGGTTCCGGCCGAGCATCGGCGCGAGGCTGCGGCCGGCTTGCCCGAGGTGTCCGAGCGCGACCTCGTCGCCCACACGACGCGACTCACCCACCGGCAGTACTCCGTCGACCTCGGCGCCTACCCCTTGGGTAGCTGCACCATGAAGTACAACCCGAAGCTCTGCGACGAGGCCGCCGGCCTGCGCGGCTTCGGTCAGGTGCATCCGTCGACGCCCGCTACGCACGCGCAGGGCTGGCTCGAAATGCTTGGCACGCTTGGCGAGTCGCTCTGTGCGATCACGGGCATGAGCGCGATCACGCTCGCCCCGCCGGCCGGCGCCTCGGGAGAGTTGACCGGTCTGCTGCTCATGCGGGCCTACCACGCTGCGCAAGGCCGTCAGCGCACGAAGGTGATCATCCCGGACTCGGCTCACGGTACGAACCCGGCGTCGGTCACCCTCGGCGGCTACGAGACCGTGACCGTGCCGTCGGACGAGCGCGGCCTGGTCGACCTTGCTGCGTTGCGCGAGCGTCTCGACGAGGACGTCGCCGGCATCATGCTGACGAACCCGAACACGCTCGGGCTGTTCGAAGAGGACATCACCGAGATCGCGGCCGCCGTACACGAGGTCGGTGCTCTGCTCTATTACGACGGGGCGAACCTCAACGCGATCCTCGGCGTGACGCGACCGGGCGACATGGGCTTCGACATCGTGCACATGAACCTGCACAAGACCTTCGCCGTGCCCCACGGCGGCGGTGGTCCCGGCGCCGGTCCGGTTGCGGTCGGCCCGCGCGTGGCCGAGTTCCTGCCCGGCCCCATCCCGGTCAAGGGCGACGACGGCACGTGGGACTGGATGACGCCGGAGCGCTCGATCGGGCGCGTGCACGGCTGGTACGGCAACGCCCTCGCCCTCGTTCGCGCCTACAGCTACATCGTGGCCAATGGCTCCGACGGCCTGCGCCGCGTGGCCGAAGGTGCCGTGCTCAACGCGAACTGGATTCGCCATCGTCTGCGCGGCACGTTCGACATCCCGTACGACCGTCCCAACATGCACGAGTTCGTCGCGGCGGCCACGAACCTCAAAGGCAAGGGCGTCAAAGCGTTCGACATCGCCAAGGGTCTGCTCGACGAGGGCTTCCACGCGCCGACGATGTACTTCCCGTTGATCGTGCCCGAGGCGCTGATGATCGAGCCGACCGAGACTGAGAGTCTCGAGACGCTCGAAGACCTGGCGCAGGCCTTCGAGCGCGTGGCCGCGCAGTCCGCCGACTACCTCACGCACGCGCCGTACAAGACGCCCGTAGGCCGCGTGGACGAGGCGCAGGCCGCTCGGAAGCTCGTGGCGACCGAGGACATGCGCCCCGTCTGACGCGGGTTGGTTACTTCCTCTTCGCTGAGGCCTTCGCCGTGGCCTTCGTCTTGGCGGCGGCTTTCTTGCCGTTGGTCTTGGCGGGCTTGGCCTTTGCCTCAGCCTTCGCCGCCTTCTCCGCGTTGTGATCGGAGAACGCCTTCATGACCGCGGTCGTCGCCGCACCGATGAACTCGGGCCGGTTCGTCGCCGCCCAGTCGCGTGAGCCCACCGCGCGCTCGGTCTGGCCCTGGAACTTCGGCATGACTTCGCGGGCGAACAACTCGTAGCTGCGCAGCGTCGCCTCACGATCGGCCCACTCGTGACCCATGAACAGGAACGTGCCGAAGCCGCCCGACTGGTCGACGAGTCGCTGCACCTGCGCGGCCGCCTGCTCGGGGGTGCCGATGACCGACATGCCCGAGCCGTTCATCGCCTCGATCATGGCGTCGACGGTGTCGGCGCCCTCCGGAGCGAGGGGCAGCGCTGCGACGCGGCGGAAGTAGTCCATCCACTGCGGCAGGCCGTGCGCGACTTCGGCGCGGGCCTGTTCCTCGGTCTCGGCGATGTGCATCGGGCCGACGAGGCGCCACTTCTGGCGGTCGACCGTCGTGCCGAACTCGGCGGAGCGTTCCTCCATGACCGACCAGTGCGAGCCGAGCACGTCGAAGCCGCCTTGGGTCGTCGCGCCGATCGAGAGCAGACCGGTGCCGAAGCGGCCGGCGACGCGCGGGCCGGCGGGAGAGACTTGCGCCGCCACTGCGATGTCGAAGGTCGGATGCGTGTACGGGCGCAGCTGGAGACGCGCCTTGTTCAGTGTGAACCAGTCGGTCTTCATCGTGACGGGGTCGTCGCTCGTGAGCAGCGCCAGGATCGCCTCGAAGGACTCTTCCATCATCTCGCGCTGACGGTTTGGGTCGATGCCCATCATGAAGGCGTCCGACGGCAGCGCACCGGGGCCGACACCGAACATCGTGCGGCCGCGCGTGAGGTGGTCGAGCAGCACCATACGGTCGGCGAGGATCAGCGGGTGGTGGTAGGGCAGCGAACTGACGCCGGTGCCGAGCTTGATGTGCTTGGTCCGCTGCGAGGCAACGGCAATGAAGATCTCCGGCGACGCGATGATCTCGTAGCCCGCGGAGTGGTGCTCGCCGAACCAGGCTTCGTCGTAGCCGAGCTCGTCCATGCGCACGACGAGCTCGAGGTCACGCTCGAGGGCAAGGGTGGGGTTCTGTCCGACGGGATGGAAGGGCGCGATGAACGCACCGAACTTGAGAGGCCACGTTTGCACGGCCGGACATTAGGCCTATTAGTTGCTCGCGAGCTGCTCGAGTAACGCCTGCTTCAGCGCATCGATCTCTTCGAGCCGACGAGCAGCTTCGCGTTCGTGTTCGACGATGAGCACCCGGCGCACCGCCCGCGACAAGAGGGGAGCGACGGCCTCGACCAATCCGACGTGCTCGTCGGTGATGACGCCGGGGTGGTGGAAGCCGACAACGAAGAGCGAGTGGATCATCGCCTCCGAGCGCAGCGCAACCAGGATCGCGGACTGCGCGGCGGTGACGTCGCGGACGAACCACGCCAGGGGATCGTCGATTGCCGTGTCCTGGATGGACGCGGCAGTGAGGCGCCGTAGGCGGTCTTGGGTTGGTTCGTCGAAAGCCGTCTGGATCGCGCGGAGATCGAGGTGGGCTCGCAGGCGCCCGGCCTCGGCGGTAACCGTCACCAGTTCGCGATATGCCCCACTCGTCACCGCGTACAAGCCGATGACGTCGAAGGGAACGACCTCGTGCAGTACGCCACCGAGGCGTTCGACGACCGGCGCGATTTCGTCGACGGTTTCGGTGACCGTCGATGCCTCGGTCAGGACTTCCTTGGTCGCATCGCTGGCAAACACCGTGTAGCCCACGATCGCGCCATCGCGCCGCATCGCCTCGCGGCGCAGCGACACCAGAGAGCGTCCGCCGGGCAAATCCATCGGCAAGACGTCCTGCGTGACCGAGCCGTGCCCGCTCCACAGGGTCGTACGGTCACGCAGCAGCAGCCGGTCGAGCAGGTTGCCACCGACCATCACGTCGCTCGAATACCCGAAGAGCTGTTCCGCCGCGGTGTTCCACTCTTGGACCACTCCCTCCGGCGTCGTATAGATCACCGCGACGGAGGCGTGCTCCACGACCGACGCGAGCCGTGTCGAGGTCGCGCCCAATCGGTCCTGCGCGCGCTCCTCACTGATCGCGAGCCGCAGCAGTCGTCCGGCGACGAAAAGGAGGAAGACGACGCGCAGCACGACACGAGCGATGCGATCACCAGCGGTCAACTCGCTGCCTTGGAGTAAACCGAACGGGACCGCGACGAGGGCGACACACGCGAGCGACACACTCGACAGCCGGGCGTAGCGAGCGGTCGTCTCCTGGCGCAGTTCGTCGTGGTCAGGAGCGACGGCGGCGGCCGCCAAGACGACCGGGCCGAGCATGAAGAGAAGGTCGGGCCAGTCGCCGGTGCTGTAGGAGTTGCTGCGAGACAGGATGAGGAAACTCACGTCGGCGACGGTCAGCATGAGCAGTCCGATCACCATCGTCGAGCCGGTCCATGTGGACTTGCGTCCGAACATCAAGGTCACGATCAGGGCCAATACGGCAACGTCCCCAACGGGGTAGATGCCGGCGACGAACGCCTTGAACGGCGAACCCGCGACCTGCAACAACAGCGGTTCCCAGCAGAGGATCGCCATGGCGCTGGCGACGATCCCCGCGTCGAGCACGGGGCCAGTCCAGTCAGCCCGACGCCAGCGTCGGCGCAGCCCGATCGCGGCGCCTATGAGGCACAGGTAGGCGCAGACGAACGCAACGTCGGCGTAGGAGGGGACCGGCGACTCGCGATGCCACGCAAGTTCGTAGATGTCCCAGATGATGTCGCCCAGCATGAAGAAGCCGCAGCCGGCACTGATGAGCAACCACGGCTGACGCTCGAACGCGGGCCGCTTCAAGGCGCCGTAGAGCGCAACTCCGGCGGCGTACAAAGCCAGTCCGTCGTAGACGACCGCCTGGGGCAGACCGGCAGGCAGGAAGAAGTACGCGATGGCAGCAGCCACCGCAACGCCCAATACCCCGATTACAAGCCTGGTCCTTTGCAAGACCGCCCCCAAAACGCCGATGTAGCCCCCGGGGAAGTGTACGCCGTCAGTCCTCGACGTTCCTGCGGTACGTGGCCGCGATGTCGATCGAGTCGGCGCGCACCACGACCGTGTGCGCAACGGCGTCGTGCCACGTCTGACGTCTGCTGTTCCAGATCGGTCGAAGTTCGTTGACCAGCATCGGGATGCCGCGGGTCAGGACCGAGATGAAGAAGATGCCGACCAGCGTGACGGAACGTACGAACGCGGTCGCTGCCGTGACTCTCGTGCCGTCTTCGTTCACCAGGACGATGCGAGCCGCCATCTTGCCGAGGGTCACGCCGCGCCACGCGTGGAGGGCGGTCGAGTAGACGACGATCGACAGCAGTGTGGCCACCATGATGTGCATGACGTCGGCCAGATCCGGCGTTTTGTTGTCGACAATCGCATCGCCGAAGCGCTGCGACGCGCTTCCCGTGAACGCCAGCGCGACGAAGGACACGACGAAATTGTCGATGAACGCGGCGAGAAGTCGGCGCCCGGGCGAGGCGTACGCAAGGACAGGTGCGCCGACGGCTTCCACGTCCCGAGTCCATCACACGAATGCGAAGATGCCCGACATGGCAGAGCGAGCCGGACGACAGTTGACACTCTCCGAGGTGTACCGCCACTTCGGCGAGACCGACGTCAAAGGGGCTTCACCCATCTACGAGGCGGTTGCGGTGGCCCTGGCCGACTCGCCTGACGCGTTGGCCGTCGTGGAAACCGCGCCGCCGCTGAAGCGCCACCCGACTGTGATCCTCGCCTCGCTTCACGACCAAGTCCTGTTGGGCCATGCGCCGGCGCTCGCCGCGGCTTACGACGCAAACGACGTGACCGGTGTGGGCGCGATCGCCGTTGCCGCGTTGGTGGATCGCGCCGAGGCCGTGGTCGCGACGGCGACGATTCGCCAAACGCAGACCAACGAGAGCGGACGTGGCGCGGTGCTCTATCCCGCCATCGCCGAAGCCGCTCGCCGGGTCGGCGCAACGTCGGTCGGCCTGGTGGACGTGGGTTGCTCGGCCGGTCTGAATCTCAACGTCGACCGGGCGGCGATCACCTACAACGACGGTCTGGTCCTGGGCGACGCCGGCTCCCCGCTGCAGCTCGACTGCCAGGCAACGGGCACGCGCGACGTTCCCGCCACGGCGATGCCCCCTGTCGTGGCGCGCATCGGCGTCGATCTCAACCCGATCGACGTGGCGAACGAGGACGACGCGCGCTGGCTCCGGGCGTGCCTGTGGCCGGACCAGCCCGAGCGGATCGCACGCCTCAACGCCGCGATTGCACTGGCGGACGAGCAGCCGCCCACCCTGCTGGCGGGAAACGCCTTGGACGTGTTGCCCGACGCGGTGGCGCACGTACCGGCGGACGCACTTGTCGTCGTGACGACGACGTGGGCGCTGGCGTACTTCGAACTCGGCGATCGCCTTCGGTTTCTCCGCCGCCTCGACGAGGTCGCGTCGCAGCGCCCGGTCGCATGGATCTCGGGTGAAGGGGTCGGCATCGCACCGGGCGTGCCGACGCTGGGTGACAGCCGCTTGTCGGCTCACAGCTTGGTGGGCCTGGCCATCGGGGACGGCCGGACGATGCAGATCGAGACGCTCGGCCGATGCCATCCGCACGGCCGCTGGATCGAGTGGCTCGCCTAGCGGGGCGTGCCGCAGTTCACCGCGAACCAGCGGTTGAGGCTGGCCGTCGCCAATGCGACCTTGGGATTGGCCAGTGCTTGCAACGACGTCTGAAACGCCGGATCGTTGGCGAAGGCCGCCTGGTTGCCCCTGTAGCGATCGAGCAAGTCGAGGAAGGGCAGCTGTGCGCTCACGACGACGTCGAAGTCCTTCTTGATGTCCTTCGGCGCGTTGGTCGCGGCCGTGGTCAGACCGGCGCGAATCTGAGCGATGTCGGCTTCGGGCCGCATTGCTCGCGCCCACGCGCTGCCGAAAGCGACAGCGTCCCGGCTTCCGCAGACGGCCGAGCGAGTTGCCGGCGCGATCTTCCTGTCGAAGGCCGATGTCGGCTGCGGGTGCGAGGCAGTTTCGTCACCGCTGTCGGTGCATGCCGAGAGGAACGCAACGGCTGCGACAAGCAGCGCGAGGCGCCTAATCAAATAGGTCGGGCTGCTCGGCTGAGATCTTGTCGAAGATCGGCTGGAAGCTGAGCCAGCCGGCGAAGTGGCCGCCGACCTGGGTTTGGGTCACGGCCGCCATTTCGGGATCGATCGAAACCGTCTTGCCGGCAGCCTCGGCGAGGAGCTGCGCCTGGCACGTGCGCTCCATCGTGATGAACCACCAGGCGGCTTCGTCGACGGAATGGCCGACGGTCAGCAGGCCGTGGTTGCGCAGGATGACGGCCTTGGACTCACCGAGGGAGACGGCGATCCGCTTGCCCTCCTCGGTGTCGAGCACGACACCCGTGTAGTCGTCGAACAGTTCGTGATCGCCGTAGAACGCGCAGCTGTCCTGCGTGAGCGGATCGAGCTTGCGGCCCAGCGCCGAGAAGGCCTTGCCGTAGAGGGAGTGCGAGTGGGCCGCCGCGATGACGTCGGGCCGTGCGGCGTGGACCTGCGAGTGAATCGCGAACGCTGCTCGGTTGACGTCGTACTTGCCTTCGACGACTTCACCCTCGTGGTTGCAGAGGATGAGGTCGGACTGCTTGATCTGGCCGAAGTGCATACCGAACGGGTTCACCCAGAAGTGGTCGAGCAGTTCAGGGTCACGGGCGGTGATGTGGCCGGCAACGCCTTCGTCGAAACCGCACTTGGAGAACATGCGGAAGGCGGCGGCGAGGCGCTGCTTGCGGTGCAGCCGCTCCTCTTCGAGGGAGTTGAACGAGGGCAGCTTGTGAAGGAGCTCGACGGCCATGGCTAAAGGGTATTCCGAACGACCGCCCAGTGGTACGTAAACCCGTCCGATTGCGGATCCCAGATGTCGTAGCGCTCGATGGTTCCGACGCGCCCGAGCAGGACTCGCCACGCGGCTTCGGTGCGGTTGGCGAAGAAACGGGTGCCGTGCGCGCCGTCGAACATCGTCGGGCCCTGCGCATTGGTCCAGACGGCGATGCACGCGACCGCGCCGGGCAGCATGACGCGCCGAACCTCGTCGAGCGCCTCGGTGATGACATCGTCGGGGATGTGCATCAGCACGCTCATCGACCAGACGATGTCGAAGGCCGCTTCGCGGTAGGGCAGCGCCCGTACGGTCGCGTTCGCAACACGGGCTCCGCGGGCGGCGGCGAAGCGGGCGAACACGGGCGATAGGTCGATGCCGTGCGCGTCGAGCCCGGCAGCAACGAAAGCCGCTGCGTCCTGACCTCCGCCCGTACCGACCTCAAGGGAACGCATCCCGCGTTTCGCGTATGCCGCCAGGAAGCCGGTGCGGGCGTCGACGCGACCCGGGGCCAGTGCACGCTCGGCGCGTTCAGCGCCCTCGGCGTCGTAGTACGAAGCGAGCGATCGCTCGTTGTCGGTCATCCGTCGGCCAGGGGGTGCAGGCGCATCGCCGCGGCGATCTCCTCGTCGGCCACCTCGGTGTAGATCTGTGTCGTGGCCAGCGACGCGTGGCCGAGTGCGACCTGCAGTTGGCGCAGTGAGAAGGCGCCCTCCCGTAAGCCGAGCGTTGCGAACGTGTGGCGCAACGCGTGCACGCGAATGCCGGGGCGGCGCGCGCCTATGGAGCGCAGCACGCGGTCCACGACGTAGACAACCGACTCCCGGCTCGCCTCGACGGTCTCGCCGACGATCGAGCCGTCTCGGCCCCGCACGGGTCGGGCTCGGCTCGAGATGACGACGGTTTGCGCGTCGAGGCCGAGCTCGTCGAGCTTTTCCCGACGGGTCGGGAAGTAAGCGGCGAGGGCTTCGCCGACGACCGGCGGCACGCCGAGGCGCCGCTCCTTGTCGCCCTTGCCGCGCACGACCATCGCATGCGGAGGTTCGCCTTCGAGGTCGACCATCCTCAGCGTCGCGATTTCGGCGAGGCGCAACCCGCAGGCCAGCGCGAGAGCGAGGATCAGGGCGTCGCGTTCGGGCCATTGGCTGTTGTTGCTCGCGTTCGACAACGCGCCGCCGGCCAGTGTCTGCTCCAGCGCGCGCGGCACGCGCTTGCGACGCTTCGGCGGATTCAGCAGCGCAGCCGGGTCAGCGCTGATGCGTTGGGTCTTGTACGCCCAGGCGAAGAAGCTGCGAATCGCCGACGTACGTCGGGCGATGGTGGCAGGGGAGCGCTCCTCGGGGGCGCGCTCGGGGTGCGTCGAAAAGCGGGGATCGGGACGCGTGCGGAACTCCGCAAGCGCGCCGTCGAGATGGTCAGCCGTGATCTCTTCGAGTGCGAGCTTGTCGAACGCTTCGATGATCTTGACCTCGCGCTCGCCCTGATCTTCCGGCAAGCGGCCGCGGGAGGGGAGGAGGCCGAGTTCGATGGCGACGTCGACCATCGTGTCGTCGAGGTCCGCGCGGTACGCCGCGAGCGTGCTGGAAGAGCGGCCCTCGTTCGCCAGGCGCTGCAGGAAGCGCTCGAGCATCGATGCGTACGTGGGCACCGATCCAACGTACCGACAGGCGAGACTGTCGCCGTGGCTATCCGACTCCCGATTACCGACCGCCCGATCCGCATTGGTGTGGTCGGCCTGGGCCAGATCGCCGAACTGATGCTGCCGCCTTACATCGCGCACTCCGACATCGAGATCGTGGCCTTGTGCGATGCCGACCAGTCGCGTCTCGATCGCTGGGCCGGGGAGTTGCCGAACGCTTTTCTCACGACCGACCTCGACGAGTTGCTCGCTCGCCGCGACCTCGACGCCGTCGACGTGCTGGTCCCGACGCCGTTGCACGGTGCCATCGGTACGCGGGTGCTCGAGGCCGGTCACCACCTCAACATGCAAAAGCCGATCAGCCGGTCGATGGAGGAGTGCGAAGAACTGCTCGCGGTCGCCGACGCCCACGGCGCGATGGTCCGGATCCTGGAGGACTACGTCTTCTTTCCGCCGTTGGTGAAGCTCAAAGCGATCGTGGCGTCGGGGGAGTTGGGCGAAGCCGTCGGTCTGCACATGAAGGTGGTGAACACCGGTCGTGGGGGATGGGACGTGCTCCCCTCCGCCTACGTCTGGCAGCTCGAACAGACGAAGGACGGACGGGGCATGCTCGTGTTCGACCACGCCTGGCACCAGCTGGCCGTCGCCACCTGGCTGTTCGGACCGGTGAAGTCGATCCTCGGCTGGGTCGGCCAGACCGAGGTCGCTCCGGGGTTCTTCCTCGACGCGCCGGCAACGCTGGCCTGGGAGCACGTGAACGGCCTACGGGCCACGCTTGACATAACCCTGGCAATCGACACGTACTGGCAGTCGGACTTCTACAGCTGCGACGAACGGGTCGAAGTGACCTGCCAGCAGGGATTCGTGCGCTGCAATCGGATCTCGGCGGCCGGCAAGCAGGAGCCGTCACTCGAGATGTACAAGGACGGCGAAGTCCGGTCGTTCCACACGTTGCCCGACGGCGGCGACGACGGCTTCAAGGGCCAAGCGCAGCACTTCGTCGACGTCATGCGTGGCCGCACCGACGAGGTCGTGATGGACGGCGAAACCGCTCGTCTGGTCCTCGAAGCACTGTTGGCGGCGTTGGATTCCAGCGACCGAGGAACCCATCTGACACATCTCCCTACTAAAGAGTGATTATGTAAGGAGAGAACGAAGTCCAGGCGAAGCCCTCCTCTCGTCTAACTTTGTCGGGCTATGTCACGCCGCATGGAAATCGAGCTCACGAGCGCGCGCCCTGACGGATCCTGGACGTGGCGCGCGGCTGGGGCCCGAGAACCAAAGGGTGTTCTGACCGCTGCGTTGCTGCCTGCAGGAGCCAAGCCGGGCGACGTCTTACGGGCAGAAGTCGAACAAGAGATCGACGGCATCAGCGTCTTGCAGATCGTTGCCTCCAAAGCATCGTCTCCCCTGCCTGACCTGCTCGAAATCAAGGGGACCCGCTCGACCGAGGGTGGCGTCTCGAGTCAGCTCAAGCGTCCGCTACGCGACGGCGACCGGGGTGAGCGCAAGCCACGCCGCGACGGTGACAAGCGCGGCCCTGCGGGTGGTCGCCCGGGCGGGCCCGGTGGGGCCCGTGGTGAGCGCGGCGGTGCGCCGCGCGGCGACCGTCCGGAACGTCCGCGCGGTGAACGTCCCGCCCGTCCGCCTCGCGAGGCGCCGGCGCCCAAGCCGAAGCCGAAGCGCCTGGTGGCGGCCCGTACGAATCGTGATGCGCTCCTCGAGAGCCTGAGCGAGGCCGAGCGCCGCGTCGCCGAGCAGCTGATGACCGGTGGCATCAACGCGGTACGTCAGTCGCTCGACGCCCAGAATCGTGCGCTCGAGACCGAGGGCAAGGAGAAGGTGGATCCCACGCCGATCCTGACGCTCGCCGACGACCTGCAGCCGAAGATCGCCGCCGCAGAGTGGCGTGACTTCGCCGAAGCCGCCATCGGTACGGCGAATGAGATCGCGCTGCGCGACCTACGGGCTGTTGTGACGAAGGCCGACAAGGCCGCCCGTGACGACGAGACGCGTCTGCTCGCGGCGCAGCTGCGCGAAGCGCTCGACGCGCGCGTCGAGGCGATGAAGGTCAACTGGGTCAACGAGCTCACCTCCGCGGTCCGCGAAGGCCGCCTCGTGCGCGCCCTGAAGATCTCGGGACAACCGCCCGAGCCCGGCAGCCGCTTCCCCGAGGAGGTGGCGACCGAGCTGGCGGCGCAGGCGAGCGCGGCGCTGTCCGAGGACACCATGCCCGATCGTTGGCAGACCGTGGCCGAGGCTGTGGCTACTTCCGCAGTCCGGCGCAACGTCACTCCGGCCGGACCCCCGAAGGAAGTCAGCGAGGAACTCAAGGCTGCGATCACCAAGGTCGCAGCACGAGTGCCGGCCATCGCCGCCTCGCTGGGCATCGAAGCCCCGGCCGCTCCCGCAGGTGCGCCGAAGGCGGGCAAACGGCCCGCCGGTCCCCCGCGTCAGAACGTGGCCAAGAAGCCCTCGGGCCCAATCGCTCGTCCGGCGGAGGCGCCCGGTCCTCGCGTCATGGTCGGTGGCCGCGCCATTCCGCCGCCCCCGCGTCCGATGGTCAAGGCGGACGACCACGTCGAGCCGGCGGGCGACATCGTCGACATCGTCGAGCAGCAGCAGGACGCGGCGGGCGACACCGCCTACGTCGATCCCGGCATCGAAGCGGCCACCGAAGCTCCGGCCACGACCGAAGCCGACCTGGCCGACGTCGCGGACCAAAACGAGCCGACCGAGAGCTAGGCCAACAACCGAAGCACGTCGCCTGGCGTCGCGGCCACGAGGTCGCCGTCAGCGACGTCGCATCGTCGGTTCCACCCAGCCGCGACGAACCGGACCCCGGCGAGGTGGGCTGCGTTGCGGTCATGCGCCGTGTCACCCACGAACGCGACGTCGTCGGCGTGAAGACCGAGCGCGTCCATGACCACATCGAGGCGCTTGGTCCCGCCGAAGTCCTGCGTGAAGAACGCGCATTCCGGCGACCAGCCCAACGAGACGAGTTCGGCGCGCCCCGTCGCCCGATCCTTGTGCGACGCGACGGCCCAGCGCGGTGTGGCCGCCAGCAGTTCGGCGACGCCGGCAAACGGCTGTACGTCGCGCGGGTCGTAGGCGTCTATGTAGTCCTCGACGCTGATGCCGAGGCGATCGCACTCGTGGTGCAACACGTGTCCGAAAGTGACGTCCTCGGCCGGAACGCCGAGGCGAACGAAGGCGTCCACGAGGGCCTTGTCGGAGTCGACCAGCGTGCCGTCGAGATCGAAGATGACCGCCGCGACGCTCACTCCGCGCGGGGCGCGAGCACTGAGGCTTTGGCGGCCCGTCCGAGGTATTCACCGCTGGCGCGGTCTTCGTCCCAGCGGGCGCCGCAGGTGAGGCATTCGCAGCTGTCGAGGTTCGCAGACGCGACGTACAGGCGGTCGACCTCGTAGCCCGAGCAGAAAGGGCACGCGAGATGCGGTCCCCCACTCGTGCGCGTCACATCTTCAGGGTACCGACGCGCTCGCTAGCGTGCCCGCATGGTCAAGTTTGAGAAGCAGGGCAACGTCGGCATCATCACGATCGATCGGCCGGAAGCGAAGAACGCCATCAACGGCGAAGTCGCGAGCGCGATCGAAGCCGCCATCGACGAGCTCGAGGCTGACGACGCGCTGTGGGTCGGCATCATCGCCAGTTCCGGCGACGTCTTCTGTGCCGGCGCCGACCTCAAAGCGATCAACAGCGGCCAGGCGGGTGGACTGCAGACCGAGCGCGGCGGTTTCGCGGGCTTCGTGCAGCGCGAGCGCACCAAGCCGATCATCGCGGCCGTGGACGGTCCGGCCCTCGCCGGTGGATGCGAGATCGTTCTGGCGTCCGACCTCGTCGTCGCGTCCGAGATCTCGCGCTTCGGAATTCCGGAGGTGAAGCGGTCGTTGGTTGCCGCCGCGGGTGGCCTCTTCCGTCTGCCCCGTGCCATCCCGAAGAATGTTGCGATGGAAGCGGCGCTGACCGGAGACCCGATCTCAGCCGAGCGTGCATTTCACTTCGGCCTCGTCAACGAACTCGTTCCCGCCGGTGAGGCGTTGAAGGGTGCGATCGCCCTGGCCGAGCGCATCTGTGCCAACGCTCCCCTCGCCGTTCGCGAGACGCGCACGATCGTGAACGACGCCTACCGCAAGAGCGACGACGAACTGTGGCGTGACAGCGGTTCGGCCATGGGTCGCTTGGCATCGACCGAGGACTTTTGGGAGGGCCCGAAAGCCTTTATCGAGAAGCGTGCACCCGAATGGAAGGGCAAGTAGCTCTCTAGGTGAACAGTTCGATCACGTGGTGATCGGCGAGGAACTCGGCGAGGCCTTCGACGAGATTCAGGTCGGCCACGGCGGAGAGGTCGACCCAGCGGACTTCCGCTGCGTCGTCGCCGGCGATCAACGGCTCGGTGTCGAACGCAGTGGCGTGGAAGTCGTGAATCACGAAGTGGTGCTCGTCGCCGACGCGCTCGACGTAGCCGATGTAGTCACCTACCGCCACGTCGAGGCCGGTCTCTTCCTTGACCTCGCGGACGAGCGCCTCGACCATCAGTTCGCCCAACTCCACCCGTCCGCCGGGCACCGACCACTCTCCCGCCGCAGGGCCGTGGCCTCGGCGGATCAGCAAGAGACGGTCGTCGTCGACGACGACGGCGCCCACGCATACCTGGGGCTGGCTCATAGGTCGTGGTGCACGGTCAACAGGCGCGCCTTGAAACCAGCGGCCTCGAAGAAGTTCTTCGTGATCCGCTCCCCCGGCAGGGCGTAGGCATCCACGGACTGGCAGTCGTTCGCACGGGCCCAGCTGCACACCTCGTTCAGCAACGCCTCGCCGACGCCGACCGACCGCGCTTCGTCATCGACCCACAGGAACGTGACCACCGCGAGGCGTACCCCGGCCGGCAGGTCTTCGATCCGAACGGCCGCTCCTCCGACCGGCACCTCGTCGAGCGTGCCGACGAGGATCGTCGAGTTGCCGGCGTGAAGCGCCTCGCTCAATTCCTCCAGCGTCGGCGCCGGTGTCTCGCGTGCCAGCAACAACGTCGCGCCGCGGGCGCCGTCGAGCGACGCGGCCGCACGCGCGGCCATCGCTTCGACCACAGGCAGGTCGTCCTCGGTGGCGAACCGAACGCCCGCGACGGGCACGTTGCCCGTCATTCGCTACCCGTTGCGGAGCTGCGCAACCCGGTTGAGGATCGTGCGGCGCCCGCGGCCGGCGGCCTCGTAGGAACCGATCGCCGCGAGTTCTTCGGCATTGAGGCCGGCGAGGCGCTGGACGATCTGCGAGGCCGACAAGGTGTCGTAGCCGGGAATCGCGAGGTTGTTCGCGTCGTGCACCGTCACCTCGGTGCCATTCGACGCCGGCGTCGAGACGGGTGCACTCGGCGCCGGGGCCGCCGCGGCCGGTGGTGTTGTCGGCGACGGAGTGGAGGCCGCCGTGGCGGCGGGCTTGGGCGCAGGGCGCTCGGCGATCTGCTTGAGGCGCTTTTCCACCTCTTGGCGACCCATGCCGACGGCGAACTGACCCATCATCTTGGCCATGGTCGCCTCCTGCTGACCGCGGGCGACGATTTTGGGCAGTTCCTCCCGCAGCATGGCCGCGATTCCGAGCGGGGTGTACACCGCCGTCTCGATCAGTTTTTCCAGCGGGCTCTTCTCGTCGGCCATTTGCCTTCGTCTCTCTCTTGGTTACCCGTCAGTGGTGTGCACGATGAGCACATCGCAGGGTGCGTGATGCGAAACCTTGTTGGGCACGTTGCCCTTGATGGCGCGAGCGGCGTCGGTGATGCCGCGGTTGCCGGTGATGATGAGGTCTCCCCCGCCTTCTTCGGCGGCATCGATCAACGCCATCGCTGGGTCGGCGGTACCCGTGCGAACGACAATGTCCTTCACCCCGAGCTTCTTGGCGAGGGCTTTGCCGCGCTTGGCGCGGGCCTCGGCCTCGTTCACGTCCTTGGCCATCCAGGCGAACTCGACCGGCACGTCGCCGGTTTTGCGCGCTTCTTTGACCTTGTCGTGCACGTAGGCAGTGACGATAGTAAGGCGGGCTCCGAACGTCTTTGCCATCTCGGCCGCGTGAGCGACGGCCCGTTCGGCCGTCTCTGATCCGTCGGTGCCTACAACGATGTTTCGGTACGTCATCGGCCCGCCCTCCTTCGCTTAGTTAGACGCAGTCCCGGCAGTACTGCCGCTTGGCGTCCGCGAGTTGACTCGGGTGCTTCACGAGGAAGCAGGACTGGCAGACGAATTCGTCAGGTCGCTTGGGCGCCACCTTGCCGGAATCGGCTTCCTCTCCACGATCCGCGGGCTCGTCGTCCTCTTCCTCGTCCTCCACGACGACGAGTCGTTCCTTGAGGATCTCGTCGAGGGTGGCCTCGACGTCGTGATCGACCTCGAGTTCGTCCTCGTCGTCGTCCTCGGTTGCGGCCTTCTTGGCGGACGCGCCGCCTTCTTCGTCGGACTCTTCGTCGTCGCCGAGCTCGTCGTCTGCGAGTTCGTCGTCGTCGCCCACGACCTCCTCGTCGTCGAGGAGGTCCTCTTCTCCGAGGCCCTCGAGATCTTCTTCGTCGATCTCGCCTGGGCTCTCGTCTAGTTCTTCGTCGACGGGTTCGTCGGCCATTCGTTACCTTCCATCTGGTCTGCGCGGCGGCGGACTCTAGCGCCCAGCAGCCGCAGTCGTTGACGTTGTGGATGCGGAGGCCTGTGTCGGGAGACCCGCGTCGTTGTAGTTGGTGACCTCGTACACGAGCCACGTTCCGTCGTCGTTGAGAAGATCGAGCCGCAGAAACCCCTGCAGGGCAACGGGCGACTTGTCCTTGCTGCCGCTTGCTGCGTCGACGATGACGAAGGCGACGGCGGTCTTGGCGTGTACGTCTCCGAGGAACACCTCAGCGTCCAACGCCCGCACGGTATTCCCGGTGTATTCGAAAACCGCCGCCAGCGCCCGCCCGTTCTTGTCGAAGTCCTTCTTGAAGCTGCCGGTCGACAGCCGAGACACGTTCTGGCGCCACTGAGCCGTGGTCGTGGGGCTGTAGGTGAGCAGCGCCGTCCCGAAGGCACCCGCCGCCCGACGGACTGCTGCATCACGACCGTCGTCCTTGCTCGACGCGCTGACCATGGCCGCGACGATCGCCAGCGCGAAGCTCAGGGCCGCGAGCGCGACTACGGCCAGCTTGAGACCCCGGTTGCTGGGCTGCGCCGGCGTGGGATCCGGCTCCGGAGCGACGGGTTCCGGCACCCCGAGATCCGTTTCGGCCGGCTCCGCCGGAGCGGACTCCGGCTGGGTCTCGGTTTCGGCGGCGATGTCGTGTGGCTCGTCGATGCTCACGGGAGCATCTTTGTAGCCGACCGCGTCACGAAGGCGGCAACCACCGCGGCGAGGCCAAATCCGATGGCCAGACCGGGGACGGTGTCATTCGACTTCGCCGTGCCGACCGTTGGCATGTAGTCGACTCCCGAAGGCCTCACGTTGCTCACGCACGCCGGTGCCGGGACGACGGGAGGCAGGTCGCGCGGCGGGACGAAGGTCGGTGGTCGGCTCTCGGTCGGATCGGCGATCATCCCCACCCGCACCCACACACCTTCGGCCTCGATGTCGCGGGCGTCCCAGACCGCAGCGAACGCAGCCGGGGCATAGGTGAGTACAGCGCGAAGGCCCTGCAGTTTCACCGGCGTCGTCGCGGTGTCGACGACGACCTCGAGGACGCGCAGGTCGCAGTCGAGTTCGGCTTTGTGGTTGCCCACCAGGTCGGCGACTTGCTGCAGTAGCGGTGAGCCGTTCTTGAGCGCCGTGACGAGATCGTCCTTGGCGTTGGCGAGGGCGTTGTTGAGCGCCGACAGGTTGTCGATCGAGGCGCCGAGCGACGCACGATGATCCGCAAGGGCTTGGGTGAGGCGTCCGCCGTTGGTCGCAATACGGTCCAGGGCCGCGGTGCGGCTTGCCAGCACCGTGGCCAGCTTGTCGCCCTCCACGGCGAGCGACCGCAACGCGTCGGCGTTGCCCTGCAGGCCCGTCGCCGTTTCGTGGACGATGGTGCCCACCGCACCCGGGGGTACCTCACTGAGCAGCGCACTGGCCGAGCGCAGCAACTCGGAGAACTCGAGCGGCACCGTGGTGTGGGCCCGGTCGATCTCGTCTCCCGCCTTCAGGTAGCCCGTCAGCGTCTCGCCCTTGCCCGGAGGGAAGAAGTCGATGTACTGCTCGCCAATGGCGGACTTGCGCTGGATGTTGGCGGTTGCGCCGCGCGGAATCTTGCGGCCGCGATCGATCGCCATCGTCACGCGGACGCCGTTCGTGATGCGCTTGACCTCGGTCACCTGGCCGTACGGGACGCCGATGTAGCTGACTTCGGCGTGAGCGAGCACGCCGAACGCATTCTCGAAATTCGCCGTGACCTTGTACGGCTTCTCGACCTGTTTGAAGCTGACGACGTTGCTCGCAAGCCACAGCATCATCACGACGAAGCCGACGCCGAACACGAGCAAGTTCGTGTTGATACGCCGCTTCATTTGCCCGTCCTCGGGTCGAGCGCGCCGGGGATGACCCACAGGAAGACATTCGTGAAGTCATTCGGGATGATGTCGGGCAACACGTTGACGAACCGGTCGAGCCAGTCGATCAGCGACTGCACCTCGGTCGTCTGACCGGCGACGATTTTGACGATGCCGTCGACCTGACGAATCTGTCGCTCGACGTTGGCCTGATACTTGTCGAGGACTTCGTTCTGCACCGCCGCCAGACGCGCCAGGTTGCGTAGCGCCGTGACGGCCTGGTCGCGGTTCTGTGCCAGCACCTGTGTGGTTGTCGCCAAATCACCCAGGACGGCTTTCAGGTCGCCCGCACCGCCGGCGAACTTGGTCATCGCCACGTCGAAGTTGTCGACGATCTTTCCGATCGCCGTCGTCCGGCTCGCGAGGGCGGCGCTGTAGGAGTCGATCGAGGAGATCAGCGTGCGCAGGTCGTCTTTGCGACCGGCGAACGAGGTCGCGCCAGTGTCGATCAACGTGGCGACGTCACCCGAGGTCACGGCACCGAGCACGTTGACCGCTTGCTCGGCGACGAACTCGAGTTCGGGCGCCTCCTCGACTTCGGTGATGACGTCACCGTCGCGCAGAAACGGGCCTTTCGTCGGGTCACCGTTGGGCCGAAGCTCTACGAATTTCTCACCGAGCAGCGACGTGGTGCGAAGGATCGCCGCCGAGTCACGCGGCACCTCGTGGCCCGGGTTGATGTGCAGCGTGACCTTGGCCTTGAAGTCCTTGGTCAACCTGATCGATCCAATGCGGCCGATGCGCACGTCGGCGGTTTGCACAGAGCCACGCGGCTGAAGATCACCCGAGTCGGAGAACACAACCGTCACCGTGGTGCCGCTCCGCGCGCAGCCCGACAGCATCGAGGTCAGGAGGCACGCAGTCGTGACAGCGACCGCCGTGGTGATCCGGCGGCGGCTCACCCGAACACCCCGCTGATGGTGCGGATCAGACCGCTGAGCCCGCCGCGCTTGTGGCCGGAGGGCCGCAGGTCGAGCCGGGGTCGTTTCGTCGTCGTGGTTGTCGTCGCGCCCTTGGGCGCTGCCGTCGTCGTCGTGCCGATCGTCGCTTTTGGGGCGGCGGAGGGAACGAGACCCAGGTCCGGCAACTGTGCATCAGCGGCCAGCTCCCCCACCCCGGGGACGGGGCAGATCGTCGTGACTGGTTCGCAGACGGTGACCGGCAGCCCGAGCGCGTAGAAGAGCTGCGACACCGCAGGGGTGACCACAGCTCGTAGGTCGAGGGCGTGAATGTTCTTGTTGTAGGCCGCGGCGAGCCCGCTCTTGCCGTCGAGGTCCTTTCCGGCGGTGAGCAGCGGCAGCGCCTTGAGGACCTTGTCGAGCTGATCGATGTTGTCGCCGACCAAACGGATGGTGCGGCTCAGCACAGTGAGGTCCTTGTCCAACTCGACGCGGTGCTTGCCGACGAGCGCCAGACCGTCGGTCGTGATCGACGCCAGCGACGCCAGCAGGCCCTGGATGGAGGTGCGCTCGTCGGCGAGCGCGTCGGTCGTGCGGGCGAACGCGTCGAGCACCCGACCGAGGGTGGCGTCTCGCGACGACAACGTCGCCGTCAGTTGATCGAAGTGATCGATGATCGCACCGACCTCGGCGTCTTTGGCCCCGAGCGTCTCGGTGATCGCGCCGAGCCCTTTCAGGGCCGCGTTCAGGTCACTACCGGTTCCGTCGAGGTCCTTGGCGAGGTTCGTGACGAGCCTGCCCGTCGCGTGCGGATCGATCGAGTCGAGAAGATGTTTCACCGCGGCGAGGGTTTCGTCGGGCTCGACGGGGACGCTGGTGTCCTCGATAGGGATCGTGGCGTTGGCGGGCAACTTCTCCTCGCCCTGTTTCCACGCCGGGAAGAACTGGACGTAACGCTCACCGATGAACGACAGCGGGATGATCGTCGCGTTGACGCCCTTCGGCAAGGGGATGTCGTCGGGGATGGACATGACAACGCGCACCTTGTCGTCGATCACCTTGATCGACTTCACGCGACCTGCGGGCAGGCCCAGGACGCGGACCTGGGAGTCGGGATACAGCGAGATGGCACTCGTGAACCACGCCGTAACGGTGTAGTGCCCTCCCCCGCCGCCGACGGCGCTGCACGCGCCGAATCCGGCCGCCAGAAACACGCCGGTGAGCAACGCGACGAGCGGTCGAGTGATGTGTCGCCTCATCCGCCTGCGCCCTGTCCCGTGAGGGACGCGATCAGCCCCGGGATGTCGATGCCGAGCGCGCGCACGAAGACGTCAGCCCAGGAGCCGTGCGCAGCAGCCAGCGAAAGCCCGTAGGCGCCCTCCCCCAACCAGTTCAGCGTCCTGTCGAGCTTGTGGCAGTTGGCCGCTTCGTTCTCTTGAGCCGCCTGATCAGGACATACCTGATACTTCGCCAGGATGTCGACCGTCGGGTGCAGGGTCGTGAGGATTGCGTCGATCTCACCCTTGTGCGTGTCGATCACGCCCGCGAGTTGACCGAACGCCGAGGACGCGTCACGAATGCCCTGCGCCAGTTGGTCGTGCCGGGAGGCGAGCACTTTCAGGAGCACGTCGCTCTGATCGATCAGCGCGTTGAGGGTCTGGTCCTTCTCGGCGAGCGTGCCGGAGATCGTGTTTGCGCGGGACACGAGATCGCTCAGCTCTTTGTCGCGTGATGCGACGGCGGTCGAGAGCTTTGCGATGCCCTCGATCAATTCCCGGATCGACGTCTCTTTCCCGTCGGTCACCGTCGCCAACTGTTTGATCAGCTCGTTGAGCTTTGCGTTGTCCGTTTCCTCGATCTTCTTGGTGCCTTCTTTGGCGATGGCAAAGATGTCGTAGGGCGTGGCCGTCCGATCGTTCGGAATGAGCGCGCCCGCCTTCAGGTACGGCGCGACGACCTTTCCGGTGAGCTTCACGTACTTCGCGCCGAGCAGTGTGGCGAGCGCGACCTCGGCGTGCGTGTTCGGGCCCAGCTGCACGCCGCGGTTGATGGCGAGGCGCACGATGACGCGCCCGTTCTCACGATCGGCGGTGACCTTCGAGACGTGACCCACCTGCACGCCGGCCACGCGCACCGGCGCACCCTTCGACACGCCGGCGGCATCCGAGAACTCAGCGGAGATCGGGAACGTGTGCTCGAGCTGTCCCTTCAGGACGAAGACGGCGACGAGGAGCAGCACCATCGCGGTCAACGAGGCGACGGCGATCACGAAAGGGTTGCGGTCGCGGAATGAGGTGCTCACCGCGCTGCTCCCGACACTCCGAGGAGTTGTTGAACCGCTCGCATTCCCGTCGGGTGACCACGCTTCGGGCCGGCGAGCGTGGATGCCGAGTTCGAGTTCGGCAATTCGGGGCACGGGACATCCAGACTCACCGCAGCCGTGATGCGGATGCACAAGATCGACTGGTCGAGCCACTCGCCGTACTGCGACACGTTGGCCAGGCGAAGGGCGGCTTGATCGAGATTGCCAACGGCGTCGTCGAGCGTGCCGAGCTTCGGCGCGAGGGCGGCCACAACGGTGGCCAGGTTCGAGATGAGGCTGTCGATCTGCGTGCGGTTGTTGCCCAGGATCGCCGAGAGATGGCCGTTGTAGTCACCGAGCTGCACGACGGCGTTGTCGAGGACGGCCGTGTTGTCGCTGAACGTCTTGGTGATGGTGTTGAGGTTGTCGAGAATCTGGCGAATCTCGGCGTCGCGGTCGGCAACAGCGGCCGCGACCGTGTCGATGTTGCCGACCAGGCGGCCCACTGCTTCGTCGCGATCACCGAGTGTCTTCGCTACGGCGGCGAGGTTGTCGATCGCGTCACCGATCTTGGCCTCGTTGCCGCTGAGTGCACCGACGATCGTGTCGAGGAACTCGTTCACTTTTCCGGGATCGATCGCGGCGACGATCGGGCCGAGACGGTTCAGCAACTCGCCGAGATCGACGACCGAGATGCTGTTGCGGATCGCTTCCCCACCCTGCAAGGTGGTGCTGGCTGCGCCGGGATACAGGTAGAGGTAGCGCTGGCCGAGCAGATTTCGCCAGCGGATCGCGACCTTGGAGTCGGTGGGCAGCTTGATCTGATGCTTGACGCGGAAGGTGACCCGAGCCTTGCCCTTGTCGACCTTCACACTCGTCACCTTGCCGACGACGACACCGGCGATCTTGACGTTGTCGTTGACGAGCAGCCCGGTGACGTCGTCGAAGGTCGCGTGCAACGAATAAGAGTCATCGAGCAGCTGCACCGGACCCACGCGGAGTGACTGCACGTTGCCGATGCTGAACACGAGCGTCACGGTGATGGCCAGGCACAGCGCCGTGAAGAGTCCCAGCTTGATCAGCGTGCCGCGCATCACCCCACCAGCCCTTCGAGGAGCTGACGGATACCCGCCACGCCCTTGGTGGGCTTGTGCGGCAGGGGCGCCCGAATGCCCTGCGTCTTGGTCGGATCCGTGGAGTAGCCGTTCGGGAGATCGTCGGAGCAGTCGGAGACGATCTGCTGACAGGTGCCACCGAGGATGAGCTTGATCTTGGCCAACGCCCCCTCGCCGTACGGCACGCCGGTGCCCGCCTCCGCAAGGGTTTGCATGAATTGGCGCAGCCCGATGACCACGGCGGGAAGCCGCTGCTTTTGCGCGTCGACAACGTCGAGGGTCTTGCCGCCCTGGGTCACGAGCTTCGTGAGCAGATTGGGGTTGTTCTCGAGGACGTCGGCGAGGTCGCCCGACAAACGCGACGTGTTGCGCAGCAGCGACGTGAACTCGTCGGCGTTGGCGTTAAGCGCCGGCAGTACATCGTGGGCGTCACGGGTCGCCGCGACAGCTTGGTCGGCGTGCGCAGCCAGCGTGTCGGACAGCGCGGCCAGATTGTCCAAGAAGCGCTGCGTGTCACCGACGTGTCGCGCCTGGCCTGACGCGAACACCGTCAGACTCTGGAGCGCGTGGTTGACGTTGGGTCCCACGCCCGATCCGCCGTCGGCCAACTCGCTCAGAATCGTGCCGAGTTCGATCGGATTGATCTCTTTGAGAATCGGATAGAGGTCGCGCAAGACCTGCTCGACTTCGAAACCGCCGAGCGTCTTCTCGATGGTGTCGCCGTCTTTGAGGAACGGTCCACTCGCCTCGGTCGGGCCGGGATCGATATCGATGAACTTCTCGCCGAACAGCGTCTTGGGTCGGATCACCGCTTCCGCGTCGACGGGAATGCTCTCGCTCTTCTTGATCGTGAGCCGGATACGGGCTCGCCCGTCCACCAGCTTGATCGACGACACCGTGCCGATGTTGACGCCGTGGATCTTCACATCGCTCTTGGGGAGCAGGCCCTGGCCGGCCGCCGAGAACGTGCCGGTGACGTGGTACACGGGGTTGGCCGCACCGTTGGCGATCTTGACGCCAGCTACGACCGTCGAGGTCAACAGCAGCACGAAGATGAGGCCGCTGAGAAGGTTGTACGAGCGCTCGCTGATCCTGGTCAACCGGCCACGCGCACGGTGTTGCCACCGCCCCAGAAGATGACCGACAGAACGAGATTCAAGATAACCACGGTGACGATCGAGAGCCGAATAGCGCGACCGACTGCGACGCCGACCCCAGCCGGTCCGCCGGTGGCGAAGTAGCCGTAGTAGCAGTGGATCAGCGACACCACGACGGCGAAGAGGATCGCCTTGGCGAGGCTGTAGAAGACGTCGATCGGCGGCAGGTACAGCCGGAAGTAGTGGTTGTAGACGCCGGGTGACAGGCCGAAGAACTGCGTCGTGACGAGCTTCGTGGCGAAGAAGCTGGCGTACAGCGAGAACAGGTACAGCGGGATGATGCAGATGACGGCGGCCATCACGCGGGTGCAAACGAGGTAGACGAAACTCGGCACCGACATCACTTCGAGCGCGTCGATCTCGTCGGAAATGCGCATGGCACCGAGCTCGGCCGTGAAGCCCGCACCCACCTGCGCCGCGAACGCCACTCCTGCGATGATGGGTGTGACCTCGCGTGTGTTCGCAAACGAACCGACGAGTCCGGTGAAGGCTTGCGCGCCGATCTGTTCGAGGCCCTTGAAGCCCTGGAGTCCGACCTCGGTACCGGTGAAGAACGACATCGAGAAGATGACGAACACCATGCCCCCACCAATGATCAGCGCGCCTGCACCGATCGTGATGTCAGAGATCAACAGCGCGAGCACGTTGCCGTAGCCCCGCCGGAACACCTCGAGCGTGAAGACTCCCTTGAGGATCTTCAGGTAGAAGCCGACTTGCCGCCCGACCTCCTCGAAGACCGCCGACAACCGCAGCCGCGCCCTACGCACCTGGACGAGCATCAGAATTTCTGCGGGATGACCGCGAAGTAGAGGGTGGTCATGACGAAGTTCACGAAGAAGATGAGGATGAACGAGAGCACGACGGACTGGTTGACGGCGTCCCCGACACCCTTCGGTCCGCCCTTGGCGTAGAGACCCTTGTAGCAAGCGACCATCGCCGCCACGTGGCCGAACAGGAACGCCTTCGCGAGCGCGGACCACAGGTCAGCAAGCTGCACGAGCACGGTGAAGCCCGAGAAGTACGCGCCCGGAGTGACCTTCTGTACCAGCACGTTGAACACGAACCCGCCCGCCAGGCCGGCCACGGAAACGAGCGGAACCAGCAGCACCGAGATCGTCGCAGCGGCCCACAGTCGAGGCGCGACCAGCCGGTGGATCGGGTTGATCGCCATGACCTCCATGGCGGCGATTTCGTCGCGAATCTTCCGCGAACCCAGATCGGCCGTCATGGCGGAACCACCGGCGCCGGCGATCAACAAGGCGACCGCAACCGGTGCCGCCTCACGCACGATGGCCAACACCATCGCCGCGCCCGTGTTCGATTCTGCGCCGAGCTGACGGCTGAACGAACCCACGTGCAGGGCGATGACCGCGCCGAACGGGATCGAGATGAGGACGACAGGAATCGACGTGACCTTGGCGATGAACCAGCACTGGTCGAGGTATTCCTTGTACCACTCGCGCACGTTCTTGGTCCGCCGCAGGGCCTCGAGGGCAATGGCGAACATGTTGCCGGTCTCCCGAAGGAGCGTGACCGGCTTATCGATGACATCGTCGAGCCGGCGGCGAATGGTGACGGCCACGGCCTCAGACCGTCATGATCGAGTAGTCGCCTTCGAGATCGGTGTCGTCGTCATCGTCCGACGCCATCTCGTCCATGCCGATCGGGCCCTTGGCGCGGCCGGCGAGGAACTGGCGAATGATCTTGTTGTCGGTCGTCGTCATTTCTTGCTTGCTCGCGAACTTCACGAGGCCGGAACGGAAGAGCACACCGATGAACTCCGCGGTGCGCATGACCGACGGAATGTTGTGCGTGATGATGAAGAACGTCGCGCCCGTCTTCTGCTGAACGTCGATGACGAGTTCGTCGAGGTAGGCAACGCGCACGGGGTCGAGACCGGAGTCGGGCTCGTCGAACAGCACGATCTCCGGATCGAGCACGAGGGCACGTGCGAGGCCGGCGCGCTTCTTCATGCCGCCGGACACTTCACCGGGAACCTTCTTCATGTGATCGAGCAGGCCGACCAGCGCCGACTTCTCCATCACGATCTCTCGGATCTCGCGCTCGCTCTTGCGGGTGTGCTCGCGGAGCGGGAACGCAATGTTGTCGTAGAGGTCCATCGAGCCGAACAGCGCGCCATCCTGGAACAGCACCCCGAACTTGCGACGCACCCGGTACAGGTCGCGCTCACTCATCCCGACGGTCTGTTCTCCGTCGACCCAGATCTCACCGTCGTCGGGCCGCAACAGGCCGATGATGTTCTTGAGAAGGACCGACTTACCCGTGCCCGACGGGCCCATGATCGCCGTGATCCGGCCGCGCGGAACGTCGAAGCTGATGTCCTTGAGGACGGTGTGCGAACCGAACGACTTGGTTACGCCCCGCAGCGAGATGATCGCGTCGTCGGCCACTGAACCCTCCCCTGTTCGGCTGGATTACCACTCAGTAGCTATGTCTAGCCGTTGAGCCGCTTGGTCTCCGCGCGCCGCTCCGATTCGAGGCGCTCGAGGTCGTACATCTCGTGATCGACGAACTTCATCATCTCGGCCACGGCGTGATGACCGGCCTTCTCGGCGATCAGCGTGTGCATGTTCTGGCACACCTTGCGGTACGACGGATGCCCCTGTCGCTCGGTCCGCAACTCGAGCATTTGCATCGCCGCACGGGCATTGAGCGTCATCGTGTAGCGCACCTTGTAGGCCAGCGAAACGGCGTAGCCGGCCTGCTGCGGGAACACGTCGGCGAGCGCGGTGTACAGCTCTTCGGAACGCTCCATCGCCTCGTCGAAGTTGGGGCCGTAGCCCGCTTCGGTCACCGGCTCCGGCACGTCATAACCGTGCTCGGTGGAGAGCGGCTGCCACTCGATCGTCATCATGCGGTGCCGCTGCAGGTCACGGAACGCGCCGTAGTCGCTCAGGATGTCGAAGCGGTACCAGACGTTCTCGAGCGCACGGCCGGGGCGATAGCGACGATTGGTGCGGTCGCCGACGTAGGCCCGCACAACATTGACCTTCTCGTCGCTGCTCATCTGCTTCACGCGCTCCATCACGACGGCGTCGGGATAGGTCGAATACGCGTAGAGCATCGAGGCGATCATGCGATCCTCGGCGTCGGGATCCCAGTGCACGAGGGTGACCTCGTCGGGCGTCTCCGGCGTGTCCTTCACCGGGAAGAGCTCGCGCGCGATCTCTTCCATCGCACCGCGGTTGGACGCGAGATAGTCGGACCAGGCCCCGCCCCGGTCTGGCTTGTCGACGCGGGTCAGGAACGACGGGATGACCTTGCGCAGCTCGGTCAGCATCATGTGCGCGTAGTCGTTGGCCTCGGGCAGTGGATGGGCCGCCATCCGGATGAGCAGCTGCTCGAAGGCCTGCCCCGTGCCATAGATGCCGACGTTGGACAGTGACGCCGCGGGCAGCACGCCGCGCACCGCGTCGAACGCCTTGGCGCGCACGGCCTGGCGCCAGATGAAATCCGAGTCGCCGGCCTGCTTCGGGTGCACTTTCGCGAAGTGCGCGTTCATGAGCTGCACGAGTTCGGCGTAGGTGTCGAACATGCGATCCATGTCGCCGATGTAGCGAGTGCCAAGCGGCGACTTCAGCACGTCAGGGTCGCGGAAATAGCGGTACCGGCCGTTGCCGAGGCGGGTGTCGTACGCGATGTAGCGGGTCGACTGCTCGAGATAGGCCATCAGGCGGCCCCACTCGAGGATCTTGGTCAGCAGGTTCGAGGACTGCTCGCAGGCGAGGTGGACGCCGCCGAGCTGGGCCACGGAGTCGTCGCCGTATTCGAAGAAGACTTTGCGGTACAGCTCCTCGGCCCGCTCGAGACCGGTCGTGGCGTCGACAGTGAGGTCGCCCGACATGTCGAGCTCACCGACGAATTCGTCGAGAAAGAGCCGGCGCAGGCTCTTTGCCGACCGGGAATAGCGGGCAAAAAGGGCACCTTTGACCACTTCGGGCAGATTTGTCAGCGCGAAGACCGGCTGGTCGAGGTTCGTGAAGTACCGCCGGAGGATCACTGCCTCATCGGGCGTGAAGGTCTCTACGGCGTACTTCGTCATGGGAATTCGCAGAGTACGACCCCGAGGGGGTCTAGTGGCGGATCACGATCTTTCCGCTCTGATCGCCCGCTTCGAGGCGTTCGAGTGCCCTCGGGAACTGACCGAGGCCCTCGAAGACCTGATCGATCTCGACTGGCAGTCCGGACCCCACGATCTTGAGGACTTCGTCGAACTCGGCGTAGGAGCCCATCGTCGATCCGATGATCTCGTGCTGCTTGAAGAACAGCCGCGGCAGCGAGATCTCGACCTGGGATCCGGCGGTGCCACCGCACGTCACCAGACGACCGCCGGGCTTGAGAGCCTTGATCGAGTTGTTCCAGGTCGCCGCACCGACGTTTTCGAACACGACGTCGGCCTGCACGGGCCACGGCTCGCTCGAGTCGAAGGCGTCGACCGCTCCCATCTCGATCGCCCGCTTCCGCTTCGCCGCGTCGCGCGACGTGCCGTACACCCTGGCGCCACTCGCGACGCCGAGCGCGAGGCCGGCGCTCGACACGCCGCCGCCGACACCGACGACGATCATCGTGTCCGCCGCGTTCAGCCGAGCCCGCTTGAGCATGCGCCACGCCGTGAGCCAGCAGAGTGGGAACGCCGCCGCGACCTCCCAACTCATGTCGGCGGGTTTGGCCGCGACGTTCGCGCCCGGGAGGACGACGAATTCGCCGTGCATACCCCAGCGGTGCTCGCCGAGGATGCCGAACTTCTTGCAGTACGGACTGTCGCCGGCGAGGCAGTAGCTGCATTTGCGGCACGCGACGGCGGGGTTGATCACGACCTCGTCGCCGACTGCGACGTTGGTGACGTCCGTCCCAACGGCGTCGATGACGCCGGCGCCGTCCGCTCCGGGTACGTGAGGCGTGTGGGGCTTCGGCATGCCCCGCGTCACCCACAGGTCCATGTGGTTGAGCGCGGAGGCCACGACGCGCACGCGCACTTCGTCCGCCCCGGGTTCGGGAGTGGCGATGCTCCCCCACCGATAGCTGCCGGGCGACTCGTCCAGAATCCACGCGTCCATGCCGTCAACCTAGAGCCGCACAAAGCTGACCCCCGCGTTAGAAAGCGTCAAAGGGCGGTGGAAACGCCATTCTCAGGTCCGCCAACGACCAAACGACGCTTTCTAACGCGGGTGTCCGTTAGGCGTAGACGGTCAGCGCGTCCGGAGTCAGGCGGGCGGCGACGTGCTTGGCATCCGCGACGTGCTCGCCGTCGACGAAGACGGGGCGCGCCTTCGCGAACTCGAACGAGATGGCACGACGGCGGGTGACGTCGATACGCGGGTGCGGCAGGTGCGAGCCGGTAGGTAGCCGGTCGCGAACCTTGCGCCAATCGAAGTAACCGAGCGTCGCCTCGTACCCGTCGAGGATGCCGTCGTTCGGGTGCGCCTTCGGGCCGAGGTTCCACTCACCAACCCACTGCGCGTTCATCGCGACGGCGAAGCTCCGCCAGTTTCGTGTGCGCGCAACAATGTGCGCCACGAAATAGTGATGGCGACCGTCCACGAGCACCTCGCCGAGATCCAGCGGATAGGCCCGCGCCGGGTTGCCGCTCGCTGCGAGTGTTCGGCCGAGGTCGCCGCCCGTGATGACGAACGACGGGAAGGCGACGTCGTCACGCCGCGCTTGCTCGAGCGCGCGCGAGATGTCGCGGTCCGTCGACGTGCTGATCGCGTCGGGAGGTGGCGTCGCCGGCTCGCCCCACGGCTCGCCCTTCTTGATCGTCACGCGGACTGGTCGGCCAGACCGGTGGCGACGGCGACGACGCCTCGGTACAGCGCCTCGGACGCTTCCTCGGCCGCGGCGCGTGTGAGCGGGTTGGGGGCGACCAGAGCGACCTGACGCAGCAGGTCGACGAGTTGCTTGATGTTGCGCACGAAGTCGCCACCAGGGAGCCCGCCCTCGAGCACCTTCGCGAGGTCTTCGCCACGCGCCCACGCACGGGCGGAGTCGGCGAAACCGGCGTCGATCTCCCGGGTCAGCGGCAGATGCGAACGCTTCTCCAAGTTGTTGATGTGGTGATGTCGTTGCTCCACATCCGCGATGCGGGCGTTGAGCTTCGAGCCGGGCGGCAGCCCGACGACGTCGGCGTTGCGGGCCTCGTACGTGAAAACCGAGCAGAGCCCGGCGAGGTCGGGCGCGTCGAGTCCGTCGAGCAGCCCCTCCTCGATGCAGTCGGCGATCAGAAGATCGCACTCGTGGTAGAGCCGAGCCAGTCGTTCGCCCCGCTCGGTGAGTGACCAGCCGTCCACACAGCCGAGTTGCTCGAGCACCCGCAACACGCGGTCGAGTTGACGCCCGAGTGACGCGTCGTCCTTGCGCTTCTGCTTGCGCTCGTTGTTCAGGTCCTTTTCCAGCCGCTCGACCCGCGCCAGCGCCTTGAGGTGCTTCGGCGCGTCGGGACACGAGCCGACGGGGTGGATCTTGACCAAACGTTCGTGCGGCGTCGCCCGGTTCTGGCGGGCCTTGCCGCCCATCCACTTCGGTGTGTAATCGCGCACGTCGTCGGGCTCGTCGACGTCGAGGCCGCGCACCATCTCGCCTGCGGCGCGCAGGAACCGCTGGGCCTGGGGTTCGAACGGCGTCGGGAACTTGATGTGAGCTACGCGACGCGGCGGAATCGGGAAGTCCTTGACGCGCAGCTGGAGCCGACGTCCGTCGTCGGTGACCACCGGCAACACGAGCCCGCCTACGCCCTTGCCGCGGGCCGGCGTCAACACCGCCACACGACCTCGGGTGCGGTGTCCGGGCACGATGACGACGTCGCCGGGTCGCAGGCGTGTCATCGCATCGGCGATGAGATTGGCTTCGCTCGGTGCCCCCCGAGATGCCTCTTGCGCCTCGGCCACCAGGATCCGGTACTCGTTCACGTCACCGAGCTCACACTCGGCGTCGCGACGGGCCTTCGCGATCTCGTTGACGAGGCGCTCGATGGCCGCCTCCTGCTGCACGATCACGCGGTCGGCCCGGTACTGGGCGAAGCTCAGGTTGAGCAGATGCCGCGCCTCGTCGGGTTCGTAGCGGCGGATCAGGTTGGCCGCCATGTTGTACGTGGGTCGGAACGACGACCGCAGCGCGTACGTCCGGCGCGACGCCAGTGCGGCCACTTGGTCGAACGGCACGAAGGGCGACCACAACACCACGGCGAAACCGACGTCGTCGAGGCCACGCCGGCCGGCTCGCCCGGTGAACTGCGTGTACTCCCCCGCCGTCAGCATCTCGTGGTGGTCGCCGGTGAACTTGGTCAGCTTTTCGATGACGACGGACCGCGCCGGCATGTTGATGCCGAGCGACAGCGTCTCGGTCGCGAACACGAGCTTGATCAGCGCCGCCGCGAACAACTCCTCGACGGCTTCCTTCATCGGCGGGACCAGGCCGGCGTGATGCGCAGCGATGCCCGCTTCCAGTCCCGTCAACCACGACTCGTATCCGAGCGCCTGCAAATCAGCGTCGGACAGGTCGCGCATCCGCGCCTCGGCAATCGAGCGGATCTGCGTGCGCTCCTCGGCGGTGGTCAACCGCAAGCCTGCGTAGACGCATTGCCGCACCGCTTCGTCGCACCCGTTCCGGCTGAAGATGAAGTAGACGGCCGGCAACATCGCGTTGTCGGCCAGCACGTGGGCCACCTCGAAGCGACGGGGCGTGGCCAGACGTCGGCGACGCTTTTCCTTGCCGTAGTTGTGCTTCTCGACCCGGTTGTCGAGGCGTGCCGCGTTCTTGTTCGGCATCCCGTCGACGAAGGTCGGCAGCAGGTGATGGCGTTGCGAGTCGCGTTCGGCCACGAGGTACATGTGCTCGAGCTCTACCGGTCGGCGCTCTTCGATGACGGCATCAGTCGCGCCGCGCACCGTGCCGATCCAGTCGGCGAAATCCTCGGCGTTGCTCACCGTCGCCGACAGGCACACGAGGTTGACGTGGTGCGGCAGGTGGATGATCACCTCTTCCCACACGGCCCCGCGATACGGGTTCTGCAGGTAGTGGACCTCGTCGAGCACGACCCACTGCAAACGATCGAGCGTCGACGAGCCGGCGTAGATCATGTTGCGGAGCACTTCGGTCGTCATGACTGCGATGGGCGCATCCGGATTGATCACCGTGTCGCCCGTGAGGAGTCCGACCTTGTCCGCGCCGTGGATCGCGCAGAGGTCGTTGAACTTCTGATTCGACAGCGCTTTCAACGGCGTCGTGTAGAACGCCTTGCGGCCGTTGGCGACGGCCTGGGCGATCGCGTATTCGGCAACGAGCGTCTTGCCCGATCCCGTGGGCGCCGCGACGAGCACCGAGCGGCCGGCATCAATCGCGTCCAACGCGTCGACCTGGAACGTGTCCACCGGGAACTCGAGCCCGGCGAGGAAGTCCTGCCGGAACGAACTCACCTCTTCAGAATACGACCCACCAGAATCGACATTTCGTAGAAGACGTACATCGGCACCGCCATCGCAAAGAGCGAGTAGGGATCCTGGCTCGGCGTGATGAGAGCGGCGGCCGCCACGATGATGACGATGGCCGGACGTCGCCAGGAGCTGAGCTGCGCCCGAGTGAGGACTCGGACCAGCATCAGGAACACCAGGATGACGGGGAACTCGAAGGAGATGCCGAACGCCAGCATCACCTTTAGGAAGAACGAGACGTACTCCTTCGGACTGAAGATCTCCTGGATGTTCGATCCGCCGATCGAGATCAGGAACTGGAGCGCCTTCGGGAAGGTGAGGTAGCCGAGCAGCGCGCCGAAGAAGAACAGGAACGTCGACGAAGCGATGAACGGGATCGCATACCGCTTCTCCTGCTTGTGCAGACCGGGCGTGATGAAGCGCCACAGCTCCCACAAGACGACGGGGCTCGCGATCATCAACCCGCCGTAGCCCGCGATCTTGAGACGCGTGGCAATGCCGTCGAGAGGTGACTGCACGAAGAGCTGACACTTGCCCTTGCGGATCTCGCAGTACGGATGCACGAGAAAGTCGAGGATCCGGTTGTAGAGCAGGAACGCGATGACAGCGCCGACTGCGATTGCGAGGCAGGAAATGAAGAGTCGAGTGCGCAGCTCCGTCAGGTGCTCCACGAGAGTCATCGACCCCGCGGGAGACTGCCCCTCGCCGGCTTCTGCAGCCGTTTCGTTTTCCACGGATTAGGCCTCGGTGGGCCTGTCAGCGTCGGTGGAACCTTCGTCGGTCGGCGGGACAGGCGCAGCCGGGACGATCGGCGTCTGCGCTACGGGCATACCCGTGGGCGCCGGGCCCACGGCCGGCGGCTCGAAAATTGCGGGCTTCGCGGGTGGCGGTGTTGCCTGCGGGCCGTCGGTGTCGATGGCGCTCTTGATCTCGGTCTCGATGCTCGACATCGCGTCGCGCATCTCGGCCTGCAGGCCGCCCGTGACGCGACGGAACTCGGCCATTGCCTTACCGAACTGTCGCGCCGCCTGTGGGAGTCGCTGAGGACCCAGTACGAGCAGCGCAACGATCAGAACGACCAGGATCTCTGGAGTACCGAGGTTGGACACGCGTCGATCCTACGACGCTGATGCGAAAATGGATTACGCGGCGCCGGAACCGTTGACGAGATCCTCGACGATCGAGAACCAGTCATCGGTCTGCAGCAGGTCGTGGAAGGCGAGGATGTCGTCGTGGGTGATCGGTGCACCGCTGTGCGCCTCGGCGAGCTCGCTGGGGAGGCTCCACTTCGTGAGGGAGATGCCGGATGCGACAAGCAGGTCGAGCAGCCGTTGGTCGGCCGGCTTGACGATCACGGTCTCGCACTCGGGACAACCGAACGAGTACGAACCCTCGCCGGTGGTCTCGCAAACCCGTGCCTTGAGAGCGGTGCCCGGAAGTTCCACGTCACCACACTGCGGGCAGCTGGCCCGCACGAGCGCTACGAGCGGCTCAGTGTTCGGTGTTTCCATGGCGGTTCTCCCTCAGGTCGGTAGGTCTGTCGACAGCATGCGCCGTATGACCGATTCCGGGCTATGGCCCCGGCTAACCGTTTTTCGGTGGTTATGAATGACTAGTTACCGTTCGGGGGTGGATTCACTGCTTCGGCCACCGATTGCGTTCGCCCACCGCGGTGCGCGCGCACACGCCGTGGAGAACACCATTTCGGCCTTCAAACTGGGCCTCAAACTGGGTGCAACCGGACTCGAGTCCGACGTCTGGGTGACTAGTGACGGACTAGCCGTGCTCGACCACGACGGGGTTGTGAAGTCGGGCCTTCGGCGGCGGGCGATCAAGGATCTACGCCGCGACCAGCTCCCGTCGCACGTTCCGACGCTGCCTGAGCTGTACGCCGAATGCGGTACGGACTTCCAACTTTCTCTCGACGTGAAGGATCCGAACGCGCTCGACGCCACCCTCGCGGCGGCCACGGAGGCGGGGGCTGTGGATCGGCTCTGGCTGTGCCACCCGGACTGGAAACTGGTGGAGACCTGGCGATCCAAGAGCGATGCCGTGAAGCTCGTCGACTCGACCCGGCTTCGCCGCATCAGCGAAGGGCCCGAACGGCGAGCGGCCTCGTTGGCGAACGCGGGGATCGACGCGCTGAACATGCACTGGACCGACTGGAACGCCGGCCTTGTGACGCTGCTCCACCGATTCGAGCGCTACGCGCTGGCCTGGGACGCCCAGCAGCCCCGCGCCTTGGGCCTGACCTTCTCCTACGGCGTCGACGGCGTCTTCAGCGACCACGTCGACCGATTGATGGAGGCTCTGGCCGATCAGATCCGGTAGCGCCTAGAGACCGCCGATGCGCCCCGGAGGCCAGATGCGGACATAGGCATGGCCGACGATGCTGGATTGCTTGATCGGGCCGAAGAAACGGCTGTCGCGGGACGAGCCGCGGTTGTCGCCCATGACCCACACGTAGCCCTTCGGCACCGTGACCTCGCCCTCCATGATCGTCTGGGTGCCCGGCTGCAGGTACGGCTCGTCGAGGGCCTTGCCGTTCCGGTAGAGCTTGCCGTCGCGTGCCGAAATGGTGTCGCCGGGTAGACCGATCACCCGCTTGATGAGGTCTTTGATGGCGGCGGACTCCTCACCCGGAGGCCGGGCGAACACGACGATGTCGCCGCGATGCGCCTTCTTGTTCAGCTTGTTGACCAGAACGCGGTCGCCGATCAGCAGCGTTCGTTCCATCGACTCCGACGGAATACTGAACGCCTGCACGACGCCCGCCCGCAGGATCGTGGCGGTGACGAGCGCAGCGACGATGACGACGACCCACTCGATGATCTGCTTGCGAGTGTGCTTCGCCTTGTCTTCCGCGGCTTGCTCGCTTGCAACCGTGGACTGTTCTGCGTCGGCCATCGAGGCGACGCTACCCGCCGAGATGCGTTGCGGCGTAAGCGCCCGCGGCGGCCGCGTAGGCGAACGCGCGAGGGTCTTCAGCCGGGCCGCGGCCCATCGTGCTGACAGCGATCCCCTTGGCGTCGAGGACGCTCAACACGTCGGGCACGAAAACGGTCGCGGCCGTCACGTTGGGCGGCAGCGCCGGCACCGGTTCGTCATCCGGGACCGGCACCACCACCGGGGTGTGACTGGCGCCGATCGCCGAGGCCGAGTGGTGGCTGAGCCCCTTGTGCCGCTCGCGGGGGTCGGCATCGGAAAAGCGCAGCGCGGCGATGGCGTGGCCGCCGAGGTCGTTGATGGTGTCGAGGATGGCGCCGACCTCGTAGCCACCGAAGCCCAGCGCGGTGCCGGTGCCCACCGAGCCGAGGCCCATGCCGACAAAGGTCACGTCGCCCGCCGACAGCGCAAGGGCGGAGGCGACGTTGACCGCTTCGATGTCACCTCCGAAGGCCTGCCCGGCGGTGATGGTCTGGTCGACGAGGCCTGCCTCCCGGAGCGCGAACACGAGATCGGACAGGGCGATGGGCAGGCTCGCCGCATCCGTCATGACGTAGGAGACCGTTGCGTCCGGACGTAGGACTTTGACGGCCGCGGCTGCGCATGCCAGTTGGCTGTGCAGCGCCAGCGCCACCACGGGAGCGCCGAGCAACGACCCGACGGCCTCGCGATGCTCCTCGGCCACGCCGGTATCGGCCTGCAGCGAGGTGTAGCGCAGCTTCATGACGTGGCCGTCACCGGGGAGGTCGAGCGACTCGTGGGCGAGGTTCCAATGAACGACGTCCCAGCCGCCCGTACCAAGGCCCAACTCGACCGCGGTGGTGTTCACCACAACTCGATCACCAACCGCAACGGAGCCGGTCAGTTGGGTCAGGACGTACGCCTTACGTCCCTCGACGTCGACGCGCTGGAGCCCGGCGCGTTCGCTGAGCAGCGACGTGACGGTTCCGGTGCGGAACGACGGCATCTACAACGACGCGATGAGGCGTTCGACCCGGTCGTCTTTCGACTTGAACGGGTCCTTGCACAACACGGTGCGCTGCGCCTGATCGTTGACCTTCAGGTGCACCCAGTCGACCGTGTAGTCCCGGCGGCGTTCCTTGGCTTTGCGGATGAAGTCACCGCGCAGCTTGGCTCGCGTCGTCTGCGGTGGCGTGTCGCGGGCCGTCTCGATTTCTTCGTCGGTGACCATTCGCTCGACGACGCCTGCGTTCTGCAGCTTGTAGAAGACACCTCGGGTCTGCGAGACGTCGTGGTACTGGAGGTCGAGCAGGGCGACGCGCGGGTGGCCGAGGGGCAGGTCGTGCTTGGCCCGGTACTTCTCGATCAGGTTGTGCTTGATCACCCAGTCGCACTCCTTGTCGAGGCTGAACGGATCCCGCTCCAGACCTTCGAGGCAGTGCTTCCACATCTTCATCGCCTGCTCCTCGTGGGGATGCAGGTCGTGGGTCTTGGCGTAGCGCTCGGCGCGATTGAGGTACTCGAACTGAATGTCGAGCGCCGAAGCCTCCCGCCCGTTGGCGAGCTTGACCTTGCGCTGACACGTGATGTCGTGGCTGATCTCGCGGATGGCGCGGATCGGGTTCTCGAGCGTCATGTCGCGCAACACGACCTTCGGGTCTTCGAGCATGCGCAGCAAGACGCTGGTCGCGCCGATCTTGAGGAACGTCGAGTACTCGCTCATGTTCGAGTCGCCCACGATCACGTGCAGGCGACGGAACTTCTCGGCGTCGGCGTGCGGCTCGTCGCGGGTGTTGATGATGGGGCGGCTGCGCGTGGTGGCGGAGCTGACGCCTTCCCAGATGTGTTCGGCGCGTTGCGCCAGGCAGAACACCGCACCACGCGACGTCTGCAGCACCTTGCCTGCCCCGGCGTAGATCTGGCGTGTCACGAAGAACGGGATGAGCACCTCGCTGAAGTGGCCGAAGTCGTCACGGCGAGACGTCAGATAGTTCTCGTGGCACCCGTAGGAGTTGCCGGCGGAGTCGGTGTTGTTCTTGAACAGGTACACGACGCCGCGAATGCCTTCTTGCCGCAAGCGTTGCTCGGCTTCGATGACGAGACCTTCGAGGGTGCGCTCCCCCGCCTTGTCGTGGATGACGAGATCGCCGATCGTGTCGCACTCCGGCGTCGCGTATTCGGGATGCGAGCCCACGTCGAGATACAGGCGGGCGCCGTTCTCGAGGAACACGTTCGACGAACGCCCCCAGGACACGACACGACGAAACAGGTAACGGGCGACTTCGTCCGGGCTGAGCCGTCGTTGGCCACGCAAGGTGCACGTGACGCCGTACTCGTTCTCCAGACCGAAGATGCGCCGCTCCATATCTAGGAACCTATCGGTCGGAATGCCGCGTATTTGCGGATTGGCGAGCTACTTGAGCAGTTCGGCGACTTCGGCGTCGCTGAGGCGCCGGAAGGTGCGGCCGAGCACAGCACGATCGAGCACTGCCACTTCGAGCTCTTCGACGGGCAGTTCGCGGTCGGGACCCTTCAACGCCTCGACGAGCGCCTTGAGCGCGGTCTTGAGGTCCCAGCCCTCGACGTAGGCGGACTGCATGCGCTCACCGAGCGTCTCGGAGTCGCCACCCATGACGGCGTGGCCGACCTCGGTTGAAACGGTCCCGTCGTAGAGGATGTGGAACAGCTGATCCTGTTCGGGCGACACGCCGACTTCTGCGACGAGGATCTCGACCTCGAACGGCTTCATCTCGTGCGTGAAGCTCAAACCGAGCTGCTGGGCGTAGAGGTTCGCCAGCGTGCGGGCGTCGACGTCCTCGCGTGAGTAGGTGTAGCCCTTCACGTCGGCGTGCTGGACGCCCGCCTGACGAAGTTGGTCGAACTCGTTGTAGCGACCGACACCGGCGAAGCCGATCCGGTCGTAGATCTCGGCGATCTTGAACAGGTTGTTCGAGGGGTTCTCGGCGGCGAGCAGAACACCGCCGTCGTAGCTGGCGACGGCGACGGGACGGCCACGGGCGATGCGCGTGCGCGCATAATCCGCCTTGTCCTTCATGAACTGCTCGGGCGCTACATAAAACGGCATTGACATCTACGCGACACTCCCCCCAGCGGAGCGACGCGTGATGAGGGCTGCAAAGCGCTCAGACACCTCGCTTACGTCAGCCTTCGCGAAGCCAGCCTCTGTGATCGTTGCGACGATCGGATATATGCCCCGAACTACATCTGGACCGCCGGTCGCAGAGTCTTCGTCAGCGGCTTCGTACAGCGATTCGACCGCGAGCTCGATGGCCTCGTCTCGCGTCATGCCCGGACGCCACCCGAGCTTGATGGTCGTGCGGGCGTCACGCCCACCCGAGCCCGTCGCATGGAAATCTGATTCCTCGTAACGGCCGCCCGTCACGTCGTACGTGAAGATGCGCCCCGTCTGACGGCGGGTGTCGTAGCCGGCGAACAGCGGCACGACGGCGAGGCCCTGCATCGCCATCTGCATGTTGCCTCGGATCATCTGCCCGAGCTGGTTGGCTTTGCCTTCGAGCGACAGTGCGTTGCCGCTGAGCTTCTCGTAGTGCTCGAGCTGGGTCTGGAACAGACGCACCATCTCGATCGCGAGACCCGCCGCACCCGCGATGGCAATGCCGGAGAACTTGTCCGCCGGAAAGACTTTCTCCATGTTGCGGTGCGCAATGTCGCTCCCGGCGGTGGCCCGACGGTCACCGGCCATGACGACGCCATCCACGAAGCGGAGGGCGACGATGGTCGTGCCGTGCGTGACTTTGTCGAACGCGCCGGCCTCGGGCACACGCGGCGCAAGACCGAGCTTGTCGAGAAGGCGGGCGAAGTCAGGACCCGGCGAGTCCGCCGGGGAGAAGGAAGGCAGCGTCATAGAGAGATGAGGCCGAGGGCCTACTGACCACCCTTTTGGACGTAGGAACGCACGAAGTCTTCGGAGTTCTCCTCGAGCACTTCGTCGATCTCGTCGAGAAGATCGTCGATGTCCGCCTTCAGCTTGTCGCCGCGCTCGGTGGTTGCTGGAGCCTCGTCGACAACTTCTTCGTCGCCCCGGGTGGTTGTCTGCTTTTTCTTGAGTTCTCGCTCAGCCATGGTTCGCGTTCTTTTCGTTCGACTGTCTGTTGGTTCTAGTGCCTATGCACCGAGCTTCGCTAGCAACTCGGCGGGAGTTTCGCATGACTCCAACAACGTATCCACGTGCGCAGCTGTTCCACGCAACGGTTCCATCATCGGCACGCGGCGCAGTGGATCGCCACCTAAATCGAAGACAATTGAGTCCCAATTGGCCGCCGCCACCGACGAACCCCACTTCTGCAGGCACTTGCCCCGGAAGTAGGCCCGGGTGTCCTTCGGCGGCTCGGTGACCGCCTCCTCGACCTCGTCCTGCGGGATGAGCGTCTCCATCTTCATGCGTGCGAACAGCGACGTCCCCGGGCGCATGTCGTGGTACTGGATGTCCATTGCGCGCAGCCGCGCGTTGGTCCACTCCATCTCGTTGCGTTCGCGGTACGCGTCGAGCAGCCGGAGTTTGCCGACCCAGTCGAGCTGCGTCGCCAGGCTGAACAGATCGCTCTCGAGGCCTGCGAGGACCTGCTCCCATCGCTCCAACACCATCGTGCCGATCGCGTCGCCTCCGATCGCTTCGAAGCCATGGGCCTCAGCCCACTTCTTCGCCAGACCGAGGTACTCCCACTGGATCTCGAGCGCGGTCATCGTCGTGCCGTCCTCGAGCGCGAGCGGGTTCCTGAGCGTGAGGTCGGACGAGACGTGACGCATCGCCGGCACCGGCGTCGACAGGTCGATGTCACGACCGCCGCGCACGTCGTCCTCGATCAACGCCAGCACGATCGCAGTCGTGCCGAGCTTGAGGAAGGTCGCAACTTCGGCAAGGTTGGCGTCGCCGCAGATGACGTGGAGTCGACGAAACTTCTGTGAGTCCGCATGCGGCTCGTCGCGCGTGTTGACGATCGGACGCTTCAGCGTGGTCTCGAGGCCGACCTCCTCCTCGAAGAAGTCCGCCCGCTGCGTGATCTGGAACGCCGCGCTATCGCCGCCCGGGACTTCGCTGCCCACCTTGCCCGAGCCCGTGAACAGTTGACGCGTCACGAAGAACGGAATGATTCGCCGCACGATGTTGACGAACGGGATCGAACGATCCATCAGATAGTTCTCGTGGCAGCCGTAGCTGTTGCCCTTGCCGTCGGAGTTGTTCTTGTAGACGGCGATGTGGGCGTCGCCCGGCAGCATCTGCTCGGCGTAGATCATCGAGCGCTGCAGGATCAGCTCACCCGCGCGGTCGTACTTCAGTGCGGACAACGCGTCGCGGCACTCCGGCGATGAGTACTCCGGGTGCGCGTGGTCGACGTAGTAGCGGGCTCCGTTCGTGAGAACGGCGTTGACGAGATGCGTCTCGACTTCCGGTGGACGGGCGTCCATGCGGGCACTGCCCCGAGCGTCGCGGCCCGGCGACTCGTCCTCGAAATCCCAACCGACCTGACGGTGCAGGTGCTGGACGTACGCGTTGATCAGGATCGAGGACGCCGCGATGGGATTGGGGTCGCCCCCGCGCAGGGCGATCCCGTATTCGGTTTCGATCCCGCAGACCTTGGGGACAGCCATTACGCGAACCGTAACGAACTCAGGCACCGAGTGGTGTCACATAGCGTTCGTGACCCGATGCGCAATCTCTTCGTGATCGTCTCCGGTGCGCCCGGCTCGGGCAAGTCCACGCTCGCGCGCGACCTGGCGCACGAGCTCGGGCTGCCGTTGATCATGAAAGACACCATCAAGGAAGCACTGGGCGACGAGTTCGCCGTCACGTCCGCGGACGAGTCCAAACGTCTCGGACTCGCAACGCTCAACGTGATGTACGCGCTCATGCGGGACAACGAGGGCGGCGTCTTCGAGAGCACTTGGATACCCGAACTCGCGCGCGATGAGCTACGGCGGTTCACGCCGATGGTCGAAGTGAGTTGTGAAGTGCCGATCGAGATGGCGATGGAACGCTTCGCTGCACGATCGCCGTTCCGGCACGAGGTTCACGGCGAAAAACACCGGCCCCTGGAGTTCGACGAGTTTGCCGAACGAGCACGTCCCGTCGACGGGGGCTGGCCGGTGGTGGCGGTCGACACTTCCAAGCCTGTCGACATCGACGAAGTGGTGGAGCGCGTTGAAGCGTCGCTTTGAACGGCCGATCTTCATCATCGCCATGCCGCGATCGGGTTCGACGCTGCTGTTCGATCTGCTGAAGCCTCACCACAAGCTCTACTCGTGGGGCGACGAGGCGTATCCGCCCTGGCGCGCCATCGACGCGGAGATCGGTGGTGCGTACGGCGACGACTTCCGCCCTGAGTGCGCGCTCGACGCGGGCGCGGTGCAGGCCGCGTACCTCGAGGGTGTTGTCGCCCATCACGGCCGCGCGCCGCGTCGCTATCGCCTGCTCGACAAGACGCCGCCGAACGTGCTGCGCGTCGACGCACTGCGCGAGATGTTTCCCGACGCCGTGTTCATCCACCTCGTGCGCGACGCACCGGACAACATCGCGTCTCTCCTGGAAGGGCGGGAGAAAGGCCTCGGCGTGCGCGACTGGCCGGCGCGCAACGGGATCGATTGGCATTTCCTGATGCCGCCCGGGTGGCAGGACCACGTGCACGAGTCACCGCCGCAACAGTTTGCGTGGCAATGGGAAGTGGGCACCGGCACGCCCCTGCGGGATCTGACCGACTGCGCCCGCATTCGCTACGAGGACCTCGTAGCGAACACCGCGGAGGTCGTCGAGGACATCCTCGAATACGCCGGTCTCCGCATGGATCGTGACGTCTTGGCGGCCTGTCAGACGATGGCCCCGTCCAAGCACACGCTCAGCATCCCGTCGCCGGACAAGTGGCGCACCCGCGCGTCAGAGATCGAACCCGTCCTCGACGACCTCTACGACCTTCGCCACGACCTCGGGTACGCCTAGGCCGCGTTCTTGTGCTGTTTCGGGCGCCCTGGCGCCCCGAAACAGCACAAGAACATGGTTCTGGGAGCGGAAACTCCTAGAGGTATTGGCCGGTGGCGACGCGTTCGATGGCGCGACCGCCCTCGGCGGACTTGGTGTCGTCGTCCTTGGTGATGAGCGTGCGGACGTAGACGATGCGCTCGCCCTTCTTGCCCGAGATCTTCAACCAGTCGTCGGGGTTCGTGGTGTTGGGTAGGTCCTCGTGCTCCTTGTACTCCTGCTTGATCGACTCGAGCAGGTCGGAGGTACGAAGGCCGCGGCCCTCATTCGCGATGACGCGCTTGATGGCGAGCTTCTTCGCACGACGCACGACGTTCTCGATCATGGCGCCGGACGAGAAGTCCTTGAAGTACATGATCTCTTTGTCGCCGTGCTGGTAGGTCACTTCGATGAAGGCGTTGGCGTCGTCGGTCCGGTACATCATCTCGACGGTTTCTTCGATCATTGCGGCGACGCACTTGTCGCGGTCGCCGCCGCCGAGACGAGTGACCTCGTCTTCGTCGAGCGGCAGATCCGACGTGAGGTACCGGGAGTAGATCTGCGCCGCGGCCTGCTCGTTGGGACGCTCGATCTTGATCTTCACGTCGAGACGACCGGGGCGAAGAATCGCCGGGTCGATCAGGTCCTCACGGTTCGACGCGCCGATGACGATGACGTTCTTCAGCGTCTCGACGCCATCGATCTCCGCCAGAAGCTGGGGCACGATCGTGGACTCCATGTCGGAGCTGATGCCGGTGCCACGAGCTCGGAACAGCGAGTCCATCTCGTCGAAGAAGACGATGACGGGCATGCCCTCTTCGCTCTTCTCACGGGCCCGCTGGAAGACCTGGCGGATCTTGCGCTCGGTCTCACCGACGTACTTGTTCAAGAGCTCAGGGCCCTTGATGTTCAAGAAGTACGCGGTGCCCTTGGTGTCGTCGCCCGACGCAGCGGCGACCTTCTTGGCGAGCGAGTTGGCGACCGCCTTGGCGATGAGCGTCTTGCCGCAACCGGGGGGGCCGTACAGCAAGATGCCCTTGGGCGCCGGCAGCTTGTGCTCGATGAACAGCTCCTTGTGGAGGAACGGCAACTCGACGGCGTCGGTGATGGCTTCGATCTGGGTGTCGAGGCCGCCAACGTCGTCGTAGGAGATGTCGGGCACTTCTTCCAGCACCAGTTCTTCGACTTCCGGCCGCTCGAGCTTTTCGAGCACGAGTCCGGTGCGGCTGTCGAGCAGGACGGTGTCGCCCGAGCGGAGCTTCACGCCGACCATCTCGTCGACGAGCTCGACGACGCGTTCCTCGTCGCCGCGACCCACGATCAGGGCCCGGTGCTCGTCGACCATGTCCTTGAGCGTGACGACTTCACCGGAAACCTCCGGGCCACGCGCGAGCACGACGTTCAGCGATTCGTTGAGGACGACCTCTTGGCCCTTCTTGAGATCGTCGAGGTCGATCTCGGGATGCAGCGACACGCGCATCTTGCGGCCGGCGCTGAACACGTCGACGGTGTCGTCGTTGTTGGCACCGAGATACGTGCCGTAGGCCGACGGAGGCTGCGTGAGCTTGTCGACCTCCTCACGCAGCGCCGCGATGTGCTCGCGCGCTTCACGCAAGGTGTAGGTGAGCTTTTCGTTGTGCGATACGGCCTGCGTCAGCTGCCCCTTGGTTTCGAGGAGCTTCTCCTCGAGGGTGCGAACACGCTTGGGCGCATCCTGGAGGCGACGCCGCAGCGCGACGATCTCCTCTTCCAGCGCCACGATCTGTTCGCGGGCGGCCGGTAGGTCCATCGGTTCCATTTCGTCGGTCAACTCAGGATCCTTCATGTTGTCCTATCGGTCGCTTTCGACCCTACACGCGGATATCTCGACGCTTTTGGACATTGGGCGCCGCACCGGCCCAACAGTTGTTTCGCGGATTGCCGTGTTAATCGGGAGCGTGCGCTACGCTCGAAACCGTCCACTGCTCCACCAAGGGGCCTGAGCAACAAGTGAGCGTTTGATGGGTTACAAGGTCTGGATCGACCAGGATTTGTGCACCGGTGACGGTCTTTGCGAAGAGATCGCCCCGTCGGTTTTCACGCTGCTTGACGACGGCCTGGCGTACGTGAAGGAAGGCGACAAGGTCTTCTCCGACCCGGGTGGCCCCGAGGGCCTCGCGAACGTGCCTGCCGGCATGGAGGACGCCACCGTCGAGTCGGCCGAAGAGTGCCCCGGCGAGTGCATCTTCATCGAGGTCGCTTAGTCCTCCGGGCCTGCGACATATGAGTTCTGAGAGCGACGCCCTTCGGGGCGTCGCTTCGCGTCTGGCCCCAGACTTGGCGGGCTACGGAGTCGAACTGTCGCTCGTCACGATGGACGACGCCGACGCGTTGGCGCGGGCGGCCGCCTCCACGGCGCGCGACGCGTTCCGCTGGACGTTCGTGCCCCGCACCGCCGCGGAGTGGCGCGAGACGATCGCCGGCTTCGACCTCACTGGTCGGCTGATCTATGTGGTCCGCGTCGACGGCGCAGTCGTTGGTACGTCGGGCTACTACGACCTCGAGTACGTGTTCGGCCGTGACGATCCCGACGCCTGCGAGGTCGGCCACACCTGGTACGTCCCGTCGGTGCAGGGCACCACGGTAAACCCGGCCTGCAAGCTCCTCATCCTCGGCCACGCCTTTGAGACCTGGGGCGTCTCGCGCGTGGCGTTACGTACTGACGCACGCAACGCGGCCAGCCGCGCCGCCATGCTCAAGCTCGGCCTGGTCTACGAGGGTGTGCGCCGCCGCCACATGCTCGGCGCCGACGGGACCTACCGAGACTCGGCCTACTTCTCGGCGGTTCCGGAGGAATGGCCGGCAATCAAGGCAGGGTTGCTCAGCCGTTTGTGAGGCAGTTGCCGCTGGTCTGCTCGATGCGAGGACCGGCGAGGGCGGCGTTGAGCTCTTTGCTCGTCAACGCGTAGGCGGTGTTCGGTTCGTCCGGCGCGATGGCGAACGCCACGCCGATCACCCGTCCGTCGAGGTCGGTGAGCGCGGCGCCGGAGTCGCCGGGGTGCAAGGTCGCAGCGAGCACGAAGACGTCACGGTCGGTCCGGTGCGAGTCGTACAGGTCACGACCGCGCGCCGTGACCTGCTGACTGATGCGGGCCGGGGCGACGCGCAGCTGGTCCTGGCCGCCCGGGTGACCGAACACCGCAGCGCGCGCGCCCTGCTTGGCCGAGGCAATCGGTAGCGGCGTCTCGTTGAGGCCCGCCACCTTGAGCAGGGCCAGGTCGCGGTCGGAATCGAAGTAGACGATGGTGGCGCTGAGGCGTTTGCCGTCGGGCCGCATCACGCTCGGGTCCTTCACGCCGGCGACGACGTGCGCGTTGGTGGCGATCAGGTTCGTGGCGACAGCGAAGCCGCTGCCCTCCTGGATGCGCTTGCACGCGGTGCCCTGCACTTTGACCGTCGACTGGGCGATGCGTTCCTGCACGCCCGGCGCGAAGCCAGTTTCCGCGGGCGGCGGGCCGGTTTCGGGGGCGGGGCCGAGCTTGTCGAACACCTCGGGAAAGTTGTGGTCCCCGATGAGGCGGCGTAGCGCCTGGAAGCGATCCGGTGGAGCGGGCGCGTACTGGTCGATCACACGAGCGAACGTCGACGAACGCGCCTGCTGCGCGGGCCAACCGGGCAGGTCGACCAGCCACGGCAGCACGAAGAGCCAGAAGCTGAGCAGGACGCCCACGCCGCCGAGGGCGGCACCGACGCTGCGGTCGATCATCCGGATCGGTCCGATGGGCAGCACCTTGTGAATGCGCAGCCCGAGCATGAGCCCGAGGGCCTGGCCCGCGAACGCCCCGCCGAGCAGAACCAGCACGGCCACCGAGGCCCGATAGGCCGTGTCGTTGCTCGACAGCGCCCGCAACGCGGCCGGCAGGAAGCGCCCGGCGATGACCACGCCGACGCCGAGGCCGAGCCAGGACGTGACGCGCGCGAGAAATCCGAGCCGCCAGCCGCCGAGTGCGGCGGCGCCGAAAGCGAGGGCGACGATCAGGTCGAGTTGGTTCAAGCGAGTTCTCCGAGGAGGCGGGCCGTCGTAAGGAAACCAGTGTGCGCCACCATGCGGTGATCGGGGCGCACGGCGTCGCCCTTTACGTACCAGCCGCGGTGCAGCACCTCCATCGTGTTGGCCATAGCGAAGGCACTATCGGCCAATGCCTCGTGGAGACGAGCGACTTGGATGGCGGAGGGCACATACGCGAAGAAGATCCCACCGGTGTGCAACGCCGTTTCTGCGTGCTTCACGACGTTCCACGGCTCGGGCAGATCCAACACGATGCGGTCGAGATCGGTTTCGTCGATGCCCTCGTAGATGTCGCGGATCTCCACGTCGTAGCGGCTCGCAGCGTCTGCGCCCAAAAACGACGTGACATTCGAGATCGCCTTGTTGGCGAAGTCCTCGCGGATCTCGTAGCCCTTGATGTGCGCGCCCATCCGCAACATGCCCATCGAGAGCGCACCCGAGCCGACGCCGGCTTCCAGCACGCGCGCGCCCGGGAAGATGTCGGCGTTCATGAGGATGGCGCCGATGTCCTTGGGATAGATCACCTGGGCGCCACGCGGCATCTGGATGATGAAGTCGCTCAGTGTCGGACGGGTGGCGAGATAGGACGCACCGCGCGTCGAGGTGGCGATGTAACCCTCGTTCTGGCCGACGAACACTGCGTGCTCGACGATGCCGGCGTGGCTGTGGAATTGGCCTTCTTCGACGAGTCGTACGAGGTAGCGCCGCTTCTTACGGTCGACCAGGAGTACGAGTTCGCCGAAGGCGAACGCGCTGCTCACTCGTCCGTGGAACAGACGACGGAGTACCGCTCGCCGGGCTTGAGGTGGATGACGTGGCTCTTGGTCGCCTTGGGCGGCCGATTGAGCAACTTGACGGCGCCGGCCGCGACGGCCACGACGAGCCACGGGTTACTGCCCCCGACGACGCCCTTGCGAACACCGTTGCGAAACGCCAACGACACGAGGCGTTGGATCATTAGAGCCTGCGAATCTCCACGAACGCGCTCTTCTTGCGGCCGCTGCGACGGCCCAGAACGTACGCCAAGGCGATCAGCACGATGCCGCCGACGGCAGCGATGATCAGGCCGTTTTGCTTTTGCGCACCGGCGACCTCTTCGGCCTCGCCCTTCAGTTGACGCAGCTTGGTCTCGATGTCGTCCCGCGTGATGCGGGGCGCTTCGGCGGTGCTCATTTCCTGTCTCCCTTGTCGTCGGTCTTCCAGGGTGTCTTGGCGACGGACCGGATCGCGAGGCCGATCACGATGCCGCACCCGGCGATCGCGATGAGATACGCAATCGCCGATTGCCATCCGTTGCCCCGCAACACCGTCTCGGTTTGCACGCCGCGCAGGATGGCGAGGGCGCCGAAGCCAGCGGCGATCGCGAAGCAGATCATTCCGGCGAAGCCGAACTGCATGAAGCGCAGCGCACCGCGCAGGGGTGAGATCGTCTCTTGCTTCGCATACCCGACAACCAGACGCCAGACGTCGTTCAGTTCGTCGGTGATCTGCGCGGGTTTTACGCGGGCCACGCCGACAACCTAATTGGTCCCGCCCTGTTCACCCTTCCGCAGGGTGAACAATTCGACGGCGTCGAGCGCAGCGGCAGCCACCGCGTCGGCGCGCGCTTCGGCCGATTCGGCGGCCAGAATCCGTTGCCGATCGGCCGGGCCGCACGGCGTCATACGCGCGAGCTGCCACAGCCGGACGCCCGGATCCGCAACCAGGAAGTCGTCGAGCGATACCGCTTCGTAGCCCAACTCTTCGGCGAGGGCATGCGCCTGGCGGACCGAGCGCTCCGCAACGTCGATGGCCTCGGCGGACGGAGCATCCCCGTCGTCGATCGTCTCGACGAGGGCGAGCGGGTACGGGTCATCCGGCAGCCAGGCGTCGACGCGAATGCGCTCCTCCCCGACAGCGACCACGGCGTAGCGGCCATCCGGGTACTCCTGAACTTCGGCGAGGCGCATGCGCGTGCCGATGTCGGTTCGCACTTCGCCGCCACCCACCTCACTGCCCCGCTCGATCAAGACGATGCCGAAGCGGCGGTCACTGCGCTGCAGGTCGTGGATGAGTTGGCGGTAGCGCGGCTCGAATATCTGGAGTGGGACGACCGAGCCCGGCAATGCGACGGTGCCGAGGGGGAACATCGGTAGCGGCAGCAGTACCGGCTCGGTCACGGCGCCAGTCTGTCCGCCGGCGGGGCTTCGGGGTAGGTCGCCAGCGTGCCGACCAGACGGTCCTGCAGGGCCTTGCCGCCCGCATCGGTGAAGGCGGCGTTGGCGATGAAGGCGAAGCGCACCGGCGCCGGCTGCGATTGGTCGGCGACGCCGACGAGCGCAGTGACGTTGTTCAGCGTGCCGGTTTTGGCCCGCATGATCCCCTTGAGCGGCGAATCGAGGAATCGATCGTCGAGGGTCCCCGATTGTCCGGCGATGGCGAGCATGGCCTCCAGGTCGTACCCACCCGGCCTGGTCAGCAGCGTGGCGAGCAACGCACGACACGTTGCTTTGTCACTGCGGTCGAGGCCCGAGCCGTCGATCGCCTCCACCGCGTCGGTTGCGACACCGAGCTTCCGCAGCGCTGCGGTTCGGGCGGCCGCGCCGGCCGTCCGGGTCGCAGGTTTGGTTCCGGCCTCGTACGCCAACTCCTTGAGCAGCAGCTCCGCCGTGTTGTTGTCGCTTTCTCGCAGCATCTCGGCCACGACCTCGGAGTACGGCACCGAGTCGACCTTCGCGAGTTCCACGCCCGAAGGTGCGGCCCGCACGACTCCCCCGTCGACCCCGACCCCCGCCGCCAGCAGCGCCTCCCGAAACGCCTGGCCGACCGCAAGCGCGGGATCGCCGGCCGGCACGAGCGGAGCGAACGAGGCGAAGCCGTCGTTGAGCGCGAGCGCACCAAGGGGTCCCACATCGCCGTTCGACGTGTACCCGGGACTCCAGGTCGGGACGCGTCGTTCGGCGTCGAAGCGGTTGTCGGAGACGGCGACGCGGCCGGTGACGTGCGTGATGCCGGCCTGCCGCACGGCCCTCGCAAGCGCGTTGAGATCCGTGTTGGGCTTCGGCGGGTGATGACGGGAGGCCACGTACGCGTCGGTCGCCAGCAGTGGGTCACCGCCGCCCACGAGCGAGACATCGCCGACGACCGTGCCCTGCGATGGACGAGCGCCGCGCACGATCGTCCTAAACGTTCCCTTGCCGCCGAGCGCCGACAGGAATGCCGCGCCGGTCGTCAGCTTGAGCGCCGACGCCGGCGTCAGGGCGAGATCAGGATTGCGGGTGAAGACCGGCGCATCGCCGACCGTCACCGTCAAACACGACGTCGGTGCGAGCGTGGCGGCGAAGGTCACAATCCGGCTCGAAAGACGGGTCTGGGCGACGAGGTCGTGCAGCACCTCGGGCGCCCGCCGCGGCGAAACTACGCCTACCGAGCCGGCCAACGTCGGTGCGTCACTCCCGCCGGCAGGTCGCAGCGACGCGAAGGCCAGCCCGAACGAGGCAACCGACACGAGGCCAGCGAGCGGAACGATGAGCCGACGAGGGCGCGGGCTCACGTGCGGTCGCGGATGAGATACGTCGAAGTGGCGCGGGCCAGGAGCCGGCCGTCTTCGTCGTGGACGTCAGCCTCGACGAAGTTCACCCGAGAACCCGATGACACGGTCGTCGCCGTACAAGTGATCAATGCGTTCATCGGGACCGCTTTGAGAAAGCTGATCTTCATCTCCGCGTTGGCGCTGAAGATCTTGCGGCCGGCTGCAGCCGTGATGCTCGAGGCTCCCATGGCGGAGTCGACGAATGCGGCGAGAAAGCCGCCCTGCATGACACCCACCGGATTGCAGAAGCGCTCGTCGACGGTCATCGTCCAGACGGTTTCGCCGGGCACATCCTTCTTGATGCAGACCATGCCGAGGGTCAGGTCACACGCAGGCGGGACCTGCACTCCGGGCGCTTGGGGCATATCTCTACGGTTCTAGTGCGGCCCGGAAGAATTTCTTCACATGGTCGAGGCGCGCCTCCACCGCTTCCTCGGCGAGCGGGTCGCTCCCGGTGAGGGCCTCGAGGAACGGCAGGTCGCTGAAGTACGTCAGGATCAGGCCGTAACCCGTGATCATGAGTTGCACCGGGTCATGGCGACGGAAGCGACCGGCCTCCATCTCGCGCTCGAAGAACTGGACGGCGCGATCCATCTGCGGCTTGAGCACCGCGGCGAACTCACTGGCGAACTCACTCTTGTCCTCGAGTGCCTCGCGACGGAACAGCCGTGTGAACTCCGGATTGGCCATGAAGAACTCGAACCCCGCGCGCAGGATTCGATCCATTTGTTCGAAGCCGGCCGGTCCGTCGACGGCGGCGGCCATCCGAAGGAACCAGTCGCTCAGCGAGACCTCGAAGACCTCCCGATAGAGCGCTTCCTTCGACGGGAAATGGTGCAGCAGGCTGGGTCGCCGAATGCCCACCGCTTCTGCGATGTCGTTGAGCGACGTGCCTTCGAAGCCGTGTTCAGCGAACAGGCGCCGCGCTTCGCCGAGGATCTGCTCCCTCGTCGAGGGAGCGGTTGACGCCGTTGCCACGGGGCAAAGGCTAGCTAACCGCCTTGTTACGTTCAGTGAATGCAGATTCTCGCCGCACTCTTCATCGACACGATCGACTTCCGGCAGGTCGAAGGCCCGTCGACGCGAATCGACCTCGGTGGCGTGCAGTTCTCCTTCGCGGCACCGGGTCCCCTTCCGGTGTCGTTGGAGCCGCATCTTGTGGTTCTGGTGCGTTGCGCGGCCGACGAGCCGGGCACTGCGGCGCTCGTCGTCACGTTCCACGACGAGGCGGGCAGCGAGGTGGCGCGCAACGTCCAGCCGCTCCAGGTCGAGCCCGGAAAGTTCGGCTATCGCCTCGTGCGGGCGCAGCTCACGTGGGAGGCCTTTGGCACCATCGAAGCCCGCTGCCGTCTCGACGACGGACCCGAGACGCTGGTTCCATTGACCCTGTTACCTCCCGCCTAGGCTCGCCGTATGGCCGCGGAGATCGAAGAACAAGGTGTCAACGTCATTCGAGGCTTCGCGATGGACGGGCCGCAGGCCGCCGGCAACGGCCACCCGGGCACCGCGATGGCGCTCGCGCCACTGGCCCATGTGCTCTACACCCGCATCATGGAGCACGATCCGACGGCTCCGGACTGGCCCGACCGCGACCGTTTCGTGCTGTCGTGCGGCCACGCGTCGATTCTGCAGTATTCGATGCTGTACCTGTGCGGCTACGGGCTCACGCTCGAAGACCTGAAGAAGTTCCGTGAACTCGGCTCCAAGACGCCGGGTCACCCCGAGGTGCACCACACCAAGGGCGTCGAAGTCACCACCGGCCCGCTCGGCCAGGGCATCGCGAGCGCCGTCGGCATGGCGATGACCGAGTCCTGGTTGCGCGCCACCTTCGGTAAGGACCTGTCGGACCACTTCACCTACGTGATCTGTTCCGACGGCGACCTGATGGAGGGCATCAGCCACGAGGCGGCGTCGCTCGCCGGGCACCTCGGCCTGGGCCGCTTGATCTGTATCTACGACGACAACAAGATCACGATCGACGGATCGACCGATCTGGCCCTGACCGACGATCCGGTCAAGCGCTTCGAGTCCTACGGCTGGCACGTCGAGGACGTGGGCGAGATCGCCAACGATCTCGATGCGCTCGAAGCGGCGATCCTGCGAGCCAAGGCCGTCGAAGACAAACCCTCGATGTTGGTACTGCACAGCCACATCGGCTGGCCGTCGCCCAACAAGACCGACACCGCCTCGGCCCACGGGAATCCGCTCGGCACCGAGGAAATCGCGCTCACCAAAGAGATTCTCGGCTTACCGGTCGACGAGACCTTCTATGCACCACTTTCGGTAGTGGAGCACTACCGAGTGACCACCCAGGGCCGCGGGGCCACCGCTCGCCGAGAGTGGGAAGAGCGGGTCGCTCGCTACGAAGGCGACACGGACTCATTCATGGCGTGTCTCCAGGGCCGTCCGCTCGACGGGTGGAGTGCCAAGCTGCCGACCTTCGAGGTAGGGACCAAGCTGGCGACGCGCAACGCGTTGAAGAAGTGCCTCGACGCGATCGCCGACCTCGTACCGGGTCTCGTCGCCGGCGGCGCCGACCTCACCGACAACACCGGTGTCAACGTGTCGTCGTTCACGCCGATGGACAAGGCCAACCCCGCCGGTCGGCTGCTGCACTTCGGTGTGCGCGAGCACGCCATGGGCGCCGCCGCCAACGGCGCGGCGTTGCACGGCGGTGTCACGCCGATCGTCGGCACGTTCTTCGTCTTCTCGGACTACATGCGTCCGGCCGTGCGGCTTGCGGCGTTGTCCGAGGCGAAGGTGATCTACGCCTGGAGTCACGACTCGGTCGGCCTGGGACCCGACGGGCCCACCCACCAACCGATCGAACAGCTCGCGTCGTTGCGAGCGATGCCGCAGCTGCGCGTGATCCGTCCGGCTGACGGCAACGAGACCGCCCACGCACTGCGCATTGCGCTCGACAGCAACGGCCCGACCGCACTCATCCTGAGCCGCCAGGACCTGCTGGTGCTCGACGGCACCGCGGATGCTTACGCCGATGTTGCGAAGGGCGCCTACATCCTCAAGGAAACCGCCGACGCCGCCATCACGCTGGTCGGCACCGGCAGCGAAGTTGCGGTCTGTCTCGACGCGGCGTCGCTGCTCGCCAACGAGGGCATCGGGGCGCGCGTCGTGTCGATGCCATGCTGGGAGCTCTTCTCGCTGCAGTCCGACGACTACCGGGCCAGCGTGCTCGACGACCAGAGCCCGATCCTGGCGGTCGAGGCGGGCACCAGTTTCGGCTGGGAGCGTTGGGCCGACGACTCCGTCTCGATCGACCACTTCGGTGCGTCCGGACCCGGCGACGAGGTCCTCGCCAAGTTCGGCTACACGCCGCAGAACGTGGCAACTCGGGCGAAGCTGTTGCTCGCCGAGTGGGCATAACCAGGAATCATGAATCGCCTTCAGCAACTCTTTGCCGAGTGCGGCCAGTCGCCCTGGCTCGACACGCTTTCCCGTGACGCCATCCAGACCGGCGAACTCCAGGCCCTGCTGGAGCGCGGAGTGCGCGGTGTCACTTCGAACCCGTCGATCTTCGAGAAGGCGATCAGCGGGTCCAAGCTCTACGACGACGACATCGCGAAGCAGCGCGACGCCGGCGCCTCGGTCGACGACGCGTACTGGTCCCTCGTCATGGACGACATCCAAGCGGCGGCCGACATCCTGCGTCCGCTGTACGACGCGTCCGCGGGCGTCGACGGCTACGTCTCGGTCGAGATCGACCCGCGATTGGCCGACGAGACCGATGCACAAATCGACGCGGGCAAGTCCATGTTCAAGCGCGTCGACCGGCCGAACGTGATGATCAAGGTCCCGGCCACGGCGGCCGGCGTGCCGGTGATCGAGGAACTGCTCGCGAACGGCGTCAACGTCAACGTCACGCTGATCTTTTCTCTGGACCGCTACCGCGAAGTGCTCGGCGCCTGGCGGCGGGGTGTGGAGCGCGCGACCGCACAGGGTCTGGTCGCCCCGCACAGCGTCGGCTCGTTCTTCGTGAGCCGCGTCGACACCGAAGTCGACAAGCGGCTCGAGGCCGTCGGGAGCGACGAGGCACTCGCCCTGCGCGGCAAGGTCGCCGTCGCCCAAGCGCAGGTCGCCTATGCGGACTTCGTCTCGTTCATCGCGGGCGGTGCGCCGAAGCCGGTGCAGCGTCCGCTGTGGGCCTCGACGTCCACGAAGAACCCGGACTACCCGGAGTTGCTCTACGTCGACACGCTGATCGGGCCCGACACCGTCAACACGCTGCCGGAACCGACACTCGAGGCGTTCGACGCCCGCGGCACCGTCGCCCGCACGGTCGACCAGTCCGTCGACGAGGCTCGGGGAATTCTCGTGCAGGTCGGTGCGGTTGGTGTCGACATGGACGACGTGGCCGACCTGTTGGAGCGCCAAGGCGTGAAAGCCTTTGCCGACGCGCACGAGAAATTGCTCGGCGCGCTCGCCCCAAAGCTGAAGATCTAGGGTCTCGGCCGTGCACGAACTTGCAGGGGTGGGGCTCGACGAACTGATGGCGCGGGCGCGCTCTGTCCGCGACGCCGCGTTCGGTAACCGCGTCACGTTCTCGCCCAAGGTGTTCATTCCGCTGACACGGCTGTGCCGCGATCGTTGCGGCTACTGCACCTTCGCCACCGCCCCGGCCCGTCTCGAGTCGCCGTACTTGTCGCTCGACGGAGTCCTCGCGATCGCGCGCGCCGGCGCCGAGGCCGGCTGCCACGAAGCATTGTTCACGCTGGGCGAGGCGCCCGAGGAGCGCTACCCCGCCGCGCGCGCCTGGCTCGACGAGCACGGGTACGCGTCGACCGTCGACTACCTCGTCGCCGCGTGCGCCGCGGTGCGCGATGAGGTCGGCCTGCTCCCCCACGCCAACCCGGGTGCGCTCACCGAGGAAGAACTCCTTCGCCTGCGGGCGGTATCGGCCAGCCAGGGCATGATGATCGAGACGCTGCGGGACGACCTTCCGTGCCATCGCGGCGCTCCGGATAAGACGCCCGAGCGTCGTCTTGCGACCCTCGAGGCCGCCGGCCGCGCGCAGGTGCCGTACACGACCGGCATCCTCGTGGGCATCGGTGAGGAACGCGCCGACCGCATCGCGGCGCTCGAAGCGATCGCGGCGTCACACGCTCGTCACGGGCACGTGCAGGAAGTCATCGTCCAGAACTTCCTGCCCAAAGCTGACACAGCGATGCACAAGGAACCGCCGTGCCCCGAGGACGAGTTCCTCTGGAGCATCGCGGTCGCGCGACTGATCCTGCCGGCCGACATTCATCTGCAGGCGCCCCCGAACTTGAGCGATGAGTTCGGCAAGCTGCTCGACGCCGGCATCGACGACTGGGGCGGCGTCTCACCCGTCACCCTCGATCACGTGAATCCCGAGCGGCCGTGGCCCGCGCTCGACACGCTGCGAGCGGCAACCGAGGCGCGCGGCATGCGCCTGGCGCCGCGTCTCACCGCCTATCCGGAGTTCGTGCGCGACCCGCAGCGCTGGATCGCCCCGGAGATGCGCACCGCCGTGCTGCGCCGTTCGGACGCGGTGGCGCTCGGACGCGATGTCGACCCGTGGTGTTCAGGCGGCGACGCCGAGCCGCCGCAGCTACTGCCTGCGCCGGCGCAGGCCAGCGGCGCCATTGCCGAGGTGCTCGCGGGTGTGCTGTCGGGTCAGGAGTTGGGCGAAGACGAGATCGTCACGCTGTTCAACGCACGTGGCACCGACGTCGCCGCCGTCGCGGCCGTCGCCAACGAGCTGCGCGAGAAGATCGTCGGTGACGACGTCACGTGGGTCTCGAACCGCAACATCAACTACACGAACGTCTGCACGTTCAAATGCAAGTTCTGCGCGTTCTCGAAAGGCCCGCTCTCGCTGAACCTGCGCGGCGCGCCGTACCTGCTCGAACTCGACGAGATCACCAACCGCGTGGCCGAAGCCGAGGCGCTCGGCGCGACGGAGGTGTGTCTGCAGGGCGGCATCCACCCCGACTTCGACGGCGAGTACTACTTGCACGTCATCGAAGCGGTGCGGGCGGCGTCGGAGAAGATCCACATCCACGGCTTCACCGCCCTCGAGGTGTCTGAAGGCGCCCGTCGTTCCGAGGTCTCGCTCGAGGAGTACCTCAAGCGACTCATGGCCGCCGGCCTCAAGACCCTGCCCGGCACTGCGGCGGAGATCCTCGACGACGAAGTGCGCGCCATCCTTTGCTCCGACAAGGTGAACACCGAGGAATGGCTCGAGGTGCACCGTGTCGCCCACGGCGTGGGCCTGCGCTCGAACATCACGATCATGTTCGGCAGCGTCGAAGAGCCCAAGCACTGGGCCCGTCACATGCTGCGCACGCGTGCGCTGCAGAAGGAGACGGGCGGCTTCACCGAGTTCGTCCCGCTCCCCTACGTCCACATGGCTGCGCCGCTGTATCTCCAGGGCAAGAGCCGACAGGGACCCACGTTCCGTGAGTCGCTGCTGATGCACGCGATCGCCCGCATCGTCTACGCCGGGACCGTCGACAACATCCAGGTCTCGTGGGTGAAGCTCGGGGCGCACGGCGCCGGTCAGCTGCTTGCCGCCGGCGCCAACGATCTCGGCGGGACGCTGATGGACGAGAACATCTCGCGTGCGGCGGGCGCCAGCCACGGCCAGATGATGGACGAAGCCGGCTTCGGCGAGATCGTCACGCACGCCAACAAGGTCGACGACGGATCCCGTCGCCTCGTGCAGCGCACCACCCTCTACGGGCGTCTCACCCCGGCGTGACCTCGGTCGCCTGCTCTCGCTGCGGCAAGCAGGAAGAGTGTGACGAAGACAGCGTGCCGCTCGGCTGGTCCCTGGAGACCGACCGCGGCCGCGTCATCCGTTACTGCGCCGAGTGCATCCGCGACAACATCCGCAACATCGAGTCGAAACTCCCGGAGGAATGGTGGGGCTGAAGAAGGTCGAGCTCGACAAACGCGTCAACGATCTCCTCGACGAGATGGAAACGATGGCCAACCGTGACGTCATGGCCGACATCGTCAACACGTCGCTGCGTCTCGCGACCGACAACGCCAACCGACTCGATCTGAAAATCACCGCGACCGCGCTGCGCGAGATGCGCGCCGCGTTCCGGGCCTTTGCTCCGTATCGCACGCGCAAGAAGGTGACGATGTTCGGCTCGGCGCGCACGCGTCCGGACGACCCGCTCTACGCCCAGGCTCGCGAGATGGCGCGCGAGTTGAGCCAGCGAGACTGGATGGTCGTCACGGGCGCCGGTCCCGGGATCATGGAAGCGGGCATGGAAGGGGCCGGGCGCGACCACGCGTTCGGCGTCAACATCCGTCTCCCGTTCGAGCAGGGCGCAAACCCGTTCATCGCCAAGGACCCGAAGCTCGTCGAGATGAAGTACTTCTTCACTCGCAAGCTCATGCTGATCAAGGAAAGCGACGGCTACGTCGTGTTGCCCGGCGGCTTCGGCACCCTCGACGAAGCGTTCGAACTGTTCACGCTGTTGCAGACGGGCAAAGCCGAGCCGGCTCCGGTCGTGCTGCTCGACTCGATGGGCGGCACCTACTGGCGCGAGTGGGAACGCTTCGTCATCGAGCAAGTCGCGAGTGTCGGCCTGATCACCCCCGGGGACAACTCCTTCTGGTTGCGCACGGACTCCGTCGCCGAGGGCGCCGCGGAGATCTTCGGCTTCTACGAGAACTACCAATCGATCCGGTTCGTCGGCAAGAACATGGTGCTGCGATTGAAGCACCTGCCCACACCCAACCAGCTCGTGGACCTCAACGCCTCGTTCGCCGACATGCTCGTCGAGGGCGACATCCACGAGGTACAGGCGAGCTCAGGCGAGAAATCCGACAATGACGCGCTCGATCTCAAACGACTGGCGATGCGGTTCAACCTGCTGAGCTACCACCGCCTCCGCGAGTTCATCAACGAACTCAATCGGCTCTGACGCGGGCCAGCAACTCGTCGACGTCCTCGCGGTTGTAGCCGCGGAACTTCTTGCCGAGATCAACCCCGATGCGCACCGTTGGCCGAATGCCTGCGTCGAGATCTTGGATGATCCGCTCGAGAAGCGAGTCGACGCGTGACGGGTCGTAGCCGTTGAGGGCCTCGCGAAACTGAGCGTTGCGCACAAAATCCGAGCGAGACGACGAGCGCTTCTCCGGTTGCGGTCTGACCGTCGGCGAGGCCGCTACGTCGTCGGCGTCGTTGAAGAACGCTCGGGCGAGGTCCTTCCAACCCATCAAAAGTCGTCGGAGGCGTCGGCGCCGTCGAGCAAATGGACGGCTTTCTCGACGGCGCGACGGGCGCGAGTGACCCGCTTCTCGACGGCGGCGGCATCGGCATCGCCGTCGGCCGCCGCCCGCAACAGCGAGAGCGCCTCGTCGGCGAGCTCCTCACCGAGTGATTCCAGACGGTCGCGAAGATCAGAAAGCATCGAGTCAGAAGCTACCGTCGACCTGTGACATCAGAAGCGCCCCGCGAGTGGATCAGCATCGAAGACCCGACCGAAGACCGAGTGTGGATGTTCGACGTCACATTCCTGACGAGCAGGTGGACGTGCATCTTCGGCAATGGTTGCCAGGGAGTGCTGACGGCACCCGCGCCGGAACTCGTGCAGGGCTGCTGTTCCTACGGCGCGCACTTCACCGACGAGGACGACGTCGCTCGTGTCGAGGCGGCCGCCAAGACGTTGACTGCCGCCGAGTGGCAGTTCATCGACAAGGGCCAGAAGGGCATCGTCAAGCGCGACAAGAAGTCGGGTGAGATCACCAGCAAGCTCGTCGACGACGCCTGCATCTTCCTCAACCGGCCCGACTTCGAGAAGGGGGCGGGCTGTGCCTTCCACCTTGCAGCGATGGAACGTGGCATCCCTCACGCCGAGCTGAAGCCCGACGTGTGCTGGCAGCTTCCGCTGCGCCGTTACGACGTCGCCGACGAGGACACTGGCCGCGTCACCTCAACGGTGACGGAATGGGCGCGCAAGCACTGGGGCGAGGGCGGCCAGGAGTTCGCGTGGTGGTGCACCGAGGCGCCTGAAGCGTTCGTCGGTCATCAGCCGGTATACAAGGAGCTCAAGCCTGAGCTCTTGCTGATTGCCGGCGAAGTCGTTTACGACGAACTCGCGGCGTACCTGGACAGTCGGAACGACGGCGCAGTGCCGCTGCCCCATCCTGTGAAGCGCTAGAGCGCTCAGTCCATCAGACCCTTAAGGCCGAGGTCGTCTTCCTCGTCCTCGTACATGCACCAGCTCGCGTGTTCGTCGCCGGGCTCGGCCTGGCACTCGGGGCACGGTTCTGCTCGTTGCGGACGCTCGTGCTTGAGCGCTCGCGCTTCTTCAAATCGGCGATGACGGCCTTTTTTCACTTGGCCACTCTCAATTGCGCCACTCTTCTGGCTCCCCGAAACAGCTGCTTGGACCGTCCACTTTATCGTGAGGTGGCAACTACGGTTGCCCGGTGCCCGAATTCGACCCCAATGCCATGGTCCAGCGCTTTCGCGAACGGGCCGAGGCGGTCAAAAAGCGCGGAATGCCCCCCGTCGAAGGCCCTGAGCGCCAGCGGTTCCTGGATCAGGCGCGGATCGACTTCTCGGACTTCGCGATGCTCGGCGACGCCGAGGTGTCACTTGATGACGGAATTCTGACGTTCCGTATCGACCTGCGGCCGCCCACCTAGAGCGATGTCTTGAGCGGCGTACCGGAGCGTTCTTCGAGAAGGAGGCCGCCATTGCCGTCGAAAGCGAGCGCAGCTTCGCCGGCGACGAGCTTCGCGAGGGGCTTGCCGACCAGTTCGGCCCGCCAGCCCTGCCGCAGACGGGCGTCGGGAGCGCCGGAGAGAAACGATGTCAGGTCGGCGCGGGTCGCCAGGGTCGTCGCGTCGATGCGCTCCTGTTTGGCGAGCTGAGCCACCCAGGCCGCGGCCAGCGCCGCCGCGGGCCGTTGCTCACGCTCGATGTCATCGTTCGCGGGCACACGGACCTGATCCGGCGGCAGGTTCTTGCCGCGTTCCACCGCCGCCAGCACCTGATTCGCGACGTCACCCCGCAGCCCGCGTCCGGCGAGTCCGCGCACCGCGTTGAGCTGCTGCACCGTGGTGGGCGCGCTCTGCGCGATCCCGGCCACGGCGAGATCCGGCAGGACGAACCGGACCGGCACGTCGGTTTCCTGGGCGCGGATCTCCCGCCACGCCGCGATCTCCTGGGCGACGGCGCGCGCGTTCCCGCGGCATTGACGCGCCTCCTTGATCCGCCACCAAGCGATCGACGGGTCCCCGGGCGCCGACGCACGAGCGAGCGCGGCCTCGCACTCGGCCAGAGCCCAGTCGAGGCGGCCACGGGCCTCGAGGTCCTCGGTCAGGTGGTCGCGGATCACCGCAAGGTGTTCGACGTCCGACGCGGCGTACACGCGTTGGCCCTCGGTGAGAGGGCGACGGGTCCAGTCCGTCATGCGGTCGCCCTTGGGTAGACGGACGCCGACGATGCGCTCGACGAGCGACGACAACGACGGCGTCGAGAATCCCGCGAAGTTCGCCACGATCTGGGTGTCGAACATGCGGCTCGGAAGCACGCCGCAGGCCCGTCGGAACGCCTCGAGGTCCTGGTCGGCGGCGTGCAGCAACGGCAGCGAATCGCTTTGGAGCAGCGCAGCCAGCGGCGCCATGTCGACCACGAGCGAGTCGACGAGCACGGTTATGTCGGCCCAGCGGAGCTGCACCAGCGCGAGGTGCGGGTAGTAGGTCCGCTCGCGGTGGAACTCGGTGTCGACGGCATAGAACGGCTCGTTGGCCGCGGCCTGGCAGGCGTCAGCGAACGCGGCGTCGGTGTCGACCCATTCGTAGGTCGGACTCACGCGGTGGTCTGCTTGGACTGCCCCATCGCTCTGACGCTAGCGGTCGAAGCCCGTCGTTCGAGGTAGATGGCCTTGATGGCGCCTGTCGTGGGCACGGCGAGCAGCGCGCCCACGACGCCGCCTGCGGACACGCCGATCAGCGCTGCCGCCATCGTGGCGGGCGGCGAGAGCTGCACGGCGCGCCCGACCAGCAACGGCTGCACGACGTTGTTCTCGAGCTGCAGGTAGAGCATGAAGAGCACGGCACAGATCACACCCGTCAGCGGGCTGTGGGTGAAAGCGAGCAACACGAAGGGCACGCCACCCGCAGCGCCGCCCACCTGAGGGACGAGGTCCCACATCGAGACCCAGACTGCGAGCAACGGGGCCAGCGGCACGCGCAACAGCAGCCCGGTGATGAGCGTGAACAGGCCCGCGATGCCCGCGACGGTGAGCGAACCGGCGACGTAGCGCCCGACGACATCACGGGCCGCGACCGACGCGCGCCGCACCGCCGATCGGTTCTTGAGAGGGATGAGGTCCTCGGCGTGGGCCACGAGGAACGGACCGTCGATCAGCAGCCCGGCCGTGAACAGCAGGACGAGTACGAGCGCCGTCGCTCCTTGGAAGGCGGTGCCGGCGGCGCTGCGGATCGGGGTCGTGTCGCCGCTGAGGCGGCCGGGCAACTCCTCGATCCACTTGCGGGCCTTCTCGGGCACACCGGCGTCGTCGAGGCGGGACCCGATGACGGGCAGCTTCGTCATGCTCTCCACGACGTGCGGCACGTCCTTGCTCAAGTTGTCGGCCTGCTTGATTGTCGGCGGCGCGATGAGCGCCGCCGCAAGCGCGGCGGCAACGGCGGCACCGATCGCGAGCAGGCCGACCGAAACGCCGCGCCGGACGTGCAACGCGGAAGAGATACGTGTCACCACGGGGTCGAGGGCGACGGCGAGGATGCCGGCGATGGCGAGCGCTGTGATGGTGCGCGGGGCGGACCCGACCACGGTCGTGACGAGGACCAGCGCCAAGAAGGCACCGGCCAGGCGTATGAGGGTGATCGGTTCCAGGTCGACGACGATCCGTTCGGTGGGTGCGTCGGATCGCCGCGGCATGGCCCTACGCTACCGGCGCATGCCCGAGGCATCGGAGGATCGCCGAGCGCAACTGTCGCTCTCGACTCGCTCGATCGGATTGATCGTGCTCACGATCGCGGGTGTCACCGCGCTCGTGGCGATGACGAGCGCGTCGGTACGCGTGCTCGGCTGGATGGCCGCCGCTGCGTCGATCGCTGCGCTGCTCGATCCGCTGGTCTCGTTTCTTTCGAACCACATGCGCCGCGGGATCGCGGTATTGATCAGCGCGCTGCTCGTCGTGGGGCTGGTCGGTGGCATCGCGTATTTGACCGTCAACGACGTCGTGCACGAGATCCGCGTGCTGCAGCGGGTGGCGCCCGAGCGTGCGCACGCTCTGGAGAAGTCGAGACGGTTCGGCTCGGCGGCGAAGGCATTCCATCTCGAGGAGCGGACACGCGCCGCAGTCAAGGACATCCCGAAGCGCCTGCGCGGCGGCTCGTCAGCCGACGCCATCCGGTCGGCTGGCACCCGTGGCGTTGCGTATCTGGCGACAACGGTGATGACCGTGTTCTTGATTCTGAACGGTCGCAAACTCGTGACCGCCGCCATCGAACAGATCTCCGACGAGAAGCGACGAGGACAAGTTGATCACGCGTTCCGAACCGGTGTCGCGCGGGGCGTGTCGTACACGACGGGCTCGCTCGGCATGGCCGCGATCGCGGGCGTGGCGGTGAGCGTCGTCGCTCGATTGGCGGACGTGCCCGCGCCAGCTCCGCTGGGTGTCTGGGCCGCGTTGTGGGACATCGTGCCGGTCGTCGGTGGCGTGATCGGGGCGTTGCCCGTCGCCCTGCTCGCCGCCGCCACCAACACCACGACGGGGCTGTTGATCCTCGCCGGGTTCCTGCTCTACGAGGTCTTCGAGATGGCGGTGCTGCAAAAGCGGCTCGAGAAGTCCTCGGTCCACGTCGGGCCGTTCCTGACGCTGCTGGTCACCGCCGTGGGCCTCGAGCTGTACGGACTCGGCGGCGCGCTGTTCGGGTTCTTCGCCCTGAGCATTGCGATGGGCATCTTCGAAGCCTGGCGCCAGGGTTAGGCAGCCGGCGCTCCGCCGCGAATACGGCGCAGGTCGGCGAGGTCGAAGCTGTCGAACTCGACGGGCGGCGGACCACCGAGCACCTGGCCCACGAGCGAGGTTTCGACCGCCCAGTACATGACCGAGCCGCGGTTGGTCGAGTGGCCCGGATGCTGCGGATCGTCCCGGTTGTCGTCGAGGTACAAGTCGACGAGGCCGAGCAGGTGGCCGAGCTCATGGGTCGTGACGGCCCGCTCGAGGCGGGTCTCCGTGACGAACGGCGAAGTCGAACTGTCGATCTCGTCGGTGAAGATCGCGAGCGTGTCGCCGCGCACGGAGACACCGAGCGTGCCGTCCTTCTCGAACTGCCCGGCCATGTAGAACACGTGCACGACGGCAACACCGGCGCGATCGGGCGTGCCCTGGCTGTCGGCGAGCGATCGGACCTGCGCGGCGGAGTGCGTACCACCGCCGACACCACCGAGCGCAACCGGTCCACTGACCGTCACCGACTTGCCCGATTGAGCGCGGAGGATCGCGGCCATGTTGTCGAGCGAGTCCTGGTTGGCTGACGACCCGGCGCCGACCTTGACGTCGAGCACGATCGCGTTCGCGGCTCCGGGCGCAAGCAGCACACCGGCGAACTGACCGGGAGCCGATTCGGCCGCATCGGTGATGGCCGACAACTTGTCGTCGTTGCGCGCCTGGCTGGGGGTCGACGGATTCGGTCGGGTGCTCGCTCCCGCTGCGGCGCGTGTCGTGGGGGTGGGGCTGCCGTCGTTATTGGACGGAGGAGGCGTGGCACCGTCGGTTGCTGCCGTGGTCTGGGTTGTTCCCGTCGTTATCTCGGGGTTGTCGTCTTTGGCGCGTCCGCAACTCCCGACGACCAGCAGGAGTGCGAGACCCAGCGCTAGGCGACGGGCCACTCAGGGTCGAGCTGCGCGAGGAACTGCCCGCAACGCTCCTCCTCATCGTGCTCGCCGATCGCCGCGGCCATCTGGCGCAGGCCGTCGAGACAACGAAGAAAGCCGCGATTGGTCGGGTGCGCACCGCGCACGTAGCCCGAGCCGCGCCAACCGTTGGCCCGCAGGGCATCAAGGCCGCGGTGGTAACCGATCCGGTAGAAGGCGTAGCGCGCCATGCGATCCGCGGCGAGGTCGCCGAGCGTGGCCCAGCCGACGAGGGACCGCGGATGACGGGCGACCAGCTCTTCGGCCTCGGCGTAGCTGGGCACGCCACCGGCGAGGCTGGCGTCGAGCGGATCGGCAGGCAGCACCGTTTCGGGTAGCCCGCTGGAGAAGTTGACGTTGCTCATCAGTCGAATCGTAGGAGCGCGAAGTCGCGCTTCCCACGTCGCAACACCAAAAAGCGGTCGTGCAGCAGGTCTGCGGCGGTGATCGGCTCTCCCACAAACTTGCGGTTGTTCACGTACGCACCGCCCTGCTCGATAGCGCGGCGAGCGTCGCTCTTGGACTTGCACAGGCCGGCGGCCTCGAGCGCGGCCGCGAAATCGAAGATGCCGTCGTCGAGGACCTTGCGAGCTTGCGAGATCGAGGGCGCGTCGGCGAACACCGACAACAGCAACGCCTCGTCGAGCGTGGCGATGTCCTCGGTGAAGAGCGCAGCGGCCGCCCGTTGCGCGGCGGCGGTTTCCTCCGCGCCGTGGACGAGCGTGGTGACCGCTTCGGCCAGCGCGATCTGTGCGGCGCGTTTCTCGGGCGCCTCCTCCGTCGCCTTCTCGAGAGCGTCGATCTCGTCGCGGCTGAGGAACGTGAAATACCGCAGGAACTTGCCGACGTCGCGATCGTCGGTGCGGACCCAGTACTGGTAGAACGCGTACGGGCTGGTCCGTTTCGGATCGAGCCAGATCTGTTCCCCGGCCGCCGACTTGCCGAACTTGGCGCCCGTCGACGACGTCACGAGCGGTGACGTCAGGCCGTACGCCTGAGATGACCGCAACCGACGGATCAGTTCGATGCCTTCGGTGATGTTGCCCCACTGGTCCGAGCCACCGACCTGCAGCGTGCAGCCCTCGGCGTCGAACAGGTGCAGGAAGTCGTAGGCCTGCAGCAGCATGTAGCTGAACTCGGTGTAGCTGATGCCCTGGTCGCGTCCTTCGAGGCGCGCCCGCACGGACTCCTTACGGATCATCTCGTTGACGGAGAACAGCTTGCCGATGTCGCGAAGGAAGTCCGTCACGCGAAGCTCGCGCAGCCAATGCGCGTTGTTACGAAACACGACCGACCCGGTGCCCTCGCTCGGGCCCTCGAAGAACTTCTCGATCTGCGCCTGAATGGCGGCAGCGTTCGTTTCGAGCGTCCCGGTGTCGAGCATGGATCGCTCGCTGTCGCGGCCGCTTGGATCGCCGATGAGGCCCGTGCCCCCACCGATGAGGCCGACGACGCGGTGGCCGCCGCGCTGGAGTCGTCGCATGGTCGCGAGCTGGAGGAGACTGCCGATGTGGAGCGAGTCGGCCGTCGGATCGAAGCCGATATAGATCGTCAGGAAGTCCTCATCGAGCTTGCTCGCAAGCTCGGGCGAGGTCACCTGATGGACCAGCCCACGCCACGAGAGGTCGTCGAAAACACTCGGCCTCGTCATGCCGGGCAGTTTCCCATTCCGGGCGCGCAGACGTGAACCCAATACGTGAGTCGTGGTCGCTCGAGCGACCCCTTGACGTTTTCGGGAACACCTACCCGCAACGGAACGGAGCCGGCGATCCCACAGCGTTCATTCGCGACGGCAAGTTCTGGCGGGCCGATCGCTTCGTCGCAGGGCCGGCAGTGGTCGCCGTGTGGTCAGTTGGTGCGCGCCTTCATGCCGAGGCGTGGGGGCAGGGTGCCGCTGACGCCCTTACTGCGGTCCCCGCGCTCGTCGGCCTCGAGGACGATCCGAGCGGGTTCGACCCGTCGCCCCATCCGCTCGTGGCCGAAATGCACGCGCGCCACCCGGACATCCGCTTGGGGCGTACCGACCGTGTCTTCAACTCGGCTGTCCACGCGGTGCTCGGCCAGAAGGTGACAGGGCTGCAGGCGAAGCAGTCGTACCGCGCACTGGTGCGCCGCGTGGGTGCACGCGCCCCGCTCCCCTACGTCGACCGTCGGCCGTTGTTCCTGCCGCCGACACCGGAGCAGACCCTCGACGCGCTCGCCGGCCATGGCAGCACCACCCTCGGCATCGACATCACCCGCACCGCCGCGTTGCGCGAGGTCGCGCTCGTTGCGGGCCATCTGGAGAAGCTGCCCGCCGACGAACTGCACGCAGCGATGCAGCGCATCCCCGGCATCGGCGTGTGGACGGCGAGCGAGACGACCTTCGCGGCGCGGGGCCATCAGGACGCGGTGTCCTTCGGCGACTACCACCTCAAGAACCACATCGTGTTTGCGCTGACCGGTCGACCGCGCGGGACCGACGACGAAATGGCTGACCTGCTCGAACCGTTCCGTCCGCATCGAGCGCGGGCGGTTCGACTCATACTGCGCTCCGGGTTGAAGGCACCGAAGTACGGGCCGCGGATGGACGTACCGTCGCACATCCCCAACGCGCGCTCCTAGAGGTCGAGCACCATCACGTGGTGTGGAAGCTGCGTCGTCTTTGTGATGAACCCGTCGCCTTCGACCACGAAGCCAAGCCTCGAGTAGAAGCCTTGCGCGCTGTCACGGGCGTTGCACCACAGCACCGGCGCGCCGGCCGCGCGAATGCGATCGATTGCCGCGGAGAGGAGCGCCTCGCCCACTCGCTGGCCTTGTCGGTCCTCGGCGACGGCCATCCCACGCAACTGCCAGGCCGCCGCGCCCTCTCGAAACGGCGTCGCCGACGGGCTGAAGCTGGCGACGCCGACGAGTTCGTCGTCGATGCGCGCCGCGAGATGAAACGCGTGATCCATCTCGTCTTCCGGGAAGTGGACGTCGGTGCTGGGGACGCCTTTGCGCAGCACCGCGAGGCGGAGCGGATGTGTCTCGCTTGCGGTGACTTCGACTATCTCGTGCGTCATAGGAACCCCATTAGTGTCGCCGCCATGTACCCCGGAGCACACGCCCAGACCACGCCCGACAAGCCGGCCTACATCATGGCGGGCACCGGTGAGGTCGTCACGTACAAGCAACTCGACGAGGCCTCCAACCGTCTGGCCCACGTGTTCGAAGATGCCGGTCTGAAGGAAGGCGACTCGATCGCGCTGTTCCTCGAGAACAACGTCCACTTCTATGAAGTCACGTGGGCGGCGCAGCGCTCGGGGCTCTATTACACGGCCATCTCCTCACGCCTCACGGTTGACGAGGCCGAGTACATCATCAACGACTGCGGAGCGCAGGCGTTCATCACGTCGCACTATCTCGCCCCGGTCGCGGCCGAGCTCGTCGGCAAGATGCCGAACGTCAAGGTCGCGCTGATGATGGACGGCATCATCGACGGTTACGAGTCGTACGAGTCGGTGGTCGCGGCACAGCCGTCGACACCGATCGCCAACGAGCGGGAGGGCGCGGACATGCTCTACAGCTCGGGCACGACCGGCCGTCCCAAGGGCGTCAAGGTGAAGTTGCCCGATGCTCCCGCCGGTGCACCGAGTTCGGTCCAGTTGCTCGGCCAGATGCTGTACGGCTTCACCGCCGACTCGATCTACCTTTCGCCTGCGCCGCTGTACCACGCCGCGCCGCTGCGCTTCACGATGGCGATGCACCGCATCGGCGCGACCGTGATCGTCATGGAACACTTCGATGCCGCCGAGTACCTCAAGCTCGTCGAGAAATACAAGGTGACCCATTCGCAGGTCGTTCCGACGATGTTCGTGCGGATGCTCAAGCTGCCCGAGGCCGACCGTCAGGTCGACGTGTCTTCGTTGCAGGCCGTCATCCACGCCGCCGCTCCCTGCCCGGTCGAGACCAAGCGGGCGATGATCGAGTGGTGGGGCCCGATCATCTACGAGTACTACGCGGGCACCGAGGGCAACGGCTTCGTTGCGTGCAACAGCGAAGAGTGGCTCGCTCACCCGGGAACTGTTGGCAAGGCACTGACCGGCGTCGTCCACATCGTCGACGAGGAGTCTGGTGAAGAGGTTCCCGTCGGCGAGACCGGCACGGTGTACTTCGAAGGCGGCGGTCAGTTCGAGTACCACAACGACCCGGAGAAGACGAAGAACTCGCAGAACAAGGCCGGCTGGTCGACGCTCGGTGACATCGGCCGTCTCGACGAGGACGGCTTTCTCTATCTGACGGACCGCAAGGCGTACATGATCATCAGCGGCGGGGTGAACATCTACCCACAGGAGGCCGAAAACCTTCTCGTCACGCACCCGAAGGTGCTCGACGTCGCGGTCTTCGGCGTCCCGAACGCGGACTTTGGTGAAGAGGTCAAGGCCGTCGTCGAACCCGCCGACTGGAACACGGCCGGTCCCGAGCTCGAACGCGAGTTGATCGAGTTCTGCAAGGAGCACCTGTCCGCGATCAAGTGCCCCCGCTCGATCGACTTCCGCCAGGAACTCCCCCGTCACCCCACGGGCAAGCTCTACAAGCGCCTCCTCGTCGACGAGTACAAAGCCGCGGCGCAGTAACGATGGCTGACGCACCGTGGTCCGGTGACACCTGCTCGCTCGTGGAGGCGTTCCGCGCCGGTGACCGCTCTCCGGTGGAGGAGCTCGAGGCGACAATCGCAGCCATCGACAGTTCCGACCTGAACGCGTGGTCATACCGCGCCTTCGACCAGGCGCGCGACGCAGCCGCGCAGGCCGACGTCACGCTGCCGTTCGGCGGCGTGCCGATGGGCGTCAAGGAGCTCGACCACGTCGCCGGCTGGCCGTACACGCAAGCGTCGGTGCCGTTACGCGACCGGATCTCCGAGTACGACTCGACCAAGATCACACGACTCCGTGAAGCCGGAGCCGTCTTCGTCGGCATGACGACGGCGAGCGAGTTCGGTGGCGTGAATCTCGGCCGCACGAAGCTCAACGGCATCACGGGCAATCCGTGGCAGGCCGACCGCACACCGGGCGGATCCTCGTCGGGCACCGCGGCGGCCGTGGCGGGTGGACAGATCACGATCGGCACGGCGGGCGACGGCGGCGGCTCGATCCGCATCCCGGCGGGCTTTGTCGGGATGCTTGGTCTCAAGGTGACGTACGGCCGCATCCCGCGTGGGCCGCACGCCGAGATCGGTTCGCTGACGTCGGTACCCGGTTGCATCAGTCGCTCCGTGCGAGACACGGCGCGCTGGCTCGACGTCAGCAACGGCCACGACCGGCGCGATCCGCTCAGCCTGCCTCGCGTAGACGACTGGGAGGCCGCGCTCGGCTCCCACGTCGATTCACTGCGCGGACTGCGTGTTGCCGTGCTGCCCACCTTCGCCGACGCCGTGGTGGCGCCCGATGTCGCGTCGATCACCGAGGAATTTGGTGCCTGGCTCGTCTCGCGGCTGGATATGCAACGCATCGACGTCGACGTACGCATCCCAAACATGGGCGCGGCGTGGGCCCTCGCCGGACTCATCGCGGAGTTCGCCGCGTTGGGCGACAAGTGGCCCGCGTGCAGGGACGACCTGACGCCGCAGATCCGCTTCGGCATGGAGTTCGCCGAAGGCCGCTACGGCATGGACGCCCGCATCCAACTCGAACACCGTCGCACCGAACTGTTCGAAGCGATGGGCGCACTCTTCGACGAGGTGGACTTGATCGTCACGCCGACCAACCCCGACGTCGCCTTCGCCGCGACCGGTCCTCTGCCAACGACGTTCGGCGGCCAGGAGTCCGACGTCGGTAACAACGGTCGGCTGACCATTCCCGGCAACATCTACGGCAACCCGGGCATCTCGATCCCCGCCGGCACCGTGGGCGGCCTGCCCGTCGGCGTGCAGGTCATGGCGCCCCACCACCGCGAGGACTGGCTGCTCGACGTCGCCCTCGTGGCTGAACGCGAGCGCCCGTGGCCGCTCGTCGCACCCGGCGCCCCGCTCTAGGACCACAGGACTCGTCCTGGTGATGTTTCGTCGCCTTTTCGGCGGGCTTCGCATGACCAGAAGGAACGACCGATGATCCCGACTCCTGAACGCGTGGCTACCAACGGGATGGTGGCAGCGGTAAACCACCTCGCCTCGGAAGCCGGCGTCGCCATGTTGCGTGCGGGCGGGTCGGCGGCGGACGCGGCGATCGCGGCTTCGGCAGTGCTGGCCGTCACCGATCAGCATCTGTGCGGCATGGGCGGTGACCTGTTTGCCGTCATCGCCGGCGCAGGGCCGACTCCTCTCGTCTTGAACTCGTCGGGCCGCGCCGGGAGCGGCGCGTCGGCAGCGCGACTGCGCGACGAGGGCCATGCCGTCATGCCGTTCCGT